>CANFXC010000005.1 GCA_947450765.1 Comamonadaceae bacterium | reverse complement strand
CTTCAGGAACGGCGGCCCCCAAGAGCGGGTGTCATCGCCGGCCCCGGGTTTTTCGACCTTGATGACTTCGGCGCCCAGGTCAGCCAGAATCTGGCCAGCCCACGGCGCGGCCAAAATTCGGCTGAGGTCCAACACACGCACATGCGACAGCGGCCCCGTGCGTGGGTTCATTGATTTTTCTTCGCTGCTTTTCATACAGGGAAATTTATCGCTTCAGGGTCTCCCCAGCTAGAGCCTTGGCTGGCAATGCTGTCATGCGCCGGGGCGCATGACAGCCCCATTTCAGCGCAGGCGATCGGCGTCAAGCTCCGCCATCAGCGCCGGCAAACTGCGCTGGGCCTGCTGTGCAGCATCGGCATACAGACTGTGGCCATGTGCATCCATCGCCACCGTCACCGGACCCAGCCCTTCGACCCGCAGACGCACCACGCGGTAGTGCGTCAGCATCTCGCGCCAGCCAACGCCCAGCACTTCTCGCACGGCTTGCGACAACAGCGTGCAACCGCCACCCAAGAACGACAAATAAACGCAACCCGCGCGCTGCATGGCTGCGGCGGAGGCGGCGTCAAGGCCACCCTTGCCGCCAACCGCGTGCAAGGCCAGACCCTCGATCAGTCGCGGCATGTAAGGGTTAAAGCGCGTGCTGGTGGTCGGGTTGATGTAGAGAACCTCAAAGCGCTCTGCATTTTCTTGGCTGTAGCTGCCAATGTGAAACAGCGTCTGCCCCTGCATCGCCATGGGCAGCGGCTCAGCGCCATCAAGACAGCGCATCAAACGCTGATGCGTCGGCAGGCCGGCGGTGACGATGATTTCACCGTCGATGACGACTTGGTCCCCGGCGCGCAAAGTACGGGCGTCTTCTGCACTGAGCGGGAACTGCATGCGGTGGGTTTGAGTTGACACGACTACTCCACGATCTCGACGCGACCATCGTTGTAGATGCGCGCCCGGGTGCGCCGGTTGATCCAGCAGTTGAAAGACACCGCCACCGGCGTGAAGCCGTGACCGGCTGCGTAGTTAATATGCACAGCCATCGCGGTGCTGTCACCGCCAGTGCCCATCGGTCCAAAACCGGTCTTGTTGATAGCCCGGGCCAAGCGGCGCTCCATGTCGGCCAAGATAGGTTCGGGGTTGATCTCACCGATGGGCCGCAGCGTCGCCTCTTTGGACATCTTGGCGGCGTAGTCGAAGGTGCCGCCAATGCCAACACCAATCACCACGGGCGGGCAAGGCTGGGAACCGGCTTTGAGCACGGTGTTCATGACGAATTCCTCGATCGTGTGCAGGTCGGGGAAACTGAATATCTCAAGCGCCGCCCAGCGTCCCGAACCCAGCGCTTTGGGGGAGCAAGTGATGTCGACAAAATCCTGATCGTCCACCATGTCAAAGGTCACGATCGGCATGTCTTTGCCGTGGTGACCGCGCTCCAGCGTCAGCGGGTTGGTGACATGCGGCAACAGTGGCGGCTGGATACTGGCAACCAGTTCTGCAAAGCCGTCGGTGATGGCTTGGCGCACATTGCCACTGAACCTAGCCTGCGTGCCAACGCGCACAAAGTAGACCGGCACCCCGGCATCCGAACACACGAAATGATCGCTGCGCTCGGCCGCTTCAGCGCTGGCGATCATGATGCGCAACGTGTGGCGAGCCGTCTCGTTGCGCTCAACGCTGCCAGCCAGCGCCAACGCCGCCTTGGTGTCGTCAGGAATACGCCGCAGTGAGCGGTTGTAGAGCTGCGCCGTGACAGTCTTGATGAGGTCTGCAGTGATGGCCATGAGAAGGTCGCCCCCAGCTTTTTAACGGCCGACAAACACCGGCAGGCGTTTTTCTTTGAAGGCGAGTTGCGCCTCGCGGGCATCTTCAGTCTTGCCAATGGTGGCCGTCATGTCCTGCTCATAGCGATAGCCGTCACGCAGGCTCATGTCCTCGATCACGTTCATGGTGTGCTTGCCCATGCGGGTCGACACCGGGCTCTTGGACGCGATCGTCCGGGCCAACTCCATCGCGGTGGGCATCAATTCTTCGGGTGTGGTGCAGAACTCGGCAATGCCTAGGCGATAGAGTTCGGCGCCCGGCACCCGGTAACCCGTCAGCGCCATGCGACGCAGTCGGGAGTGACCAAAGAGGCGCATCGCATGGCTGCAACCACCGAGCAATCCGACATCCACTTCCGGCAAGCCCAGCGAGGCTTTGTCTGACACCACGAGGATGTCGGCAGAGGCGGCCATGGCCAAGCCCGAACCCAGCGCTGCGCCGTTGATCGCTGCGATCACAGGCTTGGCACATTCACGAATGGCATGAAAACATTCGCGGGTTCGGCGTGAATGCGCCGGCAGGTCGCCCGGCCCTTTGATGTTGTCAACGCGCCCTTTGAGGTCTGCTCCAGCGCAAAAGACTTTGCCTGCGCCGGTCAAGACGACGACGCGGACTTCATCCATCTCTGAAATGCAATCAAGCGCACGCGTCAGCTCATCGTTCAAGACCCGCGTCAGCGCGTTCACCGGCGGGCTGTTGAGGGTCAGTGTGGCGATGTGATCGGCAATCTCAACCTTGAGTTGCTGGAAGTTCTGCATAAATTCTCCAAAGGGGATGGTTGTTTTGATGTGAAAGGGATTGGCTTCTCGGCCTCAAAAACTCAGTCCACGCGCCCAGTCAACAATGGCCGCAGTGACCGCAGCAGGTTGCTCGGGGATCAAGGCGTGACTGGCATCGTCGATCACGCACAGGCTGACTGTGTCGCCCAGTTTGTCTTGTAGTTCTGCCCGGCTGGCAGGGGGCCGCCAAGGGTCTTGTCTGCCCTGCAGCTCCAGAATCGGTGCGTGGGTCCTAGACCACCAATGCTCTTTAGGCGGGCTCGCAGTCGCTAGACGATAGAGCGCTCGCCACTGCGGATGCCAGCCCTCAAGCCAGGCCGAGGCATCGTTACCGGGCGCAAAAAAGGCGTGCCTGAGGTGCATCAGCCGTTCAGCCTTCGGGCGCGTGTTGTCGGCGGCGATGTCCAACGCGGCGCTGAGTTCCGCAGGGAACTCCCGCGCTGCAGCCGCGAGCAACACCACGCCGCGCACACTTTCAGGGTGATGGAGGTCGGTGACGCGCGCCACGTAATGCCCAAAAGCATGGCCGGCAACGATCGCCCGGCCACCGCCCAACCGGTCAATGACATGGGCCACATCTGCCGCCAGGGTGTGAAGCGTCAAGCCGGCCGGCGGTGCGCTGCTGCGGCCCATGCCGCGTGGCTGAGGACGTAACACGCGAAATCCCTGATCGGCCAAGCCTTGCGCGACGTCCGTGAAATCCAGTGAATCGCGCTGCGACGAAGGCAGTAAAACAATCGTTTCTCGACTGCGCCCCTTGTCATCGATCAAAACGTCGATCAGTGCATCGTCCCGGGGCAGCAACTCCCTTGTCACGGCATCAATCAGCGGTGGCGCCAGATCTCTTCACGAGCGCCGCCCACTTGGGCAACTCGGCCCGAATCAAGGATGAGAACTCCTCCGGACTGCCAAAAGTCGGCTCAATGCCCAGCGCTATGAGCTGCTGTTTGAGCGCCGGCGTCGCCATGGCGCGGCCGAGTGCAGCGTGTAATGTGGCCAGCACGTCTTTGGGTGTGCCGGCGGGCGCCAACAGACCCAGCCAGTTGGAAACGTCGTAGCCCACCAGACCGGCCTCAGAAATGGTCGGCGTCTGGGGCAAGATACCCATGCGCGCTTTAGAGGTGACGCCCAACACGCGCACCTTGCCGCTTTTGATGTGCTCCTCGTAGACCGTGTAAGAGTCGAACGTCATATCGATGCGCCCCGCCAGCATATCCATCAAGACCGGCGCGCTACCGCGATACGGCACATGCATCATGTCGACCCCCGCCAGCGACTCAAACAGTGCGCCAGACAGATGACTGGAACTTCCGCTGCCTGCAGAGCCATACGTCAACACACCCGGTTGCTTTTTAGCCAGCGCTAACAGTTCGGGAATGCTTTTCACTGGCAAGGAGGACCTGACCACCAGCACGCGTGGGGTGATATGGGTCAGGCTGATGGGCGCGAAATCCTTCAACACGTCGTAGCGTAATTTGGGGTAGAGCGCTGGGTTGATCGCCTGCGTTCCCATGGTGCCGAACAGGACCGTGTAACCATCTGGCGCAGCCCGCGCCACCGCTTCTGCGGCCGGCGCTCCACCGGCACCACCGCGGTTGTCGATGATGATCGGCTGACCCAACTCGACCCCTAAACGCAGCGCCATGCCACGCGCCATCGCGTCGGCAGCTCCCCCGGCAGGGAAAGGCACGATCATGCGGACCGGCTTGCCTGGAAATGCAGCCGCTGAGGCGGCCGCCCAACCGAGCCCACCCAGCAGTATTACAGCGATTGCATGTTTGATGTTTGTCACGTGCCTGTTCCTAGATGCCAGTTGGGTGGAGCCGCTGATCGAGTTATCCGACGGTCTACTGACTTTAAAAGCATCCAAGCATTCGGCCTAGGCGAGGCGGGACATATCAGCTATGACCGGCACTGCCATGCGTTGTCGCTGCGGATCGTGGCTAGCGGACGGCTGACAAGGCTCAAGCGCAGTTGCTCACCCGCGGAAAAGAGTCCCGTCAAAAAAGTCAAAAGT
Source organism: Comamonadaceae bacterium (assembly GCA_947450765.1). GTDB lineage: Bacteria > Pseudomonadota > Gammaproteobacteria > Burkholderiales > Burkholderiaceae_C > Polaromonas. Next base: position 87,347 of record CANFXC010000005.1, on the reverse strand, counting down.
AACCGAACCCTTTTGTACGGGGCCACCGAAAGGCCTCTCCGACAGCAAGCCTACAATCGCATTCCTTACAAGCAAATGACGGCCATGGGGCCGTCCCCGCAGGAGACGTCTCACATGCCACACACGCCGGTTGACCACGAACAAGAAAAACGCGACGAACTGCGTCGCGCTGCGCTCGAGTACCACGAATTTCCAACCCCAGGTAAAGTGGCCATCACAGCCACCAAGCAGCTGATTAACCAGCGCGACCTGGCCTTGGCCTATACGCCCGGCGTTGCCGCCCCCTGCGAAGAAATCGTCAAAGACCCGAACGCTGCCTACAAATACACCAGTCGCGGCAATTTGGTCGCCGTCATCACCAACGGCACGGCGGTACTCGGTCTGGGCAACATTGGTCCGCTGGCGTCCAAGCCCGTGATGGAAGGCAAAGCCGTTTTGTTCAAGAAGTTCGCTGGCGTGGACGTCTTTGACATCGAGATCGACGAACTCGACCCGGCCAAATTGGTCGACATCATTGCTTCGCTGGAGCCGACTTTTGGTGCCATCAACCTGGAAGACATCCGCGCACCCGACTGCTTCTACATCGAGCGGGAACTGCGCAAGCGCATGAAGATTCCGGTTTTTCATGATGACCAGCACGGCACAGCTATCACCGTTGGCGCCGCTATTTTGAACGCACTGAAAGTAGCGAACAAAGATCCGAAACAAGTCAAATTGGTGACCTCTGGCGCAGGCGCTGCGGCTCTGGCTTGCCTGAAACTTTTGGTGAAACTGGGTATTCCGCGCGAAAACATTTTTGTCACCGACCTGGCCGGCGTGGTTTATGAAGGCCGTACCGAGCTGATGGACGAAGATAAGATCCTGTTCGCGCAAAAAACCCCAGCCCGCACGCTGGGCGAGATCATCGAAGGCGCTGACGTCTTCCTCGGCCTGTCGGCTGGCGGCGTCCTGAAAAAGGACATGGTTGCGAAGATGGCAGCCAATCCGATCATCTTTGCTTTGGCCAACCCGAATCCAGAGATCACGCCTGAAGACGTCAAAACCGTGCGCAATGACGCCATCATGGCGACAGGTCGCTCGGATTACCCGAATCAAGTGAACAACGTTCTGTGCTTCCCGTACATTTTCCGGGGCGCGTTGGACGCTGGCGCGTCGACCATCACGGTCGAAATGGAAATTGCGGCAGTGCATGCCATTGCCGAACTGGCTCAGGCGGAGCAGAGCGAAGTGGTCGCTGCTGTTTACGTCGGCGAACAGCTGGCTTTTGGCCCTGACTACCTGATTCCCAAGCCATTTGATCCACGCCTGATGATCAAAATCGCCCCGGCGGTTGCCCAAGCGGCCGCCGACAGTGGCGTCGCGCTGCGCCCGATCGAAGACATGGACGCTTACCGAGAGAAGCTGCAAAGTTTTGTTTACGCCTCGGGTACGGTGATGAAACCGATTTACGCCGCCGCCAAAGCGGGCAGCCGCAAGCGCGTGGCTTACGCCGAAGGCGAAGAAGAGCGTGTGTTGCGGGCTTGCCAGATCGTCGTCGACGAGGGCCTGGCCCGACCGACCCTGATTGGCCGACCCGCAGTGATTGCGCAGCGCATTGCGAAGTTCGGTCTGCGCCTGAAAGAAGAGCTCGATTACGACGTTGTCAATGTCGAGCAAGATCACCGCTACCGCGACTTCTGGCAAACCTACCACCGCATGATGGAACGCCGCGGCGTCACGGTGCAAATGGCCAAAATAGAAATGCGCCGCCGCCTGACCTTGATCGGCACCATGCTGCTGCACAAGGGCGACGTTGACGGTTTGATTTGCGGCACTTGGGGAACCACGGCGCTGCATCTTGAATACATTGACCAAGTGATTGGCAAACGTGCCGGCGTGAACACTTACGCCTGCATGAATGGCCTGATTTTGCCGGGTCGCCAGGTATTTTTGCTCGACACGCACGTCAACTATGACCCAACGGCCGAGCAACTCGCTGAAATTACCACCTTGGCTGCGGAAGAAATGATGCGCTTCGGCATCAAACCCAAAGCGGCCTTGTTGTCGCACTCGAACTTTGGCTCATCGAATCTGCCGAGCGCCATCAAGATGCGCCAAACCCTCGAATTACTGCGCGAAAAGTCACCTTGGCTCGAAGTTGACGGTGAGATGCACGGCGATGTCGCATTGGATGCCGATGCGCGTGGCCTTGTCATGCCAAACAGCACGCTCAGCGGCGAAGCCAATTTGCTGGTGCTGCCGAACATCGACGCCGCCAATATCGCTTACAACCTGCTCAAAACAGCCGCGGGCGGCAATATTGCGGTCGGCCCGGTTCTGCTCGGAGCAGATAAACCAGTGCATATTCTGACCGCCAGCACCACCGTCAGGCGTCTGGTGAACATGACTGCCTTGACCGTTGCGGACGCCAACGCGGGGCGATAACCGCTGCGCGCGCAGGCCAGCGCCCACTTTCAACTGAAAAGCCCCGGCGCTGGCTGCCTAGTTTATAGGCAGGCTATTGCATTTTCCGTTCACATGAGTCAAACTACGGCGCTTGAAGTTTCAGGGTTAACCCGGAAATACCGGTCCATCTTGGAGTTCACGAAAGGCGTTTTTTCATTCATGTTCCGCAGCCGTCGTTGGAGTTATTGGAGTTGGGGTACGCAGTGCCAAGCCATCGCTGCCGCGCTGCTGCTGGTGTTGGTGCTGTCGGGCATTTTTAGCACTTTCACGGTGCACGCCAAAGGCCCGGCGGCCGGCCCTAACGATCAAATCGCGCTGAATCAACTGCCGGCTCAAGGCCAAACCATGATGGCGCTGATTTACCAGGGCGGCCCCTTCAAATACGACAAGGATGGCGCGGTGTTTGGCAACCGGGAGCATTTACTGCCGGCCCGCCAGCGCGGTTATTACCGTGAATACACCGTCAAAACGCCAGGAGAACGTAGCCGCGGTGCACGGCGTATTGTGTGCGGCGGCGACAAGCCAGCTGCTCCAGACGCTTGTTTTTACACCGAAGACCACTACGCCAGTTATCGGCAGATCGTTCGCTGACATCGAACGGTTTGGACAGTTTCAGTTTATGTGTTGGTTAACTTGTTATTAGAAAGAGAAACGAAGATGGACACACCACTTCGTACTGTGAGGCCAAATATTGTTCAATCCATACGCGCATTTCGCGTACCGGAATTGCAAGATGCGGCAACCGAATTAGGCCATCACTTCCTGTACGCTAATCTGGGCAACGCCCAAAGCAAGCAAGATGTGTTGGACATGATCGCGGCCCAGTACACCTTCCCCGCCCATTTCGGCAAAAACTTCGATGCGCTGTATGACTGCATGACCGACTTGGTTCACAAGTCTGGCCAACAGCCTGGCTTTATCGTGGTGCTGGAGCAAATCCCAGCCAACGCCAAGTTCGACAAAGAAGCGCGCGAGCAGCTGCTGGACATCTTTAGAGATGCGGCTGACTATTGGGCGGATCGAAAGATTCCGTTCCGATGCTTCTATTCTTTTCTGTAGCCCGCTCCCCAGACATCGGCCAAGGGGATCGGGCGAATGAGGCCCAGCAAGCAGTGGATGAAGGCGGCGAAGTGATGCCGACCGACAAACTGATCGACGTGTCACCATTGGCACTTCGCATGAGCAGTCCTTTCAACGCGGGTTACTGGATGGCAGCAGCTTAAAACTGCTCGCATCCACAACTTGTGGTGAACCGCCACGCTTGCCAAAGAAAAAGCCCGCTTCAAGCGGGCTTTTTCTTGATCACGATTTCGCCACGACCCCGTTAGCAGACAGGGCCTGCACCAACGCAATGTATTCGGCGACAGGTACTTCTTCTGCGCGGCGCTGGATGTTGAATTCACCACTGAATTCACGCTCCTCCAACCAGCGGCCAAGCGTGTGCCGCAATAATTTACGACGCTGGCTAAAGGCCACTTGCACCACTTCGCTGAGCAATCTCACCTCCAACACAGCCGGCTCGGGATGCGGCACCATGCGCACCACGGCGCTGTTCACACGCGGTGGTGGGTCAAAGCTTTGCGGCGGCACCAACAACACATTCTCCATGGCATAGCGCCACTGCAGCATGACACTCAGCCTGCCGTAGTCAGACGTTGAAGGCTTGGCCACCATGCGGTCAATCACTTCCTTTTGCAACATGAAGTGCTGGTCTTCGATCACGTCGACCACATCCAACAGATGAAACAGAATCGGCGTAGAAATGTTGTAGGGCAGGTTGCCAACCACACGGAGCTTGTTTGCCCCCACGCTCCCCAATTTGTCTGATGGACCACAAATGTCGGCTGCGAGTGCCCGGAAATTAACTCTCAGCACGTCACTCTCAACCACAGTGAGTTGGGGATGCGCCCGTAGCTGACTGGCCAAATCACGGTCCAGCTCAATCACCGTGAGATGCCCAAGGCGCTCCACCAAGGGTTGCGTCATCGCCGCCAGACCAGGGCCGATCTCGACCATGGGATCACCGGGCTTCGGGTCAATCGCCTGGATGATGTCCTCAATAATGCCGCGGTCGGTCAGAAAATGCTGCCCGAAGCGTTTGCGCGCGATGTGTTTCATGCGATTTTCTTTTCTTCGAGAGGCCGTGGACTAACTAGATGGGCTACTTGGTGAGGCTCTGTTTTTCCGCAGGGCCGCCCCAAGGAAAAATGCGCGCCCTCGGGGGGCAGCGCATGACACGCAGTGAAAAGCGTGGGGGCTCTACTCAATTTCGAAATTCCACGTAAGCCCGGCCGCGCACTTCTTGCAGCCACTGGTTAAAGGCTTCGTCAATTTTTTTCTCGCGCAGCTGGTTACGCACCACCTCACGCTCCTCACGCTCGGTGAGTGCCTTCTCACGTCGCTCCAACACCTCGATCAGGTGGACACCAAAACGTGACACCAGTGGGTCGGCCACTTGACCGGGCGCGAGCTGGTTCATGACCTGCTCGAATTCAGGCACGAACATGCCTGGCGAGGCCCAGCCAAGATCGCCCCCCTCCTTGGCCGAACCATCCTGACTGTTCTCCCGCGCCAAGGTCGCAAAGTCCGCTTGCCCGGCGGCAATGCGACGCTTGAAGTCGGCCAGTTTGTCTTTCGCGGCTTGCTCCCTCAGTTCAGGGCTGAGCCGCAGCAGGATGTGGCGCGCACGGGTCTGGGTCACACTGAGGGCGGTGATACCTCGCTTTTTCTCGATCAGTTTGATCACGTGAAAACCAGCACCGCTGCGCAGCGGTCCAGCCAAACCGCCCGCCTGAAGGCTGCGTACTGCGTCGACAAACAGCGTTGGCAAGCGCTCGGCCGGCCGTGGACCCAGTTCGCCGCCGATCGCAGCTTCTGGCGAGTCCGACATTTCAGCGGCTACTGTGGCAAAGGGTTCGCCGGCACGAATACGCGCCACGGCACGCTCAGCTTTCGCCTGCAGAACGCTCACCTGCTCGGGAGTGGCCGTTTCCGGCACGGCCACCAAGATCTGGGCGATGTTGAGCAATTCTGGGCCGGCTTGCGCCTGCGCGTCGCGTTCACGCAGAAACTGGTCGATATCTTGTTCGCTGATTTTGACGCGCGAATCGACTTCACGTTCGCGCAGCCGTACCAAGGTCAACTCGTCGCGCAGGTCCGCCCGAAAGCGTGTGAAGTCCATGCCATCCGCCGCCAGCTGACTTTTCAACTCGTCCAAGGACAGCTTGTTTTGCCTGGCAACGGTCGCGACGGCTTGATCAACCGCCGCTTCTTCAGGGCGTATTTCCAGCGTGCGCGCCAATTGCAGCTGAGCGCGCTCGAGGATCAAGCGCTCCAGAACCTCACGCGCCAGCTGATTGCGCGGGGGCACCGTGCCTTGGCGCGACAGTTGCTGCTCAATCCGGACCAAACGGGCTTGCACTTCGTTGTTGGTGATGGGCTCGGAATTGACGACCGCGACGATGAAGTCACCCGAGCGAGAGTCCGTGCCAGTAGCGGCCGCTGAAGGCAGACTGGCAGCCCGGGCTGCACCCGGTAGTCGCAAGGTTTGCGCGCTCGCCGGCAGCAGCACCGCCGCCAGCGTCAGCGCCGCGACGAGTCGATTCAGACCACTCGGTAGGGACTGGGCTGAGACGAATGGTGAAAAGTGCTTAGTCATAGTTGGTAAACCGGCTTGGCGGTGCGGTCTGCTCGCGCAGGAGTTGGTATTTTGGAATATTGGCGCGGAGCGCTTGAAGGGGGTTTTCGCCAATCCTTGCGAAACCGACAAATTCAAGCTGGAACATGAGCTGGGTATTGCCAAGCTGGGAGGTTCCAACAGCGGTGATGACAGGTGTGCGCTGCAACACCACACGGCCGATCCAGCAGCAGCCGTCATATTCAAAGCCAACGACGGAATTGACCAATGTTTTGTCGAGCATGCTGTAGTTCAAGCGCCCAACGGTATACCAACGCCCACCCCCTTGGCCGCGGCCTGCACCGAGGTCTTCGCCCTTGTCGCCCCAGAGATCATTGATCGGCCATTGCCAGCTGACACCACGCTGATCGCTGACGCCGACCTGCTTCAGATAAGACACGTTGATGACCCGGTAGTTGCTGGGGCTGTAACGCACCCCAAAGCTGCTACGCTCAATTTCACTGAGCTTCTGGTTGTATTGCGTGGTGGCGTCTGCCGACCATTCGCGCGTCAAGTTCGCAGTGGCACCGAGCAACAGGTCACTCAGTCGGTCGATCACGGGGGCACCGCCAGGTAGCGTGACGAGCTGGTCCTCAAAACGCAGGCGCTGGGCCACGCCAAAGCGCACCAGCTCAGCCCCGCTGGCGGGGTCTAGCAAGCGCGACGTCACGCCCAAGGTCAGCAGATTCGCATCTGAAATCCGGTCATTGCCGGCAAAGGCGTTTTCAGTGAAGACCGTGGCGAAATTGAAACTGTTCTGGCCAGAGTCGTAGACCGGCAAGAAGTTTTGATTCCGGTACGGCGTACGCACGTAAAACGCGCGTGGCTCCAGCGTCTGCGTGAGATTGCGGCCAAAGAAAGAGGCGTCACGTTCAAACTGCAACCCAGCGTCCAAGCTGAAGGTGGGGACCACCACATTGGCGGACGTGGTACCGCCACTGCCGGCAGTGGTCAATGCAGAGTCAAACTGATAACTGGTCGCTCGCAGTTGCAGCTTGGGCGTGATGTAGCCAGCGGGCCAAAGAAACGGCCGACTGACTTCCGCCCGCGCGAAAGCCCGTTGCCCATTGGACGGAAAGTAGCCCGGGACGCTCGCAGCAGAGAAACCAGTGAAGTCGCCGTCCACCGACCAATCAACGCCGCTGACACCCGCCAGCGGCACGTTGCTGCGGGCATATCGGGCGGTGATTTGCGGTAACCGGTCATAAGGGGGAACAACGACCGAGGCGGGGTCTTGCAACACCTGCCATTTTTGGATCCGAAACCCGGTACTCAAAAAACCCTTGCCCCAAGTCAGGCTGAGATCATTGTTCAGCAGACGCTCCGTCAGGGTCGTGCCGCCTAAACCGTTTCCACTCAGGCTGGTGCCACCAAAGCCAGAAAAATCACGCCAATAGTTGTTGTCGCTGACGCGATTCAGCGTCAGGCCGACACCGATGTTGCCAATGCTGGGAAGACCCGAGTTGACAACGCCATTGTGCTGATAACCCAAAGACCAGCGATCCTCGTTGCGCAGCATGTCAGCAGGCAGATAACTGCCGCGCACCACGCCGCGGTAGGTGGGTTCGAGGTAGCGGAATTCTCCGGCCATGTTGACGCCGCGCTTGTTAGCGTACGTTGGCGTCAGGGTGGCATCCCGGTTCGGCGCGATGTCAAAGTAATAAGGCGTCGTCAAGGCAAAGCCGCTGATCGAATCCACGGCGAAGGTTGGCGCCATCACGCCAGATTTGCGCTTGTCACTCAAAGGGAACGACATCGAACCGGGCCAATGCAGGATGGGCACATCTTTGAAACGCAAGGTCCCGCTGGCGACCGTCCCAATTTCTTTGTCAAAATCAAAAGTGAAACGCTCGCCGGTCATCTGCCAATCAGGCATCCAGCTGTCTTCATTGCCACGTTCGCAGGTGGTGTAGGTGGCGTGGTTCGCCACAAAGTGTTTGTCGTCAACAAAGATAATTTGCGCGGCTTGCCCGTTCCCGCCGGACAAAAACCGGTAACTTGGCTGCGTGAACGTCCCCTCAAAGGTGTCGATCTTCACCTCCAGCTCGGGCCCCCAGAACAAATTGCCAGAATTGCTGATGCGCACATTGCCGCGTGTTTTCACCAGATCGTCAGGCTGAAAGTATTCAAGCCGGTCGGCCCGCAGAGAGGTCTTGCCCCGTCGCAGTTCAGCGTTGCCATCAATGGTGGTTTCAAGGCTGGTGCGGCCGGTGATCTGGTCGCCGTAAACAAAAGTCGGCACCTCATTGCCAGGGCCCTCAGGCTGCTTATCGGCCAGCCTTGGCGAGCTTTTAAGCGTCGGTCTCAGCTCGCCCCCTGACAGACCCGTGGGCAAGGTTTGGGCGTGTAAAGGCCCACCGGTCATGAGGCCGAGCGCGATCAAATTGACCAAGCTGCGGACAGCATGCCCGATGGGCGCGAGAATAAGGGGAGTGTGAGATGCAGAACGCATCATTAATATGAGATAAACCCGGTTTGTCGATTTGCGCCTGATTATCCATGACCCTCCCCTCTTCAAGTACGCCCCATAACCCAGACGATGTCATGACCACCACTTCAACCATCGCCTGGAGCGATTCTGCGCGGGCGGCCGCCTTTGCCAAGTGGCTGGCGGCCACCAGTGAAAGCTGCCAGCTAGACCTCAGCACGCTGCGCTTGGCCTCGGCGGACGCCAGCTTCAGGCGCTACTTCCGGATTGACCAGGGCGCCGACAGCTGCATCATCATGGACGCGCCGCCAGCGCAGGAAGACTGCGCCCCTTTTGTCAAGGTCGCGGAGCTGATGGCTCAGGCTGGGCTGAACGCACCGAGCGTGTTGGCTTGGGATCAGGCGCAAGGCTTCATGCTGCTGAGTGACTTGGGCTCGCAAACCATGATGGATGTCATCAAGCAACAACCCGCGCTGGACATCGTGCCGCAAAACGGGGAGCTCATACACCGGCTGTACATGGACGCGGTGGATGTATTGATTCAATGGCAACAGTCTTCAAAGCCTGACGTCTTGCCGGCCTATGACGACGCACTGCTGTCGCGCGAACTGGCATTGTTCCCGGACTGGTACATCGCCCAGCATCGCGGCATGGCGATCGATACCGCCATGCAAGAAAAGCTGGCTGGGTTTTTTACGCAGATCAAAGACAGCAATCTGAATTCTCTGGGTGGCGCGCGCGTGTTTGTGCACCGCGACTTCATGCCCAGGAATCTAATGGCCCCCACGCTCCCCACTGCGTGTGGTTCGCTGCCCCCTCAAGGGGCTAATTTTCCTTGGGGCGGCCCTGCGGAAAATTTCATCCCCGCAAAATCGGTCGAGCATCACCCCGCGCTTGGCGTGTTGGATTTCCAGGACGCCGTCTACGGCCCGATCACCTACGACATCGCCAGCCTGATGCGCGACGCTTTCTTGAGCTGGGATGAAGAGTTCGTGATCGACATCACCATCCGTTACTGGCAAAAAGCCCGCAAGGCCGGCTTGCCGGTGGGCGATGACTTTGGCGAGTTTTACCGCGCGGTGGAGTGGATGGGTCTGCAACGACACCTGAAAATCCTCGGCATTTTTGCGCGCCTGACCTTGCGCGACGGCAAGTCGCAGTATTTGGCGGATACGCCGCGCTTCATCAAGTACGCCCGCAGCACCGCCTCGCGTTACCGCCAGCTCGGGCCGCTGATGGTCTTGCTCGACGAGATTGAAGGCAACGAAACCCGCATCGGATACACCTTTTAATGGCCGCGCGTTTTTTTGCCGATGTGCCCATGGCGGCAGGCGCAACCTTGAGCCTGCCCGACAGCACCGCGCGCCATGTGCAAGTGCTGCGCATGCAGCCCGGCCAAAGCATCACGCTGTTCAACGGCCAGGGCGGCGAGTGGGACGCCACCATCACGCGCATGGGCCGCAGCGATGTCGACGTCTGCCTGGGCGCACACCGCGCCAGCGAGCGCGAAGCCAGCCGCAGCGTGCAACTTGCGGTGGGCATGCCCGCCAATGAACGCATGGACTGGCTGATCGAAAAAGCCACCGAGATCGGAATCAACAGCCTGCAGCCGCTGCACACCAGCCGCAGCGTGCTGCGCCTGTCGGGCGAACGCGCGGAAAAAAAACAAAACCACTGGCAGTCCGTCGCGGTAGCAGCCTGTGAACAATGCGGTGGCAACCGTGTCCCGACAGTGGCGCCAGTGCGCGATCTCACGGCTTGGCTAAAAGCCCTGCCTGCGGACACAGCCGAACAGCCGGTGCTGCGCTGCCTTCTCTCGTTGGCGGAAGGTACGCAGCCTTTGGCCCAAGCGCTGGCCCAACTGCCAAACAACGCCGCCGTGTGCTTTTTGAGCGGCCCGGAAGGCGGTTTGAGCGCGCAAGAAGAAACCTTGGCCATCGCCAGCGGGTTCAGGCCGGTGACCTTGGGCCCCAGGGTGCTGCGGGCAGAAACCGCTGCGTTAACGGCCTTGGTGCTCGCCTTGAATCACTGACCTCTGCGCTAACGGCCCCTTCAAGCTCATGTATAAACGCTAGCTTATGAATCTCAACCTCTGGCTTCTCACGCTCTGCCAAGGGCTGTTCCTGACCAACAACGTGACCTTCATCGCCATCAATGGCTTGGTCGGGCTGAGTCTGGCACCACTGGGTTGGATGGCCACCTTGCCGGTGATGGGCTATGTCGTTGGCGGTGCGCTGTCGACCGGTCTGGTGGCGAAAACACAAAAACGCTTTGGCCGGAAAAACTCGTTTCAGCTGGGTTTGGCCGTGGCTTTAGGCTCAGCGCTGCTGTGCGCTTGGGCGGCCTACACCAGCCAGTTTTGGCTGCTGGTCGGCGCCACCTTGATAGCCGGTTATTACAACGCCAACGCGCAGCTGTACCGCTTTGCGGCGGCCGAATTAGCGGTACCGGCGTTCAAAGAAAAAGCGGTTTCGTTGGTGATGGCGGGCGGCTTGATTGGCGCAATCGCTGGGCCGAATCTCGCGGCCTACACACGCAACTTAACCGCAGTCCCCTTTGCCGGCGCTTACCTGGCTTTGGCCGGCGTGGCGCTGCTGGCGATGGTCTTGCTCTCGATCATTCGCTTTCCAACCGTGCCGGTGCAAACAGCCCATTCTGGCGGCCGCCCGCTGGGCGTGATCATGCGGCAACCGGCCTTCATCGTGGCGGCAGCGGCTGGCGCACTGGGTTACGGCGTGATGAACCTGTTGATGGCGGCCACGCCGATTGCCATGCAGGTCTGCGGCCTGCCTTTTTCCGACACGGCGCTGGTCTTGCAATGGCATGTGATCGGCATGTTTGCGCCTGGCTTTTTCACCGGCCACCTGATTCGCCGATTTGGCACTTTGTCCATCATGGGCGTGGGTCTGATGTTGAACATTTTGTGCGTGATGGTGGCGCTGTCGGGTGTCAGCTTGCACGAGTTTTTGGTGGCGCTGTTTTTGGTCGGCGTCGGTTGGAATTTTCTGTTCACCGGCGCCACCGCACTGGCGCTGACAACTTACCGTCCGGAAGAAAAAGACAAGGCGCAAGGCGCTCTGAACTTCTGCGTTTTTGCGGTGTTGGCGATGACATCATTAGCCTCCGGCGTGTTGGTCACGACGCAGGGCTGGCGACTGCTCAATCTTGGTTCGCTGTTACCGCTGGCACTGACTGGCGCAGCTTTGGTCTGGCTGGCCTGGCAGCAGCGGCGCCCTGTGCCGACCTGAAGAACGTCGACGCCATTAGCCGCGTCGCCTTGTCCGCTCAAGCCGGCATTTGCGCGATGACATGCGCCACTGCGGCTGTGAGTTTTTTGGCGTAGGGCACGTGTAAAAACTCATTCGGTCCGTGCGCATTGCTTTTCGGACCGAGGACACCGCAGACCATCATTTGTGCTTTGGGAAAACCCTGGCTCAGCATGCTCATGAGCGGAATCGTGCCGCCCTGCCCGATGGTGCCGCAGGACGCGCCAAAAAATGCCTGCGACGCGCTGTCCAGTGCCTTGTCAAACCACGGCGTTGATGTCGGTGCGTTCCAGCCGTTCGCGCCGCCACCGCCCTGAAACGTCACCTTGGCCTGATACGGCGCGTTGTCTTCGAGCAGCTTTTTGAGTTCTTGCACGGCTTGTGCGGCGTCGACTAACGGCGGCAGCCGTAGCGAGAGCTTGAAGGCGGTGTACGGTCGCAGTACATTGCCGGCGTCTTTCAATGCCGGCAAACCATCGGCACCAGTGACGCTCAAAGTGGGGCGCCAGGTGCGGTTCAGCAAAGCTTCAACCGGGTCAGTCGTGGTCGGCAGTGTGAAGACGCTGGCGCCTTCGCAGTCGTAGTGCGCCCACGGAAAGCGCTTGTACAACTCATCACCCAAAATAGCCGCCGTGGCGTGCGCTTGCGCTAAGCGGTCGGCCGGTACTTCACAGTGAAAACTGGCTGGCAACAAGCGCCCGGTGGCGCTGTCTTCAAGGCGGTCCAGCACTTGCCGCATGATGCGAAAACTGGACGGCACCAAGCCGCTGGCATCGCCGGAATGAATGCCTTCGGTCAGCACTTCGACTTTGAGCGTGCCGGTGGCATTGCCACGCAAGCTGGTGGTGAGCCAGAGCTGGTCGTAGTTGCCGGCGCCTGAGTCGAGGCAAATCACCAGCCCGACATCACCCAGCCGGCTGCGCAAAGCGTCGACATACGGCAGCAAATCGTAGGAGCCGCTTTCTTCGCACGTTTCGATCAGGCCGACGATGCGCGGATGTCCGACCTTCTGACTTTTCAAGGCCTGGATTGCGGCAATGCTGGCGTAGGTCGCGTAACCATCGTCGGCGCCGCCGCGGCCGTAGAGCTTGCCGTCCTGATAGACCGGCGTCCACGGGCCGAGGTCAGATCGCCAGCCGCTGAATTCAGGTTGTTTGTCGAGGTGGCCGTACATCAACACGGTTTGAGCCGTCTGGCCGGGCACGGCCGCGCGCGTCGCAGGCACTTCAAAAAACAACACGGGCGTGCGGCCCGGCAAACGCACAATTTCCAGCGTCAGACCCTCAACTTTTTGGGCTTCGATCCACGCTGCTGCGTTGCGCACGACGGTGTCGATAAAACCGTTCTGCGCCCAGTCACCGTCAAAGCCCGGCGACTTGGCCGGGATGGCGATGTAGTCACGGAGTTGGCGCACGATGTCGCCGTCCCATTGGGCGCTGACTTGCTCAAGCGCAGAAGCCGAATCAAGCAAAGAAGTGGGCAAACGGGCATTCATGGCGAGCTCCTGAAAAAACGTAAATGGACCATCGCGTGGCTCATTGCAAATGCGACAACTCAAGGATTGCGGGACAAAGGACGCGGCACCAACGTCACTTTCAAGCCTTCTGGCGTGACGCTGATTTCACCGGGCTCCAGTCCCAAGCCGTTGACCAGACTCAGGTCTTTCTCACTGAATTGATGCAGCACACGGTTGTCAAACAAGCGCTCTGCCAGCCGCGGCACATTCCGTGTGATGGCCGTTTGGTAAGGCTCCGGCACACCCGCCATACTGACGCGGTTGACGCGCGCACCCGTCATGCGAATGGTGTTGTCGCTCGACTCAAAGCGCAGGCCGAAATCCAGCGCGATGGTGCCGCTGTAGCGGCCACCCATCAGGCGATCGGCCACATTCAAATCAATGTCAGTGGCAAGCCGGTTGCTGGCCGGCAGCAAGCTCACGCGAGGCGGCAGCACCTCCAACTCCAGCACGTCGGCCAAGCGCTGCTTGATGGGGAAGCGCTCGGCAATCGCCTGCTGCAACCGCTCTGCAGACACGTTGACACTGCGCGGTGCCATGCTCGCCAGCAAAGGCGCGCCGGTGCATGCCAGCAGCAAACTACCCAGCAAAGCCATCAAAACCCAATGGGAAAATCGTTTCATAAATACCTCTAACCAATACAAATCTTCAATCTTGAACATTGTGCGCGCCGCGGCGACTGGTTGCTGTTTCCGACCCCGGCGCAGACTTGCATTCCCAAAAGACACGCGCTGTGCAATTCCGGCAAATTTCAGGGTCGAGCTTTTGGAAGATCGTGGCAATCGCCGTGCGCTTGTCGGGGAACTGATGCTCAGGACCCAGCAAGCGGGTGAAACCAGTGGTTTTCCACATGCTCAGGACTTCAGGGCGTGGCCGATGAAAATACAAATCACCGCCCATCGCGCGGCGCGCGTTGAGCTCGGCCTCCCACAGCTCGGCACCCGCCAAGTCGATGAAGTTCATGCTTTTGCCCATCACCAGCAAATGCTTTTGCGGCTGCGGCACATGGCGCAGCGCGTGCAGCGTGTCTGCGACATGCTGGGTCGCGCCAAAGTAAACCTCACCCTCCATGCGCAGCAGTTTGAGTTGCGGGCACTCGGGCAGGGTGCGGACCTCTGTCGATGTCGCTGTTGGAGCGTCATCCATCACCACAAACTGCCGTTCAGGGCTGATACTGTCAAAACCCATGGTGCGCATGGCTGGCCGCGAGGTACGGTACAGAAACGACATCAGTGAGAGCAAGGTGCCCAGCAAAATCGCGATCTCAAGGCGAATCGTGACGGTGGCCACCATGGTCGCCAAGGCCACACCAAATTCAGTACGGCTCAGCCGCAGCAATTGACGCCAGCGCGGCAGGTCGAGCAATGACATCGCCACCACCGCCAACAGCGCTGCCAGCGCCGCCATGGGAATTTTTGCCAACAGCGGCGCGCTCACGGCCACCAAAGCCAGCAGCAGCAAGGCCGAAAACACCGACGCCAACGGCGTGCGCGCGCCGGCTTGCAGGTTCGGCATGGAGCGGTTCATCGAACCGCATGACACATAGGACGAGAAAAAACCACCGACGATGTTGGACAAGCCCTGACCCCGAAACTCGCGGTTAGCGTCAATGCGCTGACCTGAACGTACGGCCACAGCCTTGGCAATCGAGATCGATTGACCCAACGCGACGATCGTCAGCGCGAAGGCCAAACCGAGCAACTCCGACACCGACGACAAGCTGATCTGCGGCACGGAAAAGCGGGGCCACGGCACCTCCACGGCACCGACCATGCGCAAGCTCGAAAATGAGAGGCTCTGCACTTGTCCTGCCGCCGCCCAAGCAAAGAACGTGGCCGACACCAACCCCGCCAACATGTAAGGCCAATGCGGTCGCCAGCGCCGCAACGCCAGCGCTACCACCATCGTCACAGCGGCCACCGCCAGCGCCGCAGGCTGCGCCCATGTCCACTGCCGGGCGACATGCAATAACAATGCGCCGGCACCGTGCTCACCGGCCGAACCGATGCCCAGTAAGTCTGGCAAGGCGTAGACAGCAATCAGCACCGCCGCACCTGAGGTAAAACCAAACAAGGCAGCCGGAGAAATGAAGTTGGCCAGCGTTCCCAGCCTTAGCGTGCCGATCAACCACTGCATGACGCCGACCATCACCGTGACGACGAGCGCCATTTGAATGTAGGCTGGACTGAACGCCATGGTCAACGGCGACAACATGGCGAACAGTGCCAGCGAATTGGCATTCGTCGGCCCCGACATGACGTGCCAGCTTGACCCAAACAGCGCGGCGATGATGCAGGGCACGATGGCGGTATAAAGCCCGTATTCAGGCGGCAGTCCGGCCAAGGTGGCAAATGCAATGCCTTGCGGCAACACCAGCACCGCACCCAGGAGACCCGCCATACCGTCCGCGCGCAATGTACGCGCCGATACATCACGTACCCAAGTACCGAACAGGCGCTCAAATACGTTCAGCATGGGGTCAAGCGCGTTGCACCTTGAAGACCGCCCGACTGGCACGCGCATTCGGCCAAAAGCGTATTTCTTCGCCGTCTTGCAGGCCAAATTGGTCGAGAATTTTCAGGTGATTGTTCAGGGCCAAGGCCCGAAAATCTTGCAATGTGCCGACCCGAATGTTCGGCGTGTCGTACCACTGGTAAGGCAACACCTTAGTGACCGGCATGCGACCACGCAGTACCGCCAGGCGATTCGGCCAGTGGCCAAAATTAGGAAACGCAACGATGCCCATGCGGCCGACGCGGGCGGTTTCGCGCAGCATGATTTCAGCATTGCGCAGATGTTGCAGCGTGTCAATCTGCAGCACCACATCGAACGAACGGTCGCCGAACAGCGCTAAGCCTTCTTCAAGGTTGAGCTGAATCACATTGACGCCGCGCTCGACACAGGCTTGCACATTGGCGTCATCAATCTCGACGCCGTAACCCGAGCAGCCACGTTCGCGGATCAAATGCGCCAACAACTCACCCGTGCCGCAACCGAGGTCCAACACCCGCGAACCGTGTGGCACCAAGCGTGCAATCGACAGCAAGTCTGGCGAGCTTTCTTTCAAGACTTTGCCTGGCACCGTCATACAGCCACCTTGCTATTGAAGTAGGAGCGAACCACGCCCAAGTAACGAGCATCTTCCAGCAAGAAAGCGTCATGCCCGTGCGGTGCATCGATCTCGGCATAGCTGACGTCGCGCTGGTTGTCCAGCAACGCTTTGACGATTTCGCGGCTGCGGGCCGGTGAAAAACGCCAGTCTGTGGTGAAGCTGACCAACAAAAATTTAGCGCTAGCTTTGGCCAATGCCAAACTCAAGTTACCGCCATGCGCGCTGGCGGGGTCAAAGTAATCGAGCGCGCGGGTGATCAGCAAATACGTGTTGGCGTCGAAGTATTCGCTGAACTTATCGCCCTGGTAACGCAAATAACTTTCAATCTGAAACTCAACGTCTTGCGTTGAATACTTGAAAGGGGATGGCGTGGGGGCTAAGGTTTCCCCGCCGGGCCGCCCCAAGGGGAAATGCGCCCCTTTTTCTAGTTCATGGGGCAGCGCACCGCCGAAGGCTCGCGAAGCGACGAGCGTGGGGGCCAGTTGCCTGCCAAACTTTTCATTCATCACATCGTCACTCAGATAAGTGATGTGACCAATCATCCGGGCAATGCGCAGGCCGCGTTTGGGCAACACGCAGTAGCGATAAAAATGCCCGCCATGAAAGTCCGGATCGGTCGTGATCGCGCGACGCGCCACTTCATTGAAGGCGATGTTTTCAGCGTTCAGATTGGGCGCGCTCGCCACCACCACGGCGTGCAGCACGCGGTCGGGGTAGCGCAGCGTCCAAGCCAGTGCCTGCATGCCGCCCAGACTGCCGCCCATCACGGCCGCCAAAGTTTGAATACCCAATGCGTCCAGCAATCTAGCTTGGGCGTCGACCCAGTCTTCGACCGTGACCACCGGGAAATCGGCGCCGTAAACGTCTTGCGTGTCGGGGTTGATCTGCTTCGGCCCAGTAGAGCCGAAGCACGAACCCAAGTTGTTCACGCCGATGACGAAAAAACGATCGGTGTCGACCGGCTTACCGGGCCCGATCATGGTGTCCCACCAGCCTTCGGACTTGGCTTGGACTTGGCCCGATTCGTCAAGGTAGACACCCGCGACATGGTGCGAGGCGTTGAGCGCGTGACAAATCAACACGGCATTCGACTTGTCGGCGTTGAGCACGCCATACGTCTCGTAGCTCAGGTCATAAGCGCGTATCGACGCGCCGCTTTGCAGCGGCAATGCGTCCTTGAAATGCATGGTCAGCGGTGTTGCGACTAAGGTCAAATAATCACCTGCAGTAAAAACAAAAACCCGGCGTCGCCAAAGCGAATCCGGGTTCCTGGAAGTCGTCTTTAGCTGTACTTTTTAAGCGCCCGCAAGCTGAGTAAATCGGCGCTTGTCTAGTATATAGCCCTGTTCTCACCAGCCATCAGGCAGGCAAGACAAAAGCCAGCACACCCAAAACAGCAAAAATAATCGCTGACAAGCTATGCACCACCCGCAGCGGCACCAAGCGGGTAACCCGCTCGCCCAACCACACCACAGGCGCGTTGGCCAGCATCATGCCCAAGGTGGTGCCCGCCACCACTGCCACGTACGCATCAAAGCGTGCGGCCAGCATGACGGTGGCAATTTGCGTTTTATCGCCCATCTCGGCCAAGAAGAACAGCACCACGGTGGTCGCGAATACCCCCCAGCGTGGTGGTTTGCTGTCGCTGTCGTCCTCAAGTTTGTCAGGCACCAGCATCCAAGCCGCCATAGCCAAGAATGAAGCCCCCAGAATCCAGCGCAAGACATCGGGACTGAGCAAGGCGGTGAGCCAAGCGCCGAGCGCGCCCGCCATGGCGTGATTGGCCAGCGTGGCTACCAAGATGCCCCAAACGATGGGCCAAGGTTTTTTGAAGCGGGCTGCGAGCAAGAGCGCCAGCAGCTGGGTTTTGTCGCCCATTTCGGCCAGGGCGACGATACCGGTTGATACGAGAAATGCGTCCACGTTGAATGACTCCGGCCGGAGTGAAACCAATGACCGCACAGCATCTCCGGCCAATAGCAGGTGAGCGCTTGAAGGCTGTGCAGTCAAAGGTCTCGCCAAGTCGTTTTTCAACCGTTTGCGCCATGTCGGCCTTTTTACAAGGCCCAACAAGTCTGTTGACGCAAACCCCTCTCGCACTTTGCTTCTCAGCAAATCGGAAGGCGGCTACTCCCCAATGACAACTTTCATTGTAGCGGTGGCCCTCTTGACTTTCGATGACCCAACCTCGAAAGGTCTTGCTGCACCGTTTAGGCTTAAATCTTGCTTGCGTTTGGTGCGTTTCTGAAAAAACTCTCAAAAACGCACCAATACAAAACAATTTACAAGGAAATTACGTCATGGAAGCACTAAAACAGGGCTCTGATGCGCTGTTCATCTTGCTGGGCGGCATCATGGTGCTTGCCATGCATGCCGGTTTTGCTTTTTTAGAGCTCGGAACTGTTCGCAAAAAAAATCAGGTCAATGCTTTGGTCAAGATTCTGGTGGACTTCTCGATCTCGACCGTCGTGTATTTCGTCATTGGCTACAGCGTGGCTTATGGCACGCATTTTTTCGTGGGTGCGGAGCAATTGGCGGCCAAGAATGGCTACGAGCTGGTCCGCTTCTTCTTTTTGCTCACCTTTGCTGCCGCTATTCCCGCCATCATTTCTGGCGGAATTGCTGAGAGGGCGCGCTTTTATCCGCAGCTCATTGCCACCGCTGTGATCGTGGGTTTGATCTACCCATTTTTTGAAGGCATCGTCTGGAACAACCATTTCGGCGTTCAAGCTTGGATCAAAGCTCTGACAGGTGAGGAATTTCATGATTTTGCCGGCTCGGTGGTCGTCCATGCCATGGGCGGCTGGCTGGCTTTGCCGGCAGTCATTTTGCTAGGTGCGCGCAGCAATCGCTACAGAAAAGATGGTGCAGTCTCGGCACATCCCCCTTCAAACATTCCGTTTTTAGCTTTGGGCGCTTGGATTTTGACGGTGGGCTGGTTCGGCTTTAACGTCATGAGCGCCCAAACCATCGACAAGATCTCGGGCCTGGTGGCAGTCAATTCCTTGATGGCCATGGTCGGCGGCACGCTGGCAGCGCTGGCATTCGGCAAAAACGATCCGGGCTTTGTCCACAACGGCCCGCTCGCCGGCTTGGTGGCCGTTTGCGCCGGCTCAGACCTGATGCACCCCTTGGGCGCATTGGTGGCCGGCGTCATCGCTGGGGCCATGTTTGTCATCATGTTCACATTGACACAAAACAAATGGAAGATCGATGATGTCCTCGGTGTCTGGCCGCTTCACGGCCTCTGCGGCGCTTGGGGTGGCTTAGCGGCCGGCCTATTCGGCCTGAGAGAGATGGGCGGCTTAGGCGGCGTTAGCTTTACGGCGCAGCTTATCGGCACATTGATGGGCGTAGCGTGGGCGCTCATTGGCGGCTTTGTGGTGTATGGCTTGATCAAGGCTGCAATGGGCTTGCGCCTGAGTCAGGAAGAAGAATATGAAGGCGCTGATTTGTCCATTCACCGGACTGGCTCAACACCGGAACGGGAAGTGAACTGGTAGGTGCGTCACAACACTCTTTCATCCCACATATGAGATCAACGCTGGGATCCAATCACATAACGCCCACTTTTAAACTCAGCAAAAATCAAACTGCGGGGGAGGAAATGTCCGCCCGCATAATTTATCAATATTTTTCTTGACTTTCAGCAAACTGGCGCATAATTATTAAGTGTGGATGGAATGATCCGCATTAGTTAGGTGATCGGTCAGTTTCGCGCGCTACAGCGGTACGTTTGAAGATTTGTTGTGCTTTCGAGACCCCATCGCTTTTGTTATTGTGTTTTAGAGGAGTCCCTCAATGGGCAACAAACTATACGTAGGCAACCTGCCTTACTCAGTTCGCGACGAAGATCTGCAACAGTCTTTTGGCCAATTCGGCTCTGTGACCAGCGCTAAAGTCATGATGGAACGCGACACAGGTCGTTCCAAAGGCTTTGGTTTTGTTGAAATGGGCAGCGATGCAGAAGCCCAAGCCGCTATCAACGGCATGAACGGTCAGCCTTTAGGCGGCCGTAGCGTTGTGGTGAATGAAGCTCGTCCAATGGAAGCACGCCCACCGCGCACTGGTGGCGGCGGCTTCGGCGGCGGCGATCGTTCCGGTGGTGGTGGCTACGGCGGCGGTGGCGATCGTTCTGGCGGCGGCGGCTACGGTGGCGGCGGTGGTGGTGGCCGTTCCGGTGGCGGCGGCTACGGTGGCGGCGGCGATCGTTCCGGTGGCGGCGGTTACGGTGGTGGTGGTGGTGGCGGACGCGGCGGCTACTAAGCCCTCGTTCCCCAGCAGTTGGCTCACGCTGACGTCTTCGGTTAATCACGAAGATTTGCGCCAAAAGGCTTCAAGACTCCGGTTTTGAAGCCTTTTTACATTTCTGAGTTTGAAAACTCACTGGTTTGAAAGGCGCAGATGATAGGCGCGCTTACCAGGCTGAACGTTTGACTTCACACGATACACGACCGTTGCCGTGACCTGAAAAGCTATCTGGATGGCTTTATCGGAGCGGATCCCGCCGTGGCTCTGGGCACCAAGAACCCTTTGACGCGGCCCTTGAGGTCCGCTACCTGATCAAGGTTATCGTAGGCGAATGTGTCGCCACTGAACACATCAGACCCACGTTTTAGCACCACTGGCAGATGAGATTTAACCCGATCTTCATTCATAAAAACGTGCAGAAACTCACCCGTGTACTCAAGACGCGGCAACCAACTGCCATCAGGATTTTGCATTGGCTCACGAACTACCGAGGCGTTACCCATCAGCTGCACTTCGGAGCCTGCATCATTGCTCAACGCGCGATTCGCGGTGGCGATCGTGAGACGCCCCTCCGGACTGGTCGATCGCATTCGCGCTTGGTCAATTTCCAGCGTTTCGGTGTCCTGAAAGTGGCGCGCTTCAGTCCCAAACAGTTCTGTTTTCAAGCGCCCGCTGTCATCAAACGTCTTAACCGTGGCTCGGCGCATGAAATAGTCCATCTCATGATTCACAGACCGTACGGCCTCTGCTTGATACGACGCAGGCGTGTTGCGCACCAACCAATAAGTGCCCACCGCCAACAACCCCATCATCACCAGCGGCAAGTACAGAGACAGCCGCTCCCACAGGCCAGCAAAACTGATGCCGGAGGTCTTGAGGATATGCAGCGTACGGGACACGGCGGTGGCAGATACTTGAGCCCTCATCTACTGTAGTCCGCCAGCAAACTGGCATAGCGGCCGCTAGCGACCAGCAACAAGTCGCACAGTTCACGCGCTGCACCATGGCCACCCGTTGCCTGTGTGACGTAGTGCGCTACGGCTTTGGCTTCAGTGTGCGCGTTGGCTGGCGCACAGCTAAAGGCCGCCCGACGCAGCACCGGCAAGTCGGGCCAATCGTCACCCATGGCGGCGGATTCAGACCAATCAAAGCCGAGCGTTTTAAGTGTCAGCTCGGCTGCTGGGCGTTTGTCTTCAGTGCCAAAGTGCGCATGGCTGATGCCCAACGCTTGCAACCGGGCCCGCAAAACCACACTGTCACGACCCGTGATGACCACTGGCGTGATTCCCACTTTTTGCAGCAACTTGAGGCCCTGGCCATCCAGCGTGCTGAAGCGCTTGATGGTTTCGCCGGCAGCGTACAGCTGCCCAGGCGTTTCTGTGATTTGCTGCTGACCATACTCACTGAAGTACAAACCGCCGTCAGTCAATACGCCGTCAACATCAAAAAAAACCACTTTTATACCCTGCGCACGCAGCAGCAATTCAGGCGCGAAATTCAAAGCGGGGACCCATGCAGGAAGATGAGATGGCGTCATCAAATCACCTTCGCGCGCATCAGGTCGTTGGTATTGAGCGCTCCGCACAAACGCCCTGCCTCGTCGACCACCAACACGCTGGTGATTTGATACTGTTCCATCAGGGCAACCGCCTCCACCGCGAGCGCGCTGGAGGCGAGGTGACGCGGATTCACGTGCATCACATCGGCCGCACACATGGTGCGCAAATCGGTCCCTTTTTCGATCAGTCGCCGCAAGTCGCCGTCCGTGAAAATACCCAGCACCTGCTGCTGCGCATCGACCACGGCTGAAGCGCCCAAACCCTTGGCGCTCATCTCTCGCATGAGTTCACTGAGGCTGGCGTCAGGCCGCACCGAAGGGACGGCGTCGCCGCTGCGCATGACATCCGCCACGTGCGTGAGCAGCCTGCGACCCAAGGAACCGCCGGGATGCGAACGTGCAAAGTCTTCGGGCTTGAAGCCGCGGGCGTCGAGCAGTGCTACGGCGAGCGCATCGCCCATGGCCAACTGCGCGGTGGTACTGGCGGTCGGCGCCAGATTGAGCGGACAGGCTTCTTGTGCGACGCTGCTGTCAAGCACCATGTCGGCGTGCCGTGCCAAGGCAGACTGCGCGCCACCGGTGAGGGCGATCACGACCACCTGCAAGCGCCTCAGCGTCGGCAAGATAACGGTGAGCTCTTCACTTTCACCGCTGTTGGAAATCGCCAACACGACGTCAGCGGCGGTGATCATGCCGAGATCGCCGTGGCTGGCTTCACCCGGATGCACAAACATGGCCGGTGTACCGGTGGACGCCAATGTGGCGGCGATCTTGCGGCCGATGTGACCGCTCTTACCCATGCCCATCACCACCACCCGGCCAGTGCAGCGCAAAACCGCTTCAACCGCGGCTGAAAACTCGGGCCCAACGCGTGCAGCCATGGTCAAAACGGCCTGAGCCTCAATCTCAAAAGTCTTGCGGGCCAAAGCCACGGCTTGTGCCGGATCAAAGCCGGTGCTGTCAAAGTTCATTCCTGCATTCTATCGAGGCGCCCTTCCGCCGACGAGCTAGCCGCCTAGATGTCAATCATCCCAATACCCCGCTCCGTCGGCGCCCCTGACGCCACATCCATCGGCTACCATTCTTCAATGACCGGGCTCGAACTCACGCTCTTTTACCTGCTGGCTGCCGTGCTCGGCGTGGTGGCATGCCGCTCGCTCAAACTGCCCCCGATGTTGGGCTACTTGACGGCAGGCGTGATCATTGGACCCAATGCCTTGGGCTTGGCGCAAGACGCAGCAGGCGTTCGCCATTTAGGTGAATTTGGTGTGGTCTTCCTGATGTTCGTGATCGGGTTGGAGTTCAACCTGCCCAAACTGCGCTCGATGCGTCGTCATGTGTTTGGTCTGGGTCTGTACCAAGTGGTGTTGACCATGCTGCTGGTGATGGCCGGCTCTGTGCTACTGACACTTGCTGCGCCTGTCTGGTGGAAGTTGGATTGGCAGACGGCACTGGCTTTGTCAGGCGCGGTGGCCATGAGCAGCACGGCACTGGTCGTCAAGCTGTTGTCGGAGCGGCTGGAGTTGGAGTCCGAGCACGGTAAGCGTGTGATGGGTATCTTGCTGTTCCAAGACTTAGCGGTGGTGCCGCTGCTGGTGTTGATCCCAGCCTTGGGCTCACGCCCGGAACACCTTTTTGGCGCGCTGGGTCTGGCCCTGCTCAAGGCTTCGGTGCTGGTCGGGCTGCTGCTGATCGGTGGACAGCGTGTCATGCGCTGGTGGTTGACCATCGTCGCCAGGCGCAAAAGCGAAGAGTTGTTCGTTCTTAACTTGCTGCTGGTTACCTTGAGTTTGGCGTGGCTGACCGAATTGGCAGGCTTGAGCTTGGCGCTGGGCGCCTTCATTGCGGGCATGCTGATCTCGGAAACCGAATAC
This sequence comes from Comamonadaceae bacterium, assembly GCA_947450765.1. Classification (GTDB taxonomy): domain Bacteria; phylum Pseudomonadota; class Gammaproteobacteria; order Burkholderiales; family Burkholderiaceae_C; genus Polaromonas. The sequence continues at coordinate 63,221 of CANFXC010000005.1, read as the reverse complement.
AAGCATCAGGTTGAAACCGATATACGGCCATTTCATGACGTCTTGCTCGGCCTATTTTTCATCAGCATCGGCATGATGCTCGACTGGCATGAAGTGATCACCCGCTGGCCTTTGGTACTCTTGCTGCTACTCCTTCCCGTGCTGCTCAAGCTGGTACTGGTAACGCTGCTGGCCAAAGCCCTGGGCGCCACCAACGGGGTCGCTCTGCGCACCGGCTTGTACATCGCGCAGGCTGGCGAGTTCGGCTTTGTCTTGCTGACGCTGGCACAGAGCAACAGCCTCGTACCGGCCAATTTGCTCAACCCGATCCTCGCAGCGATGGTGTTATCGATGCTGGCCACACCTTTCATCATCATGGGCAGCAACCGCATTGTCATGCGCTTGGTGAGCAGCGAGTGGCTGCAACAGTCCTTGCAAATGACCAGCATTGCGCGCAAAGCCATCAACACCAACCAGCATGTCATCATTTGCGGCTACGGCCGTTGCGGCCAAAACTTGGGCCGCATCCTTGACGCGGAAGGCATTCCCTACATTGCGCTCGACCTCGACCCGGACCGCGTCCGCAAGGCTGCGGCCGCCGGCAATTCGGTGGTTTTTGGCGATGCAGTCCGCCTGCAATCACTGATGGCGGCCGGCTTAGCGCGCGCCAGCGCCGTGGTCGTGACCTACCTCAACACCGCTAGTGCTATCAAGGTCTTGGCCAATGCACGCGCGCACGCGCCGGCGGTTCCAGTGATCGTCCGCACAGTCGATGATGTCGACCTTGAAAAACTGCGCTCTGCGGGAGCCACCGAAGTCGTGCCAGAAGCCATTGAAGGCAGCTTGATGCTGGCGAGCCACGCGCTAGCGCTGGTCGGCGTGCCGATGCGCCGGGTGATCCGCGTGGTGCAGGATCAGCGCGACGCACGCTACAACTTGTTGCGCGGTTATTTTCATGGCGCCGACGACGATTCCGTCAACGAGCTGGAACAAGAGCGCTTATCAACCGTCATCTTGCCACCCGCCATCAAAGCCGCTGGTGCTTCTCTGGGCTCCATCGCGCTACAAACTGTGGGGGTCCAAGTGGTCAGCCTGCGCCGCAGCAATGGCCAGACACAGCCGGCGTTAGATGACACACGGCTGGAAGGTGGTGATACGCTGGTGTTGTCTGGCACGCCGGCTGCGTTGGCGCTCGCTGAAGAAAAACTACTGCGAGGGCGAAGCACATGAAAAGACGAACGGCTTTGGCCCTGCTTGTGAGCACCCATTGGACTTTTGCCAAAGCCCAAAGCTCGACAACTATTGCGACCTTGCTGCGCGCCGGTGCGTGTGTCGTTCTGCTCCGGCATGCGGAAACCGACCCTGGCATTGGCGATCCCGCTGACTTCAAGCTGGGCGACTGCAGCACCCAGCGCAACTTGAGCGCGGCCGGTCGAGATCAATCGCGCCGTATTGGTCAATGGTTCAAGAGCCGCCAGCTTCAAGCCCGCGCGGTGTATGCGAGCGCTTGGTGTCGTGGCCGCGACACGGCCGAACTGGCCTTCGGTTCATACACGGTTTTACCGGCTCTCAACTCGACCTTCAATAACGACCGCCAGCCAGAGCCGCTCACACACATCTTGCGGGGACGTCTCAAGGCGATTCCCGCTGGCGAGTTCGAAGTCTGGGTGACACACCAGGTCAACATCACGGCGCTCACGGGCGAATTCACCGCCATGGGAGAAGTCCTGATCGTCCATGCCAGCGGCGCGGTGCTGGCGCGCACCACCTTGTCGTGATTTTTTACACCATGAATGCTCTTTGTGCCTGATTCAACCCAAACCCCAGCGCAGCCCGACGCCCTCACGCATCAAACGGTGAGCCAATATTTGCGCAGCCACATTCGCACCGTGCCGGACTGGCCGGCACCCGGCGTGCAGTTTCGCGACATCACGCCGCTCTTGCAAAACCCGAAGGTGTTTCGCGTGCTGATAGACGCTTTTGTACACCGTTACATGGACCCGGTACTGCGACCAGACGTGGTGGCGGGCCTTGATGCGCGTGGTTTTATTTTGGGCGCGGTCATCGCTTACGAACTCAACGTTGGATTTGTGCCGATCCGTAAAAAGGGAAAACTACCCTTCACCACAGTGCAAGAAACCTACGAGCTCGAATACGGCAGCGCCACCGTTGAGTTGCACACCGATGCCGTTCACGCCGGACAAAAAGTACTGCTGATTGACGATCTGATAGCCACCGGCGGCACCATGATGGCCGGGCGAAAACTTCTTGAAAAACTAGGTGCCCACGTGATGGAGGGGGCGGCTATTGTTGACTTGCCCGAACTTGGTGGTTCCGACAAGCTGCGTGCATCAGGGCTACCGCTTTTCACGCTGATTGATTTTTCTGGCCATTGAGACTGGGCTGATCTGCAACCCTTTTCGAGGAGATATTTTCGTGCCACTTGAAGTACAACCTCTTTCCCCAGCCGTCGTTGAAAAGCTCAAGACCATCGCCACCGCCACACTGACCACGGTGTTGCTCAAAAAAGGTCTGCGCAATGTCTGGCTGCGCGGCACCAAGCCCTTGCAGCCCGGCCAGCCGCGCACAGTCGGCCGCGCCTTCACCTTGCGTTTTGTACCGGCACGCGAAGATCTGGCCACGCCGGAGTCATGGTCGTCGCCAATCTCCACGCGAGCGGCCATCGAAGCCATGCCAGCGGGCTGCATGTGTGTGGTCGATGCGATGGGTGTGACCGACGCCGGTATTTTTGGCGATATCTTGTGCGCCCGCATGAAAATGCGCGGCGTCGCCGGACTGGTGACCGATGGCGTTGTGCGCGATGTTGTCGGCGTATTGGACACCGGTTTGCCGGTTTGGTGTCAGGGCACCGCCGCGCCTGCATCAGTCACCAGCCTGACCTTTGTCAGCTGGCAAGAACCCATCGCTTGCGACGGTGTGGCGGTGTTCCCGAACGATGTGATCGTGGTCGACGAAGATGGCGCCGTGCTGATCCCCGCCAATTTACTGGACGACGTGCTCGAATTGGCCGCCGAACAAGAAAACCTCGAAGCCTGGATCATGTCGGAGATCAATGCTGGCGCGGCCCTGCCCGGTCTTTACCCACCGAATGCCGACAACAAAGCCCGCTACGAAGCCCGTCAAAAAACCAAACCCTGAGACAAATTAATCTGTATGAATACCCAAAAATTAAGCGCCCAAGCCAGTGGTGTCTATGTCATCGCGCCGACGCCCTTTGAAGCCACTGGCAACATTGACTTTTCCTCGATAGACCGGCTCGTCGATTTTTATACGCAGTCCGGCGTCACTGGAACCACCGTACTGGGCCAGCTCGGCGAAGCACCCAAACTCGCGCAAGATGAGGCGCTGCAAGTTGCCAAGCGCTTTGTCCAGCGCTCGACAACACCGACCATCGTGGGCGTGTCCGCACCGGGCTTTGCAGCCATGCGCGCGTTGGCTCGTGAAGCCATGGACGCTGGCGCTGCCGGGGTCATGATCGCGCCACCCAACACCTTGCGCACCGATGACCAGATCGTCGGCTACTACGAACAAGCTGTTGCCGCCATCGGCGAGGACGTTCCGTTTGTCATCCAGGACTATCCGCTCACATTCACGGTCGTCATGGCACCCAACGTCATCAAGCGCATCGTCAACAACCAGTCCTCCTGCCTGATGCTCAAGCACGAAGACTGGCCCGGTCTTGAAAAGATCTCGACCTTGCGTGCATGGCAAAACAAGGGCGAAATGCGTGAGATTTCTATCCTCTGCGGCAATGGCGGGCTCTTTCTCGACTTTGAAGTTGAGCGCGGAGCCAATGGTGCCATGACGGGTTATTCCTTTCCCGACATGCTGGTCGATGTGGTCCGACTGTCGGCTGACAGTCAGCGCGAAAAAGCGCACGACTTGTTCGATGCGCACTTGCCGCTGATGCGTTATGAGCAGCAACCAGGTGTCAGCTTGGCGGTGCGCAAGTACATCTTGATGCGCCGTGGTTTGTTGTCATCTGATGCGCAGCGCAAACCTGCAGCAGCCATGTCGGCTACAGCCAGAACAGAAGTCGAGTTCTTACTTGCGCGACTGGCACGGCATGACCCGCGGGCCAACCTGCCTTGACACTTGAGCCGTGAAATCGCTGTAAGTGCTCTTACTTGCCGATGCAAAATTTGGAAAAAATTTCGCCCAGTAAATCGTCCGGCGTGAACTCGCCGGTGATTTGACTCAGCGCTCGCTGGGCTTGCCGTAAGTCCTCCGCCAACAAGTCGAGCGCTGGTTGCCGGGCCGACAACTGCTCGTCAGCACGCGTCAATTGGCTGGCCACTTCGTGCAAGGCTTGGACATGCCGCTCTCGCGCCATGAAGACGCCTTCCGGCGCGGATTGCCAGCCAACCACGTGCAACAACTGCTGGCGTAAGGCCTGCAAACCAGCACCGGTTTTGGCTGAAATCACCACCGCTGCGTGGTCACAGGCGATGGTTTCTAAAGGGAGATCAGCAGGTGCTGAATCGGATTTATTCCAGACGTCGATGACGGGTGTTGCCTTGGGCAGCTTGTCTGTCAGGGCGTGTTGAATCAAGGCATCACCGGCACGGTAGGCCGCAGCCACCTCGGGTTCTGAGGGGGTGCTTTGCCGCGTCAGATCGTGCAGAAACAAAACCGCATCGGCGCTTTCAATTTCACCCCAAGCACGCTCGATACCGATCTTTTCAACCTCGTCAATGCCTGGCAAATGACTGTCCCTCAGGCCGGCGGTGTCCACCACATGCAAGGGCACGCCGTCAATCTGAATGAGTTGCGAGACCTTGTCGCGCGTGGTGCCGGCGATCGGCGTGACGATGGCCAGCTCGGCGCCCGCCAAGGCGTTGAGCAGGGAACTTTTCCCGGCGTTGGGCTGACCGGCGATCACCACTTTGATGCCTTCACGCAAAATCGCACCTTGCGTTGCGCGCTGCATGACCGCCGCCAACGTCGACTGCAAGCGTTGCAACTGACCACTGGCGTCTGCCTGTTTTAAAAAGTCGATGTCTTCTTCGGGAAAATCCAGCGTGGCCTCGACCAGCATGCGTAAATGCACCAGCTTATCGAGCAGCGTCTGGACCTCTTTTGAAAACTCACCAGTCAGTGAGCGAGCCGCTGATCTGGCTGCGGTTTCAGTGCTGGCGTCAATCAGGTCGGCAATTGCTTCCGCTTGCGCCAAATCAATCTTGTTGTTCAGAAATGCGCGCTCTGAGAATTCGCCAGGCTGGGCGACCCGTAAACCGGGCAGCCGCAGCTGGCTCGTCACTGCATCAACTTCAGCTGCAGCCTCGAGACACCGTGTCAGCAACACTTGCAGCACGACAGGGCCGCCATGGGCCTGTAACTCAAGCACATCCTCACCGGTGAAGGAGTGTGGCGCCGGAAAATAAAGCGCCAGCCCTTGGTCGATCACTTGGCCTTGTGCGTCTTGAAACGGCAAGTAGCTGGCTTGCCTTGGCAGCAGACTGCGGCCACACAGTGTTTGAATGATCGGTGTCAGCGCTTTGCCCGATATTCGAACGATTCCGACTGCACCACGGCCAGGCGCGGTAGCAATTGCAACGATGGGGTCTAGGTGACGGGCAAGCATGGTGCGTCTCATCAAAAAGGGCCGCGAAGCGGCCCTTTTCTTATTTGAACTTCGGCAAATTGAACTGCGGTGGTACGCCCATTCGGGTGTTGATCATCCACTGCTGCGCGATCGACAAAATATTGTTAGTGATCCAGTACATCACCAGGCCAGCCGGGAAGAAGAAGAACATCACGCTGAAAATCAATGGCATGAACCACATCAGTTTGGCTTGCATCGGATCTGGTGGCGTTGGGTTCAACGCGGTTTGCAGCATCGTGGTCAAGGTCATCACCACCGGCAAGATGAAATATGGATCTGGTGCTGAAAGGTCTTTGATCCAAAGAATCCACGGCGCATTGCGCATTTCAACGCTAGACAACAGCACCCAGTAAAGTGCAATGAACACCGGAATTTGGATCATGATGGGGAAGCAACCGCCCATCGGGTTGACCTTCTCCTCTTTGTAAATCCTCATCATGGCCTGTTGCATTTCCTGCGGCTTGTCCTTCAGGCGTTCACGCATTTCCATGATTTTCGGATTGACCGCTTTCATCTTGGCCATGCTGGCATAAGCCTTTGCATTGAGCCAGTAAAAAGCAATTTTCAACAGCAGCACCAAGGCGACAATCGACCAACCCCAGTTCTGAATGAACTCGTGCAGCCTGAAGAGCAACCAATACAAAGGTTTAGCCAAAATAGTCAGCCAACCGTAGTCTTTGACCAGTTCCAAGCCGGGTGCCAAAGCTTCGAGAATCTTCTCTTCCTGCGGACCGACATAGAACTTGCTGTCAATGATCTTGCTGCCACCTGGCGCAATGCTTTCCAGCGGCGTGATCATCCCGGCGGCGTACAGGTTGTTGTCTACCTTGCGTAAGAACAAATCACGCGGCAGGCCGTCGGGCAAAATCCAAGCCGAGGCGAAGTAGTGCTGAACCATCGCGACATAGCCGTTACTGGCTTTCTTCTCGACATCCACTTTGTCCTTCTCAATGTCCTTGAATTCGACCTTCTGGTATTTTTTGGCTTCTGTGTAAATCGCAGGGCCTGTGAAGGTTGAATAGAAAGAAGACTCGCCCAAAGGCTTGTTACCGTCTCGTACGAGTTGCAGGTAAAGCTGAGGCGCTACGGGTTCAGTGCCGGTGTTGATGATCTCGTGGCGCACAGCAAGGTCATATTCACCGCGCTTCAGTGTGTACGTCTTCACGAGTTTGATACCCCCCACAACGGGTGACTCAAACTTAACTTCAAACTGATTTTTACCCTCTTTTAGCGTGCGATCGCCAGGCAAAACGCGCATCACCGTTTTGTGTGTCGGTAAGTTGGTACCTGTCGCACCAATCAACCCAGACTGTGCGACATAGACACGGCTGCTACTTTCGTCGAGCAACACAAAGCCACTTTTTTTATCCGTCGTGTCAGCATATTTAGCAAACACTGAGCGCACCAACGTGCCGCCTTCCGTGTCAAACGTCAACGAAAGCACGTCGTTGCTGACCTCAAGACGTTCTTTTCTCGCCTCTCCTGCAGTCTGTTCTGCGGGGATCGTTGGCGCCATGCCTGGCACCGACGACGTCGATGCCGTTGTGGCGGAAATCGCGGCGCTGGGCACAGACGCCGAAGCGGACACGGCTTGCACACTCGCTGGCGCTTTGATCGTTTGTGTCGCAGGAGAGGGGAAAAAGGTCGGTTTTTGGCCGTTATAGACCTGCCATTGGTCCCACAACAAGACCATGGAAAAACCAAAAATCACCCACAAAATGGTGCGCCGGATGTCGTTCATGACGGTTTCTTTTTAGAAGTGGAAACGGCCACGGGTGTGACCAGACGGGAAAAAAGGCGTCTCTTGCAGTTGTCTTTGTTGGCAAACCTGCCAACAGAAAACCAGGACGATGGAAAAAAACTGAATTTATCTGCGACGATGTCAATGCCGCCATCACACCATGGATGGCACCGGACCAAACGACCCAGCGTGAGATAAGTACCCGCCAACGCACCATGTTGCTGCAAAGCCGCCAGGGCGTAAGCTGAACAAGTGGGCTCAAAGCGGCATGCCGAACCCAACGAAGGACTGAGCAACAGCCTGTAACCCTTGACCAAGGTGATAAGCAAGACTTGAGGCACTTGCATGATGAAGTGTAGAAGTTTGATGGCGTTTGTCATGACTGACGGGCACCTTCCAACATGAGCGCCACCAACTCCGTGCGCACGGCTTGCTTCAATTCTTCTGAGCTCGCGCTCAAATACACCTTGCGCGAGAAGTCACGCCGCAGCCTGACCACGAAAGCGGCTTGCCGTTGTTTTGGTGAAAAATCGGCGCTCACGGTATAGATTTGCCTTTTGATGGCGTTTCGAGTAACTGCGCGTTTGGCCCAGCGCTTAGGCACCATCGCACCTATCCAAAGGTCAAGGACAGGGAAAAGTGGCGGCGACTTGGCGTCTTGATGTGTCGTATTTACAACTTTTTCAGGCACACCGCCCCCTGCAACCCCACTGCTGCCAATGGGGAGCCTTGACCGATGCAATGCAAAGTGCTCACTCCGAGCAACCGTTGCGCCTGCCAGTACAGCCTGAAACTGAGCCCGCGTTCTAAGTCGCTGCAATGTCTGCGCCTGAGGGCCTCAAGACCTGCCTGCGAACTTAAACCTTAGACGGCCAAGCGTTTACGGCCCTTGGCACGGCGGGCGGCGATCACAGCACGACCTCCACGTGTTTTCATGCGGGTGAGAAAACCGTGCGTGCGTGCGCGCTTGACTTTAGATGGCTGGTATGTGCGTTTCATGATCAATCCTACTGGCTAGAAATCTTCCCTTGCATGATTCTTGTGAGCTTGGTGGCAGCAAGGTACTGCCAGCTTTGCAAGATCCGCCGGGTCTGCACGCCTTCGCGTAAAAACCCCCTGTGAATCAGGGAAACCGATGATTATGGCAAATTTATCCATTGCTGGCAACAGCTTGGGGACGGGTCTTTGGGTAAAGGCTGAGGCGAGCCTCTTTGGGTGCGAACTCTTAAACGGTCAATGACTGCTTGGCGAGAGGGTAAAACCGCATCAATTGGCTTGTGGATAACTTCCCGCCGGACTACAATAATGGGTGCTAAAAAAGACAATATCCACAAGTTCCTGACGGCTTTTATGTATTTTTATTCCAAAGTCGAAGCAATACATGAGTGAGGCACTGCGTCAGTCCCTGCGTCACGATTTGTGGCAAAACTGCGTTGACCATTTAGCGCAGGAGCTGCCTGAACAACAGTTCAATACTTGGATAAAGCCCTTGGTCGCCGATGTTGCGCACGATTTAAGCAAGGTCACCATCCAGGTTGGGAACCGGTTCAAGCTCGATTGGGTTCGCGCTCAATACGCGTCCAGAATTGTGGTGCTTCTTGAAAAAATTTCTGGCCGCTCAATAACTCTGGAGTTAGCGCTTGCTCCTCGCGATAACCCAGCGAAGTCGACAGCCCTACCTCAAAGCTTCAGGGTTATGGGTGCTGCAGAACCGGCAGGTATGAGCGCTGCGGACGATCCGGCCATCATCCCTTTTAAGAGTCGCCTAAACACAGCGTTGACTTTTGACACCCTGATTGAAGGCACGGCAAACCGCATGGGTCGTGCCGCCGCGATGCATGTCGCCAGCAGCTTAGGCCAGCTATACAACCCGCTGTTCATTTACGGTGGTGTCGGCCTGGGGAAGACACATCTGGTTCATGCCATCGGCAATAAATTGCTGGCTGATAATCCGGCCGCCAAAATTCTCTACATCCATGCCGAGCAGTTTGTATCGGATGTCGTGAAGGCGTACCAGCGCAAAACCTTTGACGAGTTCAAAGAGCGCTACCACTCGCTGGATTTGCTACTGATCGATGATGTCCAGTTCTTTGCCAACAAAGACCGCACGCAAGAAGAGTTCTTCAATGCGTTTGAGGCTTTGTTGACCAAAAAATCCCACATTGTGATGACCAGTGACACCTATCCCAAGGGTCTGACGGACATTCATGAGCGACTCGTGTCGCGTTTTGATTCAGGCCTCACGGTGGCCATTGAGCCGCCTGAACTTGAAATGCGTGTTGCCATCTTGATTCGCAAAGCAGAGGCTGAAGGCACCGTCATGCCAGAAGAAGTTGCCTTTTTTGTGGCAAAAAACGTTCGGTCAAACGTTCGGGAGCTAGAAGGCGCCTTGCGTAAGATCTTGGCTTACTCTCGTTTTAACCAGAAGGAAATTTCTATTCAACTGGCCCGCGAAGCCTTGCGCGATTTGTTGTCAATTCAAAACCGGCAAATTTCAGTTGAGAACATCCAAAAAACGGTCGCTGACTATTACAAAATAAAAGTTGCCGACATGTACTCCAAAAAACGGCCCGCAAGCATCGCCAGGCCGCGACAAATTGCCATGTACCTCGCTAAGGAACTGACACAAAAAAGCTTACCTGAGATCGGAGAGCTTTTTGGCGGCAGAGACCATACGACCGTGTTGCATGCCGTGAGAAAAATGTCAGCTGAACGCCAACTGATGACCGAGCTCAACCAGCAATTGCATGTTTTAGAGCAAACGCTCAAGGGCTGATCTAAAACCTAAACAGACGCCTTAGACTGAAGTCAAAAGCTGGGGATAATTTTTTAACAACTCATGAGTTATCCACAGAAAATTTTGTTTTTAAAAGTTGTTCACGCATTGCTGCAACGTCAACCAGGCACTCACCACATACTTAAACAGTCTGCAAGTCGTTGATAAAAAAGGGGAAAATAGGGATGTACACAGAAATTAGCGCCCTTTACTACTACTACTAATTTGAAATTAAAGAATTAAGAAGATAAGAAAGCACAAGACATGATCGTTTTAAAAGCCAGCCAAGACAAAGTTTTATCGGCTCTTCAATCTGTTGCAGGCATCGTTGAGCGTCGTCACACATTGCCGATCTTGGCCAATGTGTTAATTCGCAAAACAGGTTCACAGATCCAGTTGACCACCAGTGATCTTGAAATTCAAATTCGCACGACCGCAGAACTTGATGGAGATGAAGGTAATTTCACAGCCACAGTCGGTGCGCGCAAGCTCATTGATATCCTTCGTTCCATGCCAAGCGATCAAACGGTCTCCCTGGAGTCGAGTCAGAACAAATTAATTCTGAAGGGTGGAAAAAGTCGCTTTACGCTGCAGACGCTGCCAGCTGAAGATTTCCCGCTTGTGCAAGAAGCTGCCAACTTCGGTCCCAGCTTCTCGGTACCGCAAAAGACGCTCAAAGCGTTGTTGAGCCAAGTGTCATTTTCAATGGCTGTGCATGACATTCGCTACTACCTCAACGGTATCTTGTTCGTCGCAGAAGGCAAACAATTAAGCCTCGTGGCCACTGATGGTCATCGACTTGCGTTTTCCTCTGCGACATTGGATGTTGAAGTTCCTCGCCAAGAAGTCATCTTGCCTCGCAAGACTGTGTTGGAAATGCAGCGCCTGTTAAGCGACAAAGAGGGTGCTATTGACATGCAATTTGCTGGCAATCAGGCTAAATTTAGCTTTGAAGGCATGGAATTCGTGACCAAGTTGGTTGAGGGTAAGTTTCCTGACTACAACCGGGTGATTCCTAAGAACCATAAAAACATCATCACGCTGGGTCGTGCAACGCTGTTAGCAAGTTTGCAGCGGACCGCTATTTTGACCAGTGAAAAATTCAAAGGCGTTCGTTTAAATATCGAACCAGGCACCTTGCGGGTCGCTTCGAACAATGCCGAGCAGGAGGAAGCCGTGGATGAACTTGACATTGATTACGGTGGTGAAGCCATTGAGATTGGTTTCAACGTGACTTACCTCATCGACGCACTGGCCAACATGAACCAGGATATGGTGAAGATTGAGCTGGCTGACTCCAACAGTTCGGCCCTGCTCACTATTCCTGACGATACCGCCTTCAAGTACGTTGTGATGCCGATGCGGATTTAAGCCTCTTGGCACGGGTTGATCATGACCCTATGGACCATTTCGCGCCAGTTTAGATGCGTGTGTTGGTTTTTCTAGAGATAAGCGAAAGTTAGTTATGACTGAACAGATGAAGCCCAACGACGACACGACAAGCGTCCCTGACAACTCTGCGGATGTGCATTCCGGCGCTGGTGAAGAAGGCAGCTCTAACTTCCAACCCGTCATTGATGCGAATCAAGCGGGTGCTTCTGAAGGTTATGGGGAAGGAGCGATTCAGATTCTTGAAGGTCTGGAAGCGGTTCGTAAGCGTCCCGGCATGTACATCGGCGACACGTCAGATGGGACAGGTTTGCATCATCTGGTGTTCGAGGTTGTTGATAACTCGATTGATGAATCTTTGGCTGGCCATTGCGATGACATCATGGTCACCATCCATACAGACAATTCAGTCAGCGTTGTTGACAACGGTCGTGGTATTCCGACCGGTGTGAAGATGGATGACAAGCATGAACCTAAGCGTTCTGCAGCTGAAATTGCATTGACCGAACTCCATGCCGGTGGCAAGTTCAATCAAAACAGCTACAAGGTTTCGGGCGGTCTGCACGGTGTGGGTGTGAGTTGTGTGAACGCACTTTCGAAAATGCTGCGTTTGACAATTCGCCGTGATGGAAAAGTTCACGTTATGGAGTTTTCCAGAGGTTTTGTTCAAAACCGCATCACCAACACAGTGAACGGTGTTGAAGTTTCGCCAATGAAGATCATTGGTGATACGGATAAGCGCGGTACCGAAGTACATTTCCTGCCCGACACCGATATCTTCAAGGAAAACAACGATTTTCATTACGAGATTCTCAGCAAGCGTCTGCGCGAACTGAGCTTTTTGAACAATGGTGTGAAGATTCGTTTGAAGGATGAACGCACGGGTAAAGAAGATGATTTTGCTGGTGCTGGTGGTGTCAAGGGTTTCGTTAATTTTGCGAACAAGGGCAAAACGGTGTTGCATCCCAACATCTTTCACGCCATGGGTGACCGCCAAAGTGATCAAGCGACCAACATCGGTGTTGAAGTGGCCATGCAGTGGAACAGCGGCTATAGCGAGCAAGTGCTTTGCTTTACCAACAACATCCCTCAGCGTGACGGTGGTACGCATCTGACCGGTTTGCGCGCAGCGATGACGCGCGTGATTAACAAATACATCGATGACAGTGAGTTGGCCAAAAAAGCCAAGGTTGAAGTCACTGGTGATGACATGCGCGAAGGCTTGTGCTGCGTCTTGTCCGTCAAGGTGCCAGAGCCCAAGTTTTCGAGTCAGACCAAAGATAAATTGGTTTCGAGCGAAGTGCGCGGTCCGGTTGAAGACATCGTCAGCAAGCTGTTGTTTGACTATCTCCAAGAGCGGCCGAACGATGCCAAGATCATCGTCGGCAAGATCATTGAAGCTGCTCGTGCGCGTGAAGCGGCGCGTAAAGCACGTGATATGACACGGCGAAAAGGTGTGCTGGACGGCATGGGATTGCCAGGTAAGCTGGCTGATTGTCAGGAAAAAGACCCGGCGATGTGCGAAATTTACATCGTCGAGGGTGACTCTGCCGGCGGTTCTGCCAAACAGGGTCGTGACCGTAAGTTTCAGGCCATCTTGCCTTTACGCGGCAAGATTCTCAACGTCGAAAAAGCCCGCTACGAGAAGCTGCTGACCAGCAATGAAATTCTGACCTTGATCACGGCGCTGGGGACCGGCATCGGCAAGGCTGGCGGCACCACTGGTAATGACGATTTCAACGTCGCTAAACTGCGTTATCACCGCATCATCATCATGACCGATGCCGACGTTGACGGCGCTCACATTCGCACGCTGCTGCTCACATTCTTCTATCGTCAAATGCCGGAGTTGGTGGAGCGCGGTCACATTTATATTGCCCAGCCGCCGCTCTATAAAGTCAAGGCTGGCAAAGAAGAGCTGTACCTCAAAGACGCCAGTGCTTTGGACGGCTTCTTGTTGCGCATCGCTTTACGGGATGCCAGTGTCTTCACTGGGGGTCCCAATGGCACAACGATCAATGGCGACACACTCTCTGAACTTGCACGCAAGCACCAAGTCGCTGAGGCAGTCATAGCGCGTCTGGGCGGTTTTATGGATGCCGAGGCTTTGCGGTCAATCGCTGATGGCGTAGCGCTTGATTTGGACACCCTGCCAGCAGCAGAGACTTCTGCCGCTGCGCTGCAAGCTCACTTACCGGATGCAGAAGTGGCTGCTGAGTTTGATGTGCGTACCGACAAACCTATTTTACGTATCAGCCGTCGTCATCACGGCAACATCAAGAGCAGCGTGATCACACAAGATTTTGTGCATGGTTCTGACTATGCAGCATTGGCTGAGGCTGCACAAACTTTCAAATCCTTGCTCAGCGAAGGCGCTCGCGTTATGCGCGGTGAGGGCGAACGGCAGAAGGAAGAAAAAGTCAGCGATTTCCGCCAAGCTATGCGCTGGCTGATTGTTCAAGCTGAAAATGCAACCGCCCGTCAACGCTATAAAGGGTTGGGCGAAATGAACCCTGCACAGCTGTGGGAAACCACCATGGATCCGACGGTGCGCCGCTTGTTGCGCGTCCAGATCGATGACGCGATCGAGGCCGATCACGTTTTCACGATGTTAATGGGCGACGATGTTGAGCCGCGCCGCGAGTTCATTGAAGCGAATGCACTCAGGGCCGGCAACATCGATGTCTGACACCATGACAGCACCCGCCTGTCCGCAATGCGGACTTGAGAACACCTACCCGGATGGCGCCAATTTCGTCTGTCCGGATTGCAGTTTTGAATGGCCTATGGCGGAAGAGGCTGATGACGCCGGAACAGAAACTGACGGCGTGATTCGTGACGTCAATGGCAATGTCTTGGCAGATGGTGATGCGGTCATTCTCATCAAGGACCTGAAGGTCAAAGGCTCATCCATCGTGCTCAAAAAAGGCACGAAGGTTAAAAGCATCCGTCTGCCGGATGGTGCAGGAGACCATGAGGTTGACTGTAAGACCGACCAAGGCGGTTTCATGCTCAAGGCCTGCTTCCTCAAGAAGGCTTGAACCTTAGATGAGCGGCCGCCGTTGACGGGGGCCGCTAACGCTTGCAGTTACTTGCCGTCGGGCAATTCGATCTTGACTTCCAGTACATCCAGATTGTCTTGACGCTCAAGGTTGACCTTGATGTCGTTCGGATTGATGTTGATGTACTTTGAAATGACGGCAATCAGGTCGCGCTGCAACGCCGGCAAATAGTCGGGCTTGTGGTTGCCGCCTGAACGCTCGTGCGCAAGAATAATTTGCAAACGCTCTTTGGCGACACTGGCAGTTTTCTTTTTCTCGCCAAGCAAGAAGGAAAGGAAAGACGTCATGGCTTATTTCCCTCCGAAGAGGCGCTTGAGAAAGCTAGGCTTTTGCGCGTCGATGAAGCGCATTGGCTTGTCTTCTCCGAGAAAACGGTCGATCACGTCCTTATAGGCTTCAGACACGTCGGTGCCGGCCATGTGCACGGCAGGCACGCCTTGGTTGGAGGCTTGCAGCACAGACTCAGATTCAGGGATGACGCCGATCAGCTTGATGCGCAGGATGTCGGTGATGTCTTCGAGTGACAGCATCTGGCCTTGGTCGACACGGTTCGGGTTGTAGCGCGTGATCAGCAGGTGTTCCTTGATGGGCTCGCTGCCTTCCATGCCGCGCTTGGTTTTGCTCGACAGCATGCCCAGAATGCGGTCTGAATCGCGCACGGACGAGACTTCAGGGTTGGTGACAATGAGGGCTTCATCAGCAAAGTGCATGGCCATCAGCGCACCGGTTTCGATGCCGGCCGGAGAGTCACAAATGATGTATTCGAAGTCCATGGCTGACAGGTCTTTGAGAACTTTTTCAACGCCTTCTTTGCTCAGTGCTTCTTTGTCGCGCGTCTGCGAAGCGGCGAGAACGTACAGGTTCTCGCATTGCTTGTCTTTGATGAGCGCCTGGTTCAGGTTGGCTTCGCCTTGAATGACGTTGATCAGGTCATACACGACGCGGCGTTCACATCCCATGATGAGGTCCAGATTACGCAGACCGACGTCGAAGTCGATGACGGCGGTCTTGTGGCCGCGCAGGGCCAAGCCGGTTGCGAAGCTGGCACTGGTGGTGGTTTTACCCACGCCGCCCTTGCCTGATGTCACCACAATGATTTTGGCCATTACTGAAAGTCCTTTGATTGAAAACGGTGGGTCTGAGGGGTGCAGCTGCGAATGACGAGCGAAGGCGTCATTCTCACATTGCATCCATGACTAATTTGTCGCCATCGGGGCCCGCCACAAGCCGCACTTGGGCCGGTTTGCCTTGGATGTTGGCGGGCAGCGGGTTCTCGCTGGTGCGGTAAATGCCGGCGATGGAGATGAGTTCTGCTTCTAGGCTGAGGGCGAAGATGCGTGCTTCGGTGTTGCCACGGGCGCCGGCCATGGCTTTGCCGCGCAGCGGGGCGTAGACATGGATGTGACCGTCAGCGATGATTTCTGCGCCGGCGTTGACCATCGCCAACACCACAAGATCTCGGCCACGGGCATAGATTTGCTGGCCCGAACGCAGAGGCTTGTTGATGACGAGTGCTCCCAGCGGCGCTTCAGGCATGGATTGCACTGGTGCCGGCGCGGCGACGTTTGCCGCGGTAGGCGGTACCTTGACCGATGTTGCGGTTTTTGTGGGCGGAGCGACCTGTCGCTCGGGTTCAGGCGCGGGGGGACTGCTGGCCACCACACGGGCATCCGGCGCTGGCAGAAGCCCGGCGGTCAGTCCGTCGGCCATTTGGTCAGGGCTGCCGCCTTTGATGGCAATTGGCAGCAAGCTGTATTGACGCAGAAGCGTCAAGAGCGCTGGGAATTCAATCGCTTCGACTTCGGCACCATTGCGGCGCGCCGCCGCATTCAACTGCGTCAGGTCGACCACCAGTGGGTCGTTGTCAAAAAAATCGGGGATATCGCCGAAGCGGGCCTTGAGGTCGGTCGCCAAGATTTGGAGATCGGTGGATTTGAGCAGCAAGGCAACCAACGGCAGGTTGGCACTCTTGATCTCAAATGAGGCCGGAGTTGCTGATGAAGTAGCCGGAGGGGCAACGGTCATGGGTGGTGGGCTGAGCTTGGCCGGGGGTAAGCAAAAACAAGGGTATGAAACCAACGGCCAAGAACGGCGTCTGGCAGACGGACTTGAACCGCGAAAGATTTTAACAGTGCTGCCAGCAAGCCTCGCAAGGGGCGCGACAACTCAAAAAACAATCGCTGCGGCGAGCGGAGCATGGTCAGACAGATGCGACCATGGTTTGCGTGGCAGCACCATGGGCGCGTGCGCTACGGCATTGCGGACATAAATGCGATCCAGCCTGAGCAGTGGAAACCACGCCGGAAAGGTGCGTGCCGGACGCCCGTAGGCCTGCACAAAAACGTCATGCAAACCAGCGCCTTTCTCCAGATGCATTGGTGCGCGTTGTCGCCAGTCATTGAAGTCGCCTGCGACTACCACGGGCGCGGTAGTCGGGATGTCGTTGCGCACCATGTCGCAGATCACGTCCATTTGTTGCTTGCGGTGTGATTCCAGCAAGCCAAGGTGAACGCAAATCGCGTGTACGTTGGGCCTCTGATCGGGCATTTGCAGCACGCAATGCAACAGGCCGCGCCGCTCAGGGCCGCTGATAGAGACATCGCGGTTTTCGTAATAGATGATTGGAAACTTGGACATCACGGCATTGCCATGATGGCCTTTGGTATAGACCGCGTTGCGACCGTAGGCGAATTCTGGCCAGATGCTGTCAGCTAGAAATTCGTAATGCGGTGCGTCGGGATAGTTGTCGAACTTGTCGGCGTGTGTGGTGTGCGTGCCGGCAACTTCCTGCATAAAAACCACGTCAGCCCCGACCAAACGGACGGCGTCGCGCAACTCATGGAGAATGAATTTGCGGTTGAAAAAGGTGAACCCTTTGTGAATGTTCACGGTCATGACCCGGATAGAGAAAGCCGACAAATTGCTGGCTAATGTCGCGTTGGCATGAGGAGGCTGGTGATCGGATCGCGGAGCGTGCATGAGGTGTAAAAAAACCAATTTTCAAAAGTCAAAGGGGCGTTTTACCGCGAATTGCTGCGAGAGCGTTGTAGGACACCACGCACAGCGCCGTGGTTGCGTTGTCGTCGACCTTACCCCAAAGTCGTGCGTTGCAATGTTTCTATACTCGCGGCCTGAATGCCCTTGCTGTTGGGCAAGTCTTTGAATAAGCTGCGTGGTTCGGTTTATGTGGAGTTTGGAGAAGAGTGATGTTGATTTATTTGGTACTTGGATTGCTGGTATTTTTGGGTGTGCATTCCATCCGGATCTTCGCTGATGATTGGCGTGGTCGACGCATAGAACGACTTGGTGTGGCGCTCTGGAAGGTTCTTTACAGCGCGGTCTCGTTGGTCGGCTTGGTTTTAATCGTATGGGGATACGGTGTGGCCCGGCAACAACCCGTTCAGTTGTGGAATCCACCCGTGGGTATGCTGCATTTGGCGGCATTGCTGACGTGGTTGGCTTTTGTCCTGCTGGCGGCGACCTACATCCCGCGAAATCATTTCAAGGCACGCTGGCATCATCCGATGCTGCTCGCCACCAAGTTCTGGGCACTGGCGCACTTGTTGGCCAACGGTACGCTGGCAGGCGTCGTGCTGTTTGGCAGCTTTTTGCTGTGGGCTGTCGTGATGTTTGCCAGTTCACGGCGGCGTGACTGCCGAGAGGGTGTGCACTTTGCGCCGGGTTTGCTGGGCCGAAGCTTAGCCAGCGTGCTGGTGGGCACGCTGGCTTGGGTCGCTTTTGCGTTTTGGTTACATGGCTTGCTGATCGGCATATTGCCGCTGAGTTAGCGTATTAACCGGGATGGCGTCCGTGCTGGCCGTCTAGGTGCTCCATGTGATGGTCGCCATGACCCCTGAAGGCAGAGTTGAACTCTGTGTCAAAAATCTTTTGTTGATCAGGGCTCAAAACGGCATAAAAGGTTTTGGTGGCTTGCGTGCGCTGATCCATCCGCGCAGTCATCTCGGCCATGCGCTCTGAGTGCAAGGCGCGCATGCGGTCCAGACGTTCAGGTGTTGGCAGCTTACTGAGCTCTGCATGCGAGGCAACCATGGACGCACGTGGCATTGGTTTGATGGCGTCGGTGTAGGTCGTCCAAGCGCCTTCCTGAGCTGGCGTGATTTTCAACTTGACCTTGAATTCGGCCAGACGCTGGCTCATGCGAGACTGCATCTTGGCTGGATCGCGTTTGCCCATGCCCATGCCCATCCCTTGTCCGTGTGCGGCTGTGCCAGCGCTTGGACCTGGACCGGTACCTGGAGCCGGTTGAGCCATGCTGTAACCTGCCAGCGCGCTGAGAGTGCCCGCCAAGATGAGGGTGTGAAGTGGTTTGAAGTACGTACGCATGAGGTGTTCCCTTTAAGTGAAGCTGACTAAATAAAAAGGGCTGAAGCTTTTGGCGTCAGCTTGAAAGTGAGTCTGAGCGTGCCCTGTATAGCGGCCGTGACGCGCGGGTATGGCTTTGTAAAGTTAATCGAAGAAATGCATCTGTGATAACTCAGCCGCAAACTATTGATGCCCGCCACAATGATTTCAGCTCGTCGGGGTGCCAAAGATGAGCTATCTGAGCCTGATCGAGATCATCCCCGCTTAGGAAACAAGGTACTTTGGCTTCTGTCTTCCATGCTGGCCGACACGCTGGGGCCCTTGATCACCGACATTGCGCCCGTCTACGACCATCTTTCATCTGCCATGGGTGTTGTCAACATCGGCTGGTACGGCAACGCCGTCTCGAAAGCGCGCTTTGAGTTTTGCGAAGGCGGCAGCGAAATCTACCAGTGAGTTGACGTGCCGTTAGCTGCCGGCCAGCTCGTCGAGGATCGGACAATCTGGTCGGCTGTCACCGTGGCAGCCGTGGATGAGGTGGCTCAGCGTGCGCTGCATTTCTTGCAGTGCGGTGACGCGCTGCGCCAGTTCATCGGCATGCTTTTGCGCGATGCGTTTGACGCTGGCACTGGTGCGCCGCCGGTTATTCCACAGGCTCACCAACGCAGAAATCTCGGCCATCGAAAAACCAAGATCGCGGGCTCTTTTGATGAAGCGAAGCACGTGAACTTCGGCTTGGCTGTACTGCCGGTAGCCGCTGTCGGTGCGGCGCACCTTGCCCAGCAGTCCGAGTGACTCGTAGTAACGGATCATCTTGGCAGACACGCCGGACTGTTCGGCGGCGCTGCCAATGTTGACCGGTGCTGGAACCGGTGCGATAGCGTTGGTGGTCATGTGTGTGGAGGCATCAGTCAGTCACGCCATAGCCTTCTTCGGCGATGGCCTTGGCCAAGGCTTCGCGGGGTTGGGAGCTGTCAACGTCAACGCGCTTGGTGGCGCGGTCGATGCTGACTTGGGCTTGCGGGTCAAGCTGCTGCACTGCGTTTTTGACGGCGCGTTCGCAATGGCCGCAGGTCATGCCCGTGACGGTGAAAGTTTGGTTCATGGCAGTCTTTCTTTGTGTTGATATAAGCATAGTCTGAAGCTTCCCATGGTGGCAAGGTCAAGTTTTATTTTCACAGTCGGCTAAAAGTACTCAGTTCAATGATTTGAACAAAACGCTTGACCTTGCCACCGTGGCAGGGTTTAAGCTCCGCTCATGACTACCCCACTTGACGCTGACGCCAGCATTTCTACCTTAGACCTTGGCATTGAGGGCATGACCTGTGCCTCGTGCGTATCGCGTGTCGAAAAAGCCTTGAAAAAAGTACCGGGCGTGCAAGACGCCACGGTGAACTTGGCAACAGAGTCAGCGCGCATTACTTTTGGCGCGTCAGACCAAGCCGAAGCCATGCTTCGGCGAGCCGTCCGGGAAGCCGGCTACGGCGTGCGTGAAACCGACCTGATGAACGATGCACAAGATGCGTCACCCTGGGCTGGTTTTACGCCTGTTGCGGTGGCGCTGGCGCTGGCCACGCCGTTGGTATTGCCGATGCTGGCAGATGTGTTTGGCCGTCACTGGATGCTGCCGGCTTGGCAGCAGTTCTTGCTGGCGACGCCAGTGCAATTTATCTTGGGTGCGCGCTTTTACCGCGCCGGTTGGCATGCGTTGAAGGCGCTCACGGGCAACATGGATTTGCTCGTCGCCATTGGCACCAGCGCAGGCTGGGGTTTGTCGGTGTGGCTGTGGTTGAGCGCCGAGTCTGGCAGCATGCCGCACCTGTACTTTGAGGCTTCGGCGGTGGTGATTTCGCTGGTCATGTTGGGCAAGTGGCTGGAGACGCGGGCGAAGCGGCAGACCACTGCAGCCATTCGCGCATTGCATGCCTTGCGCCCCGCACTGGCGCATGTGATTTTGCGCTCCGGCGAGCAGACCGATGTGCCGGTGGCTGAGTTGTTGGTGAATGACCGCGTGGTGGTCTTGCCAGGCGAACGCATTCCGGTTGACGGTGTGCTGACAGAAGGCCGCACGCAGGTCGATGAGTCCATGCTCACGGGCGAGCCGCTGCCAGTGACCAAGGAGCTTGATGCGACGCTCACTGGCGGCAGCATCAATGGTGATGGTCGTGTGCTCATGCTGGTCAGCGCGGTGGGGCGCGACACCGTGCTCTCCAGAATCATCAGTCTGGTCGAAGATGCCCAAGCTGCTAAGGCGCCGATTCAGCGCTTGGTGGACAAGGTTTCGGCTGTGTTTGTGCCCGTGGTCTTGTTGATTGGATTGGCCACCTTGCTAGGTTGGCTGGCCATGGGCGAGCCGCTGGAGGTGGCGTTGATCCGCGCGGTGGCGGTGCTGGTGATTGCTTGTCCTTGCGCGCTGGGCTTGGCCACGCCGGTGGCCATCATGGCTGGGACGGGTGTGGCGGCCCGTGCGGGCATTTTGATCAAGGACGCGCAGGCTCTCGAGTTGGCGCATCGCGCCGACACCGTGGCTTTTGACAAAACCGGGACTTTGACGGTGGGCCAGCCGCGTTTGGTGGCATTTGTGGCCGCCGGTGATGCTGAAGAGTCAGTCCAGTTGCGCGCGGCGGCCAGCTTGCAAAGCGGCAGTGAACATCCACTCGCGCGTGCCGTTGTGAACGCGGCTAAAGAGCGCGGATTGGACGTGCTGGCGCCTGACGATGTGCGTGCTGTCGCCGGTCGC
The DNA here is from genome assembly GCA_947450765.1 of Comamonadaceae bacterium. Lineage (GTDB taxonomy): Bacteria > Pseudomonadota > Gammaproteobacteria > Burkholderiales > Burkholderiaceae_C > Polaromonas. The sequence continues at coordinate 41,585 of CANFXC010000005.1, read as the reverse complement.
GGTACTGAAGGCAATGTGGCAGGTGCGGCGTATCTGATTGGCAGCCTGCGCTGGGTCGATGAACTTGGTGTGAGCTTGGGAGGTTTGGCGCCGGAAGCAGCGCGTTTGCAAAAAGAAGGTGCGACCTTGTCTGCATTGCTTCGGCGCACGCCGCAAGGGCTGGCGTTGTGCGCATTGATGGGTTTTGCGGATGAACCCAAGCCGGGCGCTCGCGAAGCCTTGGCGTCCCTGCGCGCTCGCGGACTGCGCATCATCATGATTTCGGGCGACAACCGTGGTGCGGCATTGGCCATGGGCGCACGACTCGGCCTCAGCGCAGACGAAGTGATGGCCGATGTCTTGCCTGGTGACAAAGCGGCCAAGGTCGCAGAGCTGAAGCAAGGGGATAAAACAGTGGTGATGGTCGGTGACGGCGTTAACGATGCACCCGCTTTGGCTGCAGCCGATATCGGCATGGCCATGGGCACCGGGACGGATGTTGCCATGCACGCTGCCGGCGTGACGCTGATGCGCGGCGACGTCTCGTTGGTCGAAGGTGCGCTGGATATTTCACACCGCACGGTGATGAAAATTCGGCAGAATTTGTTCTGGGCATTTGCCTATAACGTGGCCGGCATTCCGCTGGCGGCCTTGGGCTATCTGAACCCGGTGCTGGCTGGCGCGGCCATGGCGCTGTCAAGTGTCAGCGTCATGGCCAATGCCTTGCTGCTCAAGCGTTGGCGGCTCAAGCAGATGCAGCGGCGTTCAGGCGTTGCCGATCAAGCCAACGTTGGATAGTCCGTGTAGCCTTTGACGCCACCACCGTAAAAAGTGGCTTGATCTGGTGTGTTCATAGTCGCGTCTTCACGCAGGCGACGCACGAGATCAGGGTTGGCGATGAACGGTCGGCCAAAGGCGACCAGATCGGCACCGTCGGCGACCGCTTTTTCAGCCAATGCTTTGTCGTAGCCGTTGTTGACCATCCAGGCGCCCTTGCCACCGGCAATGCGGTAAGCGCGCTTGAGTGCGGCGTAATCAAACGGCCGATCTGCCAACTCACGCGGACCGCCGGTAGCACCCTCAATGACGTGTATAAACGCCAAGTTGAGCGGTGCCAGTTGGCGCATCACGTACTCAAAAAGTGGTTGCGGATCGGTGTCATGCACGTCGTTGGCGGGCGTTACCGGTGACAGGCGAATACCCGTGCGGCCACCCCCAATCGCATCGGTCACGGTGCGCACGATTTCCAGTATCAGACGGGCACGGTTCTCAATACTTCCGCCGTGATCGTCAGTGCGCTGGTTGCTGCCATTTTTCAAAAACTGGTCCAGCAGGTAGCCATTGGCGGCATGGATTTCCACGCCATCAAAGCCGGCTGTTTCAACTGCATTGCGCGCGGCCGCTTGGTAGGTGTGTACGATGCCGGGAAGTTCTTCGGCGCTGAGCGCGCGCGGCATGGAAGTCTCAACAAACACCGGTGTACCGTCTTTGATCAGCACAGTTTTGGTCTTGGCTGCAATGGCTGATGGCGCGACGGGTGCGCCATTCTCCGGTTGCAGGTCAGTGTGTGAAACGCGACCGACATGCCAAAGCTGCACGACGATCTTGCCGCCGGCTTTGTGAACGCTGTCGGTGATTTTTTTCCAGCCATCGAGTTGCTCGGTGCCATACAGGCCCGGCACATCTGAATAGCCCTGGCCTTGCTGGCTGATAGCGGTGGCTTCGGTGATCAGCAGACCGGCAGTGGCGCGCTGTGTGTAGTACTCGACCATGAGTGGTGTGGGTGTCGCGTCGGGTGCACGGTTGCGCGTCAGCGGTGCCATGACGACCCGGTTGGCGAGGTTCATGTCGCCGACTTGAATGGGCGTAAAAAGAGTGGTCATGGAATAGCCTTGTTATTGTTAAAAAAAGAAAATGGACGCGGCGTGATGCGCACTCCAGCATTAGAAAAAGACCGTTTCGTTACTGCAATGCATTCGGAAAAAATGAACTTTTCTAATCCATTGATGCTAGCGGTTTCTGGATAGACCTGCTCGCTACAGGACAGCTTTCGCTGTTATCGTACTGGTCCTACAGCACCGTAGGCATGCCTCTGATCCGCCTGAGTGCGCGCATCCTTTAAGCTTTGTCGTTGATTGGGTCGGAGGCTGCATGTGCACCACATGCGTTGCCAGCCTGATGCTTTTATCCTGGCACTTCACGACATCCTCAGCGTCTTCCCCACTCTCTTTTCTAACGGTATGGTCAGTTCACAACAGCGCCCATTCGCAGCGTTTCCAAATAGAGCTTGGACGTTCATTGCGTTCATTTCTGGCGCTGTTCGCCAAGGGTGGATCTAACATGGCAGCACAGATCACGCCAGGCAGCCAGCTAACCCATCTGAATCGCCATCGAAGCCTTTTAAATGGCGCTTCAGCGCTCAGTCATCATCGTCCGATCCGCTTGACCGCCAGTTTGGCCGAGCTGATGCTGGTTAACAGATTGCGTGCTCGCACACGGCGAGATTTGGCGTTGGACACATTGCAGCGTGCGGCTGACATGATTGAACTCACGGCCAAAAACTGGTTTGTAGACAGCGTAAGCAATCATGACGAGTGATTGGATGCGCGTTCGTCGGTGCGCCCGAAGCGCACCTTTAGATTTTTACATGCGCTCAAAAATGGCTGCAATCCCTTGGCCACCGCCGATGCACATGGTCACCAAGGCGTAGCGACCCTTGATGCGTTGCAACTCGTACAAAGCCTTGACCGTGATCAGTGCCCCGGTCGCGCCGATCGGGTGGCCCAGCGAGATGCCTGAGCCGTTTGGGTTCACTTTCGCGGGGTCGAGTCCGAGGTCGCGCGTGACGGCGCAGGCTTGGGCTGCAAACGCTTCGTTGGCTTCGATGACGTCCAAGTCTTTGACGGTGAGCCCCGCCTTTTTGAGCGCCAGCTGTGTGGCGGGAACCGGGCCGATGCCCATGTATTTGGGGTCGACGCCGGCGTGCGCATAGGCCACTAAGCGTGCCAATGGCTTAATGCCGCGCGCCTTGGCTGTTCCGGCTTCCATCATCACCAGCGCTGCAGCAGCGTCGTTGATACCGGAGGCATTTCCGGCGGTCACCGTGCCGTTCTCTTTGATGAAAACGGGTTTGAGTTTGGCCATGTCGGCCAGCGTGCAGTTCGGGCGGAAGTGTTCGTCGGTGTCGTAGGCGACCTCGCCTTTGCGGCTTTTGAGCATGACCGGCACGATTTGCGCTTTGAAGCGGCCGCTTTCAATAGCGCGTTGCGCCCGGTTGTGGCTTTCAACGGCCAAAGCGTCTTGGTCTTCGCGCGTGATACCCCATTTCGCGGCGATGTTTTCGGCCGTCACGCCCATGTGGATGGTGTGGAAAGGGTCGTGCAGGGCGCCGACCATCATGTCGATCATCTTGGTGTCGCCCATGCGTGCACCAAAGCGCGTTGCCAGACTGACGTAGGGCGCGCGGCTCATGTTTTCGGCACCACCGCCAATAGCGATGTCGGTGTCACCCAGCAAGATGCTCTGGCTGGCCGAGAGAATGGCTTGCAGGCCCGAGCCGCACAAACGGTTGACGTTGAAGGCGGGCGTGCCTTCGGCGCAACCACCGTTGATGGCGGCGACGCGCGACAAATACATGTCCTTGGCTTCGGTGTTGACGACATGGCCGAAGACCACGTGGCCAACGTCTTTACCCTCAACGCCTGCGCGCGCCAGTGATTCACGGACGACGAGTGCAGCCAACTCGGTGGGTGGGGTGTCCTTCAAGCTGCCGCCAAAAGTACCGATGGCGGTGCGCACACCGCTGGCAATCACAACTTCACGACTCATTTCTTGTCTCCTGTGGTTTTCAAATAGTCACACGCTAAATATTACGCCGCTTGGCTACAGGAGCCTGACAGCGTTGACGCAACTGATTGAAGGACAAGGGCTGAGGTTAAAATGTACAAATTGAATATTTTGTACAAAAATAGCGATTGAGCCATGCAAACCATCCCTTTGAGTGAATTCCGTGCGAATGCCTCGGCCATGATTGATCTGGTCGAACGCGGCGAGACTGTGCGCATCTTGCGGCACGGCAAACCCGTCGCTGAACTGGTGCCGGTGACCAACGATGCAATGTCTCGCGTGCCCAGTTGGAAGCGGGCGATTGAGCCGCTGCACATCGTCAGGCCAGACGGCAAGACAGGCGCTCAGCTGATCGTTGAAGAGCGCGAGGCGGGTTGGTGATGCGTATCCTGATGGACACCTCAGCGCTCTACAAGCGCTACAACGCCGAGCCCGGGCGGGCTCAGGTGATGGCCGCCGGCGAGCGTGCCAGTGAGCTGGTGGTGGCCGCCCATTGCAAGACGGAGATTGCCTCCGCTTTGAACCGCCAGCGCCATGACGGGCTGGTGAGTGCAGACGACTACGCCCGCATCATGCGCATCGTGCAAGACGACTTTGCCGATTTCACGCTGGTAGCGTTGGATGGACGGGTTGAGTCGCACGCCGCCCAAGCCATGGAAAGCACCTGGCTGCGCGCTACGGATGCACTGCATGTTGGCGCCGCCCGTGCTGCTCGCGTTGACCTTTTTGTGACCGCAGACCGTCGGCAGGCGCAAGCCGCTGAGGCGCTGGGCCTGAAAACTGAACTGATAGAGGTTTGATGTATGTTTTACCCTGAAGAATTTGACGTGATTGTTGTTGGCGGTGGCCATGCTGGCACCGAAGCTGCACTGGCTTCGGCCCGCATGGGATGCAAAACTTTGCTGCTTAGCCACAACATCGAGACCCTTGGCCAGATGAGTTGCAACCCCTCGATTGGCGGCATCGGCAAGGGCCACTTGGTGAAAGAGGTCGATGCGATGGGCGGGGCCATGGCGTTGGCCACTGACGAAGGCGGTATCCAGTTCCGCATTCTCAACTCCAGCAAGGGTCCGGCCGTGCGCGCCACTCGGGCGCAAGCCGACCGTATTTTGTACAAGGCGGCGATCCGCCGGATGCTGGAGAACCAGCCCAACTTGTGGCTGTTCCAGCAAGCCGTTGACGACTTGCTGGTTGAAGGTGAGCGGGTGGTGGGTGCCGTGACGCAAGTGGGCATCAAGTTCCGCAGCCGCACTGTCGTGCTGACGGCGGGGACTTTTCTCGATGGCAAGATCCATGTGGGCATGAACAACTACGCTGCCGGCCGGGCGGGTGATCCGCCCGCCGTGTCGCTCAGTGCTCGTCTGAAAGAGCTCAAGCTGCCGCAGGGCAGGCTCAAAACCGGCACACCGCCGCGACTGGATGGTCGCAGCATTGACTTTAGCAAGTGCACGGTTCAGCCTGGCGACGGCATGCCGGGCGGCGAGGGCAGCAGCGTGCCGGTGTTCAGTTTCATGGGCGCGGGCATTGCCCACCCCCAGCAAATGCCTTGCTGGATCACGCACACCAACGAGCGCACGCACGACATCATCCGCTCTGGATTTGATCGAAGTCCCATGTTCACCGGCAAGATCGACGGCGTTGGTCCGCGTTATTGCCCGAGTGTGGAGGACAAGATCAACCGCTTCGCGGACAAGACCAGTCATCAGATTTTTCTCGAGCCCGAAGGGCTGACGACGCACGAGATTTACCCCAATGGCATCTCGACCAGTTTGCCGTTTGACATCCAGTACGCTTTGGTTCGTTCCATGGCTGGCATGGAAAACGCGCACATATTGCGACCCGGCTATGCGATTGAGTACGACTACTTTGATCCGCGCTCGCTGAAAAGTAGCTTTGAAACTCGGGCCATCGGCGGCTTGTTCTTTGCCGGCCAGATCAATGGCACGACGGGTTACGAGGAGGCCGCAGCGCAAGGGATGTTTGCTGGGATCAACGCCGCTTTGCAGTGCCAAGGCAAAGAGGCTTGGTTGCCGCGTCGTGACGAGGCCTATCTTGGTGTGCTGGTTGACGACCTCATCACCAAGGGCGTGACCGAGCCTTACCGAATGTTCACCAGCCGCGCCGAGTACCGCTTGATGCTGCGTGAAGACAATGCCGACATGCGCCTGACCGAAAAGGGCAGGGAACTTGGCTTGGTCGATGACGCTCGCTGGGATGCATTCAACCGCAAGCGCGATGCTGTTTCACGTGAAACACAGCGACTTCGTTCGCTTTGGGTTCATCCGAATAATCTGCCTGCGACGGAGGCTGAGCGAGTACTGGGAAAGGCTATTGAGCGTGAGTACAACTTGCTGGACTTGCTGCGTCGACCGGATGTGGACTACGTCAGCTTGATGTCTTTGGATGGCGGACGGTTCGCAGGTGCGGAATTGTCGGCATTGGGGGTGGATGCGGAAGGCGTTGACCCAGCCGTTCCGCGGGAGGCCAATATGCCTGCAGACATGCTTAAGGCGGTGATTGAGCAGATCGAAATTGTGGCTAAGTACGCGGGCTACATCGACCTGCAGAAGACGGAGGTCGAGCGTTCGGCCCACTATGAGAATCTGAAGTTGCCGCCGGAGTTGGATTATTTGCAGGTCACAGCGTTGAGTTTTGAGGCACGGCAAAAGCTGACGAAGCACAGGCCTGAGACTCTTGGCTTGGCGTCGCGCATTTCTGGCGTCACGCCGGCGACCATCTCCCTCTTGTTGGTTCATCTAAAAAAGAACCTGTGGAAGCATGTTACCAAGCCTGAGATTGATCCAGCTGCGGCGACGGGTCAGCCCGCTAAGGCGTCGACATGATGGGTGGCAATGAAGTGGCGCTGCGCGCTGGGTTGAAGTCCTTGGCGCTAGACCTGTCGGATTCTCAAGTCCGCAGTCTGCTGGATTATCAAGACTTGATCGGCAAGTGGACCAAGGTCTATAACCTGACTGCTGTGCGGGATCCGGCGGAGATGCTGACGCACCACCTGCTGGACAGCCTTGCAGCGGTCTTGCCGTTGCAAAAACACTTGCTAGGCAGCGGTTTGCTCAATAGAGGGCAGGGCAGCACCAAGTTGTTGGATGTGGGCTCGGGCGCTGGTTTGCCGGGCGTCGTCTTCGCCATTTGCTGTCCGACCTTGTCTGTGACTTGTGTTGACACGGTTGGCAAGAAAGCTGCTTTCGTCAAGCAGGCTGCGCTCTCTTTGGGCTTGGTGAATCTGACTGGCTTGCATGCACGCGTTGAAACCATCGCCGAGCCATTTGACGTGATCTGCTCCCGCGCCTTTGCGTCCTTGGCAGACTTCACTTCTTGGTCTGCCAAGGCCTTGGCGCAAGACGGTGTTTGGATGGCCTTGAAGGGCAAGCACCCAGCGGATGAATTAGCCGTGTTGCCGGCTGGCGTGGCGGTGTTTCACGTGGAACAGTTGGTGGTTCCGGGCTTAGATGCAGATCGTTGCGTGGTCTGGCTGAAGTCTCCGTCAGCCGCTGTATAAAAGTCAGCCCAGCAGCTGTCGTAAACTCACACCTCAATTCAAGGACATTTCATGCTGGGCTCATTCGCCGGTGTAGCCGATTACGGCGCTTTCGTCATCGCCATCATCGTCTTCCTGGCTATTCCTGGCCCCGGGAACTTGGCCTTGATCACCTCGACCGGCAAGGGCGGTATTGCTGGTGGTATGGGCGCTACATTCGGCGTGATTGCTGGCGATCAGGTGTTGCTGTGGGCTGCGGTGGCTGGAGTCTCTGCCTTGTTGGCCACGTACCCAGCGGCTTTCCATTTGGTCCAGTGGGTCGGGGCGGTTTACTTGGCTTGGTTGGGCGTCAAGATGCTGCTTTCGAAACCCGGCGACGCACCGATTCTGAAAATGAAAGCCGGCCATTACTTTCGCCAAAGCATGCTCATCACACTGCTGAACCCCAAGGCCGTCGTTTTCTACATGGCTTTTTTCCCGCTGTTTGTGGACCCGGTCCTGCACCAAGGCCTCCGCACTTTTGGTGTGATGTCTGTGACCATCGCCGCGCTGACCTTTGTGTATGGGCTCGGTGCCGTGCTGTTGACCTATTTTTTGGCTGCGCGACTGCGTGCCAACCCGCGCATTTCATCTGCACTTGAAAAAGCGGCAGGTGTTTTTCTGATTGGCTTTGGACTCAAGCTGGCCTTGTCCCGCTAAGCGCTGAAGCTCAGCTTTATTCTGATTTTTAAGCGTCTCCTATTTCAAGCGTAATCACCTCTATGGCCAAAATATTCTGCGTAGCCAACCAAAAAGGCGGTGTGGGCAAGACCACCACCACGGTCAACCTGGCGGCTGGGCTGGCGCAGGCCGGACAACGGGTGCTGATGATTGACCTTGACCCGCAAGGCAATGCGACCATGGGTTCTGGCGTCGACAAGCGGCAACTCGAGCTCACGGTGTACGACGTGCTGCTGGAGTCAGCGACGATTGAAGAGGCGCGCGTCACCAGTCAAAAGCTGGTCGATGCCGGTTGCAGTTACGACGTGCTGGGCGCCAACCGGGAACTTGCGGGTGCGGAGGTCGAGCTGGTCGACGTTGAGCGCCGTGAAAAACGTCTGCGTCAGGCGATTGCAGAGGTCGCCAGCCAATATGACTTTGTGCTGATCGACTGTCCGCCGTCGCTGTCCATGCTCACGCTCAATGGCTTGTGCTGTGCACACGGCGTTATTGTTCCGATGCAGTGCGAGTATTTCGCGCTGGAAGGTCTGACCGATTTGGTCAACACCATCAAACAGGTGCACGCCAATCTCAACAAAGAACTCGCCATCATTGGCTTGCTGCGCGTCATGTTTGACCCACGCATCACGCTTCAGTTGCAGGTCAGCGAGCAGCTCAAGCAGCACTTTGGCGACAAGGTTTTCAATACGGTTATTCCGCGCAATGTGCGCTTGGCTGAAGCGCCCAGCTACGGTGTGCCGGGGGTGGTTTTTGACCCGGCCTCCAAGGGCGCGCAAGCCTTTGTGGCTTTTGCGGCTGAGATGGTCGAGCGCATCAAGGTCATGTGAAGGACCGGGCTCTTATGAATACGCCTTCCGTGCTGCTTCTGCCCGGGTGGAAAAATAGCGGTCCTGCGCATTGGCAAAGCCGGTGGGAAGCCGCGCATGGCTATCAGCGCGTCGAGCAGCACGACTGGCTGCGGCCTTTGCGCGGCGATTGGATTTCGCGGCTCGAAGACGTGCTTTTAACGGGGACGCTAGACGAACCCGTGGTGTTGGTGGCGCACAGCTTAGGCTGCCAATTGGTGGCAGCCTGGGCTTCACATTCAAAAAATACACACCGCGTCAAAGCGGCATTGCTGGTGGCACCGGGCGATCCAGAACGCGAAGCCCTGCGCCCCGTGCTGCCCAGCTGGTCGCCGGTACCGATGCAGCGCTTGCCCTTTGCCAGCGTGTTGATAGGCAGTCAGAACGACCCGTATTGCAGCGCTGAGCGCGCGCGTCAGTTCGCCGGCGCCTGGGGTGCCCACTGGGTGAATGCGGGCTTACAGGGGCATTTGAACGCTGACAGCCAGCTCGGCGACTGGCCGGAAGGCCTCGCCCAATTACACGCATTACAGGCGCAGGTTCAGGCCGCACCGCCGACCTGAACCGTATTCTCTAGACACCGACATCTCGAAACCTGAAAGACAAGAACATGGTCACCAAAAAACCAAAAGGCCTAGGCCGCGGATTGCAAGCCTTGCTAGGCCCTACCGTCAGCGAGTCGGCGAACGTGCTTGAAAACGGCTCTGAAGCCAACAGCCCCGGCTTGCCGGCGTCGCTACGGTTGAGCGACATGGTGGCAGGCCAGTACCAGCCGCGTACCCGCATGGACGAAGGCGCGCTCTACGAGCTGGCCGAGTCGATCAAGGTGCAAGGCATCATGCAGCCGATCTTGGTGCGGCGCTTGACCAGCGGCGCCAACGACGGCAAGTACGAAATCATTGCCGGTGAAAGGCGTTTCAGGGCGGCCAAACTGGCCGGCCTCGATAGCGTGCCGGTGCTGGTGCGCGACGTGCCGGACGAGTCAGCCGCCGCCATGGCCCTGATCGAAAATATCCAGCGCGAAGACCTGAATCCTTTGGAAGAAGCCCAGGGTTTACAACGCTTGGTGAAGGAGTTTGGGCTCACTCACGAACTCGCTGCTCAAGCTGTAGGACGCTCCCGCAGTGCCGCCAGCAACTTGCTGCGCCTGCTGAACTTGGCCGATCCGGTGCAAATCATGCTGATGGCCGGTGACATCGACATGGGCCATGCGCGGGCTCTTTTATCGCTAGACCGCGCCACCCAGATCACGGCTGCCAACCAGATCGCAGCCAAGAAAATGTCGGTCCGCGAGGCGGAAAGTCTGGTCAAAAAACTCAGTGCCGAATTCTCACTGAAGCCGCAAAAAGTCTCTAAGGAAAAGTCGCGCGACACGCGCCGAGTTGAAGAAGAGTTGGCGGATCTGCTCATGGCCGAGGTCGAGGTGCGCGTGAAAAAGCAGGTCAAACGCAATGGCCGCCGAGAAGATATGGGGGAGGTGGCGATCCAGTTCGCTTCACTGGACGAGCTGAATGGTTTGATCGAACGTTTGCGAGGCGTTAAATAAGGACGCCGGGCCCGAATTCCCGACAGTGCTTAGCGGCACTGTCTGACAGAGCTTTTAACTATAATTTGCAAGTTAAGTAAGTACTTGCAACTGATTTCAAAATCAAGAGTTACAAAGCTACACATGATCAATTCACGTCACGCTCAAATCCGCATTTCGGAAGAAGAACTGGCCGCGTTATTGGACCCTGTGCCCCTGTCTACTGAGCGGGCGCGTGCTGTAGCTGCTGGCGTCGACACTTGGTTCAAATACCGAATTTTGTTCTTGCTAAGCGTGGCAGTGTCTTACGCCAGCAAATTGATTTTCTTTCCCGAGTTGGCTGTGGGCAATTTTGAACCAGGCGGCGAAGCCGAGACGCTCACGCGCTACCTCCAGTACCGTGCGGGCTTCGTTGTATTGATCAGCGCCGTGTATCTTTACAGCTACCTGAAAGACTGGCACTTCGAACAAGTGTCGTTGGTCTGTCTCGGGGTCGGTGTGACCGCTTTGTTGCTGGATTATTTCAATGCTTATGTGTACCTGAGTCAGACGCCGTCGCAGTGGGTTGCGGGTCTGATTGCTTTGCGTTTTATGTCCGTCTTTTGCCTGCTCATGAATGCCATGAGCGCCCGTCATGCACCACCGATGCCGCGACGTCTGTGGTCCTGAGCGGACAAGCCTGTCGCGGCTGATCGTTCGGCAAGCGATGCCGACTAAAGCGTAAAAATCTTCCCCGGATTCATGATGTTTTTGGGGTCGAGAGCGCGCTTGATGGTGCGCATCATGTTCACGGCGCCATCGCCTGTTTCGGCCACTAAAAAATCCATTTTGTGCAGACCGATACCGTGCTCGCCCGTGCAGGTCCCTTCGAGCTGGAGTGCACGGCTCACCAGTTGATGGTTCAAGGCCTCGGCCACTTCTCGCTCTTGAGCTTGCGTCGGATCAATCAGGTAGCCGAAGTGGAAATTGCCGTCACCAACGTGGCCCACTAAAAAATACGGAATACCACTCGCGTCAGCCTCAGTGATCGAGTCCAGCAGGCAGTCGGCCAGACGTGAAATGGGCACGCAGGTGTCAGTTGAAATCACGCGGCAACCAGGGCGCGACTGCACAGCCGCGAAGTAGGCGTTGTGCCTAGCCGCCCATAGACGTGTGCGCTCTTCGGGCGTGCTGGCCCATTCAAAGGCGTTGCCGCCGTGTCCACTGGCCAACTCTTGAACCAGCTCAGCTTGTTCCTTGACGCTGGTGGGGGAACCATGAAACTCCATCAGCAGCAGGGGTTCTTCGCGAAGGGACAGCTTCGAATGCGCATTGACCATGCGCACCGCGTTGACGTCAATCAGTTCGACGCGAGCAATCGGCACACCCATTTGAATGATCTCGATCGTCGTGCGCACCGCCGCTTCAATACTTGGGAAGGAGCAGATCGCCGCCGAAATGGCCTCCGGCAACGGGTAAAGCTTGACGGTGATCTCGGTGATGACGCCCAGCGTGCCTTCGCTGCCCACCATCAGACGCGTCAGGTCATAACCGGCTGATGATTTCTTGGCCCGTGTGCCGGTGCGAATGACCTCGCCGCTGGCGGTCACCACTTCCAGTGCCAACACGTTCTCGCGCATGGTGCCGTAGCGCACGGCGTTGGTGCCGCTGGCGCGGGTCGCACTCATGCCGCCAATCGTCGCGTCAGCGCCGGGATCAATCGGGAAGAACAAACCTGTGCTTTTGACCGCTTCGTTGAGTTGTTTGCGCGTCACGCCTGGCTGCACCGTCACCGTCAGGTCTTCGGCGTTGATGGACAGCACGCGGTTCATGCGGCCCATGTCGACACTGATCCCGCCTTGCACCGCCAGCAAATGCCCTTCCAGCGAGGTGCCGACGCCAAAGGGAATGACCGGTACGTTGTGTTGGCTAGCTAGCTTGACGACTTCTGCGACGTCCTGGGTGCTTTCTGCAAACACCACGGCAACTGGCGGTGGCGATGCAAAAGACGACTCGTCACGCCCGTGCTGCTCGCGTACCACCAGCGCCGTTGAGCAGCGTTCGGCAAAGCGCGCTTTGAGCGCCTCAATCAGCGCGTGTGGTGTCTCGCGTTGTTGAATCTCGGGCAGCAAATGGACTGGCATTGGTGCGTTCATGGGGTGTCTCCATCGTTTTTTGGAGTTTACGCCGGCATGGATGAAGTCGAAGTCGTGAATAATCATGGGTTCGGCGGACACCAGCCGCACAGGCGACCGCGGCCCGACTGAGGCTCGCCACTTTTTGACGGAAACCCCATGGCCAATCGACTCACTCAAATTGCCACGCGCACCGGCGACAACGGTACCACCGGCTTGGGCGACAACACCCGCGTTTCCAAAGACCATTTGCGTGTGCATGCGATGGGCGATGTTGACGAGCTCAACTCCAACATCGGGGTGTTGCTGTGCGAAGACATGGCTGCCGACGTGCGTGCACTGCTGATTGAGGTGCAGCATCAGCTGTTTAATCTGGGCGGTGAGTTGTCTATTCCAGGCTTTGAACTGCTCAAACCCGAAGCCGTGATTGCGCTCGACACCGCACTCGAAAAATACAACGCCACCTTGCCGCGTCTGCAGGAATTCATCTTGCCTGCGGGCACGCGTGCTGCCGCATTGGCACACGTCTGCCGCACGGTGGCAAGGCGCGCTGAACGTGCCGTGGTGGCGCTGGACTTGGCCGAGACACTCAATGAATCGCCACGCCAATACCTCAACCGACTCAGCGATTTGCTGTTCGTGCTGTCACGCGTGCTCAACCGCATGAACGGCGGTGACGACGTTTACTGGAAGAGCGAACGATTGGCGAAGCAGGGCGAGGGCACGGTCTAAACGGGCCGGTCTAATTCGAGGTTTCATGATGCTGGTCAATTGATGCGCCATTGGCGCTGCTAAGCTCGCCCCTTATGAAATCTCGCCAGAAGTGGATCTTTGCTGCCGTTGTGCTCACTTTGCTGCTGGCCGGCGGCTTGCTGTTCCAGCAACGCGGAACCGCCGTTCAGGTGGTGCCCGTGCTGCGCAGTGATTTGGTGCAATCAGTGGTCGCCACAGGCCGTTTGAATGCCCCGGCCCGCATTGAACTCGCCGCCGAAGTCACGGCGACCGTGCAAGCGGTGCAAGTGCGGGAGGGCGATCATGTGAAGGCCGGCCAATGGCTGGTGCGTTTGTCAGACGCGGAGGCGCGCGCTGCTTTGCAGCAGGCCAAGGCCGCCTTGGGTGAGGCGCGCAATCGGGCGAGCCAGCAAGCCACGGTGGCGGCACCGGTGGCGGTGCAAACGGTGGTGCAGGCCGATGCCGCCTGGCGCAATGCGGAGCGTGAATTTCAGCGCGCACAACAGCTCGTGGCACAAGGATTTTTCTCGCAGCAAAAACTGGATGAAGCCCGTCGCACGCTCGACACGTCGGCCAGCGCTTTGCAGTCTGCTCGTGTGCAAGCTGAGGCGAATCAGCCGCGTGGTGTGGAAAGTGGACTGGCCGCTGACCGCGTCGCGCAGGCGCTGGCCGCCGTGCAAATGGCCGAGGCGCGGCTGGCCCGCTTGGTCATCACCAGTCCGGTCGATGGCGTGGTGTTGGTTCGCAATGTCGAGCCCGGCAGCATGGCTCAGCCGAGTCGGGTGCTGCTGGCTTTGGCTGCGGGCAGTACGCGCATTGACGCCGGCATTGATGAAAAGCATTTGCATATGTTGGTGCTCGGCATGCCCGCCCGGGCTGTGGCCGACGCCTATCCGGCGCAGCCTTTTGATGCGCAATTGAGCTACATCGGCCCGGCGGTGGACTTGCAACGCGGCACCGTCGAGGTGCGTTTGGCAGTGCCACAGCCACCCGCCTTTCTCAAACCCGACATGACGGTGTCGGTGGAGCTCATCGGCGCGAAGCGTCAGGGCGTCTTGGTACTGCCTGCCACAGCCGTGCGTGATGCCGACAGTGCTTCGCCATGGGTCTTGGCATTGCGCGACCACCGCGCGGTGCGGATGCCGGTCAAACTGGGGCTGCGCGGTATCGGTACGGTCGAAATTGTCAGCGGTTTGGAGGAGGGCGATCTGGCTATTCCACAAACCGAAAAAGCGCTGCCTGGCGACAGCGTGCGACAGACTGGCAGCACGCTCCAAGGAAAGGGCATGGAAGTGCCCTCTTTCATCTCGCGTTGAAGCGCTGAATTCCAGAGCGACAAAGCCTCCGCTGTCATGCCGAACCAGCCGTCAACGCCATTGCCTGAGCCCGTTGCCGTGACCGCCTTGCCTGTCGCTGGTACGAGCTTGCGCGGGCGCTTCAAGTGGCCGTTTTCGCGTCGGTCCCGGCACCGTCCAGAACTCAGTTCGTGGGCCCGCTGGATGCCCTTTGAACTGCTGCTGGCGCTGCGCTTTTTGCGCGAAGGCCGGATGCAGAGCACGCTCATCTTGGCCGGGGTCACGGGTGGTGTGGCCGTGATCATTTTTCTGACGCAGCTTATCAACCAGTTGCAGAGCACCATCATTGACCGCGTCATGGGCTCGCAAGCGCATGTGGTGATCCGGCCGACTGAAGAGCTGACCCGGCCGGTGCTGCGGGCAGATGAAAGCCAGGCGGTCGCCGCTGCGGTGCAGCCACGCGAACAGCGCTTGCGGTCCGTCGACCAGTGGGAGCGCATCGCAGCGCTGGCAGCCAACACGCCGGGTGTGTTGGCGGTCTCACCGGTGGCCAGCGGTCCGGCATTTGCGTCACGCGGCAACTACAACAAGAGCGTCGTGCTGCAGGGCGTCAAGCCTGACGTTTACCGCCGCGTGGTGCGGATGGACAACTACATGACGCGCGGCACGTTTGATGTAGCTGGCACCGGTGCGCTGATCGGCATTGACCTGGCGCAAGACCTCGGCCTCTCGCTCGGTGACAAGCTGCGCGTCACCAGCGCGACGGGTCGCAGTGAGACGCTGCAGGTCACAGGCCTCTTTGACATGGGCAACCGAGACCTCAATCGACGCTGGATTTTTGTCACCCTCAAGTTGTCGCAAACGCTGCTCGATCTGCCCGGCGGCGTGTCCAACATCGACCTGACGGTGACTGATTTGTTTGACGCCGACCGGGTTGCCGACACGCTGCGCCTGCAAACCGGCCTGACGGTGGACAGCTGGATGCAGACCAACTCCGGCTTGCTGAATGCACTGTCCAACCAGACGGTTTCGAACAACCTGATCCGCAGTTTTGTGGTGCTCATCGTGGCGCTGGGTATTTCCAGCGTGTTGGTGGTCAGCGTGGTGCAAAAGCAGCGCGAGATCGGCATCTTGCGTGCCATGGGTGCGGGTCGACGTCAAATCATGGCGGTCTTTTTGTTGCAGGGTGGGCTGGTCGGCTTGGCCGGTTCTATCCTCGGCGCAGCATTGGCGTATGCCTTGCTGGTGGTGTTTTCACATGTTTTCAAAAGCCCCGACGGCAGTCCGATGTTTGCACCGTATCTGGACCCGCAGCTGGTGTTGCTGGCCTCACTGGTGGCATGCGGCGTGGGGCTGGCCGCGGCTTTTGTGCCCGCGCGCAGCGCCGCCCGCATGGACCCGGTGCAAGCGATTCGGGCCTGAGGTCAAACAGATGAACCCACCCAGCAACTCACCCATTCTTCGCTTGGAGGCGATCACCAAGCGCTACAACATCGGTACCGAAGTCGAGACCGAGGTCTTACACGGCATCACACTGGCGTTGCAACAGGTCGAGTTCGTCGCTTTGAAGGGGCCTTCAGGCTCGGGCAAAAGCACGCTGCTCAACATCATTGGCCTGCTTGAGCAGTCGACCAGCGGTCAGCTTGAAATCGCTGGTCAGGCGGCGCAGTCACTCGACGATACCGGCCTCACGGCTTTGCGCGGTGCCACCATCGGTTTTGTCTTTCAGTTCCACCATTTGTTGCCGGCCTTCACAGCGCTGGAAAACGTTTTGCTACCGTCCATCATCAGCCATGGCACGACCACACCCGCGGCCGAAGCGCTGGCGCGTGAGCTGCTCATTCGTGTCGGCCTGAGTGGCGCTGAATACAAGCGGCCCGGCGAGCTCTCGGGGGGCATGCAGCAACGCGTGGCGATTGCCCGCGCCTTGTCGCAAAAACCGCGACTGATCTTGGCCGATGAGCCGACCGGCAATCTAGACACCGTCAGCGCTGACGAGGTGTTTTCGCTGCTGCGTGACTTCAATCGTGACCACGGCAGCGCGTGCCTGATAGTCACGCATGACCCGCGACTGGCGCTCCGCTGTGACAGGGTGATCGAGCTGGTCGACGGCCGCGTGGTGAGCAGTTGAGCCGCTAAGCCGTTGATCAGCGGAGGGCTTCAGGCCGCCTCGACCAGCGCGTTGTAAGCCCGCCGTGTTTCGGGTGAAACTGACTGCAGCACCATCTCGTAAGCCGTTTTGTGGCGCACCAGCATGCGCGCTGAGGCGATGGTTTTTGATTTGCAAAACCAGTGGCAGGTGTGCTGCATCAAAAACAACTCAGCACTGAGCGTGAAGGCCCGCGAAGGTGCGGAGACCGTATCGCTTTGGCCGGCTGCGCGGGCCAAGCCGTCAGCATGAATTTTCAAGGCCTTGCGCAAGTCAAAGCGTGCATTCGGGACCCATTGCGCGGCTTCACTCAAGGGCCAGGGCCAGAGGTTGACACTCGTCTCGGCGGCATCTGCTTTGGCCATGCTGTCGGCCAACTGTTTGAATTGTGCGACCAGCTTGTCTTCGGTGGCGTTCATCAGTTGCCAGATAGAAGCGCGCCGTGCGGCATCGTTTTCGCCCAGCGCCCGGGCGTAGCCTTCGGTCAGGGTCTCCATGAGTTTTTCAATGTCGAAATTGCCAAGATGCAAGCCCAGCAAGGCGATGCGCCGCCCCTCGGCTCTGGACTTGAGCGTATAGCCAACAAAGGCGAACATCATCGAGAGAACAAAAATTTCCATGACGGGTCTGGTACTTGTGTGGGGGCAAAAGGACAAGTGTAGTGAGTCGAAAGACTTCAGCCATTGACGCCGCGCCAACGGTACCCGCCAGGAGGGGTGTACCTTAAAGCGGATGCTCAGTGTAAAACTTGCCGCCGTGAAACAGCAATGGGGGAACGCCGGGGCGGTGTTCGCAGCGCTCGACTTCGCCGACGAAGATGACGTGATCACCTTCTTCATAGCGGCTGCGGTTGAAGCATTCAAAGGTAGCAGCAGCGCCGGCTAGCAGAGGTGCACCACAAAGCCCGTCGGCGAACTCAACGCCCTCCCAACGGTCTTCACGCTTGCCGGCAAAGCGTTCGGCCAGTTCTTTTTGATCGGCGGCGAGGATGTTGATGGCGTAGTGCGAACCCGTGCTCAATACCACCATCGAGGCTGCGGAGCGACTCAGGCTCCACAACACCAGTGGCGGCTCCAATGAGACTGAGTTGAAGGAGTTTGCGGTCAGACCGATCAAGTCGCCCTGAGCCGTACGGGCGGTGACGATGGTCACGCCGGTGGCGAACATGCCCAGTGCTCCGCGAAACTCCTGCCGTGAAAAATTGGGACTGTTGGCGGAAAGGATCTTGGCGCTGGACAGCAGGGATGTCATGGGGGCGTGCTCGGTAGTCGGTGAGTCATGAAGGGAAGGTCATCGCGGTACTAGAAAGTGATTGTCTGCGATGAATCAGGTTTTCCGATCTCAGCCATGACAAGCTCGGCCCTTGGTGAGGGCTTCTTCAACGGTGATGTTGCAGGAAGAATGTCAGCATGGCCGCCGAGGCGTTCGGCCCGTGCGGGTCTGTGAATGAGCCCGCAGCGCTCCCCCCCGACCACGCGTGAGGCCCCGCTTCTACAGACCAGTATTCGACGTAACTGCGTTGGTCTTCGGCGCTGTAAACCGTGCGAAGCGTGTGCCGCAATTCGCCCGTGGGCGCGGGCATTTCTTGCGGAACGATGCTGCGTTTGAGCGCCACACCGGACGCATTCAATGCGGCGGTGGCGGCGAGCACGATCCGGTCACCGTTGTCAGGGTGCACGGTGCGGTCGGCGTCGCCATGAAAAACGATGGTCGGCATCACGTCTTTGAGAGCCGCCGCATCGCCGGGCGCGCGTGAGCGACCCCCACTGCGCATGGCACTGAATGCCGACATCACGTCATGCGCAGCCCCCGGTGGCAGGCCGGAGTGCACGCCGACAGCGGCGAACAGATCGGGGTTGTGCGCGGCGACGATAGCGGCCATCGCGCCGCCAGCGGAGAGGCCCGCGATGTAGACCCGCTTGGGGTCCACAGGGTAACGCGCGATGACTTGCCGTGTCAGCGCGGCCAACATCGCGGGTTCACCTGCATGACGGCCTTGGTGCGCGCTGTCAAACCAGTTCCAGCAACGCATCTGATTGGCCTTGGCCAGCTGCTCGGGGTAGAGCACCAGACACGGCGTCTTCGCTGCCAACTCGTTCATGGTCGTGCCGCGGGCGAAGTCGGGGGAATCTTGCTTACACCCGTGCAGCATCACGACCAATGGCACACGGGTCTGCGCCTCCGATGTGGACGCTAATAGCGGTAGGGGTGGCAGGGGCGGCACATACAGGTTGAAGTCATAGCGCTCGCCTTCAAATTGAAAAACCTGCCGCGTGAACGCTGCGCGACGGGGTTTGAGCGAGACCTCTTGCTCAGCAGGTGTTTCGGGCGTCGCAATCAGCGTTGCGGTGATGTCTGCAAGGGCTTCAGTGTGGGCCGGCTCAGAAGCCGCTGCGACAAATGCCGTCGTGAAGACTGGGACTGCCGAGTCTTTGCGCAAGAGGCGTCGGAACAGTCGTTCAGCTGCCGCCATTTGCCGGCCCATGTTGGAGCGTCGGGCTGCGCGGGCTAATTCGTTGATCCAGAAAGACACAGCTTGAGCTCCCAGTTAAATGAATTAAAGAATACGCTTATTCAGTGACGGTCGCAGACTTGGCAATTCGAGTAGATTTTTGCGTTTCAAGCAAAAGTAAGTGGAGTATTTGCACTTTACTCGGCGATTTTTGCCTTACATAATCGATTCGCCATAAATGTTGAGCTGATGCCATTTGGCTCATCGATGAGGGAAAAAGAGGCCGGCGCTCTGCTAAGTTCCCGCGTCAAAAATTAAGAAGGTTCGACTTTGCGATTCACTCTCGAGCTGCTCTTGGCGAGCCTGGTTTTGTTAACGCCAACTTTTTCCGCTGCACAGAACTACCCTGACAAAGTTGTTCATGTGATCACGCCTTTTCCGCCTGGGGGTGCTGCAGACGTCGTACTCAGACTGGTCACGCAGAAACTCGGCGAAGCTTTTAAAAGCACCTTCATTGTTGAAAACAGAGTGGGCGCAGGCGGTGCGGTTGGCACCCAGTTTGTCTCACGGGCAGAGCCCGACGGCTATACATTGCTGATCACGTCGAGCAGCACCATGTCCATCAACCCGCATCTGATGGCCAAGCCGCTGTACAACCCGCTCACCAGTTTCACGCCAATCGTGCTGATCGGTTCGTCCCCTAATGTGCTGGTTGTCAATGCTAAGTTGCCGATCAAATCGGTTGCTGATCTAGTGGCCGCAGCCAAGGCGCGTCCCGGTGAGCTCAACTACGCCTCGAATGGCAGTGGCACCTTGAGCCACTTGACGGGAGAGTTGTTCAAGCAATCGTCCGGGGTTGATCTGCTGCACATTCCATACAAAGGTGCGGCACCAGCTGTGGCCGACACGGCTGGCGGACAAGTGACGGCTTTGTTCGCAGCGTACGCCAGCGTCAGCCCGATGCTCAAGTCAGGTCGTTTGCGGTCGCTGGGTGTGACCAGCCTCAAACGGCTTGATTTGGCGCCAGAGTTTCCAACGCTGGCAGAGTCTGGTTTGCCCGGCTTCGAGTCGAACCAGTGGTGGGGTCTTTACGGACCCGCCGGCATGCCGGCGCCCATCGTCGCCCGCTTGAATGCCGAGGTAAACAAGATGTTGAATTCACCCGAGTTGCGCAAACGCTTTGCTGAAGAGGCTATTGAAGTCGGTGGTGGCAGTCCCGCGGACCTGTCCAGCTACCTGCGTCAAGACTATGCCAAGTGGGAAAAAGTAGTCAAGCGCGGCAACATCAAATCCGAATGAACATCTTGACATCTTCAAACAAATCGAACTCACTGCAGCCGCCCGTGGCGGTGACCGCACAACTGGCTGCATTTGTTTCCACCCTTCAGTGGACCGATGTGCCGGCGCATGTCAGAGCGCTGATGCCGGTCTTGATGGTCGACGTCTTTCGTGCGGCTGCGGCTGGGCGTGAGCGGGCTTGGACGCAAAAAGTAACGGCGCTGTATCAGCACCACACATCTGACAAGCATGCCAGTCTGTTTTTTTCGGACCAACCGGTGGATATTGCCAAGGCGGCATTCGTCAATGGCGTGGCCTGTGGCAGCCTCGATTGGGATGACTCGCACGTTGCCGCCATCATTCACCCTGGCGTCGTGATCTGGCCGGCCGCCTTGGCGATGGCGCAGGTGACCGGGGCCAACGGACGCGAGCTATTGACCGCCGTGTTAGCAGGCTACGAAACCGCCATTCGCATAGGCATGTCGATTCAACCTGAGCATTCGTTGCGCGGCTTTCAGGGGACACCCACCTGTGGCGCTTTTGGTGCAGCTGCGGCGTGTGCCCGGTTGCTCAAACTCTCGACGGAGCAAACCCGGGACGCGCTGGGTATTGCCGCCACCTTTGCGTGTGGTCTGTCGCAATTTTTTGTCTCGGGCTCTGATATCAAGCGCTTTCACGCGGGCAAGGCGGCCGCCAATGGCGTTGAAGCGGCACTGTTGGCGCATGCGGGTCTGACGGGTCCGCACGATGCGATCGAAGGGGTTCAGGGATTTGCGCGCGCCTTCTCGGATCGATTCGACCCGATGGTGTGTGTTGACCATTTGGGCAGCGTTTTCCACACCCAGCTGATTTCGCTCAAACCCCACGCCGGCAGTGTGCGCATGCAGTCGGCGATTGAAGCCGCCGCAGTGCTGGCCAAGCAGGGCATCAGCATGGCGTCGATTGCCTCCATAGACGTCGGAGTGCACCCGGCCATGGTCGGTAAGCTGACAGCCAACCGGCCGGTCGACAACCAGCAAGCGCAGCTCAGCACGCCGTTTGCGGTGGCCATGGCCTTTGCGTTGGCAGGGCAACGTGAAGGCCCGTTGACGCTCTCGATCGATGATTTTGAACAGTCCATGCAGGATGATCGGATTCGCGACTTGTCGGCCCGGACGACGTGCCTGGTCGACAGTGACGTTGAGCGACTCACCACGGCGGAGGCGGTTCCTGCCCGGGTGACTTGTCATCTGAAAGACGGGCGCGTACACGAACACTTTATCGAACATCCCAAAGGGTGCCCGCAAAACCCGATCACACCGGACGAAGTGTCGCAGCGCTTTCAGGCGCTTGCCTCCCCCGCTTTCGGCACAGCCGCGTGTGCGGCCTGGCTTTCTCAGGCGCGGCAAATCGAGCATCTTGCTTCAGTGGCACCACTGTTCACCTTGCGAGCTTGACATGGGACCGACTCAGACCTTAGCGTCGTTCGCGGCTGATTTGAACTACGCGGCTTTACCGGCATCGGTGAAAGCAAAAATGGTCGACCTGACGCTCGACTATTTTCGGGTGGCCTCGATCGGCGAGCGTTTGCCCTGGAGTACTTGGGCGCGAGACTACACCCGGCAAAACGCCGGCGTGGGCACGGCGCCGTTGTTGTTTTCTGCCCAGCAGGTTGATCCAGCCAGTGCGGCGTTTTTGAACAGTGTTTACGCTGGCAGCATTGATGCCGATGACGTCCATGTCGGCGCGATGCTGCATCCGGGCTGCATTGTTTTTTCAGCCGCTTTGGCGGTAGGCTCCAGCCGGAATATGTCTGGCGAGCAAGTGCTGGCGGCGGTTGTGGCGGGCTATGAGGTCATGATTCGCATTGCACTGGGTATTCAACCCAGCCATTTCAAACGTGGCTTCCAAAGCACTGCCACCTGCGGTGTTTTTGGCGCTGCGGTAGCGGCTGCCAGTTTGATCTTCAATGGAGCCGACCGTTCAAAGCGCATCGCGCAATCGATAGGACTCGCCGCCTCAACCTGCGGCGGCTTGACGCAGTTTTACCACTCCGAGTCCACGGTCAAGCGGCTGCATGCCGCCCAAGCGGCGAGTGCCGGCGTGCGCGCGGCTTTGATGGTGGAAGCTGGCTTTTCGGGGCCGACCGATATTTTGGAAGGGCAGGACGGTTTTGTTCGCGCCTATGCCGATGCGGTTGATTTTTCGTTGATGACGCAGGGCTTGGGAACGCTTTACCACTGCACTGAGGTGGCCATCAAACCGCACGCCTGCAGCGCGCGCGTGCAATCTGCCGTGGAAGCTGCGTCGGATTTGTGCCGGCAGCACAACATTGATGCCCACAGCATCACGGGCATCGTTCTGGGCATACCCAAAGTCATCCAGGGTCGGTTGACCTCCAACCAACCGAATGACTTGCAAGCCGCCCAGATGAGTGCGCCTTTCAGTGTGGCGCTGGCCATTTGCAAGGGCGGCCCGAAAGGTTTTGCATTGAACATTGATGATTTTGAAAACAATCTGGCGTCACCGCTGGTCAGGCATTTGACCCGGCTGGTGGACTGCGTTGTAGATGAAGAGGTTGAGAAGACCAGCAGCACGGAGTCGGTCAGCGCCCGGGTCACGCTGACCTTGGCAACGGGGGAGCGCTATACGGCTTTGGTGCTGGCCCCCATGGGGAGTGTGTCTCGGCCTTATGCACTGGCGGATCATTTGAGTAACGCTGATCGTCAGCTTGGCCAGCGTTATCCAGCGGAGAAAGTGGCGGCATTTCTGGATGGCGTGATGGATCTGCCATCCTTGCATCACGTTCGGGAACTGACCGCGTTGATAGATTAAGCGGGTCGCCCGTGCGGTCTCGTTGAACGAAAAGGATTTTTCCTCTGGCGCATCCAGCTACCATCGGTGTATGTCTTTTGACGATGGCGGCTCAGTGCAAGTCCATCCTTAACAGGCTGCTGCCGCGTGCTGTCGCGGCGCATGCTGTCACCTTGGACTGAGCCATGAAATCCCCTGCTGAAGAGCAAGAGCGCCGCGATGCCCACGTCACGCGGCTGTCCAAAGAGTTGCGTTTCCTAGAGCTGGCCGACAACACCGAGGACGTTTACTACAGTATCGATGGCGTCACCGGAAAGATGCTTTACATCAGCCCGGCGTATGAGCGGCTGTGGGGCTTCAGTTGTGAAAGTCTCTACGCCAAACCGGAGTCTTACATCAATGCGGTTCATCCGGCAGACCGCGATGCAGTGGTGGCGGCCTATGCAACAAACCACCGTGGCATGGCCACTGAAACCGAATATCGGCTGGTGGTTCCCACGGGCGATCTTCGCTGGGTACGCGACAACTCTCATCCCGTGGTGGGCGAAGACGGTCAAATCGAGCGGGTTGTCGGGGTCGCGCACGACATCACTTTTCAAAAGCGGGCTGCCGCAGAGCTCGCCAGAACCGCCCGGGCATTGGAAATGCTCAGCTTGTGCAACCGTGCGCTGACGCGGATGGATAACGAGCGGCAGTTGCTGGCAGAGATCTGCCGCTTGGCGGTTGAGGTCGGTGGCTATCGCATGGCCTGGGTCGGCTATGCCCGGGAAGATGAAGAGCGCAGCATTGAGCCGATGGCACATGCGGGCCATGAAGCGGGCTACTTGTCGACGATCAAGCTGAGCTGGGCTGACGAGCCTGCCGGTTCGGGCGGTCCCGTGGGGGACGTCATCCGACAACGCAAAGTGTCGGATTTTTATGAGTTCGAGTCATTGGCAGATCGCGTGCACTGGGCCAAAGAAGCGTTAGAGCGCGGCTACCGCAGTTTGCTCACCATACCGCTGTCCTATGCCGATCAGACCTTCGGCATGCTGGCGCTTTACTCGGCGGATGCGCTGCCTGCGAGGGCGGAAGAAGTGCTGCTGCTGCATGAGCTGGCCAACAACCTGGCTTTTGGCATCGACAGCATTCGTGCGCGTCAGTGGCGTGATCAGCTTGAAGCCGCTATTTCCAAGGTTGCCGCGGGGGTGTCGGTACAAGGTGGCAGCAACTTCTTTGAACATTTGGTGCGCAATATGGCGGACGCCTTGGGCGCGCAAGCGGCCTTCGTGACACGGGTGCTGCCAGGTGAGCCACTGATCGCGCGTCGTGTGGCCGGCGTGGTGGATGGCGTTTTGGTCGACAGCTTTGACTATCCGGTGGCGCAGTCGCCGTGCCGCGAACTGATTGATGCCGTCAGTGTGACCTTGCCGAAAAATGTGCTCAGCCGATACCCTGATGTCGCGACGATTTTTGGTCTCAGTCCCGAAGCCTATGTCGGCCATCGGCTGGAGAATTCGTCCGGGGAATTGGCGGGCATGCTGTTCGTGATGTTTCGCGAGCCACTCAAACAAACCGTTTTGATGGTGTCCACGCTGCAAATATTTGCAGCGCGAACCTCCGCAGAACTGAAGCGTCTACAGGCCGATCTGGAAATACGCAACTTGAATTCCAGTCTTGAAGAGCGGGTTCAACAACGCACTGCGCAGCTCAAGTTGGCCAACGAAGAGATGGAGTCATTTTGTTATTCAGTCTCCCACGACTTGCGCTCACCCTTGAGTGCGGTCGATGGTTTTGCCAGCCTGCTCGAGCAGTCGGTCGAGGCCTTGCCGGAGCCGCTGGCCCAAAAAGGGCAGCACTACCTCAAGCGAGTTCGCGCGGGTGTGGTTCAAATGGGCGAGTTGATTGACGCCTTGCTCTCGCTGGCGCGTTTGGCCCGGGCGCCCTTGCGGCACGACCGCGTCGACCTCAGCGAACTGGCGAACAGCGTGTTGGCGAATTTTCGTGAGCGTGAGCCAGCCCGTGTGCTGGAGGTACAGGTCGAGCCCGGACTCGTTGCCACGGGCGATAACCGCTTGCTGCGTCAAGTGTTCGAAAACTTATTGGGCAATGCCTGGAAATTCAGTGCCGGCGTACCGGTCACGCGTATTCAGTTTGGTTCTGAAACTGATGCCAACGGTGACCGGATTTATTTTGTACGAGATAACGGCGCTGGTTTCAACATGGCGTATTCGCAAAAACTCTTTGGTCCGTTCCAGCGTTTGCATTCACCGTCTGAGTTTGAGGGCACCGGCATTGGTCTGGCTTTCGTGCAGCGCATTATTTTGCGGCACGGTGGCCGTATCTGGGGCGAGTCAGCACCAGGGCAGGGCGCGACGTTTCGATTCACGTTGGGAAATCTCGCTCCGAATGAAACCGGAGCGGAAACACTCACGCCGGACCGGGCGTAACTCACAAGTCACAAAACAGCCCTTTGGACTACTTGTTGGGCGTAGGCTCCACCGAAAAGTCGGGCAGAAATTCCCCATACTAAAATTAATGCATGTCATCCATTTCATCCTCCCATCAAGGCCCTAACGTCGTCGTCACGGTGCCCGTCAAGGCGTCCTTCAAGGCGCAGATGTTGCAAGCCCGAGAGGATGCCATTGTTGAGGCTGTGAACCGGCTACTGGCCGAAAAAGGCTTCGATTTGATGACGGTTGACCAAGTCGCCGCCGAGGTCGGCATTGCCAAGGCGAGTCTTTATAAACACTTTCCGAGCAAGGAAGACTTGGCCGCTGCGGCCATGGTGCGGGTCTTGGCTCGGGCCAAGACCATGTTGGCCGGATTACCAGCAGATGCTGCGCCTATCGACCAACTCAAAGCCGTGGTGCGCTGGATGATGCGTTTGCAATTGGCTGGCGAAATGCCGTCCCTGCCTAGCCAGAACTCCAGCCTGCGTGCCAACTTGATGGCCAATCGGGCCTATTTGGATGGTTTGCTGCAGGTCAGTGACCAGATCGGCGGCTGGATTGAGGCTGCGCAGGGAAACGGCAGCCTGAACCCGGTTTTGCCACCCATCTTGCTGCTTTACACCGTGTATTCGCGGGCTTGCGACCCGGTGCTTGAATTCATGAAATCAAGCGGTCTCTACAGCGACGAAGAGATCGTTGAGCTCTTGGTGACCACCTGCTTCGACGGTTTGCGCAACTCTAGCTCTTGAAGTGCGCAAGGCTAGACGCCTTGCGCAGGCGGGTCTCGCAGGCCCCGCCTATCTCACGCCACCAAAATTACTTCGGCATGATGACCGTGTCAATGGCGTGGATCACACCGTTGCTGGCCGCCACATCGGCCGCCACGACCTTGGCGCCGTTCACCGTCACACCGCCCATGGTGGCGAGAGCCACGTTGCCGCCTTGCACGGTCTTGACGTTACCGGCCTTGATGTCTTTGGCCATCACTTTGCCAGGAACCACGTGGTAAGTCAGCACTTTGGTCAGAGCAGCTTTGTCTTTCAGCAGCGCGTCCAAATCAGCTTTTGGGATCTTGGCAAAGGCGGCATCCGTGGGTGCAAACACCGTGAATGGGCCAGTCCCTTTGAGGGTGTCGACCAAACCGGCAGCCGTCACGGCGGTCACCAGTGTTTTGAAGTTGCCTGCGCTGACTGCGGTGTCCACGATGTCGGCGGCCTGGGCTGAAAAGACGGCGCTGGCGCTCAGTGCTAAGGCGATGAGGGATTTTTTCATGGGTGACTCCATTGGGTTAAAAGTAAGCACCAAACAGGTGGTGCCAACCCAATGTAGGCCATGTCAGTAGCAATTTGAACTCAATGGTCTTTGTTGTGACCCACCGGTAATTTCGGTGAGGCATCAGGTGCTTTCCCACGGATGAGATGCTGAGCTTGGCTTGAAGCTAACGCGTCAAGACGCACTCAAACGTGGATCAGAAGCTCTGGTCGAAAGCTTTTCTGTTCGCCTTTGTGGGCATAACCCAGCGGGTTGGCAACCACGCGACAGCCTTGACTTAGATAGTCTTGCGGGCAGTGCAGATGACCGTGCAGCCACAGTTGCGCTGACGGCAGCAGCTCATCCAAGGCGTTGCAAAAGCCGGCAGTTCCAGGCGTCAGTCCATAGCGAGGATCAGCACTGATTAGACTTGGAGAAAAGTGAGTGACCACTACTGTCTGTCCGTTGAAGGGCTGAGCCAGTGCTGAACGCAGCCATACTTGGCTTTGCAAGCCGAGCTCGCGGACCTCGGGTGCGAGCATCGGCACACCGTCCCGCAGCGAATGGTTTTTTCGGAGGTAGTAGTTTGCCGCCCGAAAAGCCTTGTCGCGGCCCGACAGCGATGCGCTCAGGGAATCTCCACTCAGTGCATCAAAGTCTGTCCATAAGGTGCAACCGACGAAGCGCACACCTTGCAGCACCACGCTCTGCTGCTCAAGCCACATCAAACCCCAACGCTCGCAGGCTTCACGCAGACGGCGTGTCGCGACGTCAAATTCCTGGCCGTCGTATTCATGGTTGCCCGGAATGAACAGGACTGGGCATGGCCAGCCAGCGCCACCTTCACTGACAGGGCGTGGTGAAAAGCGTGCCAAACCGAAGTCTTCAATGCCCAAGCGGGTCAGTGCCGAGCCTGGCTGATAGGAGCCGATGTCTCCAGCCAACACCAACACGTCCGCGCCCGGCATCGGTCGGGCTACAAAGTGCGGGTTCGACTCGAGGTGGAGGTCAGACAGCAGCTGAATGTTCACGATGGATGGTCGCTGTCAGGCTGAAAACTTTGCTTCGCCACCCGCATCACCGCCTGGCGCAACCACAGGTGGCTGCTGCGCTGCTGGCTGCGCCGGTGCCACACGGCGTCCACGTGCACCGGCGACACATCGAAGGGCAGTGGCTGCAAGGTCAGTTGCTCGGCAATGCCGGTGACACGCACAAAATGGCGCGGCAAGACCGTCAACAAGTTGGAGTTGGCCACAACGAGTCCAGCGGTGAAAAACTGATTGACCGTGAGCACCACGCGGCGCTCGCGTCCTAAAGAGGCTAGCGACTCGTCGATAAAGCCATAAGGCCGACCTGAAAAGCTCACCAGCATATGGCGTGCTGCGCAAAATTGGTCCAGCGTCAACGGGCTGCGTGCCAAGGGATGGTCACGTCGCATGACGCAGACGTATTCGCCGTCGTACAGCCGCAAATGCGAGAAGGGCTGTGGCTCTCCGCTTTGTGCTCCCGCCGTCAAATCAGCCAGCACCGATGGAAAATAGCCGACGGCCAAGTCGCAGGCTTCTTCGTCTAGCATGCGGCGCGGGTCGCGGGTTGTCAGCGGCACCACCCGCAGTGACACGCGTGGCGCTTCTTGTTCGAGGATGTCCGTGAGGCCGGGAATCAGTTCAGCCGCAGTGGCATCGGCCATGGCCAGCACGAAGCTGGTGTTGGCCTCAGCCGGTATAAATTCACTGGGCATCAGTGAGGATTGCAGCTGCTGTAGCGCCTCGCGCACAGCCGGCCAGATGGCCCGGGCGCGGGGAGTGGGCGCCATGCCCTGGCCACTGCGCTGGACCAACTCATCGCCCAGCGTTTCCCTGAGGCGCCGAAGCGCATTGCTCACGGCCGGTTGCGTCAAAGACAGGTTGCGGGCGGCGCGGGTCAGGCTGCGTTCCGCCATGACTTCGTCAAAGACGCGCAGTAAATTCAGGTCAAGGGTACGGAAATTGGGCGGGCTCATGCTGGAGATCTACAAGTAAGCTAAGACTATAACTCTTGTGAATGAGTTAAATCATCAAGATAAAGTTGAGTCGCATCAGTATTAACCCTAAGATCAAGGCCTTGTTCATCGTGGCCGTCGTGAGCAAGCAGACCCTCGAAGGTTTACGGCCCTAACCAAGGGAATCATCATGAGCACTTTTATCCATACCGCCTATTCCAACGAGCATCCTGGCGTTCAGCGCGTTGAGTCCGCCATCCAAGGCGCTTTGCTATTGCGTCATCGCTGGTCATCTGTCAGCGGTTTAGCCGCCTTGCTGGTGACGTCTATTGTTGCGGCCGTGTTGGTCGTGGCCTACGAGGTCATGGACAGCGTGGTTGAGGGTAACTTGCTGGTGATGTGGATGGCATTGTGGGCCCTGGCCTTCGCTGGCCTGGCTTTTTATTCGGGAACTGTCCGCAGTATCGTGGCACGCTCAAAGCTTGGGCTGGACAGCTGGGCCCGCGGTCAAGCCAAAGCCCGTGCGGACGAACGCCTGTGGATCATTGCCAAGACTGACAGCCGCGTCATGGCTGATCTGCACTCCGCCATCACTCGCCAACAGTCTTTGGCTGAGGTCGCTGCGTTGTCTGGTGCAGCTCCTGAAGCGACAACCGGCTTGTCAGCCCGCGCCATCCGTCTCGGCGGCGCAGAGTTGCGGGCTTACCAGCGCCTAAACAGCTGATCGGCAGCGAAGCCAAACTTGTTTGGCCTCGACGAAAAAAAACCACCCTTATGGGTGGTTTTTTCATGGGCGCTAGGTCAGGTCAGGCTGCCAGACGCTTTTCAATAGCGGCTTTGGTTTCAATCAAAGCGGTTGGCAGGTGATGCGCCAATTGCGTGAACAGCTCCGTGTGCAGCTCAAGCTCTTTCAGCAAAGCAGTTTTGTCCGTGCTGATGACGGAATTGAACTGTTCAGCACTGAAGTCCAGACCGTCCCAAGTCAGATCTTCATAGCTTGGGCTGACGCCAGTGGTGTGGTCTTGACCTTGGGCCGAGCCTTCAACGCGCTCGATCATCCACTTCAGCACACGCATGTTTTCGCCGTAGCCGGGCCAGACAAACTTGCCGTCCTCGCCTTTGCGAAACCAGTTGGCGGTGTAGATTTTCGGCAGTTTGGCACCCTTGGCAGCGAGCTGTTCTCCAAGGGTCAACCAGTGCTGGAAGTAATCGCTCATGTTGTAGCCGATGAAGGGCAACATGGCGAACGGGTCACGGCGCACGATACCGACTTGGCCAACGATGGCTGCAGTGGTTTCAGAACCCATGGTGGCCGCCATGTAGACGCCTTCGACCCAACTGCGGGCTTCAGACACCAGCGGCACCGTGGTCGAGCGGCGACCGCCGAAGATGAAGGCGTCAATCGACACACCTTTGGGATCGTCCCAGGCGCTGTCGAGCGCTGGGTTGTTGGTGGCGGCCACCGTGAAACGCGAGTTCGGGTGAGCGGCTTTAGCACCCGTTTCGCGGGCGATCTCAGGTGTCCAATCTTTGCCTTGCCAGTCAATCAGGTGCTTGGGCAGCGCCTTGCCGGGCGCGTCTTGCTCCATGCCCTCCCACCAGACGTCGCCGTCGTCGGTCAGGGCCACGTTGGTGAAGATGGTGTCGCTGCGAACGCTCAACATGCAGTTCGGGTTGGTCAGCATGTTGGTGCCGGGGGCCACGCCAAAGTAACCGGCTTCAGGATTGATCGCACGCAACTGACCATCGGCCGAAGGTTTGATCCAAGCGATATCGTCGCCAATGGTGGTGACTTTCCAGCCGTCAAAACCGGCCGGTGGCACCAGCATCGAAAAGTTTGTTTTGCCGCAAGCGCTTGGGAAAGCCGCAGCCACATGGTATTTTTTGCCTTTTGGCGTGGTCACGCCCAAAATCAGCATGTGCTCGGCCAGCCAGCCTTCGTCACGGCCCATGTTGGAGGCGATGCGCAGCGCAAAGCATTTTTTGCCGAGCAGTGCGTTGCCGCCGTAGCCTGAACCGTAAGACCAGATTTCGCGGGTTTCCGGGTAATGCACGATGTACTTGGTCTTGTTGCAAGGCCATTTCACGTCTTTCTGACCGGCTGCCAGCGGCGCGCCGACCGTGTGCACGCAAGGGACGAACTCGCCGTCGGTACCCAACACGTCATACACAGCACGACCCATGCGGGTCATGATTTTCATGTTCACGGCAACGTAAGCGCTGTCAGAAAGTTCAATGCCGATATGGGCAATCGGCGAGCCCAGCGGGCCCATCGAGAAGGGCACGACATACATCGTGCGGCCCTGCATGCAGCCGTCAAACAAGGGTTGCAGCGTGGCACGCATCTCCGCTGGAGCCATCCAATTGTTGGTCGGGCCGGCTTCTTCTTTTTGGGCGGAGCAGATGAAGGTGCGGTCTTCGACGCGGGCAACATCGCTCGGGTCGCTCAGCGCCAGAAAACTGTTTGGCCGTGTGATGGGATTGAGTTTTTGGAAGGTGCCGGCGTCGACCAGCTCCTGGCATAGGCGCTGGTATTCGGCGTCGCTGCCGTCGCACCAGTAGACAGCAGCAGGCTTGCACAGTGCCGCCATGTCGGCCACCCAAGCGATCAGTTTGGCATTCTTGACAAAAGCGGGTGCATTCAGGGCAAGCCCTTGCATAGCGGGGTGGTTCATCGAAAAGCTCCAAGGTTGTAAAACGTGATTTCGACAGACCCCGCAAGCGTTCGGGGTCAGACCCGGGTGCTTGCAATGACTCGCAAAATAACGCTGAAAGCCAGCGCGCAAGGCCTAGTAAAGTGATTCTTGGTCAACGATTCTTGGCGATGCGAAAGGTTATTCTAAGAACTTCTGAAGCCAGTTACCAACCGGTTACGGTGGAAATTTATGAAAACCTGCCTGGGAGCATGCTTGTTTTCTGAATCTTCAGGCGTGAAAAAGGCCAGCACAAGGGCTGGCCTGGTTGTTTTGAGGGCCTGAGCGTTAAACCCAGCCGACACATAGGCGGCTCAGTTTCAGGCCATCGAAACGGCAATAAAGGCCAGTAGGAACATCAAAACCGCGCCGGCGAGGGGCAGGACGATGGGCATCAGCGGGACGATCGAATCGATAACATCCTCCTCAACCGCAGGCACGTCGTGGGCGTGTGCATCGTGGGAGGAATGATCTGCTGGCTTGGACATGGCGACTCCTGGGTACTTTTAAAACTCATCAGATTTTACCTTTATGAGGACGCGACCTCGAGCAAAAGGTCAAAATGGGCCACTTGAATCAACTGTCGCAACAGGCCTAGCCATGACTTTTCGCTTTTTATTGAACCGCCGCGCCGCTTTGCTAGCTGTTTGCTTGGGCTTGGCCAGTTGTGCCAGCACAGGCCCAGGCAGCGCTGCGGCTAAGCCGGTTTTGTATCCAAACGCCACCTATAACCGCGCGGGTGATGCTCAGGCCCAGAACGAAGTGGCTGCCTGCCAGTCACGCGCTAACGCCGCTGGGCTGCGCGCAGAGCAAGGTAGCCAAATGGCGCAGCGGGCGGGCGAAAGCGCTGCCGTGGCAGGTGTCGCCAGTGCCGTCGGAGCATTGGTGTTTGGTCGTGGTGCCGAAGGGATGTTGCGGGCCGGGGCTGGCGGCGCTGCGATTGGTGGTGCAGCCGGTGCCACCCAAGCGGCTGTTCGGGGTGCCCAGCCCAACAGCGTTTACCGCAGTTTTGTGCAGCGCTGCTTGAGCGAAAAAGGCTTTGACCTGATTGGCTGGAACTGAGGCCAGACGTTGTCAGTGCCCCAAAATCTTCGATAAAAAGTCCTGCGCCCGATCCGTCTGCGGGTGATTGAAAAATTCATCGGGCGTGTTTTGCTCAACGATTTGGCCTTGATCCATGAAAATCACGCGGTCCGCAACCGCTTTGGCAAAGCCCATTTCGTGCGTCACGCAGAGCAGGGTGATGCCTTGATCAGCCAGTTCCACAATCACGTCCAGTACTTCCTTGATCATCTCTGGGTCTAGCGCTGAGGTGGGCTCGTCGAACAACATGATTTTGGGCTTCAGGCACAGCGCGCGGGCAATCGCCACGCGTTGCTGCTGGCCGCCCGACAATTGCAGCGGAAACTTATACGCTTGCTCGGCGATCTGCACGCGTTCGAGTTGCTGCATGGCCTTTTCTTCAGCCTCTTTCTTCGGCATCTTGCCGACCCAGATGGGCGACAGCGTCAGGTTCTCCAGCACCGTCAAATGCGGAAACAAATTGAACTGCTGAAACACCATGCCGACTTGCTGGCGCACGGCGTCGATGGCTTTGACGTCATCAGACAGTTCAATGCCCGCCACGATGAGCCGACCTTGCTGGTGTTCTTCCAGTCGGTTGATGCACCGAATCAGCGTCGACTTGCCAGAGCCTGAGGGCCCGCAAATCACGATGCGTTCGCCCTGACGGATCTGCAGGTCAATGTCGCGCAGCACATGAAAATCGTTGCCGTACCACTTGTTGACTTTGTCGAAGGTGATGATGGGATCGCTCATCGCGCATGGCCTTGGTTGACTTGCTTTTCTACCCACAGGCTGTAACGCGACATGGCAAAGCAAAAAGTGAAATAGATCAGGGCGATGAAGAGATAGCCCTCGACCTTGAAAGGGCGCCAATCGGCGTCTGAGTTGAGCGCCAAACCGAGCGCGCCAGTGAGTTCATACAGACTGACGATGGTCACCAGGGAGGTGTCCTTGAATATGCCGATGAAGTTGTTCATGATGCCCGGTACGACAATCGCCAGCGCTTGCGGCAGCACGATCTTGCGCTGCGTCTGCCAGTAAGACAGCCCGAGCGTGGCGGCTGCCTCGATCTGACCTTTGGGAATGGCTTGAAGGCCACCGCGTATGACCTCGGCCATGTAGGCGGCGGCAAACAGCGTGATGCCGACCAGCACGCGAATCAGCACGTCGATGCGGGTGCCCTGCGGCAGGAACAGCGGGAACAAAAACGAGGCCATGAACAACACAGAAATCAGCGGTACGCCGCGCACCAACTCAATATAAATCGTGCAAGCGCTGCGTATCGCCGGCAAGTCAGAGCGGCGGCCCAGCGCCACCAGCAGTGCCAACGGAAAAGCCATGGCGATCGACAGCGAGGCCAGCAGCAGCGTCAGCGGAAAGCCGCCCCAGCGGTCGGTTTCAACCCGCGTCAGCCCGAAATTGTCGCCATACATGAGTACAAAAAATACCGCCAGCACAGCCACCCACAGCAAAGTTAGCCAAGGCTTCCAAAAGAACCGGACACAGCTGGCGACCAGCACGCTGAGCATCAGGGCGGTGGCCAGCAGCGGCCGCCATTGTTCTTCAAACGGATAGCGGCCGAAGATGATGAGCCGGTATTTCTCAGCGATCACGCCCCAGCAAGCACCTGCAGTTGCCGCCCGACAAGCCTCTGAGTCGGGCCGCCATGTGGCCGAAAACAAGGCCCATTGGATGAACTGCGGCAGATACCAAAGTAGCAAACCGCCCAGAAACACCGTGCCTAGCGTAGTGCGAAAGTCAGCAAACAGGTTGGCCTTGAGCCAGCCCTGCAGACCACCATGGCGCACAGGTGCGGGGCGGGCTGGAATCGCGTGGAAAGTTTTCGCGGTCATAAGTCAATGGTTGAAATCACTCAACGTTCCTTGATGGCCGCACGGGCGTTGTAGCGGCTCATCAACCAAGAAGTCAGCAGCGAGGTGCTGAGGTAAATCACCATCACGATGCTGATGCACTCGACAGCGCGGCCAGTTTGATTCAGCGCGGTGTTGGAGATGGAAACCACATCGGGGTAACCAATGGCGACCGCCAAAGAGGAATTTTTGGTCAGGTTCAGGTACTGGTTGGTGAGCGGCGGAATGATGACGCGCAGCGCTTGCGGCAGCATCACCAGCCGCATTTCTTGCCGGCGACTCAGGCCCAGCGCTGCCGCCGCTTCGCTTTGCCCAAGGGCGACCGACTGGATACCGGCGCGCACCACTTCCGCGATAAAGGCGGCGGTGTACGCTGTCAGGCCGAGCAACACGGCGATGAACTCAGGCGTCAGCGCGCCACCGTTTTCAATCGCAAATAAACCGCGCGAGGGAGAGTTCATGGCGGTCGGTGCACCACCGAGTAGCCAGCCTAACAACCCGCCCAAAACCAGCAAACCCAAAGCGACCCAGACCCTGCTGCGCAACTGTCCAGTCGCCTCAAAATGGGTGACGCCCCGGCGGCGGTAAAGCCACGCCAACACCGTACCAGCCAGCAAGCCCACTGCAGCCCAGACATGCCCGCTGGACCAAATGGGAACGGGAAAATTAAGGCCACCTTTGCTGAGGAAAATCGAACCGACTTGCCAAGCCTCCGAGGCGGCTGGCAAGACTTCCGTGAACAGCAAATACCACATGAGCAATTGCAGCAAGATCGGAATGTTCCGGAAAATTTCGACATAAGCAGAGCACGCACCACGCACCAGTGCATTGCGCGAAAAACGGCCCACGCCCACCAAAGTGCCGATCAACGTGGCCAAGACAATGCCGATCAGCGCCACACGCAAGGTGTTGCTCAGGCCGATCAGAAAAGCGCGCCAGTAGGGCTGGCTGGCGTCAAACGGAAACAGGCTTTCGCCAATGTCAAAGCCGGCGGTTTGCGTCAGAAAATCAAAGCCGCTCTGGATGCCACGCTCGCGCAGGTTGATCAGCGTGTTGTGCCCCAAGTACCAGAGCGTTAAACCCATCAAGACCAGCGCCAGCGCTTGGTAAACCAAGCCGCGAAAAGCACGGCTGCGCCAAGACCATTTTTTCTTGGCTGGAACCGCCGGCGTGGCTTGGATTGGGAGCGTCATGCCGCTTCAGCGCAGCGGGTAGGCGTACATCAGACCGCCTTGGTTCCACTGTTTGTTGACGCCGCGCGGCAAACCGATGGGGGATTTAGGGCCGACATTGCGCTCAAAAATTTCGCCGTAGTTGCCGGTGGCTTTGATGGCGCGCAGCATCCATTCTTTGTCCAGGCCGAGCAGTCGGCCGGTGTCTTCTGTGGTGCCCAGAATGCGCTGAATCACCGGGTCGCTGGTGCTGGTTTTCAGCTGGTCGACGTTGGCTTGGGTCATGCCATATTCCTCGGCTTCGATCAGGCCGTAAATCACCCATTTGACAATGGCAAACCATTCGTCGTCACCGCGCCGCACCATCGGGCCGAGTGGCTCTTTGGAAATCAGGTCCGGCAAGATCATGTGCTCTGCCGGGTTGCGCGCTTCTTTGTTGCGGATAGAGGCCAGCCCTGACGCGTCGGTGGTGTAAGCGACGCAGCGACCCGCGAAATAGGCCGCGTTGGCGGCTTCAAATTTCTCGAACACCACGGGCTTGATGTTCAGCTTGTGGGTGCGCGAGTAATCGCTCAGGTTCTTTTCGGTGGTGGTGCCGGACTGCACGCAAACGGTTTGGCCCTTGAGCTGTTTGGCACTTTTGATGTTGAACTTGGCCGGCACCATGAAACCCTGACCGTCGTAATACGTCACGACGGTTTGGTGCAAACCGAGCGAGGCGTCACGCGACAGACTGAAGGTGGTGTTGCGCGACAGCACATCGACTTCACCAGACTGCAGCGCCGTGAAGCGCTGTTGCGCATTCAACGGAACGAACTTCACTTTTTTAGCGTCACCGAGGGTGGCTGCCGCAACAGCCTTGCAAATATCAACATCCAGACCCGACCAGTTGCCGCTGGAGTCTGCAGCCGAGAAGCCGGCCACGCCGGTGTTGACACCGCAGATCACTTGCCCGCGCGACTTGATGGCGTCCAGCGTTTTGCCGGCGAAGGCTGGGAGAGCCATTGTTAAGCAGAGCCCGGCGAGCAGGGCCCGCAGCTTATGTTGAGTTGCAAAGATGGACAAGATGATCTCCGTGAAAACGAGTTAGAGGGTGTGCATTCGCATCAGGCGGCGTGCAAGTCGGTAAATCCTAGCGCAAGCGTAGAGCACAGGCTGGCGACCCCGCATTTCATGGTCTGCCCCAGAGGCTATTCAAGCGCTAGCGGCGCACACGCGCAAGACTTCTGCGCCGTAGGCTTGCAACTTTTTCGCGCCCATGCCGCTGATGCCTTCCAGGTCGCTCAAGCTTTGCGGGTCTTGCTCAGCCAAGGCCCGCAGCGTGGCGTCATGAAAGATCACAAACGCTGGCAGGTTGTGTTCGCGAGCCACTTCGGCGCGCCAAGCTTTGAGCTTGCCCAAGCGCTCCATCGCCCCGGCGTTGAGGCTGGCTTCGGCCATGCCTTTCACAGATGTTTTAACGCTGCGTTTTTTGCGATCGGCGCTGCCGCTCAGCGCTTGCTCGCGCAGCATCACGGTCACTTCGCCGCGCAACACCGCGCGGGCGTCAGGCAGCAACTGCAAGGTGCTGAAGGCTTCGCTGTCGACGCGCACCATGTTGTTGGCAATCAGCTGGCGCAGCACGCCGCGCCACTGCGTTTCGGCCAGCTCCGCACCAATGCCGAAGGTGCTGAGTTTGTCGTGCGCGTACTGGTTGACTTTGTCGGTGACTTTGCCGCGCAAGATGTCCATGATGTGGCCAGCGCCAAAGCTGATGCCGCTGGCTTGCTGCACGCGGTAAATGCAGCTCAGCATCTTGCGCGCGGCGATGGTGGCGTCCCACACTGCGGGAGGGTTCAGGCAGTTGTCGCAATTGCCACACGGTTGGCTGTCTTCGCCGAAGTAGCTCAGCAAACTGACCCGGCGGCAGCGCGTGTCTTCGGCCAGCGTCAGCAGCGCGTCGAGTTTGCCGCGCATGACTTGCTTGAACTCTTCGCTGGCGACTTCGCTGGTGTCGATCATGCGGCGCTGGTTCACCACGTCTTGCAGACCGTAGGCCATCCAGGCGTTGGCCGGCAAACCATCACGACCCGCCCGGCCGGTTTCTTGGTAATAGCCTTCGATGTTTTTCGGCATGTCGAGGTGTGCGACAAAGCGCACATCAGGCTTGTCGATGCCCATGCCAAAGGCGATGGTGGCGACCATGACCATGGCGTCTTCACGCAAGAAACGGTCTTGCCGTTGTTGTCGCACTGATGCATCCAGCCCGGCGTGATAAGCCATGGCTTTGAGGCCGGCGTCTTGCAGCATCTCGGCGATTTCTTCGACCCGTTTGCGCGACTGGCAATAAACAATACCGGCCTCACCGGCGTGCTCGGTTTCAATGAAGCGCAGCAGCTGCCGCGTCGGATCAGTCTTTTCAACAATCGTGTAGCGGATGTTGGGCCGGTCAAAACTACTGACAAATTCGCGGGCGTCTTCGAGCTTCAGGCGCTCGATCATGTCTTGCCGTGTCAGGGCGTCGGCGGTGGCGGTGAGCGCCACGCGCGGCACGTCGGGGAAGGTTTCGTGCAGCAAGCTCAGCGAGCGGTACTCAGGCCGAAAGTCGTGGCCCCACTGGCTCACGCAATGTGCTTCATCAATCGCAAACAAACTGAGCAGACCGCGCTCGTGCAGCGAGCCGAGCAAGCCCTTCATGCGCGGCGTGTTGATGCGTTCAGGTGCCGCATACAGCAGCGTCAGTTCGTTGCGCAGCAGCTGCTTTTCGAGTGCGCTGCTTTCTTCTTGCGTCTGGGTCGAATTGAGAAAAGCCGCCGACACGCCCGCCTCGTGCAGCGCACCCACCTGGTCGTGCATCAGCGCAATCAGCGGCGAGATGACGATCGTCACGCCGTGGCCAGCTTGCTGCCGCGCAATCGCCGGGATTTGATAGCACAAGGATTTGCCGCCGCCCGTGGGCATCAATACCAGAGCGTCACCGCCATTCACCACATGGTTGACGATGTCTTCTTGCGGGCCGCGAAAGCTGCTGTAGCCAAACACGTCGCTCAAGATGCTCAGCGGCGACGGGTCGGTAGAAAGTGCGTTGGAAGGCAAAAAATATCCAGTGTTCAGGGGGCGCTACATCTGTTCCCAAGGCAAGCCGGCAAAGCGCCAGCCGGACATGGTGGAGCGGCGAAATTGATCATCCAGCTCGCCTTCAAAGCCATTCAGCACATGCGCGACGTTGTCGAATCCGGCCGCTTCCAGGGCTGCGCCGGCATCCCGCGTGCGTTGGCCAGACCGGCATATCAACAGCACACTTTGATGCTTGTCGCGTGCCTCGCGTGCCACGGCCTCGGCAAAGCTGGCCGCGTCAGGCATCAGGTCCGGGTATTCGTACCACGGCACGTTGACAACGCCCGGTGGCCGGCCGACATACAGCGATTCAATTTCCATGCGCACGTCAACAAACAGCGTGTCGGGTGCTTGCTGCAGGTGAGTCCAAGCTTCAAGAGGAGTGAGATTTTTCATAGTTCAATCAGGCAATGGCGCTATTGTCGGGGAAAGACCCGGCCGCCCAGTTTTTGGCAGCCTTTCTACAATAGCCCGCATGAAAGCCTTTAACTACACCCGCGGCCAGGCGCTGCCCGCCATTCTTGCAAAGCGCATCGCTATTCTTGACGGCGCGATGGGCACCATGATTCAGCGCTTCAAACTCAATGAAGCGCAGTACCGTGGCGAGCGGTTCAAGGACTTCCACAAAGACGTCAAGGGCAACAATGAGCTTTTGAGCTTGACCCGGCCTGACGTGATTCAGGACATCCACGAAGGCTATCTTGCGGCAGGTGCCGACATGATCGAGACCAACACCTTTGGCGCCACCACCGTGGCCCAGGCCGACTACGACATGGCGGACTTGGCGATTGAGATGAACTACGAATCAGCGCGCATTGCCCGCGCTGCCTGTGACAAATATTCAACGCCTGACAAACCGCGCTTTGTCGTTGGCGCCCTCGGCCCGACACCCAAAACCGCCAGCATCAGCCCCGATGTGAATGACCCCGGCGCCCGCAACACCAGCTTTGAAGAGCTGCGCAAAGCCTATTACGAACAGACCGAAGCACTGGTCAAAGGCGGTAGCGATGTGCTGCTGGTCGAAACCATTTTTGACACGCTGAACGCCAAGGCCGCCTTGTTTGCGATCGACGAGTACTTTGACAATTCCGGCGAGCGCTTGCCACTGATCATCAGCGGCACCGTGACCGATGCGTCGGGCCGCATCTTGAGCGGGCAGACCGTGACGGCTTTTTGGCACAGCGTGCGCCATGCCCAGCCGCTGGCCATCGGTTTGAACTGCGCTTTGGGCGCTACGCTCATGCGGCCCTACATTCAGGAACTGGCCCGCGTCGCTGGCGACACCTACATCAGCTGCTACCCGAACGCCGGCCTGCCCAACCCCATGAGCGACACCGGCTTTGACGAAACCCCCGACGTCACCAGCCGCCTGCTGCGTGAGTTCGCGCAAGAAGGCTTGGTCAACATCGTGGGCGGCTGCTGCGGCACCACGCCTGAGCACATTGGCGCGATTCATTTGGCGGTGACACCGCTCGGCCCGCGCGGTTTGACATCCGGCGGGTTCTACAAAGAGGCGGCTTGACGCATTGGCGTTGCCTGTTGCTGGCCGCAGCTGTCGTGCTGGTGGCGTGCGGTCAAAAGCCGCCTTCCTGGGATGTTTTGCTGTCCGGGAAAATCGTGGGTCAATACCCGGACTACACCGTGACAGTCACTGCACCAGGGCAATTGAGTGTCCAGCGCCCCGGCATGCCGCCACAAACGGTCAGCGTCGAGCCCATCGCCCAGCACTGCCTGCGCGGGCCGCGTGACTGCGCTTACGCGGTCGAACAGATGCTGTTGCTGCTGCGCGATCCTTGAGTTGGTTAAAATAAGCGCCTTCTCAAGGAGCGTTGCAGCGAAACCCAGTTTTCGTCAGGCTTGGGAACCGATTCCCGCAACCACGCTCACCTTTGGCCCAAGGTGAGTCCATGTCTTCGAATTCCGCCCCTGTTCTCAGTCCCAACTCCAGCCCGGTGTCCCGCACATCTGCTGACGTGCCGCCCATGAAGTTGTCCGGCTTGGAGCCGGTCTCCATTGGCGCTGATTCCCTCTTCGTCAACATCGGTGAACGCACCAACGTTACCGGTTCCAAAGCCTTTGCCCGCCTGATTTTGAATGGCGACTTCGAGCAGGCATTGGTGGTGGCCCGGCAGCAGGTTGAAAACGGCGCGCAGATCATCGACATCAACATGGACGAGGCGATGCTTGACAGCCAGGCGGCCATGGTGCGGTTTCTGAACCTGATCGCCAGCGAACCCGATATTTCGCGCGTGCCCATCATGATCGACAGCTCTAAGTGGAGCGTGATCGAGGCTGGCCTGCGCTGCATTCAGGGCAAGGGCATCGTCAATTCCATCTCCATGAAAGAAGGGTTGGAGCCTTTCAAACACCAAGCCAAGTTGCTCAAACGGTATGGCGCGGCTGCCGTGGTCATGGCCTTTGACGAACAAGGCCAGGCCGACACGTACCAGCGCAAGATTGAAATTTGTGAGCGGGCTTATCGGGTGCTGGTCGACGAACTCGACTTCCCGCCTGAAGATATTATTTTTGACCCGAACATCTTCGCCATCGCGACCGGCATTGAAGAACACAACAACTACGCGGTTGACTTCATCAACGCCACACGCTGGATCAAGACCAACTTGCCGGGCGCCAAAGTATCCGGCGGCGTCTCCAATGTGTCCTTCAGCTTTCGCGGCAATGACCCGGTTCGCGAAGCCATTCACACTGTATTTTTGTACCACGCGATTCAGGCCGGCATGGACATGGGCATCGTCAACGCCGGCATGGTCGGCGTCTATGACGACCTAGAGCCGGTGCT
>CANFXC010000004.1 GCA_947450765.1 Comamonadaceae bacterium | reverse complement strand
TCTTGATGCCGTTGAGGGGTTTGTTGCTCATTTGATTTCTCCTAAATGTGAATTGATTACTTCTTTTTCGCAGCGCTCTGCGGATTCAAGCTGGTGATTCGACCGCTTTCAGTGCCAGCGGTTTCGTCGATGATCGCGTTGATCAGGGTCGGCCGACCGGAGGCGATCGCTTCGTCCATGGCCTTGGCGAGTTCAGCCGGGGTGTTGGCGACAACGCCGACACCGCCAAAGGCCTGCATCATCATTTCATAGCGGGCGTTCTTGACGAACACCGTCGGGGCCACATCGCCGCCCAGCGGGTTGACGTCGGTGCCTTTGTAAATGCCGTTGTTGTTGAAGACAACGATGCAAATTGGCAGGTTGTAGCGGCAGATGGTTTCGACTTCCATGCCGCTGAAACCGAAGGCGCTGTCGCCTTCGATGGCGATCACCGGCTTGCCGGTGGTCACTGCGGCGGCCACTGCGAAGCCCATGCCGATGCCCATGATGCCCCAGGTGCCAACGTCGAGACGCTTGCGCGGCAGGTACATGTCAACAATGCTGCGGGTGAAGTCAAGGGTGTTGGCCCCTTCGTTGACGACGACAGCTTCTGGATTGGCCTTGACAACATTGCGCACGACGTTCAGGGCGCTGTGGAAGTTCATGATCGCGGGGTTGAGCGCCAGCGTCGCGGCCATCTTGACCAGATTTTTGTCTTTGCGCTCACCAATCGCTTGCAGCCATTCGGCTGGTGGCTTGGCCCAATCAGAGCCAATGCCGCCCAGCAGTGCTGACACGCAAGAGCCGATGTCACCCACCAGCGGTGCAGCGATGGGCACGTTGCTGTCCATCTCGGTCGGGGAGATGTCGATCTGGATGAACTTGGTGGACGATGGCGTGCCCCATGTTTTGCCCTTGCCGTGCGACAGCAGCCAGTTCAGGCGCGCGCCGACCAGCATGACAACGTCGGCTTCAGCCAGCACAAAAGAACGGGTGGCGGCAGCAGACTGCTCGTGCGTGTCTGGCAACAAGCCTTTGGCCATGGACATCGGCAGGTAAGGAATGCCGGACTTTTCGACCAAGGCACGGATGTCTGCATCAGCCTGTGCGTAGGCAGCGCCTTTGCCAAGAACGATCAACGGACGCTTGGCACCTTTGAGCAAGTCAAGGGCACGCTTGACGGCATCTGCAGCCGGGATCTGACGCGGTGCGGGGTCAATCACCTTGATGAGTGAGCGTTTGCCGGCTTCTGCTTCCATCGTCTGCGAAAAGAGCTTGGCTGGCAGGTCAAGGTAGACGCCGCCTGGACGGCCAGACAGCGCGGAGCGGATGGCGCGGGCGATGCCGACGCCGATGTCTTCAGCGTGGAGCACGCGAAAAGCCGCTTTGCACAGCGGTTTGGCAATCGCCAGTTGGTCCATTTCTTCGTAGTCGCCTTGCTGCAGGTCGACGATTTCACGTTCACTGGAGCCGCTGATCAGGATCATCGGGAAGCAGTTGGTGGTGGCGTTGGTCAGTGCGGTCAGGCCGTTCAAAAAGCCGGGGGCCGAGACTGTCAGGCAAATGCCGGGTTTTTGCGTCAGGAAACCAGCGGCTGCGGCGGCGTTGCCTGCATGCTGTTCATGGCGAAAAGAAATCATCCGAATGCCCGCAGCCTGCGCTTTGCGCGTCAGGTCGGTGATGGGAATGCCGGGCAGGGCGTAAATCGTGTCAATGTCGTTGAGCTTCAGGGCGTCGATGACTAAGTTGAACCCGTCTGTTTGTTCTGGTGATTGAGTGTCGTTGGTCATGAGGAAATTTCTTTTCGTTTGACTTCGATGAAAGTTATTGGACAACGCCGCACAGTTGGACTCGCGCGCCCAAATAAAGGGCTCGTTGCACTGTCCGGTTATCATAAGAGTCGCTTTGGGATTGACCATTGATCGCGGTCAATTTTCGCCATATTTGGACCCCCGTATTTAGCCTTATTAGCCGTCTGAGCGAGTCTGTTCTGCGTCTCGCCCAACCTTACCTAGCCATGCTCTCAGTTTCCGACCACCCCGATAGAAACATCATTCGCGTTCAACTGACGCAGAACACCGTTTTAAAAGGGATGACTGCCGCGCAGAGCGCTGAGTTGGAGCCGCATTTGGTCATCGTCGATGGCCACAAAGGCGACTCTTTGCTGGCCCAAGGTGTGCACCAGATGGAGCAGTACTTCATTCTCGAAGGCATCCTGAAACGGGTGGTGACCAATCAGGAGGCGAAGGAGATGATTCTTCGCTTCACTGACGAACGCGACATGGAAACCAGCTACGCCGCTTGGCGCTTGGGAACGCCCACACCCTACAGCACCGTTTGCGTGACCAAGGTGCGGGTAGCCAAACTGCCGCTGGAAGACTGGGTGGCTTTTTTAGAGCGCCACCACGAGATCAAGAAGTCCTTTGAATATGCCGTGATGGAACTGATGAGTGAGATCATGGCCCA
Source organism: Comamonadaceae bacterium (assembly GCA_947450765.1). Taxonomy (GTDB): domain Bacteria; phylum Pseudomonadota; class Gammaproteobacteria; order Burkholderiales; family Burkholderiaceae_C; genus Polaromonas. The sequence continues at coordinate 92,146 of CANFXC010000004.1, read as the reverse complement.
CACCATCACGCTGCACCTGCTGGACGCACCGGGTCGCGTGAAGCGCTTTTTGCGCAAACACCCCGAACTCTTTGAGCGCATTCCTAAAAAGGAGTTGGCGTCCTACCTGAATCTCTCGGCAGAGACTTTGAGCCGCTTGAAGCAGCGCGGCAAGATATAAAAAAAGCCACCTCGTTTTTAGCGAGGTGGCGTCGGTGCGTCGCGAAAAATTCCCCGTCACTGCGAGCGTAGCGCGGCAGTCCATCACAGCGCACTAGGGCGATAGATGGCCGCGCTACGCTCGCCATGACGGCGGTAGATTTCCTATCGCATCAATCGACCGGACGATCGGCTTCGAATTCATCTTTCTTGGGTGGCCGAATCTTGTCCAGCATTTTGGAAATCAATGGCCAGAACAGCAGAATCAAAGCCAGCGAGGTGATGCTGCCAACCAAGAGGTTGGAGAACATCACGCCGACTTCACCTTGCGAGATCAACATCGACTGGCGGAAGGAGTCTTCAGCTTTGTCGCCAAGCACCAAGGCCAGCACCAACGGTGCGAGCGGGTAGTCGAGTTTCTTGAACAAGTAGCCGACGACACCGAACAGCAGCATGAACCAGATGTCGAGCATGGCGTTGTGAACGGTGTAGGCGCCGATCGCACAAATCACGATGATCACAGGAGCGATGATCGAGAACGGAATGCGCAAAATAGAGGCGAACAGCGGCACGGTGGTGAGCACCACAATCAAGCCGACCAAGTTGCCCAAGTACATGCTGGCGATCAAGCCCCAGACAAAGTCTTTTTGTTCAACAAACAGCAGCGGGCCGGGTTGCAAACCCCAGATCAACAGGCCACCCAACAGCACGGCTGCAGTTGGCGAGCCTGGGATGCCGAGTGCCAACATTGGCAACAAAGCGCTGGTGCCGGCGGCGTGCGCTGCCGTCTCTGGGGCGATCACGCCTTCGAGTTCACCGGTGCCGAATTTGTTGCTGGTCTTGGACATTTTCTTGGCCAAGCCGTAGCTCATGAACGACGCCGGTGTGGCACCGCCTGGGGTGATGCCCATCCAGATGCCGACCAGTGAACTCCGGATAGAGGTCATCCAGTATTGAGGCAACTTCTTCCAAGTGGCCAACACAATCTTGGAGTCGATTTTGGCGTGTTTGCCGGAGAAGGCCAGACCTTCTTCCATCGACAGCAAAATCTCGCCAATACCGAACAAGCCAATCACAGCGATCAGGAAGTCGAAGCCGCGCATCAGTTCAAGCCAGCCGAAAGTCAGGCGCAGCTGGCCGGTGACTGTGTCCATGCCGACCGAGGCCAGTGCAAAACCAATCGTCATCGACGCCAGAATTTTGAAGGGTGAGCCCTTGCCCATGCCGACGAAGCTGCAGAAGGTCAAAAGATAAACAGCGAAGAATTCTGGGGGGCCGAACTTCAACGCAAACTTGGCTACCAGCGGGGCCATGAAGGTGATCATCACCACCGCGACAAAAGCGCCGATGAAGGAGGAGGTGAAGGCCGCCGTCAAAGCCTCGCCCGCGCGGCCTTGTTGCGCCATCGGGTAGCCGTCAAACGTGGTTGCTACAGACCAAGGCTCGCCAGGTATGTTGAACAAAATCGAGGTGATCGCGCCGCCAAACAAGGCGCCCCAATAAATGCAGGACAGCATGATGATGGCCGAGGTTGGCGTCATCGTGAAGGTCAGTGGCAGCAAAATCGCGACGCCATTGGCACCGCCCAGTCCGGGCAGCACGCCGATCAGCACGCCCAAGACAATGCCGACGACCATCAAGAGGGTGTTCATCGGGGTCAGCACGACCGCGAACCCGTGGAACAGCGAGTTAAGTTCATCCATTTTCAAAAACTCCGAGAGATCAGATAAATTTAGTAACCGAGGGAACTCAGCAAGTCGTACTCGCCTTTGTAGAGCGGCACTTTGAACCAGACCTCAAACATCAGGAAAAACAGCGCATTGACGCAAAAAGCCGCAATGAGACTTTTGAGCCACGAGAACTTTCCAAGGATCACCATGAACAGGATGATGTAGATAAATGACGCCACATACAGGCCGATAAATTCAACGGCAAAGACATAAATGCCGGCCGGAACAAGCACTGAAAGCACCCGTTTGATTTGCTCGCCATCGACAAACACCGTGGTGTTCCGGCCCTTTCGGCTGAACAAGGCTTGGAACAAAATACCCGCCCCGGCAATGGTCATGATCAGACCGATGTAAAAAGGGAAATAACCAGAGCCTGGGCCATCACTGGTCCAGCCGGCACCCAATTCACGGCTGCCATAAATCACAACGCACCCGAGCAACATGACACTGATGGCCACCACTGCTTCCACCAAATAGGTGGCTGGGCCTTTTACTTCGTGACCGTCATGGGCTTTTGTTTCACTTGTCGCCATTGAGAGTGCTCCTGTTGATTATTTTTTTAACTGACTGGGGTCTGCTTTCGGCTGTAGGGCCGAAAAAAAGTGACGCCAGGCAAACCGGGCATCACTTTTTATTTTTCTATTGTGTGGCTTTGAACAGTTTTATTTCTTGGCCAAGAAGCCAGCTTCTTGCATCAGGCCCTGATGGATTGTTTCGGCCGAAGCCACCCATTTTTCGAAGTCCGCGCCAGCCATATAGGTCTGGTTGAAGGCGCCTTTTTCCATGAAGTCGAGCCATTCGGGCGTTGCCCGAATTTTCTGGATCAGCTCGACATAAAACGCTTTTTGGTCAGCCGTCACACCAGCAGGCATGAAGATTCCGCGCAGCATCTGGTAGTCCATCGGGATGCCGGATTCCTTACAGGTCGGGATGTCGCTCCAAGCTTGCGTGTCGGTGATTTTGGTTTTGTAGGTCATGCGTTTTTCATCAAACACACACAGAGCACGCAGCTTGCCTGCACGCCATTGCGCGACGGCTTCGACCGGGTTGTTCACACTGGAGTCGACGTGCTTGCCGACCAGCTGAACTGCTACTTCACCACCGCCTTTGAAGGGAATGTAAATGAACTTGGCGCCCGTGGCTTTTTCCAGGCCGACTGTGATGATCTGGTCTTCCTGTTTGGAGCCTGTACCGCCCATTTTCATTTTCAGCGGACCGGCGGCCTTCACGGCCGCAACGTACTCACCGGCAGTTTTGTAAGGCGTTTCAGCGTTGACCCAGAGCACAAATTGATCGAGCGCCATCATGGCGACGGGCGTCATGTCTTTCCAGTTGAAGGGTACACCCGTGGCCATCGGCGTCGTGTACAGGTTGGACAAGGTGATCACGATTTTGTGTGGATCGCCTTTGGCCCCTTTGATCTCTAGGAAGCCCTCAGCACCGGCACCGCCAGACTTGTTGACGACGATCAGCGGCTGCTTCATCAGCTTGTGCTTGATGACGATACCCTGAATCAGGCGAGCCATCTGGTCTGCGCCGCCACCAGTGCCCGCAGGCACAACAAACTCGACCGGCTTGGTCGGCTCCCAGGCCGCATGCGCCGGTGCAGACATCAGCGCCATTGTTGAGATGGCGATGGCCACTCCCGTCGCTAACTCATTCCTGATCTTTGCAAATTGCGTTTTCATTTTGTTGTCTCCTGTTGTTGATGGTCTTTTTGCGCTTTGAATTTTTATAAATTCTTTGGGCACAAAAGTAACAGAGCTCGATCGTCATCCCAAGTGGGCGAAATGCTCTTGACTGTGGTCAAGATTGGTGAATGTTTGGCTTGCACTAGGGTTTCTCCGGGGCCAACTTCTGCGTGTTGTTTGTGTTTTGCAAAAGATGCGTCAAAGCATGGCCTAACATCGGCCGCTATGAAGAAAAAACTCTTCCCCTATTTCGGTCAAGACCAGACCAACGTGTCTCAACAAGAGCGTTACCGCGCCGCAGGCGGCGCGTTCACTGGCCTGCTTTTCACGATGATTGCTGGTCGTTACCTAGGAGGCTTGGGGGGTGTGAGCGATTGGGCCATGGCGTCTTTGGGTGCCAGTGCATTGTTGATTTTTGTGTTGCCTTCAAGCCCGATGGCGCAACCCTGGGCCGTCATTGGCGGCAATGTGATGTCAGCGGTCATTGGCATTGCGTGCGTCAATTTATTTGACAATCCGATGGTGATTGCGCCTGTGGCTGTTGGGCTTTCCATCTTGTGCATGTTTGTGTTGCGTTGTTTGCATCCGCCTGCCGCAGCGGTTGCCATGATCACTTCGCTGGGTTCGATCAGTGGTTTTCAGTACGCCTTATTTCCAGTGCTGACTGATTCAATGTTGTTGGTTGTCATGGGCGTGGCCTACAACAATTTGACGGGGAAGTCATACCCCTATTTTTTACGTCCGATGCCCCTAGCGAGTGAGCTTGAGGCCAGTCAATCGAAAGAAATTGACGCTGTTTTGTCTCGTTACAACCAGGTCATCGACATCAACAGAGCAGACTTGGCCGGGCTGATTGGCCAAGTTGAGTTAAAGGCGTATGAGTACAAACTAAAAGGCATCAAGTGCGCTGAAATCATGACGACGGAAGTTCTGTCTTTAGAAGTGAGCACGCCACTCGAGGTGGCTTGGAAAACTTTGCGCGACAAACACATCAAAGCCATGCCGGTGATTGACCGTGGCCGCCGAGTCGTCGGTATCGTGACGGTGGAAGATTTTCTGAAGCATGCCAATATCGATTTTCATCAAAATTTTGGCCAGCGCATGCGCGGGTTTTTGCGCAATGGGTTAAAGGGCCTTGAAAAAACGCTGACAGCGTATCCGGATGCTGTGGGTCAAATCATGACCAAAAAGGTTCGGGTGATCAGCGAGAGTCGAAACGTCATGGATCTGGTCGGCATTTTTCATGGGCAGGGGCACCACCACTTGCCGGTCATTGACAGTCATCAAGCCTTGGTGGGCATCATCACGCAGTCTGATTTTGTCGCGGCGATCGACAAATCTTTGAAAAGATGAATCCGATAGAACTGATCAGCGGAACAAAAAGTAAGCTGCCAGCACATACAAAATAGACGCGAAGACTTTTTTCAGCGGCCTGATGTCCATCCGGTGTGCCGTTCGGGCGCCCAGGGGTGCTGTGCAGACGCTGGCCAGCGAGATGATGACCAGACCCGGTAAGTACAGAAAACCAAAGGAACCAGGCGGCATGGCTGGCATGTTTTGCCCCGCCCAGATATAGCCCAAGGTACCAGCCAAGGCAATCGGAAATCCGAGCGCGGACGATGTGCCCACGGCGTCATGAATCTTGACGTTGCACCAAGTCATGAAAGGCACCGAAACGAAGGCGCCGCCAGCGCCAACCAACGAAGACAACATGCCAATGACCCAGCCCATGCTGAAGGTGCCGACCCGGCCGGGCAGGGTACGGCTTGGCTTTGGCTTGCGGTCAATGAACATCTGCGTGGCAGAAAACGCCACGAAGATAGCAAACAAAATACCCAGCAATTTGCCTGGCAAGGCTGCTGCAAATTGGGCCCCGACCAGCGAGCCCAAGACAATGCCGGGCGCCAGCAGCCGGACGATCGGCCACAACACGGCGCCACGTTTGTGGTGCGCGCGCACCGAGGACAAAGAGGTTAAACAGATGGTGGCTAGAGAGGTGGCGACGGCCATTTTGACGGTGTAGTCAGCCGGAAAGCCCTTGGCCGTGAGGATGAAGGTCAGGAACGGCACCATCAGCATGCCGCCTCCGATGCCGAGCAAGCCGGCTAAAAATCCGGTGCACAAGCCAATGACAAGGAGTTCGGCTATGAGTTGGGGTTCGAGGAGCATCGGATCCAAAGAAAAAGGTGTCTGCGAAACGGCTGGATCGTCATCCTGAACCAGGGTTCAGGTGGGCGAGGGCATTCAAGCTTCGGGGCCGTCTAACGCGAGACGATCACACCTACTTGAAAATTTACCAAGCCCGTGCTTAAAAAGCATTGGTACAAGGAAATATAAAACCCAACAAGTAACGCAGACGATTTGATTGTAGGCTTGATCAGGACAACAACGGTTGCCGGCTGATCAAGTTCGTGAGTTCGATTGAGGGTTAAAGCAATCGGCCGTCAACGCCGAGAGCGGTGTCGAGTCGGCTCAGCAAGGAGCCGATGTGGGCATCGTCAGGTGCGTCATTGGCCGCGCCTGCCGGCCGTGGCACAGGCGCTGGTGTCGCAGTTCGGTCAGACAATTCAAAAGCCAGATTCAAGGCGGCCAACACGGCAATCCGGTCACGTGCCTTGATCTTGCCAGCGTCGCGGATCTTGCACATGGCGATGTCGACTTTGTCGACGGCTTCCAGCAGTCGGGCGTCACCGCCGTCGGGGCAACCCAGCAAATAGCTCTGTCCCATGATCGTCACTTCAAGCTGCTTCATGATGAGTTCTCCATGGCCGAGCCGGAAGACCCGTTGACTTCAGGTTTGGGCAAGCGATCCAGCAAGCCGTCAACCCGCGCACGCGCTGCATTCAAGCGCGACTTCAGTGAGTCGCGCTCCAGCGTGAGGGCATCCACGTGCTGGGTGAGTAAGTCGTTGGTGCGCTGCAATTCGTCATAGCGCAGCAATAGCCGCTCTACGCGTTCAACCAGCTGTTCGATTTGGGGGGTGTCGGCCATAGCAGGGTGAATTGTAGGGTTGAAGGAACTAAGGGCACGTAGAATGTTCGCTGTTGGTGCTCGCGGTGTGGTTCACATGCCGCAGTTCAACGGGAAGCAGGAGGGAGTTGAGGCTAAGCACACCGTCATGGTGTGCAGGCGCCAAGTCTTCTAACCTGCGCTGCCCCCGCAACGGTAAAACGAACGAATGCGTTTTGAGCTTAAAGCTTAGAACTGTATTCCGCTTTCATCACTAGCCACTGAGCGCCTTGAACAAGTGCTTGGGAAGGCGATGAAGGTAGCTTCGTCAGCCCGGATACCGGCCAACAAGGTGAACGTGCGTCTTTTTTCTGAAGGCGTGCGTTCGTAACGCTCATGCACTGGCGGGGAAGCCGGTGAGGGCTTTTGTTGTTGATTGATCCTCATGAAATTTTCACTTCTACCCGTGCGCTTTGCCGTGCTTGCCTTGTCGTTGCCTGCTGCTTTTGTGGCGAACGGACAAGATCTTTCAACCAATACACTTTCTGAAACGCTGGTGACCGGCAGTCGTGTGGCGGGCCCGCGCGATGCCCAGCCTTTCGGAACCAGCGTGATCACGGCCGAAGACATTCAGCGTTCAGGCGCCACGACGGTGAACGAGGCCATCATGCGTTTGCTGGGTGTTCCCGGCAGACAGGATTCGTTTGGTGGGGGCGACTACGCGCTTGACTTGCGTGGCTTCGGCATTACTTCGGACAGTAATCAAGTGGTCGTGGTCGACGGTATTCGCATCAGCGAGGCGGACACCGGTGGCACCCGATTGGCGGGGATTCCGATCGAGTCGGTCACACAAATTGAAGTGATTCGCGGCAGCGGTGCGGTGCTCTACGGCGAGGGCGCCACAGGCGGTGTGATCATCATCACCACCAAGAGCGGTAAGGGTGTGGCCCGTCAAAATGCGGCGTCGATTTATGCTGCGGCGGGTAGTTATGGTTTGCGAGAAGGACGGGCTAATGCGACTTTAGCCAGCGGTGGTTTCTCATTAGATGTGAACGCTATGAACCGTGAAGCTGACAATCATCGCGACAACTTTCATTCGCGGGCCAATGCGCTGTCGACGGTTGCACAGTGGAGCAATGATTGGCTGCGTGTGGGCGCGAGCCAATCGAATGATGATCTGAGTACCGGCTTGCCCGGTGCGCTAACGGCGGCGGAATACGCTGCGAATCCACGTCAGACTACGCATTCTCTTGACAATGCACGCATTGACAATTCGAGGACCGGTATTTTTGGAGAGGCTGTCATCGGTGATTGGCAACTGGTTGCAGACGCGGGAACTCGCGAGAAGAAGCTTCGAAGTTTTAATACCTACATTGATGGCGGGTATGTCGGCAGCTATAACTACGACTACGACATCAAAGCGAACACCTATGGATTTCGGGCGGTGAACACACAAAAACTGGCCGACTATTCAAACCGGTTGGTCATCGGTAACGATTACTCCAGTTGGTCACGTGCAGTTTTTCGCGATATGGCGTCGTTATCCACGCAGTCTTCCCGGGCCTTGTACTTCAGGAATGAGTTGACATTCGCGGCTTCAAAGACCTTGTTGACCCTTGGCGCGAGAACTGAGCGGATCAATAAAGATGCGATGTCTAACTCTGGTGCGACAGGACTGACCGATCGCCAGAATGCCTGGGAACTCGGCATACGGCAGCCATTGAATGAAAAAATTTCGGTTTATGGCCGTATTGGCGATAGCTACCGACTCGCCAATGCTGATGAATTTTCATTCACGTCGCCAGGAAAATTCTTGTTGCCCCAGCGCTCTAAGGATGCAGAGTTGGGTTCCACTTACGCTGCGGGGGCTGTCAAAGTGGATGCTCGCTTTTATCGAAGTGCATTGACCAATGAAATTGGCTACGACTCGAACGCGACCAACATTGGTTATCCTGCGCCAAATTATCTTCCCGTTTTAGGCCCTTACGGCGCGAACGTCAACCTTGATCCGACACTGCGAACCGGCCTTGAGCTAGATGGCACTTACGCCTACGCCAAAAATTTGAAACTCCGAGTCAACGCGGCACTTCGAAAATCGAGCTTTGTGTCCGGGCCTTATGCCGGATCGCTGGTGCCTCTGACTCCGCGGCGTACGCTGTCGCTTCAGGGGGAATGGATGCCAGTGGAGAAGCACTTGGTGACCGGCGGCGTGAATTGGGTCGGCTCGCAGCACCCAGACATGGCCAACGCATGCTCGATGCCCTCGTACGCAACTGCCAATGTGCGCTACGCCTATCGCTGGTCTAAATCAGAGGTTTTTGTGGGCGCTACGAACCTGACCAATCACAAGTATTACACCCAAGCTTTTGGCTGCTCCAGCGGCCAAACGACCAGTATTTATCCTGAACCAGGTCGGGCCGTGACAGCTGGCGTGCGAGTGGCGTTTTAAACGTCGTTGGTCGAGCGCATTAACATCGCTAGCTATGTCTAGTTCGCTTGGTCACTTAGGCCCCCAACGCATCGTCTGCCTCACAGAAGAACCCACCGAGTGGCTTTATCTGTTGGGGGAGGAGCGGCGCATTGTGGGGATTTCTGGCTACACCGTGCGGCCGCCACAAGCCCGTGTTGACAAGCCGAAGGTCAGTGCTTTTTTGAGCGCCAAGATCGACAAGATCGTGGAACTCAAGCCGGACTGTGTGATCGGGTTTTCTGATCTGCAGGCTGACATTGCGGCGCAACTCATTCGGGCGGGTGTGCAGGTCACGATCTTCAATCAGCGCAGCGTGGCTGAAATTTTCTCGATGATGTTTCAGTTGGCGGCAATGGTCGGGCAGGCTGACAAAGGGCTGGCGCTCATCACCGTCATGCAGCAGCGGCTCAGCGAGATCGCGCAAGTGGCGGCAACGCTGCCGCGGCGTCCGCGCGTTTATTTTGAAGAATGGTACGACCCGCACATCAGCGCGATTGCCTGGGTTTCGGAGCTGATCGGCATTGCCGGTGGTGACGATTGCTTTCCTGAACTGGCGCGTGAGCCGATGGGCAAGGGCCGCATCATTGCTGACGGCGCAGACATCGTGGCGCGGCAACCGGACATCATCGTTGGGTCGTGGTGCGGCCGGCGTTTTAGGCCGGCGCATGTGTTGGCGCGGCCGGGTTGGGGCGAGGTGAATGCGGTGAAAACGGGGCAGATTTTCGAAATCAAATCAGCCGATATTTTGCAGCCAGGGCCAGCCGCATTGACCGATGGCGTGGAGCAGTTGCACCGCATCGTCATGGCTTGGGGCGCTGAACATGCGTGAGCGCAGCCGGCTTGTTTTTTTTGCTTGGCTGTTGGCGTGTGGCGCGGTCGTTTTCCCCGCTCACGCATTGCAGGTCTTCGATGACCGAGGCACTGCCCTCACGCTGGCGCAGCCGCCGCAGCGCATCGTCAGTCTGTTGCCGTCGCTGACCGAGAGTGTTTGCGCGCTGGACCAATGCCAGCGTTTGGTGGGCGTTGACGAATACTCCAACTACCCGGCCCAAGTGCGGCAGTTGCCCGTGGTGGGTGCCGGTCTGGAGCCGAGCATTGAGGCCATCGTCGCGCTCAAACCGGACTTGGTGTTGTTGGCGAGTTCGTCTCGCGCAAGTTTGCGGTTGCAGTCACTGGGCATCAAGGTGCTGGCGCTAGAGCCTAAAACACATGCCGACTTGCGGCGTGTTTTGCACACACTCGGCGTGGTGTTGGGCCTGCCCGATGACCACGCTGCGCGCTTGTGGCAGCGCATGGACAACAGCCTGAATGCGGTGGCCAAGAGTTTGACCGCGCCAGCACGCCAAGCTCGGGTGTATGTCGAGGTGGGCCGTGGCCCTTACGCGGCCAGCGAGTCTTCTTTCATTGGCGAAACACTCACACGACTGGGTGCGCGCAACAGCGTGCCGGGCGCGCTGGGGCCTTTCCCGCAACTCAACCCTGAGTTCGTGGTGCGGGCTGATCCGGATGTCATCATCGTCGGCGGGCGCAGTGTGCAGGGCTTGGTGCTGTACCCCGGCTGGGCCAGCATGCGGGCGGTGCGTGAGCAGCGCGTTTGCGTGCTCAGCCCCGAGCAGGCTGATGTGCTGGTGCGGGCTGGTCCGCGCTTGGCAGAAGCCGCTGGTTTGATGGCGCGCTGTCTGAATGAAAAAATGCAAGCCATGGGAATAAGCAAATGACGTCGCCCGGACACCCGCCGCGTCAGGGCCGCGTGCTGGCTTTGGTTTTGTTGCTGGCGAGTGCGCTGCTGTTGCTGCTGGGCATGGGCGTGGGCAGCACTGGGCTGGAGAGTCTGGCTGACATGCGGCGTGACCCGCAGGCGTGGCAGATCGTTTGGGACATTCGCTTACCGCGCAGCGTGGGTGCTTGGTTGGCGGGTGCCTTGCTCGGGCTGGCCGGTGCCGTGGCCCAAGGCTTGTTTCGCAATCCCTTGGCTGATCCTTATTTGCTGGGCAGTGCCTCGGGTGCTTCGCTGGGCGTGGCTTTGGCGATGGCCTTGTTGGGCGTTTCACCACTGGCCACTGAATGGCTGGCGCGGCTGGGCTTGGCCGGTGCGGCCTTCACGGGTGCAGTCTTGGCGGTGTTGCTGACGCTGCTGCTGGCGCAAGGCGTGCAACACACGTTGCGGCTGCTGCTGGCTGGCGTGGTGGTGGGCGTGGTGTTGGGCGCGTTGACCTCGCTGGCCTTGTTGCTGTCGCCGGGCATCATGCAGGCCATGCAATCTTTCATGCTCGGCAGCACCAGCTTTGTCGCTTGGCCGGCGTGCGCGCTGATGGCTGCGGTGGCGTTGTTCACGCTGGTGGCTGCGTGGGTCATGAGCCCGGTGCTGGACGGTCTGGCTTTGGGCGAAACCACGGCGCAAAGTCTGGGCTTGCCTTTGCCGGCTTTGCGTGCCGCGCTCATCGGCGTGCTGGCGCTGGCCACCGGCACCGCAGTGGCGCAGACGGGTTTGATTGCATTTGTTGGCTTGGCTGCGCCGCATTTGGTGCGGTCGTTGGTCAAGACCACGCCGGGCCGATTGATCGGTCTCGCCAGCCTGACCGGCGCCGTGTTGCTGTTGGCCGCAGATTTGTTGGCGAGATCGGTTTTGGCACCGCGTGAGTTGCCGGTGGGCGTGTTGACGGCGGTCTTGGGCGGCGCTTATTTGCTCTGGCTGATGCACCGCCAAGGCGTTGCGGGTCCACGCTCATGAACGAATTAAATTTGGCTTTACAAGCCCGCCATGTGGGCGCGTCACTGGGCGGCGTGCCCGTGTTGCATGACGTTTCCTTAGGTCTGCGTGCCGGTTGCTGGACCAGCGTGGTCGGGCCCAATGGTGCCGGCAAATCGACCTTGCTCCGCGTGTTGGCCGGGCTGTTACCGCACACCGGCGAGGTGGATCTGTTGAACCGGCCCTTGCTGGCTTACAGCGGCCGCGAACGGGCGCAACAACTGGCGTGGCTGGGGCAGGGCGAAAGCTCGGCCGACGACTTGCGGGTCTACGACCTCGTCATGCTGGGTCGTTTGCCGCACCAGCCTTGGCTGGCCGGACCAGCCGCTTCTGATCATGCTGCCGTGGCCCGTGCCTTGGGGGCGACGCAGGCTTGGGACTGGCGGCATCGGCTGGTTGGGCAGTTGTCGGCTGGGGAGCGCCAGCGAGTGCTGCTGGCTCGGGCCTTGGCGGTTGAGGCGCAGGTGCTGTTGATGGATGAACCACTGGCCAACTTAGACCCGCCGCACCAAGCCGACTGGTTGCTGTTGGTGCGCGCGCTGGTGGCCGAAGGAAAAACCGTGGTCAGCGTGTTGCACGAGCTGTCTTTGGCCTTGCAGGCAGACGACATGTTGGTCATGCAAAAAGGGCGTGTCGTCCATCAGGGCGCTTGCCATGATGCGGCTACCCACAGCGCGCTGGAGCAGGTGTTTGAATGCCGGATTGCGATTTTTCAGCTCGCTGGCCAATGGCTGGCGGTGCCACGGCTTTGAAACGTGGCATGACCGCATGACCGCTCAATGCATCATGGTGCTGGGCACCAGCAGTGGCGCAGGCAAGAGCTGGCTGACGACGGCGCTGTGCCGCTATTACGCCCGTCAGGGGTTCAAGGTCGCGCCTTTTAAAGCGCAGAACATGAGCAACAACGCCCGCGTGGTGGACGGGCCGTCGCAGGGATCTGAAATTGGCAGCGCCCAGTATTTTCAAGCGCTGGCGGCGCGGGCCGTGCCCGATGTGCGCATGAACCCGGTGTTGCTGAAACCTGAGAACGACACCCGCAGCCAAGTCATCTTGCTGGGCCAAGTGAGCGCCGAGCTCTCTCGCACCGACTGGCGCACACGCAGCGAACTGCTGTGGCCCACCGTGGTGCAAGCGCTAGACGCGCTGCGCGAAGACAACGACGTGGTGGTGATCGAAGGCGCGGGTTCACCGGCGGAGATCAATTTGCGCAGCTGCGACATCGTCAACATGCGCGTGGCCTTGCATGCGCAGGCGGCCTGTCTGATCGTCACGGACATCGACCGGGGCGGCGCTTTTGCGCACCTTTACGGCACGTGGGCCTTGCTGGCCGCTGAGGAACGCGCGCTGATACGCGGCTTCGTGCTGAATAAATTCAGGGGCGATGCGGCCTTGCTCGCACCGGGACCCGAGATGCTGCAAGCGCTCACGGGCGTGCCCACCGTGGCGACCTTGCCGATGTGGTGGCAACACGGTCTGCCGGAAGAAGACGGCATGTTTGACCGGGCTGTGGCAGGGCCAAGCACCGGGCCAAGCTCTGGCCAAGACGCAACTAAAAGCTTGCGAATTGCCGTGGTGGCGTATCCGCGCATCAGCAATCTGGACGAATTTCAGCCGCTCAAAAACATCCCCGGCGTGCGCCTCACATGGGCGCGCAGTCCCGCCGATATTCTGGATGCTGACTGGGTGATCTTGCCCGGCTCCAAGCACACCAGCAGCGACTTGGCCTGGCTGCGCACGCAGGGCTTAGATCACGCCGTGGCGCAGCATGCCGCGCAAGGACGGGCGCTGCTGGGCATTTGTGGTGGCCTGCAAATGCTCGGTGAAGCGCTGATTGACCTGCATGGCATTGACGGCAATGGCCCCGGACTCGGCTTGTTGCCGGTGGTCACGCTGTTCGATGAAGTTAAAACCGTGCGGCGCCGGCAAGCCAGCTTCACGCAGTTGCACGGGCCTTGGGCGGCACTGTCGGGCGTGTCCATGCACGGCTACGAAATTCACCACGGCAAGACCGCACCGCACAGCGCCATGGCGGCCGCTGGGGACTTGGCGCAGCCGGTGATGGCCGACGACCTTGCTTGGCAAAACGCAGCGGGTAATGTGTTGGGGCTGTATTTGCACGGCATGTTTGAAGACAGCGCGGTGATGCAGGCGCTGTTTGGTCACACGGCACCAACGCTGGACAGCGTCTTTGACGGACTGGCCGATTACGCAGAAAAGCACTTTGACGCGGGCGTGCTGGATGCGTTGCTGGACCTCCCCTGATCCCTTTTAGCGCAGCGATGTCTCCGACATCCCTGGCTTGAGCGTCTTCGGCTTGTAGTCGCAAAACTGGCTGACGCCGCATTGCCAGCACTGCGGCGTGCGCGCTTGGCAAATGTAGCGCCCGTGCAAGATAAGCCAATGGTGCGCGTCCACCAAGTACTCGGGCGGTATACGCTTCATCAAGCCGGCCTCGACTTCGTCGACGTTTTTTCCTGGGGCCAGACCGGTACGGTTGCTGACCCGAAAAATATGCGTGTCGACCGCCATCACGGCTTCACCAAAGGCCGAGTTCAGTACCACGTTGGCGGTCTTGCGGCCGACGCCCGGCAGTCCCTGCAGCGCTTCGCGGGTGCGCGGCACGTGGCCACCGTGGCGTTCTAACAGGATCTGGCAGGTCTGCAGCAGGTGCTTGGCTTTGCTGCGGAACAGGCCGATGGTCTTGATGTAATTCTCAAGCCCTTCCAGCCCGAGGGCGAGCATCTTTTGCGGCGTGTTGGCCACAGGAAAAAGCTTGCGCGTGGCTTTGTTCACGCTGACGTCGGTGGCTTGGGCCGACAGCAGCACGGCGGCCAACAATTCAAAGACGCTGGTGTATTCGAGCTCGGTCACCGGCAGCGGGTTGGCGGCTTTGAGCGTGGCAAAAAATGAAGCGATGGCGGCAGATTTCATGCTCGGCAGTTTAGGCTGCGCCGGTCGTCTTGACTTCTTAACGGCGTTAACATCTAACTCTTGTGTGAATTTCATCCCCCTGAGAGTGCCCCATGCCGCTGCCATTTGCCGACCGCCTGAACAATGTCGAAACCTCTGCTATCCGTGAGCTTTTCAAACTGCTTGGCAAGCCTGGCATTATCAGCTTTGCCGGTGGTTTTCCGGACAGCGCCATGTTTGACGTGGAAGGGATTCGGGAGGCCGTCAATCTGGCCTTGACCGAGGAAGCCGGCGGTGCCTTGCAATACGGTGCGACCGAGGGCTACAACCCGCTGCGCGAACAACTTGCCGCCTTCATGGCCGCCAAAGGCGTTGCGGTGGAGCCCGACGGCATGATCGTCACCACTGGCAGTCAGCAAGCTCTGGACTTGCTTGGCAAGACCATGATCAACCCGGGCGACAAAGTAATTGTCGAAGGCCCGACTTTTCTGGCCACCATTCAGTGCTTTCGCCTTTACGGCGCAGACATCATCAGCGCACCGATTGATGAGCATGGCGTGCAAACGGAGGCCCTCGAAAAACTCATCGCCGAACACAAACCCAAGTTCGTCTACCTGATCCCGACTTTTGGCAACCCGAGTGGTGCCTTGCTCAATTTAGAGCGCCGCAAAAAAGTCTTGGCGTTGGCTGTCAAGTACCAAACGCTGGTGATTGAAGACGATCCGTACGGTGACTTGTATTTTCATGATGCGCCGCCGCCCAGCTTGTTGGCGCTCAGCCGTGATGTTCCCGGCAGCCGCGAGTGGCTGGCATATTGCGGCAGCATGAGCAAGGTCTTGAGCCCGGGCTTGCGGGTCGGCTGGATGATTGCGCCGGCTGAGTTGCTGGCCAAAGCCACGATGTGCAAGCAGTTCAGCGACGCACACACCAGCACCTTCGCCCAAGCCACAGCCGCGCAGTACCTCAAAGCAGGTCGCATGCCGGCCACCTTGGCACGGGTGCGCGCTGTGTACGCCGAGCGTGCCGCAGCCATGGGCGCTGGCTTGAAGCGTGAACTGGGCGATGCGATTGAATTCACGCAACCCGAGGGTGGTTTGTTCTTTTGGGCCCGACTCACAGGTGCCCACGGCAAAACCAAAGACGCTGCCGAGTTCGCCAAAAAAGCCATTGCGCAAGGCGTGGCATTTGTGCCTGGTGCGCCGTTTTATGCGGCTGACCCGGACATGTCAACGCTGCGCTTCAGCTTCGCCACGGCCGATGTGGCGAAGATTGAAGAGGGCATTGGCCGGCTCGGCAAGGCTTGCTGAACAACGCATCCAGCAAGCCTTTAAAACTCACCAAGCGTTGCGCAGCTCCCGCAGCTTCTTGAAGACTGTCTTGGCATCCGGTTCTGCAGGCAAGTCGGGGAAGCTGTCACGCAGTTGAGCGATGACACTGGCGTTGCTCAGCCTCATGAAGGTGTTGAACTCTTTTTCGTCTTTCAGCGTCGTCACGATGGACGTCGCCGGGTCGTGACTCGCGACCTTCGGCAAGAGTGCTTTGGCAGCCGCGTTGTCCGGCTCACGGGCCAGCGTGAACTTCAGATTGCTCTCGATGTAATCGTGGCCAGGAAAGATGCGGGTGTTGTCTGGCAGGCGCATCAATTGCTCGGTGAAGCTGCTGTACAGCGCTTCGACATCGCCGCCGTTGTGGACGTTCCCGGCACCGGCATTGAACAAGGTGTCACCTGAAAAAAGCGCGGGTTGCTCGGCGTGCGCACACAGGCAAATGTGGCAATAAGTGTGGCCCGGCGTGTCCAGACACTCCAGCTCAATGTGCTTGCCCACCTTGATGACGTCACCGGCTTGTACGCCGCGGTCCATGCCCGGAATCTTGCCAGCGGCCTTGTGGTGCGCAATCACTTTGGCACCGGTGGCAGCCACCACTTCGGCATTGCCACCGATGTGGTCGTGGTGCTCATGCGTGTTGAGAATCTGGGTGATGTTCCAGCCCTTGGCCTTGGCGGTGGCCAGGCATTTTTCGTGGTCCAGCGGATCAATCGCCAAGGCTTCGCCGGTGTCGGGGCAGGCAATCAGGTAGTTGAAATTACGCAGGCTGTTGCCGGTCCAGATTCGTTCAACAATCATGCGTGGCCTTGTGTGGTGTGGTTCATCAGCTCATTTTAGGAGTGCTCTGTATCGCACTGTTCAATGCAAGGCTGTTCCGAGGCGAGACTAGACGGTGCCCGCTTGCTGCAAAATATGCCGTCACAGATTGCTCAATCCATTTTCCCAGACCCTATGAAAAGCAAGCTCGCCAGCAGTGGCCTCGTCTATTCGACCGACACCGGGCGTACCTGTCCAGATTGCCGCCAAGCGGTGGCCCAGTGCATTTGCAAAAGCGCCAAGCCCCGGCTTGCCACTGATGGCGTGGTGCGCGTTTCCAGGTCAGCCAAGGGCCGGGGCGGTAAAACCGTGACCTTGATTCAGGGCGTGCCCTTAGATGACGCGGCTCTGACGCAGCTGGGCAAGCAACTCAAAGCCGCTTGCGGCTCTGGCGGTACTGTGAAAGACGGCGTGATTGAAGTGCAGGGCGATCACCGCGAACTGGTGCAGCGCCAGCTGGTGGACAAGGGCTACACCGTCAAGTTGGCTGGTGGCTGAGCCGCACATCAAAGCAACGCACATGAACCCCGACGACCTTGAACTGCTGGTGACCCGCCAAATGCCTTTTGGCAAATACAAAGGCCGGTTGATGGCTGATTTGCCGGGCAATTACTTGGTCTGGTTTTCCCGGGAAGGCTTTCCAAAAGGCGAAATTGGTCGGCTGCTGGCGCTCATGCTGGAGATCGACCACAACGGTTTGGGGCCGCTGCTAGACCCGCTGCGCAGGCGGCACCCTCCCACCGGCGGCAATCGAGGCTGAGTTACAGATGGCAAAAGTAAATATTCATTCTTAATCGTTAGAATCACAATATTAAAAGCTTGTTGGCCGCGACCGTGACATCTTTCCGGATGGACCCATGAGCTTGCTGATACCGCCATGTTCGAGCTATTTCTGACTCTGCTGTCTGCCTTTTTTTACCCCTTCCTGCATGTTGCAAACGCTTGGCTTTTTAGTGACTTGGAGGTCACCCCGCACGTCGGTTTGATTTACCTGCCTGCTTTCATCCGGCTGGTGAATGTTCTGGTGCTTGGCAAAGTTCGAGGCACGATGGCCACCGCATTGGGCGGTATGTTTTTGATGATGGTGTTCAGCGACCATTCCATGGTCGGTTTTCTGAATGTGCTGTGTTCCGCCGCAGGTCCTTTGTTGGCCGTGTTTGTTTTTCGGTTTTACACCGGCCGCGATGTGCGGCTGCAGTCTTTGAAAGACATAGGCTTCGTCACCCTGGGCTATTGCATGGCCAATGCGATCGTTCACCATCTGGTGTGGATGCTGTTTGACCCTCTGCAGCTGGTCGTTCCGCAACAGTTGTTGTGGATGATGCTGGGCGATTTCAACGGGGCGCTGATCGGTGCTTATGCCCTTAAATGGACTGCGACGCGATTCAATATTGGCGGCCCTGTCCAGCGCGATTGAAGCCGCGATGATGTGACACACTGGCAGCTCGTCAGTTTTTGATCACATCTATGAAATCACCACCTCTCACTTTGCGCATCGGCTCTGGCGCAGGCTACGCCGGCGACCGCGTCTTGCCGGCGCTCGAACTGGCTGAAAAAGGCCAACTCGATTACCTCGTTTTTGAGTGCTTGGCCGAGCGCACGATTGCGCTGGCCCAACTTGAACGCAGCCAACATCCAGACCGCGGCTTTGACCCGCTGTTGACCCAACGCATGCAGGCCGTGCTGGCCCCTTGCGTGCAACAAGGCGTTCGCATCATCACCAACATGGGCGCTGCCAATCCGCTTCAAGCCGGTCATGAAGTCTTGCGGGTGGCGCGTGAACTCGGTTTGCCACAGGTCAAAGTCGCGGTGGTCTTGGGCGACGACGTGCTTGAAGCCTTGAGCGCCCGTGGTATGGGTTTGCCCTTGATGGAGTCGCCGCACACATTGGCTTCTCTCAAAGATGATGTGATTTCTGCCAACGTCTACTTGGGTGCTGATGCGCTGCTGCCGGCGCTGCAGACCGACGCGCACGTCATCATCACCGGCCGCGTGGCTGACCCAGCCCTGTTCTTGGCGCCGCTGATGCACAGCTTTGGCTGGGCCGCAGACGATTGGACGCGACTCGGCAAAGGCGTTCTGGTCGGCCATTTACTGGAGTGCGCGGGGCAAATCACAGGTGGCTACTTTGCCGACCCCGGTTACCGAGATGTGCCGGATTTGGCGCATTTGGGCTTTCCGCTGGCCGAGGTCGATGCCTCTGGCGATGCGGTGATCACCAAAGTGGCAGGTTCTGGCGGCTGCGTCACCACGGCCACTTGCACCGAGCAATTGCTTTATGAAATTGAGAATCCAGCGCGCTATTTGCAGCCGGATGTGGTGGCAGATTTTTCGCAAGTTCGTTTGACGCAGGTCGGCCCGGACCGGGTTCAGGTCAGCGGCGGGGCAGGGCAGCTGCGGCCCGACACCCTGAAAGTCACGGTTGGTCACCGCGAAGGTTTCATTGCCGACGGCCAGATGTCGTATGCCGGTCCCGGCGCTGTGGCGCGTGGTCAACTGGCTTTGGATGTGCTCCGGGTGCGTTTGAACGAAGCCGGTTTTGCCGACTGCGAAAGCCGCTATGAGCTGATCGGTGTCAACACCATTCTGGGTGATCGGATCATGCCGATGACTGAACCCAGTGAGGTGCGTTTGCGCTTGGCGATGCGCGTCAAAACGGCTGAGCAAGCGAAAGACGTGGTCAACGAGGTTGAAGCGCTGTATCTGAACGGTCCGGCCAGTGGCGGCGGTGCCACCAAGAGCGTGCGCGAAGTCATCGCCGCTGCGTCGGTCTTGATCCCGCGGGAGTGGGTGAGCACCTCTGTTTTGATTTTGGAGAATTGACATGCTGCTCAGAGACATTGCACACGCCCGCACGGGAGACAAAGGCAACCGCAGCACGCTGTCGGTGATTGCCTATGACGCCAAACACTACCCGCTGCTTGAGACGTTATTGACCCCTGAGCGGGTCAAGGCGCATTTTGAAGGCATTGTTCAGGGCCCTGTTGAGCGCTATTGTTTGCCGCATCTGAGTGCGCTGAATTTCGTTTTGCATGGCTCATTGGCCGGTGGCGTGACGCGCTCACTGGCGCTGGACGCGCATGGCAAATGTCTGGCGTCGGGGCTGTTGGCCATGGACTTGGACCATCAGTAATAATTAGCAACTTATTTTCGGAGACTCTAAATGAATACATTCCTGCGCCCTACCAACGCACACGCTGCGGCCCGATGGCTGCTGAACGGCTGTGTTGCAGCCCTCAGCGTTTACGCCGCCATGGCCAGCGCTCAAACCTACCCGAGCAAGCCGATCAAGGCCATCGTGCCGTTTGCGGCTGGTAGCGCGACCGACCAGATTGCCCGTGCGTTTGCGGCCAAGATCTCCGAAATCCTCGAACAGCCGGTGATCGTTGACAACAAGGCTGGCGTCAACGGCATGTTGGGCGCCGACTTCGTGGCCAAGTCTGCGCCGGACGGCTACACCATTTTGGTCGGCACCAACAGCACCAACGCAGCGCTTAAAAGTCTGATGAAAAAGTTGCCCTACGACCAGGACACAGCGTTTGCCCCTGTGGCCTATCTGGGTTCCGTCCCGCTGATCGTGGCGATCAACAACGAGTTTCCGGCTAAAACGCTCAAAGAGCTGGTTGCGTTTGCCAAAGCCAAGCCGACCTATGTGACGTTTGCCAGTGCCAGCACATCGCAGCTGGTGTCGACTGAGGTTTTGGCCAGCATGGCCAATATCAAAATGACCAACATTCCGTACAAGAGCGGTCCAGCCGCCATGACCGACCTGATTGGCGGGCAAGTGAATTTGTTCACCGCTGACTTTGCGGTCATGCTGCCGCAAGTCAAAGCCGGCAAAGTGCGCGGTCTGGCGGTGACGTCAACCAAGCGCTCCAAGGCGATTCCTGAACTGCCGACGGTGAATGAAGCCTTGGGTTTGAAAGACTACGAGCTGATTGCTTACTTTGCGGTCTTCGCACCTGCCGGCACGCCCAGCGACATCGTCTTGAAGCTGAACCGCGCCATCAATATCGCGGCGGGTAACAAAGATATTCTGGAGCGTTTTGCCGCCCTTGGTTTTGAGGCCGAGCCCGGCACGCCTGAAGCCTTGGCGCAGCGCTCCAAGGCAGAAAGTGCCAAGTGGGCCAAGGCGATTCATGACGCGAAGATCGAACCGCAGTGAGTTGATGCGAAAGATTTGAGATCTGGCCCGGTTATCCGGGCTTTTTTTCGTTCAAGGCAACGGATTCCGCGCAAAGCCAGCTCAGCTTGAGGCCGGCATCAGGGTTTTTACTGATATGGGAAAGTCAGTTTGTTTGGATAAAATTATTTGTTCGTACAAATAAACAAAACGGCCCATGCTGTTTTATCCAGGAGATTCCCATGTTGTCTGCCGTCGAAATTGGTCCCCAACGTTACCGCGCGTCTTACGGTCGTTATCTTGAAGACTTTACGGTCGGCGATGTGTACGAGCACCGTCCGGGCCGCACCTTGACGGACAACGACAACATCCAATTTGCGCTGCTGACCATGAACCAGCACCCGATGCACTGCGACGCAGCATTTGCGGCCAAGAGTGAATTCGGCAAATTGTTGATCAACAGCCCGCTGACACTGGCGGTGGTGGTCGGCATGACCGTCAACGACGTGAGCGGCAAGGCGATTGCCAATCTTGGCTGGAAAGACATCGACATTTCTGCGCCGGTCTTTGCCGGCGACACGCTGTACGCCGAAACCAAGGTGCTTGAAAAGCGTGAGTCCAAATCACGTCCGGGCCAAGGCATCGTCACGGTCAAAACCACCGCCTTCAATCAAAAAAACATCCAAGTGATGGCGTTCGAGCGGACCTTTTTAGTGGCGAGACGCGGCCACGGCGTGAATGACGACATTTGAATCACAGCGTCAGTTGAGTCAAAAAACCAGGAGACAACAAATGAAATATGCATTCACACGCCGCGCCGCTTGCGCATTGGCGGCTCTGGCACTGAGCAGCGTTGTGGGCAGTGCCTTCGCTGCCTACCCCGAAAAAACAATCCGCATCGTGGTGGGTTTCCCACCGGGGCAGGCCACGGACATCATTGCCCGCATTGCCGCCAAGAAACTCCAAGAGGCTTTGCAGCAGCCGGTGTTTGTTGACAACAAGCCGGGGGCGGCCGGCATCATTGGCTCTGAAATGGTGGCCAAGGCAAACCCCGATGGCTACACCTTGCTGGTCGGCTCCAGCGGCACCATGGCCATCAACATCAGCTTGTATTCAAAGCTGCCTTACCATCCGCTGAAAGACTTTGTGCCTATCAGTGAGCTGGCCGTGGTGCCGCTGTTCCTGGCCAGCAACCCCAACTTTGTCGCGCAAACCGCCGGTGAGCTGGTGCGTGAAGCCAAGGCCAACCCCGGCAAGATCAATTACGCCTCTGCCGGCAGTGGTGTCACCAGCCATCTGACGATGGAGCTGTTCAAGCACGCACAGGGCATCAACATGGTTCATGTGCCTTACAAAGGCAGTCCGGCCGCCGTCACCGATGTGATCGGCGGGCAGGTGCCGGTGATGATCGACACCGGCGCGGCTTTGATCCCGCAAGCCCGCAACGGCAAGTTGCGTTTGTTGGCCGTCGCCAGCAAGACGCGCAACCCGGCGGCGCCCAATGTGCCCACCATGGCCGAAGCGGGGCTGGGCAATTTCGAAGCACCGGCCTGGATCGGCATTGCCGCGCCCAAGGGCACTCCCAAAGAAATCATCGAGACCTTGCACAAGGCCTTGAGCACGACGTGGCTAGATTCAGCCGAGGTGCGTGATCAATTGACCAACCTTGGCGCTGAACCCATGCTGTCTCGTCCGGACGAGTTCGCGCGCTACATCCAGTCAGAAATCGACAAGTGGGCGGTTGCCGTCAAGCTGTCGGGCGCCAAGGTCGATTGAGATGAGTTCACTGATCTCTGAACAGCTGGCCGAGTTCGGCCATGGCTTCAGGCTTGACAGCGTGCCGGCTGAAGTTCGCCAGCGCGCCGCGCATTTGATGCTCGACGCACTCGGTATTGCGCTGGCCAGCACGCAATACGACTTTGCACGGCAGAGTCTTGCGGCTTTCCAGGAACTGGGTGGCGGCGCTGGTGGTGTGCCTGTCATTGGCTGTGGCGTGCAATTGCCGGTGCGCGACGCGATCGCCATGAACGCCTTGCTGATTCACGGCCTCGATTACGACGACACACATCCGCGCGCGGTGTTGCATGCCACCACCTCGGTGCTGCCGGCTGCACTCGGCTTAGCGGTGCAGCGCCAAGCCAGCGGCCGTGATCTGCTGGCAGCTTATGTGCTGGGGGTTGAAACGGCTATTCGATTGGGCGCTGCTGCACACGGTGCTTTTCACCAAGTCGGCTTTCATCCGACGGGCTTGATCGGCACCTTCGGTTGCACCTTGGCGGCCGCGCATTTGATGAAGTTGGGCAAGGCGCAGTGGGTTGATGCGCAAGGCATTGCGCTGTCGTTGGCCAGTGGCAGCTTGGAGTTTTTACAAGATGGTGCGTGGACCAAACGTCTGCACCCGGGCTGGGCTGGTTCTAGCGCCGTCACGGCAGCGACCTTGGCTAAGCATGGTTTTGTCGGACCCCGTGCCACCTACGAGGGGCGCTTTGGCCTCTACAACAGCCACCTGGGGGCGCTCGCTGAAGGCTGCGACTTGAACATCGCCACCGAAGGCTTAGGCAGCGTTTGGGAAACACTCAACATCGCCATCAAGCCGATTCCGGCCTGCCATTTCACACACGCTTGCGCGGATGCGGCCAGCAGTTTGCATGCGCAATGGCAGGGCGCAGCGGTCAAACGCATCGTTGCGCGCTTGCCCGAAGGCGTGATGAAAACCGTCTGCGAGCCGATCGACAACAAGCGGCAACCGGCCAACGCCTACGAGGCGCAATTCAGCATTCCGTACTCCGTGGCCACTGGTTTGCGCTTTGGCAGCTTCACGCTGGACGCGCTGGAGCCGTCGGCCTACACCGATGCGCAGACCTGCGCCTTGGCCGCCAAAGTCATTTGCGAAATCGATCCTGACGCCGACTTTCCGCGCTACTACGGCGGCGAGGTCATCGTCGAGCTGGAGGATGGCCGCGTGTTGCGACACCACGAGCCGATCAACCGGGGTGCGCCGGGTCGCCCGATCAGCCACGCCGACATCATCGACAAATTTCAAGACAACGCTGCTCGGGCTGTGTCCCGCACGCATGCCGATGCCATTCTCAACGCTGTTCTGAATTTAGAACAGCACTCCGCCGCTTCGCTGGCACAACTTCTGGGCGTCAAAGCTCAACTGGACAACACATGAACGCACGCCAACAATTTGATCCTGCCGAGCAAGAGCAGGAAAACCTCATTCTGGACATGCTCGAGAAGTTTCTCAACTCTGAGGTCAAGCCCTATGTGCGTGAGCTGGAGCACAACGACACGTACCCTGAAGAGATTGTTGAAAAGATGAAGGACATGGGCTTGTTCGGCTGCATCATTGCACCTGAATATGGTGGCCTGGGTTTGTCGACCACCACCTACGCCAAGATCATCGAGCGCATGTCACGTGTGTGGATGTCGATCTCCGGCATCATCAACTCGCACCTGATCATGGCGATGGCCGTGCAGCGTTTTGGCACCACCGAGCAAAAAGACTATTACTTGCCGCGTTTTGCGACGGGTGAATTGCGCGGCGGCGTCGGCCTGACCGAACCCGATTGCGGCACTGATCTGCAGGCGATTCGCACCAGCGCCAAACTTGATGGCAGTGACTATGTGGTCAATGGCTCGAAGATGTGGATCACCAACAGCTTGCACGGCAACTGCATCGCCTTGCTGGTCAAAACCGACACCAAAATCGAACCTCGCCACAAAGGCATGAGCTTGCTCATCGCTGAAAAAGGCCCAGGCTTCACGGTCAGCAAGAAGCTAGAGAAGTTGGGCTACAAAGGTATCGACACTTGTGCGTTGAGTTTCGAGAATTACCGCGTACCTGCCAGTCGGTTGATCGGCGGCGTAGAAGGCCGTGGCCTGCAGCAAGTTCTGGGTGGACTTGAGCTGGGTCGCATCAACGTGGCGGCTCGTGGTTTGGGCGTGGCGCAAGCGGCGCTCGACGAAGCCGTGGCTTATTCGCAGCAACGCAAAACATTCGGTAAGCCGATTTGCGAACACCAGGCGATTCAGCTCAAGCTCGGTGAAATGGCGACGCGCACTCAGGCCTCTCGCCTGCTGGTGTACGCAGCAGCCGAAGCCTATGACCGTGGTGAGCGTTGCGACATGGAAGCCGGTATGGCGAAGTACTTCGCCACCGAGGCAGCCCAAGAAAACTCGCTCGAAGCCATGCGTATTTTTGGCGGCTACGGCTACTCCAAGGAATACAACGTTGAGCGCTTGTACCGGGACTCACCTTTGCTGTTGATCGGTGAGGGCACCAACGAGATGCAACGCATCATCATCGCCAAGCAGGTGATCGAGAGGAACCCGATATGAGTGCTGCGACCGAAGCCGTTCAGCCTGGCTTGCTGGCCGGTGTGCGCATCATCGCGATTGAGCAATATGGGGCCGGGCCGTTCGGCACGCAACATCTGGCTGACCTTGGGGCTGAGATCATCAAGGTTGAAAATCACCACGATGGCGGCGACGTCGGTCGTGCTGTGGGGCCGCATTATTTCGGTCCGGGCGACAGCCATTTTTACCAGTCCTTCAACCGCAATAAAAAGAGCATCACGCTCGACCTGAAGCAAGCCGAGGGGCAAGAGATCTTGCAGCGCTTGGTCAAGACGGCCGACGTGGTTTTCAACAATTTGCGCGGCGACTTGCCGGCCAAGCTGGGCTTGACCTACGAGGCTCTTAAAGCCTACAACCCGAAAATTGTTTGCGGCCACTTGTCGGCTTACGGCCGTACCGGCTCGCGCGCAGCGTGGCCCGGCTACGACTACCTGATGCAGGCCGAAGCCGGCTATCTGTCGCTCACGGGTGAACCGGACGGCCCACCCGCCCGCATGGGACTGTCGATCATCGACTTGATGACCGGCACCACCGCCGCCATGGGCTTGCTGGCCGGCATCATCAGCGCCCGGTCTTCCGGCGTTGGCCGTGACGTCGATGTCAGTCTGTTTGACGTGGCGCTGCACAATCTCGCTTACGTGGCGACTTGGTATCTGAATGCCGATACAGCCATCAAGCGAGAGACCCGGTCTAGCCATCCGTCGTTGACGCCGAGCCAGTTGTACCGGACGCAGGACGGCTGGATTTTTCTGATGTGCAACAAGGAAAAGTTCTGGGGCGTTTTTGCGCGTGAAGTTGGCAAGCCCGAGTGGGCTGTCTGCGACGCCTATAAGTCGTTCAAGGACCGTCTGGCCAATCGC
This sequence comes from Comamonadaceae bacterium, assembly GCA_947450765.1. Lineage (GTDB taxonomy): Bacteria > Pseudomonadota > Gammaproteobacteria > Burkholderiales > Burkholderiaceae_C > Polaromonas. The sequence continues at coordinate 66,020 of CANFXC010000004.1, read as the reverse complement.
GACCAACTCACCGTTGATGTCGATGCGGTGTTGCAAACCGCGACCACTGCCGACTGGATTGAACGCTTGGCTGGCAAAGTGCCCGTGGCGCCGGTGTACGACGTGGCGCAGGCGCTTGACAGTGGTTTTGTGGCCGAACAAGAACGCCTGCTCGACTTTGATCACCCTGATGGTCCCGTGCGCATGGTGGCGTCACCGGTGCGTGCCGGTGCGCATCCCGTGCGTCCGGCACCGAGCATGGGTGAGCACACCGAGACGATTTTGCGCGAGGCCGGTTACGATGGCCCAGCCATTCAACAACTCCGCCAAAAATCCGTCATATGACCCTTGCCACATCGCCTGATTCTGCCTCCCATTCGCGGGGTTTGGCGTTGTCGGCGAGCCAGCCGCGTTACTTGCAACTGGCACAAACTCTGTTGAACGAAATTGAAGAAGGTCGCTATCCGGTGGGCTCTTTGTTGCCCACCGAGTACGAACTCTGCGATCAGTTCGGCGTCAGCCGTTCGACCGCACGTGAGGCTGTCAAGCGCTTGGTGCAGTTGGGGCTGGTGGTGCGTCAACCGCGTGTGGGCACCACGGTTTGTGCCCGCACACCGACCATGACCTACCGGCAACGCACCGCCGATGTTGTCGATTTGTACCAGTACGCCACCGACACAACGCTGGTGATTGAGGCGAGGGCGCTGCTTGAAATTGACGCCGTGCAAGCACTGATGCTGGAGGCCGCAGCAGGGGAAACCTGGCTGCACCTGAGTGGACGTCGACACACCCAAGCGCAAGACAAGCCCTTGAGCTTCACCGACATTTGGGTGCATCCTGCTTTTCGTTCTGTCAAAGGTCTGGACGGTCCCCTCAACGGTGCTGTGCATGCTGCCATTGAGCAGCAGTTTGGCGAAGTCATTGTGGCGGTTGAGCAAGAAATTCGAGCCGTCTCCTTAGACCGCGAGATGGCTGCTGCACTGGACGCGCCTGTGCGCAGTCCGGGCTTGTGGATCAGCCGGCGTTACCGCAACCGTCTGGGGCAACTTGTTGAACTGGCCAACAGCACCCACGCGGCCGACCGCTTCAGCTACAGCACGGTGTTGCGCCGCGAGTGGGGCGCGTCTTGATGGGCAGTTGGGGACCGCTTTTCATCACCTTGTTGATTCAAGCCATGGCGTCCATGGCATTGCTGACATTGCCGGTGATGGCGCCGGTGGCGGCCAAGGACTTGGCGGTTTCACCGGCTTTGGTTGGCTTGTACATCGCCATCAGCTACGGCGGTGCATTGATGTCAACCTTGCTGGCGGGTGCCGTTGTCGGGCGTCTGGGGGCTATTCGCGTGAGTCAAATCAGCTTACTGCTCTGCGCCCTGGGCTTGCTGTTGTGCGCGGTGCCCTGGTTGCCGGCGGTCTTCATGGGCGCGGTGCTGATCGGTTGGGGTTATGGCCCGATCACACCGGCGAGTTCGCATTTGTTGGCGCGAACCACACCGCCGCATCAGATGTCACTGGTTTTCTCGATCAAACAAACTGGCGTTCCCTTGGGCGGCATGATGGCCGGTGCCATCGTTCCTTTGTTGCTGCTCACCCTGAATTGGCAAGCCAGTCTGGTGGTGGTGGCCGTCGCTTGCGTGTTGTGTTCGGTGTTGTCCCAGCCATTGCGCACCCCGTTGGATGCTGATCGCAAAGTCGGTCAGCCCGTCACCTTCAAGTTAGCCAGCTTCGCGCAGCCGATCCGGCTGGTGCTGGCGCACCGCGCTTTGGCCACCATGGCGGGTTGTTCATTTGTTTTTTCGATGGTGCAGCTGTCGCTCAGCACTTATTTGGTGACTTATTTGTACGATGATTTGTCGTACGGCTTGGTTGGTGCTGGGGTTGCTTTGTCCTTCACGCAAGCCGGTGGTGTGATCGGCCGTGTGGCTTGGGGCTATGTCGCTGACCGCTGGTTGGGTGCGCCGCAAACACTGGCTCTGCTGGGGGGTGTGATGGCCCTCAGTGCCTTGTCAACCGCCTTTTTGACGGCCACCACGCCGCAACTTTGGGTCTGGATTATCTTGAGCATTTTTGGCGCATCCGCCATTGGCTGGAACGGCGTTTACCTGGCCGAGGTGGCGCGTCAGGCCCCCCAAGGCAAGGCCAGCATGGCGACTGGCGGTACCTTGGCTTTTACCTACTTGGGCGTGGTTTTAGGGGCACCGGTGTTTGGTGCTTTGTCGAGTTTTTTTGGTACCTACCGCGCTGGATTTTTAGTCTTGATGGCAGCCTCGGCTGTTTGCGGTGTGGTGCTGTTGCTGAACCAGCGCCGGGCAGTGAACGCGTTAACTTAATCTGAAGAAGGGAATCTTGATGTCTACGGATCGCTCGTATCTTTTTGTGCCCGGTGATCGGCCTGAACGTTTTGACAAAGCATTGGCCAGCGGCGCCCATGCCGTCATTCTTGACTTGGAAGACGCTGTTATTCCTGAACGCAAGGCTCAGGCCCGCGCGGCCATGCAAACTTGGCTCACCACGACTCAGGCGACAGTCTGGATTCGGGTCAACCCGGCGGACACACCGTGGCATGCCGACGACTGCGTGCTCTTGGCCTTGCCTGCTGTGCGCGGGGTGATGTTGCCCAAGGCTGAATCTGCAGACGGCTTGCGTCAACTGGCCAGCCGCTTGCGGCCAGGGCAGGGACTGATCCCCTTGGTGGAGTCTGTCGCCGGATGGTTTGAAGCCTTGCCACTGGCGCAGGCCACGGGTGTGACCCGTCTGGCATTTGGTTCCTTTGACTTCATGTCCGACTCCGGCATTCAAGGTGACGGCGAAGAACTTGACAGCGTGCGTACACAGCTGGTGTTGGCCTCCCGGCGGGCGGGTTTGCCGGCCCCGATCGATGGCGTGTCGCTGGCCATTGACGACAACACCCAGCTCGAAGAGGATGTGCGTCGTTCACGCCGCTTCGGCTTTGGTGCCAAGTTGTGTATTCATCCGCGGCAAGTGGCGGGTGTGCACACCGCATTTGCCCCTACGGTGGCGCAAATTCAATGGGCCAAAAAAGTCATTGCAGCGTTGGCCAGCGGACCGCTGGGTGCGATTGCTGTTGACGGCAAACTGGTCGACAAACCGATTGCACTGCTGGCTGAAACCATCCTGGCCGAAGCCACATCAGCCGCCCCCAGCGTCAGCCCACTCGCACAAAGTCAATAAAACCGCGCTCCACGTTGGTGCCAATCAGCTTGACGCGCAAGGCGTCACCAACGTTCAAGCCTTCTTGTCCATCGATCAACTTTCCCTCTGCAGGCGGCGAGAAAATCCGTACCCACACGCCGCTGGGCGTGCTGCCCGTCACCAAGGCTTCAAAGCGTTGCCCCACTCGCGATTCCAACACCATCGCGGCGTCAGACTTGCGCATTTGTCGCTCAACTTTTTGCGCGGCATCTTCTTGCACGGTGCAATGTTGGGCCAGCATCTCGAGCTCGCCTTTGGAATAGGGCGACGGCTCGCCTTTCAGTGTTGCCTTCAACAGTCGGGCGGTGATCAGGTCAGGGTAGCGTCGATTCGGTGCAGTCGAGTGGGTGTAGTCGCGCACCGCCAACCCGAAATGCCCGACCGGCTCCATTTGGGGTAACTCGACTGTGTATTCCCCCGAGCCCAACAGCTTCACAATGATCAGTGACAAGTCTTGAAAGTGCAGGGGGTCTTTGCGGTGTTGTTGCGCCAGAAAAACAGACAGTGCTTTGGCGTCCGGCTCTGCCGGCAGTGTGTGACCACGGTCGTGCGCGACCGTCACGATGCGCTGCCAGCGCTCGGGCGACCGAACCACCCGCCGCAGAGAGGCTTGGCCGCGGCTGCTTAAATAGCGCGCCGTACAGCCGTTGGTGGCGATCATGAATTCCTCGATCAATTGGCGTGCGCGGTTTTGTATCTGTTGTTGCAAGTCAACCACCCGCGAGCCCTCGAAGACGGCGCGGGGCTGCGAGCTTTCAAACTCCAACGAGCCTTGCGCATGACGCAAAGCCCGCAAGCGCTGAGCCATGGCGTCTTGCCGTTGCAGCTGCGCCGCCATGCCAGGGACTGCCGCCGCAGCCGCTGGTAATTCAGCGTCGCCTTCAATCCAGGCTGACACCGCGTCGTAAGCCAGCTTGGCCTGGTTGCGCACCCATGCCCGGTACAAGGTTGAATGGGTCAACACGCCGTCAGCGTCAAACACCATATCGGTCACCAGTGCCAGCCGGTTTTGCTGCGGATTCAGCGACGTCAGATCGGTTGAAAGTCGCTCCGGCAGCATCGGGAAAATACGCGCCGAGGTGTAAACCGTGGTCGTGTTCAAGCGTGCGTGGGAATCAATCGGAGAGCCCAGACCGACGAGGGCATCAACGTCGGCAATCGCCACCTGAATGCGCAGCGCGCCGTGCGCCAGCGACTCGCAAACCGTCAATTGGTCTAGGTCCATCGAATCGTCATTGTCGATGGAGCACCACAGCAGACCCGTCAAATCCAGAATGTCCGGGCTGTCGTCGTGTCCCGGCCCCGTGATGTCTGCCAGTTGCCGTAACGCGTGAGCTGAAAACTCTGGCGCCAAGCCCCGATCGATCATGGCCTGTGTGGCAATCCTGACCAAGTCAGACCGGTGGTGTTCGTGCGGGTGATAGCTCATCCAGGCAATATACGCCCAGCTTGCCAGTCACGCGCCATTTTTTGCGCCTCGCTGATTTGTTGTGCATCCATGTTCTGGGTCATCGCATCGCGGTTTTTCGTGGCGATGCTGTTACCGGCCGCTGCGGCAATGTTGAACCACATGTGGGCGCTTTTGTAATCTTGGGCGACGCCTTCACCTTTGGCATACATGACCCCGAGATTGCCTTGTGCCTCCCCATGGCCCTGAATCGCCGCAAGACGGTACCAGGTCAGCGCCTCGGCGAAATTCTGGGTGACGCCTTCACCTTTTTCATGCATCAGGCCCATGTTGAATTGCGCTGCGACATGACCTTGAACTGCCGCCATCCGGTACCAGTTCAGCGCCTCGGCGTTGTCTTGTAAGACCCCTTGGCCTTTTTCGTACATCAGGCCTAGGTTGCTCTGGGCATTGGCATTTCCCTGAAGCGCAGCGAGTTGATACCAATGCACCGCCTCGATGAAGTCTTGCCCAATCCCTTCGCCGTTGTTGTAAATAACGCCCAAACTGAACTGTGCCGTGACATGACCTTGCAGGGCGGCACGCCGGTACCAATGGACTGCTTTTGACAGGTCAGGCCTTATCCCAAGGCCACCACGGAAAAAGTGCCCGACTTCAATTTGAGCTGTTGCGTCCCCTTGGGAGGCAGCGCGCTTGAATTTTTGAAGCGCAACAGCGTAATTTTTTTGGGCTAAAGCGACTTGTCCTTGCTCGACATCATCGGTTTGAGTACCGCTGGGCGCAAGTCTGAGAGTTTTCAATACGGTCTGAAAAAAACTTTTCATGGGGTTCCATTGGCGGGCTTTTTTGAGATTAACTCTGAGGCCTATTTATTTATGAAGGCTTGGATTATGAGTCCTTAGGGATTTATTGTTTTTCAAAGTGTTAATAATGTACGTTGAAGCTCGGGTGGCCGCTAAATTCAGTAATGTTTGGACAAAATAATCCGGGTCATGTCGACTTTGCTGAAGTTGACCCGGGGGTCGTAGGCGATGCGCAGGCCGACATCGCCCCAGTCGTAGCCCAGCATCAAGCCGCGTCGGCGTATGTAGTCACCTTCGGAGGTTCCCGACTTGTAAATCAAATCGACGATCAGTCTTTGTTGGTTCGCAAAAGGCCGACGGTAGACCAGGTGCACGTGCTGTTGGTCGGGGTTGAGGCGGTTGTCCCGTACAAGCTGAAGCGTCACAAAATCTTGTGGGCTCCAGCGATAGCCCGTGCTCAGGCTCCAGGCGTCATTGGGGTCAAAATTAAGGTTGAAGTAATTTCGCAAATTGGTGCGGCCAATGCCTGCACCGAAGAAAAATGTCTCGCCATATTCAGCCCCGATGCTGCCGCCCCAAAAGCCACCTGAGGCCGTCTGCAGAGATGGCTGGAGTTTGACGCCGAAACTTTTGTAGGTGTTGTCCCAACCCAGTCGGGCTTGTGTGAAATCGTCAGTTGGCGACCGATAAACCCCAACCCAGGCATCACCCCAGTCAGCGCTGCCCCTGAGATTGACATCCACCGCTTGTTTGCTTGGCATGCCTCGACTTGAGAAGTCGTACAGCCCGACACTGGGTTTGTATTGAATCGGATTGGCGTCATCGGCGGCGTGTGTCTGTCCACAGGTGAGCAGCAAAACCATTGACAGAGCGGTCAGTCCAGCATGCCCGAGGTGTTGGTCATTCTTTTTCATGTTGACGATGGCACCAAGTGGTTGGCGTGTTCACCGGCCTTTGAACGCCGGTTTTCGTTTCTCATTGAAGGCGGCCACACCTTCCCTGCGGTCGTCGGTATCGACCAGGTGGTTATAGGCCTCAACCTCAAAGCGTGCGGATTCGCTGGCATACGCAAAGTCGCAGCACAAAACCATCTCCAGGCCACCGCCATAAGCGTGCCCGTTGACGGCCGCGATGACCGGTATGGGCAGGTCCACCAGCGTCCAATACATGCGTTCAAACAACTCATGCTGCTGTCGCCATTGCACGGCGTCCATGCTGTTGCGCTCCTTCAGGTCGCCCCCCCGCGCAGAAGACCTTGTCGCCTTGTCCCGTGAGTACCACGCAGCGTACATCGGCAGCGTCTTCGGTCAGGCTGGTCCACAGCGTTAGCAGGTCGCGGCCCATTGGGGTGTTGAGCGCGTTGGCGGCTTCAGGGCGCGCCAAAGTGACCTGAAGCACATGCGGCGCAGGCCGGTCAAGGGTGATGGTTTGGTAGGTCGATGGCATGTGGGTTGAACTCGAATGGTGCTGATGCTGTACGGGGACCCTAGGGCATACCCTCAATTGTGGTGTCTTTCAAACCCCAATAATATGAGACGCTGGATTCAATAACGTAACTATTCTCAGGAGTGTCTCGATGGCGATTCAATTGACGGTTAACGGCAAAGCGCACAAAGTCGATGTCGATTCAAGCACCCCGTTGTTGTGGGTCATCCGTGAGCAGTTAGGTTTAACCGGCACCAAATACGGCTGCGGTGTGGCGCAATGTGGCGCCTGTACCGTCATGATGGATGGCGCGGCTATTCGATCATGTGTGCTGCCTGTCAGTGTTGCCGTGGGCAAGAAAATCCAAACGATTGAAGGGCTGGCCAAAAATGGCAAGCTGACGCAGCTGCAGCAGGCCTGGATCGAGCATCAAGTGCCACAGTGTGGCTATTGCCAATCCGGCATGCTGATGGCCGCCACTGATTTGCTGGCTAAAAAGCCTAAGCCGACTGATGCTGATATCGATGCAGCGATCACCAATATTTGTCGTTGCGGGAGCTTTCAAGAAGTTCGCGCCGCTATCCATTCAGTCGCAAAAGCCTAAGGGGTCCAACATGAACGCACGCGTCCCAAATCTTTCACGTCGTCATTTTGTGGTGGGTACAACAGCCGTCAGCAGTGGCTTGGCCTTGGGTATTCAAATGGCTTTTATGGGTTCTGCACAAGCTGCAGAACCCACCCCCGAAATCGGTGCTTGGGTGGTGATCAAGCCCGACGACACTGTCATTGTCCGCGTCGTACGCTCAGAGATGGGCCAAGGCACCATCACCGGCTTGGCCCAACTGGTGGCCGAAGAACTCGAATGCGACTGGAAAAAAGTCACGGTTGAATATCCCACGCCGGGTGAAAGCCTCAAGCGCAAGCGCGTCTGGGGTGCGTTCTCGACTGGCGGCAGTCGCGGCATCCGCACATCAGAGCAGTACGTTCGCAAGGGTGGGGCAGCGGCCCGTTTGATGCTGGTCCAAGCCGCCGCTGACGAATGGAAAGTTCCCGTTGCAGAGTGTGTTGCGGCAGTAAGCGTGATCACGCACACACCCACGGGTCGCAAAGTCACTTTCGGCAAAGTCGCCGCAGCTGCTTCAAAGATCGCCGTGCCGACTGACATCACACTGAAAGATCCTAAAGACTGGAAGATTATTGGGAAACCGCTGAATCGCATCGATACCTACGCCGACAAAGTGACCGGCAAACAGGTTTACGGGATGGATTTAAAGCTGCCGGGCATGTTGGTGGCCAATATCCGAGAGTGTCCGGTGTTTGGTGGCAAGGTCAAAAGCTTTGATGCCAGCAAAGTGACGGGCATCAAAGGCGTCAAGAAGGTCATAAAAGTCGGTGAGACGGCGGTGGCCGTGGTGGCCGACACTTTCTGGATCGCCAAAACTGCGCTGGACCAAGTGGAGATTGTGTGGGACGAAGGCCCTAACGCATCCGTATCCAGTGCCTCCATTGCCAAGATTTTGGAGGAGGGCTTGACTGCTGAACAGGCTTTTGTGGGCAACACGCGCGGCGACACCAAGGTTGCGCTAAACACCGCAGTTCAAAAGACCGAAGCCACCTACTTTTACCCGTTCCTGAACCACGCGCCGATGGAGCCCATGAACGCCACGGCCAAATGGACCCCTGAGCGTTGCGAAGCCTGGGTGCCGACTCAAGACGGCGAAGCGTCATTGGCGGCCGTGATTGAGGCGTCTGGCTTGGCGGCTGAAAAATGCGAAGTCTATAAAGTCAATCTGGGTGGCGGCTTCGGTCGGCGCGGTGCGTTTCAAGACTACACCACGCAAGCGGTCAACATCGCGAAACAAATGCCGGGTACGCCGATCAAACTGATGTGGACACGAGAAGAGGATATGACTCAGGGGCGCTACCACCCGATCATGATGTGCAAGCTCACCGGCTCGTTTGATGCCAATAAAAATCTGACGGGTGTGCACATGCGCTTGTCAGGTCAGTCGATTTTGGCCTCGGTGTTCCCGGCTGTTCTGGCGGCACAAAAAGGCCGTGATGCGCTGGCCTTTCAAGGTGTTTTTGACGGTGGCGAGCATGCTTTAGGGTATGAGTTCCCCAACCAGTTGATGGAGCACGCGATGCGCAATACGCACATTCCGCCAGGCTTTTGGCGTGGTGTGAATGTGAATCAAAATGCGGTGTTCATGGAATGCTTCATGGATGAACTCGCCGAGGCTGCCGGTGTTGATGCGGTTGAGTTTCGTCGCAAGTACATGGCCAAATTCCCGCGCAATCTTGCGGTGCTCAATGCCGTGGCCGATGGTATCGGTTGGACTAAGCCGGCTGCGCCTGGGGTGTTTCGCGGGGTTGCACAGATGACGGCTTTTGGCAGTTATGTCGCAGCGGCCTGCGAGCTGTCTGTGACGGATGGCAGCAAGGTCAAAATCCACCGTATTGTTGCTGCGACCGATTGTGGCTATGCCGTCAATCCGGCGCAAATCAAACGTCAGGTCTCAGGCTCGTTCGTGTATGGTTTGTCGGCTTTGTTCGAAGAAGAATGCACAGTTAAAAATGGCCGTATCGAACAAAAGAACTTCGATACGTTCGGGTCGATCCGGCTTGCGCAGATGCCCAAGGTCGAGACCATCATCCTTGAGGGCGGCGGCAAAGATTGGGGCGGCATTGGTGAACCCACCATTTGTGTGGCAGCACCGGCTGTGCTCAACGCTATTTATCGTGCCACTGGAAAACGCTTGCGCAATGTGCCGCTGAAAAATAGTGGAATGACTTTGGTATGACGGTCTGGGGTGCTGTGTGGGTGTTGGCACTGAGTGTCTGCCTCGCCACCCCCGGCCCCCTTTTTGCGGAGACATTTGTTGCCGATCAGAGGGTGGAGTCGCTGTCAGGGCGTCCGGGTGATGTTGCCCGGGGGCGGGCACTGGTCGTCAGCCGGCAGGTAGGCTTGTGTATTTTGTGTCACAGCGGCCCGTTTCCTGAAGAGCGGTTTCAGGGCAATCTGGCGCCTGATCTTACGGCTAGTTCTGCCCGCTTGTCGCCTGCACAGTTGCGTGCACGCATCGTCGATGCAAGCAGGTTCAATCCAGACAGCATCATGCCCTCGTATTTCCGCACTGACGGTCTCACGCGTGTGGCGCCGCAGTTCGCCGGCAAGTCCATCTTGACGGCACAGGACATTGAAGATGTTGTCGCTTTTCTAGTGAGCTTAAAACCGTGACGATCAATCGAAGAGCTTTTGTCATCAGTGCCGGAGCAGCCAGTGGGTTGACCTCGCTTAACGCGCTCGCCACAGTCGCAGACGCCACGCAGGCGGCTAACCAAATTTTGGGTAGCAAAAAAGCCTCTGTGGGTCGAGTGACGTTGGTGATCCCACCGTTGGTTGAAAACGGCAATCTTGTCACCATGAAGGTCTCGGTTGAGAGCCCTATGACACCGGCTGATCACGTGCAAGCGATTCATATCGTGGCTGAAGGCAACCCCTTGCCGAATGTGGTGAGTTTCTATCTGTCGTCGCGTTCAGGTCGGGCGGACATCACGACGCGCATCCGTTTGGGCGATTCGCAACGTGTATTGGCCATCGCGCACATGAGTGATGGTTCTTTTTGGCAAGGTGATGCCTCGACGCTTGTCACGATAGCCGCCTGTGCTGAGGTGTAAAAAATGAGCAAGACCTCTCGTACGCTGGCCACCATGCCGGCAAGCGCCAAGAAGGGCGATATTGTTCAAATCCGAGTCATCGTTCAACACGATATGGAATCCGGTTTTCGTCACACTGAAACCGGGCAGCGTGTACCGCGCGACATCATTCGAGATTTTCTCTGTACGTACAACGGCGTTGAAGTCTTCCGGGTCGAACTGCATCCGGGCGTGGGGGCCAATCCCATGATCATTTTTACAACCGTAGCGACTGAAAGCGGCACCCTTGAATTCAATTGGTCTGGCGACAATGGCTACGCTTCTAAGACGACCAGTCAACTTGTGGTGACGTGAATGCCTCCGTTGCAGAGTGCGCTTCGATGACCGTTGCCGCTAAAGTCTTTGTCTGCTGGGTGGTCTGTTCGGTCCTTGTGCTCGGGGCTTTGGTCAAGGCGGACCCTGTTGGTGACGACCGGCAGTCCAGTTACGAGCTGATGTCGACCGATACAAAGGCCATGCAAGACGACCCACTGCTGAATCCCGCCAACTTCGCCGTGCTGGACGGGCAGGCGTTATGGCAAGAAGCGGCGGGTCACAAAAACAGATCTTGCGCGTCGTGTCACGGTGATGCGGCCGTGTCGATGAAAGGCGTTGCGGCCAGCTTTCCTAAGTTAAGCTCCGCGGGCCGACCGTTGTTGAACCTTGGCGGGCGCATCAATCAGTGCCGTACTGACCACCAGGGTGCCGTGCCCCTGGCACCTGAAAGCAAACCTCTTTTATCGCTGTCAGCATTTGTGGCGACCCAGTCTAAAGGCATGCCCATCACGGTGGTGCGTGATGCGTCAAATGCTCCACGCCTGGATGCCGGCGAACGTTTGTTCAATCAGCGGCTCGGTCAATTGAACCTGTCGTGTGCGCAGTGCCATGCCGAGCGGCCGGGGCAAAAACTCGCCGGAAATTTGATTCCACAAGCGCATCCCACGGCTTATCCTATTTATCGTCTTGAGTGGCAGTCGGTCGGTTCTTTAGAGCGGCGCTTGCGCAATTGTTTGACGGGCGTTCGCGCTGAACCTTATGCTTTTGGCTCCAACGAGTTGCTAGAGCTTGAATTGTTTTTAGCCTGGCGCGCACGCGGTATGCCACTTGAGAGCCCGGGCGTGCGGCCCTAAAACATCATTCAGAGGTCATCATGAATCGCCGTCATTTTCTAAATCGCAGCGCCACTCTGTTGGCGGGTGGTGTGGCATTTCCGGGTTTGGTGCGTGCCGATCTTCAATCGGCTCAGGTGCTGGTCGTTGGCGCAGGCTTTGGCGGTGCAACGGCAGCGAAATATATCCGCCTGTTTTCTGACCACAACGCGCGCGTCACGCTGATTGAGCCTGATCCATTTTTTGTCTCTTGCCCGCTGTCGAACTTGGTTTTAGGCGGCTCAAACACGCTCGCTGAATTGACGGTTTCGTACGATGCTTTGCAAATGCAGCATGGCGTTTCTTGGGTCAAAGACTGGGTCATGTCCATTGATCCGCTCAAAAAAATCATCCAATTAAGATCCGGCAAAAGTCTCGCCTACGACAAATTGGTGTTGTCGCCCGGGGTGGATCTGATGATGGACAGCATTGAAGGTTTGGCGCAGGCGAATCAAGCGGGTGTGACCTTGCAGGCCTGGAAGGCGGGCGCCGAAACCCTGGCTCTGCAAAAGCAACTGCAGCAGATGCCGGATGGCGGTGTGTTCGCCATCAGCATTCCAGAGGCGCCTTTCAGATGCCCGCCTGGGCCGTATGAAAGAGCCTGTCAGGTGGCCGCTTATTTCAAACAACACAAGCCCAAGTCGAAGGTGTTGATCCTCGATGCCAACGAAGACGTGGTGTCCAAGCCTGGCTTGTTTAAAAAAGCGTGGGCTGATTTGTACCCGGGGATGGTTGACTACCGCTCCTCACACAACTTGCTGCGGGTCGACGCCGCGACCAGGACGCTCACATTTGACATTCAAGAATCTGTCCGTGCCGATGTCTTGAATGTTTTGCCACGCATGCGTGCAAGCCAAATCGTCGTGCAAGCGGGGCTGGCCAATTCGAACGAGCGCTGGGCACAGGTCCATTTTTTAAATTTCGAATCAACCGCCGCCAAAGATATTCATGTCATCGGGGATTCAACCCAAAACGCTGCGTTCATGCCCAAGTCGGGTCACATGGCCAATCAGCACGCCAAGGTGGCTGCGGCCGCCATCGTGGCTGAACTGCGCGGGTTCGACATCAACCCAGAACCTGTTTTGACCAACACCTGCTATAGCTTTGTGGACGCCACGCGCGTGGTTCATGTGGCCAGCGTGCATCAATACAGTGCCGCTGACAAAACGTTTAAAACCGTCCCTGGTTCGGGTGGTGTGTCGCTGGCGCCGACTGAGCTTGAGGGGATTTACGCTTGGGACTGGGCTCGAAATATCTGGGCCGATAGCCTACTTTGACTCAGGAGACAAAGCAATGACAACGAGACGACACATCATCGCCGGGACAGCTTCACTGGCGACGCCTTTTCTTTGGATCAACGCCGCCCGCGCCGCAGAACCATACCCGTCCAAGGTCATCACGATCGTCGTGCCGCAAGCGCCGGGAGGTGCTAACGATGTGATCGGGCGTGCGCTGGCGCAACGTTTGTCTGCCGCCATCGGTAACCCCGTCATCGTTGAAAACCGGCAGGGCGCGGGCGGCAATCTTGGCACGGCCTACGTGGCGCGGCAGCCCAAGGATGGCCACACCCTGCTGCTGAACGCGCAAAGCGTGCAAACTATCAACCCTTTCCTTTACCGCAAGGTGCCGTTCGATCCGGTCAAAGACTTTGATCCCGTCATGGTGGTGGGTGTCGCGCCGTACATGCTCGCGGTCAACCCGTCTGTTCCGGCCAAAAATCTGCGGGAGCTGGTGGCCCTCGCCAAAGCCAGCCCGGGCACGTTCAATTACGCGTCAGCCGGCAATGGCACAGTGAACCACCTGCTGGGCGAAATGCTGAAGAACGCGGCTGGGATCGACATTGTGCATGTGCCTTACCGCGGCGCTGCGGCGGCTGCGACAGATGTCGTGGCAGGGCAGGTACCCATGACTTTCGGTAGCTTGGCTGGCCTGATGCCCTTTGTGCGCAGTGGTCAGTTGCGCGCGCTGGGTGCCTGCACCGAAAAGCGCACCCAGCTCGCGCCCGATATGCCGACCTTGGCCGAGACGGTTCCTGGTCTTTATGCCAACGCTTGGTACGGTCTGTTCGTGCCCGCCGGAACGCCCAAAGAGATCGTTTCTAAGCTGAACACTGAAATCATCAAGCTGATGGACAACCCTGAAATGAGGGACCGTTTGGTCGGCTTGGGTGTCGAGTCTGCGCCTGGCACGCCGGATCAGCTGGCCACGCTGCTGCGCGAGGACTTGGTACGTTGGGCCAAGATCGTGAAAGACTCAGGCGCTCAGCTGGACTGAAAATCGTTGCAATCTTATGACAAACGGGTGAAGTCTAGGCAACCATTGAGCAGTTCATTCAGGTCGTTGATTCCTACGTCCACTGGTATAACGAAAAGCGTATCAAGATCTCCCTTGGCTCACTCAGTCCCCGCGAATACCGAGTGAGCCTCGGACTCACGGCATCAACCAGTCCAAGATTTCTGCCGCACCCTCGGCACTCCAAAAAAGACGCAGCGTCTGGCGCGACTTTCAATGCGAATCGCGCCTTGGCAACATGGACTTCAGTACGTCATCTTGGAGTACTAGATGATGGTAAATGGCCGCAGCAGCGTGCAAGCCGGCGAGCCAGACGATGGCGTCGCCCAAGAGCTTGTGCACATCTCCCCAGTCCGTGAGTGCCCCGATGCCGGACGCTTTCACCAGCGGTATGGGCTCAACGCGGATGCCGCCCAGCAGCGTGAGTGGAATATCCTCGCTGCCCAAAGCCAGTAAGGCGGTGACGGGCAAGGCCAACAAAAGTGCCCACAACACCATGTGCACCAACTGGCCCGTGACGCGCATCCACGGTGCCATTGGGAACTGCGGCGTGCTTGCGCGTAGGGTCACCCAAACAAGTCGCAGCACGGTCAAGACCAAGACCACGATGCCCAGCGACTCATGCCAGACGATGTCGATGCGACTGGCCGGGTCGATGCCTTGCTTCATGAGCCGACCGAAGTGCTCTGGGCCGAGAATAAAGGCCGTTACAACCAGCAAGGCTGTGAGCCAATGAAATGCTTGACTGATGCCGTCGTAACTCGTTTTTGGTTGTTGTTGCATGACTTTCACCCAGAAGATTGAAACAAGATTATGCGGCCCTAATATGAACGATGAATAACGATGCGACCTGAGCCAGCCAGTTGTCAACGCCGGGTAAAGTCCGTCAACCTACGTGGAAACCCCTGTGCTCGAGCGCCCATGACTCTGTAAGATTTGCAACCAATTACGTAAAGTGCCGAAGAATTGCGTTTTTTAGCGGAGTGAATGAGTCGACTTAATTTTTAAGTTGGGCCATTTGTTGTCAGACCCAGTCAAGTTTCCGGAGCAATTTCTTCATGTCGATGGTTCAATTGGCGCTCAAGCGTCCGTACACATTCATTGTGATGGCGATGCTGATCGTCTTGGGTACGCCCTTTGCCTTGTTCAACATGGCGACGGATATTTTTCCGGAAATCAATATTCCGGTGATCAGCGTCATCTGGAACTACAACGGTCTGCCTGCTCAAGAAATGGGGCAGCGTGTAGCGGGTCAGACTGAACGGGGTCTCACCACCGTGGTGAGCGATATCGAGCACATCGAATCGACCTCGCTGTATGGCGTCAGCGTCATCAAGGTATTTTTCCAGCCAGGTGTCAACATCCAGACGGCTATTGCTCAAGTGGTGGCGTCGGTGCAAACTCAGGTGCGGCAGCTGCCGCCCGGCATCACGCCGCCGCTGGTGATCAAATATTCGGCCTCCAGCATTCCGGTCATGCAACTGGCTTTGTCGAGCCCAACGCTGGCTGAAAATGCGCTGTTTGATGTGGCCGTCAACGGCTTGCGTCCGCAACTCATCACCGTGCCCGGTGTGGCCTCGCCGTTTCCTTACGGTGGCAAGGTCCGGGTGATTTCCGTTGACCTTGACATTCAGGCTTTGCAGGCGCGTGGACTCGCGCCGGCGGACGTCGTGAATGCGGTCAACACGCAGAATTTGATTCTGCCTTCGGGAACGGTCAAGCTGGGTGAAACCGAGTACGCCGTGCGCATGAACGGCTCGCCCGACGTGCTGGGCGAACTCAACGACTTGCCGGTCCGAACTCTGAACAACGCCACCACGTATTTACGTGAAGTAGCTTACGTGCGTGACGGCTTTCAACCGCAGACAAATGTGGTGCGCCAAGACGGGCTGCGAGGCGTGCTGGTGTCGGTGTTGAAAAACGGTGGCGCGTCGACGCTGGACATCGTTGCCAACGTCAAAGCTTTGCTGCCAAAAACGGTGCAAACCCTGCCGGCCGACGTCAAAGTCACGCCTTTGTTTGACCAGTCGGTATTTGTCAAAGCGGCGGTCTTGGGTGTCGTGACAGAGGCCTTGATCGCGGCCGCCTTGACGGCTTTGATGGTGCTGCTGTTTTTGGGCAACTGGCGTAGCACCGTCATCATCGCGCTGACCATTCCCTTGTCGATTTTGGCGTCCATTTTGGTCTTGTTTGCGCTGGGCGAAACGCTTAATTTGATGACGCTGGGTGGGCTCGCCTTGTCGGTCGGTATTTTGGTTGACCAGGCCATCGTGACGATTGAAAACATCGAGCGGCATTTGCATCTGGGCAAAGAATTGAACGAGGCGATTGAAGTCGGTGCTGGCGAAATTGGCCCTGCTGCTTTTGTCGCCACCTTGTGTATTTGCATTGTTTTTGTGCCCATGTTTTTTCTGTCGGGCGTCGCGCGCTTTCTGTTTGTGCCTTTGGCTGAAGCCGTGGTTTTCGCCATGATCGCGTCTTATATTTTGTCGCGCACCTTGGTCCCTACTTTGGTCATGT
The DNA here is from genome assembly GCA_947450765.1 of Comamonadaceae bacterium. GTDB lineage: Bacteria > Pseudomonadota > Gammaproteobacteria > Burkholderiales > Burkholderiaceae_C > Polaromonas. Next base: position 49,534 of record CANFXC010000004.1, on the reverse strand, counting down.
TGATGATGGGTGGCGTGCATGCCGCTGCCAAGGCGGAGACAAAACCCGGCCTGTTGCAAAGGCTGTACCGCGGCTTTGACGCCAAGTTTGAGCACGTACGGCGGGCTTACACGCTGGCGTTGTCGGCCGCGCTGACGCAGCGCGGGCGATTCATCTCCTTGTTTTTGGGCTTTTGTTTGCTGTCGTGTTTGTTGTACCCCGTGTTGGGGCGCGACTTTTTCCCGAGTGTCGATGCCGGTCAAATGCGGCTGCACATGCGCGCGCCAACGGGCACACGGATTGAAGAAACCGCGCGCATTGCCGACGCCGTTGAATCTGCGATTCGCGAGATGGTGCCTGCCGATCAACTCGAAACTATTTTGGACAACGTCGGTTTGCCGAACAGCGGTATCAATTTGTCGTACAGCAATGCCGGCACTATTGGCACCATGGACGCTGAGATTTTGATGTCCCTGAAAGAAGGGCACAAGCCGACCGAAGGCTTTGTCAATCTGCTGCGCACCGAGTTGCCGAAACGCTTTCCAAGCGTTGAATTTTTCTTTCAACCGGCCGATATTTCAACGCAGATTTTGAACTTCGGATTGCCCGCGGCGATTGACGTTCAGTTCACCGGCAATGACCTTGAGGGCAATGCCGCGCGCGCTGCCGAACTGACCACCGCCATCCGCAAAATTCCAGGCGCGGTAGACGCTCATGTGCACCAGCGTTTGGACGGCCCGGTGGTTTATTTGAAGATGGACCGAACCCGCCTGCAGCACTTTGGACTGGGCGCCACCAACGTCGGTCAAAACGTTTTGATTGCTTTGTCGGGCAGCTCGCAAACCGCACCGGCCTTCTGGCTGAATCCGAAAAATGGCGTGGTGTACAACGTCGTGGTTCAGTCGCCGCAATACAAGGTGGATTCGATTGATTCGCTGCTAAGTCTGCCGATTGGCCCGGCGCCCAACGCCAACAGTGGCGTCAACGGTGCGACCGTGTCGAACACCACGAATCAGTTGCTCGGCAACTTGGTGGAAGCGAAAACCGGGCGGCAGTTGCCGATCGTTTCACGCTACAACTTGCAACCCGCGATTGATGTGTATGTGGGCGTTCAAGGCACCGACCTGGCCAGTGTGGCCGACCAGATCAAAAAACTGGTGGACGAGATTTCTCCCAAACTGACACGGGGTAACCAAGTCGTGATTCGCGGTCAGGTCGAGACCATGCGCTCGTCCTTCATTGGTCTGGGCTTGGGTCTGGCGATGGCGATTGTGCTGGTGTACTTGCTGATTGTGGTGACGTTTCAGTCGTGGATTGACGCGGCCATCATCATCACCGCCTTGCCTGCTGCCTTGGCCGGTATCGCGTGGATGTTGTTTATCACCGGCACCACGCTCAGCGTGCCGGCGCTGACTGGCGCGATCATGACGATGGGCGTCGCCACCGCCAACAGTATTTTGGTGATTGCTTTTGCCCGCCAACGCCGAGAAGACGGCATCACGCCTTTGTCCTGCGCCCTGGAAGCTGGCGCCACCCGCATTCGGCCGGTGCTGATGACCGCGCTGGCCATGATCATCGGCATGATTCCCATGGCCTTGGGCCTGGGCGAGGGCGCTGAACAAAACGCGCCTTTGGGCCGGGCGGTGATCGGCGGCTTGTTGTTTGCCACTGTTTCGACGCTGTTTTTTGTACCCGTTATTTACGCCGAAGTTCATCAGCGTCTGTCGCACCGCAAAGCGCGGCAACAGGCGGCGCGTGAACTTCGCCTTTCGTCCCAGGAGCTTTGAGTCATGTCTGAAGAGCGTCATTCCCAAATGGCCGTCCATCCTTTGCAGGTTGAGGACGCCGGAGAATTGTTGAAGCGGGGCGCGGTCGTGCGCCGAACCAAAATCGTGGTGGTCGTGGTGTTGGTGCTGCTCGGTTTGGGCGCGGCCCGCACTGTGGTCAGCCGTATGCAAAACACCCAAGAACTGCAAGCTGGCGTGGTCGAGCGAGGTCGCAATTACGTCAAGACCACGCTGGCCAAGTCGAGTGAAGCTGGCCAAACCATTGCGCTGCCGGGCACGCTGCAAGGCTACACACAGTCGCCGATTTACGCGAGAGCTGGCGGTTACGTGAAGCGTTGGACCAAGGACATTGGTGCCAGAGTGAGCCGCGGTGAGCTGCTGGCTGAAATTGAAACGCCTGAAACCGACCAGCAACTGTCGCAAGCGGTGGCCACGCGGCAGCAGGCGCAGTCCAGTCTTGACTTGGCCAAAAGTACGGCGGCGCGTTGGGACGCACTGCGTAAAAAAGACGTGGTCTCGCAGCAAGAGCTGGATGAAAAGCGCAGCGCCAGCGACCAAGCGGTGTCTAACTTAGCGGCGGCAGAGGCCAACGTGCAACGTTTGAGTCAGCTGCAAGGCTTCAAAAAATTGCTGGCCCCGACCGATGGCGTGATCACTCGGCGAAATGTCGACACCGGCGATTTGATTGACGCTGGTGCTGGCGGCGGTTTGGCCCGCGCCTTGTTCATCGTGACGCAAACAGACCCTTTGCGCCTTTACATCAACGTGCCACAAAGCTATGCGCAACTGATCAAGGTCGGCCAAAGCGTGGTGGTGACTCAGGCGGAATTGAGGGGGAATAAATTTGACGGCAAAGTGGCCCGTACAGGTGCGTCGATAGACACGCAATCGCGCACGCTGCAAGTCGAAGTCTCGCTGGCCAACAAAGACGGCGTGTTGTTACCGGGGGCTTTTGTGCAAGTCGAGATACCGCTGGCGCTGAGTCGCAGTTTGTCGATTCCGAACAATGCGTTGATTATTCGCGGTGAAGGCACGATGGTGGCCGTGGTCGACGACAACAACCGTGTGAACATCAAGCCCGTTCAGCTCGGCCGCAACTACGGCGTGAAAGTTGAAATCATGAGTGGTCTGGCCAGCGGCGAACGCTTGGTGTTGAACCCGTCCGATTCATTGAGCACGGGTGCTGAAGTTAGCTTTGTCGCTGCCGATGATGACAAAGTGGCCAAGACAGACAAAAGCACTGGCGACACCCGGACAAGCAAAGTGTCTGCGAAACCGTGAGCCTGGCTTAAATCATGAAACTCATGAAGCTCAAATTTCTTGTCAGTGTCAGCACTTTGTTGGCGGGCTGCACGACGGCACCGATCTATACCAAGCCCCCAGTAGAGATGCCCGTGACCTGGCAGACCCAAGCGCCGTGGCGCACCAGTGTGCCGAACGACCGGGCGGCCAAAGGCCCATGGTGGGAAAGATTTGAAGACGTCCAACTCAATGCCTTAGAGCAAAAGGCGATGCTGAGCAACCAGACCTTGGCGGCGGCGAATGCCCGCTTGGCACAGGCCAGAGCGACTCTTGCATCAACGTCAGCCAGTCTTTTCCCGCAGGTCACCCTGGGAACCCGTGTCGCGAATCAGCGGATTTCGGCCAACCGGCCTTGGAGCAAAAACAACACGGCTAATTTTTCGACGATTCAAAACGACATCGTGCCGTCGCTCGCCGTGAATTACGAAGTTGATTTGGCCGGTCGAGTACAAAATTTGGTTGACGGGGCGACTGCGACTGCTGAGCAATCGGCTGCAGATTTGGAAAACACCAAGTTGCTGTTGGCGGCTGATGTGGCGATCAATTACTTCAATTTGCGAGCGCTCGACGCTGATCTTGAGGTTTTGTCGCAATCCATAGAGTTGCAAAAAAAGCTGTTGGTGTTGGCGACCGACCGACATGACTTGGGCGCTACGTCGGGCCTGGAAATGGCGCAGCAGCAAGCCCTGTTGGACACCACTTTGTCTCAGGTTTTTTTGCTCAAGCGGCAGCGTGCGGTGTTTGAAGACGCCATCGCCACCCTGACCGGAACGCCGGCCCCAGAATTCAAAATCGCCTCGCAATCAAGATTAGCACCACCACCCAACGTACCCCTCGGGATACCCTCTGACATTTTGGAGCGTCGTCCTGACGTGGCTTTGGCCGAGCGGGCGATGGCCGCTGCTAACGCACAGATTGGCGTGGCCAACGCAGCTTTTTATCCCAGCGTGATCATGGGACCGAGTATTGGTTTGGACAGCACGAGCCTGCCAAAATTGTTCAGCGCTCCCAGCATGGTTTGGTCACTCGGTGTGTCTGCCACACAGGTGTTGTTTGACGGTGGCAGGATCAAGGCCAACCTCGATTTCAGCCGTGCGGGTTACGACGTGACGGTGGCCAATTACCGCCGCGTCGTGCTCACTGCCATGCAGGAAGTGCAAGACGGCATCAGTGGCGTGGCGTCTTTGGATCTCGCCTACAACCAAACCCTGACGGCTGTCAAAAGCGCCACGCGTGTGTTGAACATCGCCAGCGAACGGTATGAAGGCGGTATCGCCAATTACCTTGACGTCATCACGGCTCAACAAACCTTATTGAACAGCGAGCGACAGGCGTCACAAATATTGGGGCAGAGGTTGGTCACGACTGTCGTCCTGATCAAAGCACTGGGCGGTGGTTGGCAAGTTCAAGTCGGGCAGTGAGGACGCTGTGGCCGTTGGCAAAGCATCCTAGACTCAAGGCATGAGGACCTTGATGAAGAATTGCTCCGCGTGCACCGGATCTAACTTCTTCAGCTGTTTGTAAACCTCACGAACCTTGCTGCGCTGCCCTGACCGTTCGTACTGTTCTCCCAAGCTGTACCAGGCAACAGCGTCTTCCGGTTCAATGCTCAACGCATGCTGATAGGCCGCAATGCCTTTTGTGTTTTGACCCACCGCAATCTGTGCCACTCCCATGAGGAACCACACATCAGCGTCATCGGGGTTGACGCGAGTCGCCTTGCCCCATGCTTCTATGGCTTTCACAGTATGGCCTGTTCGAAAAAAAGCTGCCCCCAAGCTCTTCCATGCGGCGTCGTTATTTACCTCGGCCTTCGTCCATTGCTCGCTGAGTTCAAGCAACGCCGACCAGTCCTTGCGGGCTTCTAGCTCGTAGGATGTGTTCTGCCACGACGTTGCCACAGGTGCAAGTGGTCTGAATGATGCCGTCGACATCGCAGTTGAATCACGCTGGGACAGCTCGCTGACCCACTCAATGGGCAGAGCGAAATTCAGGTTTTGCCCGTCGGCCATGTAAAAAGTGGTGAGCCCGATGAGCGCTGCGTTCTCATCGAACAAGCCACCACCGCTGGACCCGTGCGAGATGGCTGCGGTGGTCTGGATGTAGCGGCCATTCTGGCGTTCGCGAAAGCCGGAAACGATGCCGTCCGAGAGGGTGAGGGCGAGGCCCTTGGGCGTTCCCAATGCGTAGACTTTGGCGCCGATTTTCAATGTTGTTGAATTGCCGATTGATGCGGACGGGACGTCCAGACCCGGGACGGTGAGTGAGCAAAGGTCGCGTCCCCAGTCAGCGTGATGCAGGGTGGCCGGGTAGTCTGTGTCTGCGCTGCGCACCCTCAGTAAATGGGCATTTTTAATAACGTGGCAGTTGGTCACAACCTGACCTTGACCGATCGCAACGCCAGTGCCCGTCTTCAGTTTACCGGCGATAGGGTCAATATTTTTGACGACGACCGTGCTCGCAGCTGCTTTTTCATAAACCTCGGTAGCGGTCTTGCCATGGCTGACTGACGTCACGAAGATGCAGGTGACACAGGTGGTTGCAAGCCAATGTTTTTTCATCGGTAGCACCTGCTCACTGGTATTTCTTTTCCATGGCATCCCACAGGGGCTTGCCGACGAGGCGTTGTCGTTCGGCAAAAGAGACAACCAAACTGGGGTCTTCATCAATGCGCTGTGTGTCTCTTAATACGGTCAGTGCTTTTTGCATACCGGACACCGCGCCTTGCAGCGCCGCGTTGGCATACAGCACGATGCCATAGCCCAGGCCACCCAATTCTTCGGCGCTGAAAATAGGGGTCTTGCCGCCAATCACCATGTTCATCAGTTGCGGGATTTTCAAGCGTGTGGGCAGGGTACGAATTTCTTCGGCCGTGGTCACGGCTTCGACAAATAGCATGTCGGCACCGGCTTCGCTGAACAACTGGGCGCGTTCAAGCGCAGCCTCAAAGCCATACATGGCGCAGGCGTCGGTGCGGGCCATGATGAGCAGATCGGGGTCGCGGCGGGCATCGACTGCCGCCTTGATTTTGCCGATCATCTCGATGGTGGTGATGACTTCTTTGCCGGAGAAATGGCCGCAGCGTTTGGGGCTGACTTGGTCTTCGATCTGAATGCAGTCGGCACCCGCGCGCTCAAGCGTGCGGACAGTTTGGTAGGTGTTGAGGGCGTTGCCAAAACCGGTGTCGGCATCGACGATCAGCGGCACTTCGACTGCATCACGGATGCGTGCCGTGTGGTCGGTAATGTCGCCGAGGCCCATGAAGGCTTGGTCGGGCAGGGCGAAGGTCATGTTGGTGACGCCGGCGCCCGTGATGTAAATGGCTTGAAAACCCAGGTCCACGATGACGCGCGCTGAAAGTGCGTTGAAGGCGCCCGGTACGATCACCCCGCGGCGTGCTTCTACAAGGGTTCGCAGTTGTTTCTTGGTGCTCATCATTCTTCTTTCATGTGTGCAGCCTTCACAATCTCGCCCAAGCGTTTGCGTTCAGCATCAACGAAGGTGACGAAGTCTGGCCGTGTGCCGCCGACCGGCTCAATCCCCAGTTTGCGCAGTTTTTCAGCATTGGCCGGGTCGTGCATGGCCTTGTCGACGGCGGCGGCTAATTTGTCCATGATGTCGGGCGGCGTTCCGCGGGGTGCATGCAGCCCGGCCCAATGTGCAATTTGCAAATCAGGGAACCCCTGCTCGACAGCGGTTGACAGTTGCGGGTAAGCCGATATGCGCTTTGTCCATGTCGTGGCCAGCGGCTTGAAGCGGCCATCTCCGCGAATATGCGGCAACGCAATGATGCTGGCCTCTGAAGTACCTTCAACTTGTCCACCCAAGACTGCCGTGGTGCTTTCTGATCCGCTTTTGTAGGGCACCGGTTGAAGCTTTGCGCCATACTTGACGTTCAGCATTTCGGCAACGAAATGCGGCGTGCTACCCGTCCCTGCCGTCGCGAAGTTGAAGCCTTTGCCTTTTTTGGAGGCTTCTACAAATTCACGTAACGTGTCATAGGGGGCAGATTTTGGTACCACGATGACCGATGGCGCGACACCAATCATGACGACGGGAACGAGGTCTTCATCTTTGAATGGCAATGACTTTTTGATCATGCTGTTCGAAATAACCCCGGCCGCACTGATTAGAAATGTGTAGCCATCCGGCGCGCTCTTGGCGACGATGTCTGCGCCCAATGAACCACCCGCACCGCCGCGGTTTTCAACGATGACGGTTTGACCCAGTGCTTTGCCGGCCCCTTCAGCGGCAGCGCGCGCCATCAGATCGTTGGCGCCACCCGGTGTGAACGGCACGATGAAGCGCACCGTCTTGGTAGGCCAGTTTTGGGCATGAGCTTGAGCTAAGAAGCACAGAAGAGCCGTTGCAGCGCTGGCGATGACCACGCGCTTGATTGAAAGTTGCATGAACTAACCCTGATGGAATTGACCGACCTCAGTCGACCTTGATGTCACCGACTTTGATGACTTGCGCTAACTTGTCGATGGACGTTTTTATCCAGCCACCAAACTCCTGCGGCGTACCTGTCCTTGGGATCACGCCGTTCAGCTCGAACTGTACTTGAACCTGTTTGTCTTGCAGGGCGAAGCTGACGGCCTCGTTGATTTTGGCGACCACTGCTGCGGGCATGCCCGCGGGCCCCATCAGTCCGCACCAAGACTCAAACAAGTAGCCCGGCACACCGGCTTCTGCCAGTGTGGGCACATTCGATAAGCGCGGAAACCGTTGGGCTGAGCTGATGCCTAGCGCGCGCACTGTCCCGGCCTTGATGTGCGGCTCCATGCTACCGACGGTGTCAAACATCAACTGAATCTGACCAGAGATGAGGTCCGTGCGCGCTGAGCTGGCTGCGCTGTAGGGGATGTGCTGCATCTTGATGCCGGCCATCTGGTTCATCAGTTCCATCCCCATGTGGTAAGTGTTGCCGACACCGCCGGAGCCATAGGACAACTTGTCTGGGTTGGCTTTGGCGTACTCAATTAACTCCTTGAGGGAGTTGATGGGTAAATTTTTGTTGACCGCCAGCACTTGGGGGAAATTGCCAATGGGCGTCACTGGCATCAGTTCGCGAAGCATGTTGTATCCCCGTTTAGGGTACAAGGTTTCGCCTGCAGCGTGCGTCTCGGAAACGAACACCAGCGAATAACCGTCGGGTGCAGCACGGGCCACCGAATTGAGTCCTATGGTGCCTGCTGCTCCTGCTCTGTACTCGACGATGACGGGTTGGCCAAGCTTTTCGCTCATCTTGGGGGCAATCAACCGTGTCAGGATGTCTGCGACACCGCCCGGCGCAGAGGGCACGATGACCTTGACCGGTTTGTTGGGGAAGTTGGCGGTGCTTTGCGCCAAGACTAGGTTGTTTGACGCCAGCAGCGTTGTACCGGCCATCCATAAAACCGCACGGCGCGTCTTCGTGATTTTTTGCATGAACTTGTCTCCGTTATTTTGGGCAGGGCTTTGTAGGCCCTTTTTTAAGTTGTCGACCCCGTGATCCACGCTGGGCCGCCAAAGATTTTAGGTGCGCCATGGATGGGCTTTCGACAGGGTAAATACCATGCACTGCCAACATGGCTGAATTCACCGATTTGTAAAAAGATTGAGATTTCGTCACCTTCAGCCCAGCGAACTTAACTCCGCTGTGAACTGTTGTAATTCTCACAACTCAACAAGCGTCTGTGTGAGTCAACGTTGCACTCAATCAGCGCGTAGGTTGAGGTGTTTCTGAGTTTCTTTTGAATGCTTTACGTCGGCACTGCGCGTTACATATTGGCGTTGACTCACTTTGCGCCTAAAAAGAAGATGGAGAAACTGTGAAAAAACTGGTTTGGAGTAACTGATCTTGGTCAGTGTTGATTTCATACTCGTTTTTGATGACGTAACACAGAAATAGAGTTTTTTTTTGCATCGTCGGCCATGCACTAACTCATCTTCAGGAGAAACCCATGCGGATACATCACATGTTGAATCCTATTCATAAATTATTAGCAGGGGCCATGGTGCTCTGCTTGGGACAAACCGCCAGCGCTTTTGATGTAGCCCCCTACTTTCAAGCGTGGAGTCCTGGAACCTTAGTCAATGCAAAAAGTGCGGCAAGTCTGGACAGTGCAACACTTGCCTTTGCCATTACCCGAGGTACGTGTGCATTTGATGCCAATATAACCAACAAGCTACAGGATGCACGTAACTATGTGGCTGCAGGTGGGCGGCTGATTGTTTCGATGGGTGGCGCTGATGGAACCTATGCTGAGATTTCTTGTACAACTGACGATGATCTGTTTAACTTGATTGATAATTTGATCATTAACACAAGAACCACCCGCATCGATTTTGATGTCGAGGGAACTCAACTCTCGAATACAACGGGCACCGCCCGACGTGCCCGTGTATTGGCTAGGCTGCAAGCTAAGTATCCAGCTCTTTATGTTTCCTTCACTTTGCCAGGTTGGTTTACCGGGCTCGACACCAACTCAATCAATTTATTAAAAACGACTGTTGCGGCAGGTGTGCGGATTGACATGATCAACTTGATGAGCATGGACTTCGGAGCGAGTAACTTGAATGCTCAGGCTGTACCACCGACCATAGCGCAAGCATCGATTCTTAACTTTCAAGCGTCGGCTGTACAACTGGCTTCCGTTTTTCCAGGTAAGTCTACGTCGCAAATCTACGCGATGATGGGGCTCACGCCGATGATTGGTATCAATGATGATGGGACGGTATTTTCGTTGGCTGAAGCCCAAACAATTGCCAACTTTGCCAAGCTCAATAACATTGGTTTTCTGTCTTACTGGTCGTTTCAACGGGATATTGCACAAGCCACCAGTGGCATGGGGCCTGTCGGTACCTACAGTGGCGTAGTCCAATCTGATTTTCAGTTTTACAACATATTTAAATCTGCCGGCGTATACACACCAGCGCCTGCACCTGCACCTGCGCCAGCGCCAGCCCCAGCGCCAGCCCCAGCCCCAGCCCCAGCCCCAGCCCCAGCCCCAGCGCCAGCGCCTGCGCCAGCCCCGGCGCCTGCTCTAGCTTGCAACTTTCCTCTCTGGGTTAGTGGTAAGGCCTATACCGCTGGCAATATCGTGTTGTATTCAAATGGAAAACTTTATGTCGCTAAGTTTGCCAACCCAGGCTACAACCCAACAATCAGTACCTACTTTTGGGCGCCATACACTTGTACGGCTGTATCTGCAGCTCCTCCAGCACCAGCACCAGCGCCTTCACCGGCTCCTTCGCCTGGTGCAATCTATGCATGCACATTTCCAAGCTGGATTCAAGGTGGATATTATTCAGTAGGGAAAATTGTTCTCTATGCCGATGGAAAACTATATATTGCGACACATGCTAATCCTGGCTATAACCCAACGATCAGTACCTATTTTTGGTCTTTGTATAAATTTCCAACTTGGGTTGCTGGCAGAAGTTATGCAGCAGGGAGCATAGTTTCTTATAGCAATGGGAAAAACTATATCGCCAAGTTTGCTAACCCGGGGTACGACCCAACAATCAGCACGTATTACTGGGCTCCATACGGTTGCTAAGGTGCCTACAATTCCGCTGCCAGAAGCGGCTGTGTGTCGTTAAATAGGGCCAAAAAAAGAGCGCCTCAGTTCACTGGGGGCGCTCTTTTTAGGCATTGAAAAATATTATTCTTCGACAAAGGCCTCAGCGCGTTGTTTCTTCACTGCCGGCAACAATACAACCATCAGCAGCAGCACGCAAACCAGCAGCAAGCCGGCAGACAGCGGACGGGTGATGAAGGTGGACCAGTCGCCGCGTGACAACAGCAGCGCGCGACGCAGGTTTTCTTCCATCATGGGGCCGAGGATCAGACCCAGTAACAACGGGGCTGGTTCCATGCGCAGCTTGTTGAAGACATAGCCAATGATGCCGAACACACCCACGATCCAGATGTCCCAAGTATTGTTGTTGGTCGAGTAAACACCGACCGCGCAGAACAACACAATCGACGGGAACAAGTAGCGGTAAGGCACCGTCAGTAGCTTGATCCAGATGCCGATCATCGGCAGGTTCAAGATGATCAGCATCGCGTTGCCAATCCACATCGAGGCAATCAGACCCCAGAACAGTTCTGGGTTGCTGGTCATGACCTGCGGGCCGGGCTGGATGTTGTGAATCGTCATCGCGCCCACCATCAGCGCCATCGTGACGGTTGATGGAATGCCCAGTGTCAACAGCGGAATGAATGACGTCTGTGCCGCGGCATTGTTCGCGGCCTCAGGACCGGCTACACCGCGAATATTGCCTTGACCGAATGCCACTTCGCCGACCCGGCCTTTGACCTTTTTCTCAATGGTGTAAGCCGCAAAAGCCGCCAGCGTGGCGCCTGCCCCTGGCAAGATGCCGAGAACACATCCCAGTACCGTACCACGCAAGACGGCAGGCGTCATGTCCTTCCAGTCTTGCTTGGTGGGGTACATACCCGTGACCTTGACGTTGAACACTTCGCGTTGAACTTCACGTTGTGCCAAGTTGCTGATGATCTCCCCATACCCAAAAATGCCCATGGCAATCGCTACAAAGCCAATGCCGTCGGTCAACTCAGGAATATCAAAGCTGTAACGCGCCACACCCGAGTTCACGTCGGTGCCGACCAGACCGATCAGCAGACCTAGGAAAATCATGCCAACCGCTTTGAGTAGCGAGCCTGAGGCCAGGACCACGGCACCAATCAGACCTAAAGTCATCAATGAAAAGTATTCGGCAGGGCCAAACTTGAAAGCCAGTTCGGTCAATGGTGGTGCAAAGGCGGCGATCAGCACAGTACCGACGCAACCGGCAAAGAAAGATCCCAAGCCGGCGGCAGACAATGCTTGCCCGGCACGCCCTTTTTTGGCCATCTGATAACCATCAATCACGGTCACGACAGACGACGATTCCCCCGGTAGGTTCACCAAAATGGCGGTGGTTGAGCCACCGTACTGTGAGCCGTAATAAATACCGGCCAACATGATCAGCGCGGACACAGGTGGCAGCGCGTAGGTGGCAGGCAGCAGCATGGCGATGGTGGCGGCGGGGCCAATGCCCGGCAGCACGCCGATCAATGTGCCCAGCAGGCAGCCGACCAAGGCGTAAGTCAGGTTGACAGGCGTGAAGGCAACGCTAAAACCCAAAGATAAATTTGTAATCAGATCCATTTTTATTTTCCTTAACCGGTGATGAAGTCAGGCCACACCGGGAACTGAAGCGCCAGTGCCATGACAAACACCAGATAACTGCCAACGGCCAAGGCGGTTGCTAAGGCGAAGGTTCTGACAAATTTCCAGTCGGCCTGAGCCATGCTGGCAATGAAGGTCAAGGCATAAATGGCAATGATCAAGCCGAAAGCTGGCAGCGAGATGCTGCGCATGCCCGCCAGCAACAGGCCAAACACGAAGTTGGCAGCGATGATGTAGCCCAGCGGTCGCCATGCGATTGCGCCGACTTTGTCGCCCTCGAGGTAGTCGCCCAGCAGTGCTTTGACGCTGACCAGAACGCCAACCAGAGCCATGACTATGCCGAGCAGAAGTGGAAAGTAACCAGGGCCCATGCGGGCGCCGTCGCCGATGTTGTAGTTGGTCGCGCCCCATGCGAACGCGATGCCCATCACGAAAAAAACCAGTCCTGAATAAAAATCCACTTGACTTTTGATTTGCAAAATTTACCTTTCGAGTTTTTTAGAAAGTGGTTGCGTGTGCAATGTTCCACTGTGTCGACCGACCGAAGTTGGTGACTGTTCAGTTGCAAAGCTTGTATGTTGGATTGATAGGTCACCTTCTTGCGAAGGTTTCAATCACTGCCAGCAGTTGATTCAGATCCGTTCGACCCAAAAACCCGGGCGTAAAGTCTGGCTCGGTCGGTGAGGTCGTGCCGAGCCAGTCTAAGTTGGGTTGGAGTCCAGGGTGGCCAAGCTGTGAAAGCCATGGCAACTAGAGCAAAGTTGCTCTATTTCTCATTGCATTGTGCACCTATTTGGTATTTTAAATATCAAATAAAGCTCTTATTACTAATGGAATACCCTAGTCTTTGCGCGACTGAAATGACCTAAATCGACTCTCTAACGGATGAATTGGTACGCGATGTTGTCCGTCTTGGGAGGCGTTTCAGGCGAATAGACGGCGTGTTGCCTCAGCAATGTGCGCCGATGTCACGCGGCACAAGTCTTCCAGCGGAAGTGAGTAGGGCACTGGAATGCGCGGCGACCCAAGCCGTGTTGGCTTGGCGGTGAGTTGGCCAAAAAAGGCCTCAGCGATCTCGGCCAGCAACTCGCCGCCAAAGCCACCGACGCGCGTCGATTCATGGGCGACCACCACACGGCCGGTTTTTTCGATCGATGCGAAGACGGTCTTGCGGTCCCAGGGCCAGAGTGTGCGCAGGTCAATTACTTCCGCCTCAATGCCGTCGAGCGCGAGTGCGTCGGCCGCGCTCAAGCAGCTGGTGACGGTGCTGGACCAGCTGACCAAGGTCACATCCCGGCCTTCGCGCCGTATGGCGGCTTTGCCGATTTCAATCGGTTCTGCTTGCACGTCTACGTCACCCTGAACCAGCCAGAGCTCTTTGTGTTCCATGTAGACAACAGGGTCGTCAGAGCGAATGGCCGCTTTTAAAAGGCCGTGGTTGTCGGCGGCGGTAGACGGTGCCACCACCACCAAACCCGGCGTGCCGATCCATAGGTTCTCGTTGCTCTGAGAATGCTGCGCGGCCATGCCCCAACGCATGCCGATGGGTTGGCGTATGACGATCGGCACGCGTACCTGCCCACCTTGCATATAGCGGGCCTTGGCCGCTTGGTTGATGATTTCATCGGCTGCGCACAGGGCGAAGTCGGCATAGCGAAGTTCGGCAACGGGGCGCATGCCCAGCAACGACGAGCCAATGGCTGCCGCCATGATCATGGACTCCGAAATCGGCGTGTCGACAATGCGTTGCGGGCCAAAGCGTTTGAGCAGCCCACGGTACTGGCCCGCTACACCGCCTTCAGGCCCCACATCTTCACCCAGCGCCCAGACCTTAGCGTCTCGCTCCATTTCTTGAGCCAGCGCCAGGCAGCCGGCTTCTGCATACGTCATCATGCTCATGCTGCACCCCCGAGGTCTTGCACATCAGTGAAGGCGCTGGCCGCGTCGGGCCAGGGTGCGTCAAGCGCTTCTGTCACGGCCGCCTCGACTTGCGCCAGCGATTCAACTCTCAGTTGATCCAATTGATGTGCGCTCACGCTGTGTGACAGCAACCAGTTTTCAGCGTGCAATATGCAGTCATCTTGTTTGGCCTGCGCTACTTCGGCCGGGTCCCGGTAAAGCCCCTTGTCATAAGCCAGGTGTCCGTACCAGCGATACGTGGTGGCGTGTAAAAAACACGGTCCGCCGCCGGCGCGGACGCGCTCGATCAAGTCGCCGGCAGCTTTCTCAACCGTCTGCACATTGTTGCCATTGATTGACACGGTTGGAATGCCAAAGGCCTGCACCCGCTCAATGGCCGGTGGCCCGGCGGTGACGCTGCGGGTTTGCAGGGTGACTGAATAGCCGTTGTCCTCGCAGACAAACAGCACTGGCAAATCAAATAGCTTGGCCCAGTTAAAGGCTTCAAACAAAGGTCCACGGTTCATGGCCCCGTCGCCAAAAAAGGCCACCACCACGCCGGGGCGTCCCTGCATTTTAAGTGCCTGCGCCGCGCCCACTGCAATGGTCACACCATCGGGTACAACACCGTTGGCCCCCAGCATGCCGAGCGAAAAATCAGCGATGTGCATGGAGCCGCCTTTGCCGTTCGAGGTTCCGCCTTGGCGACCGAACAGTTCGCGCATCATCCGCGCTATCGACACGCCTTTGGCAATGGCGTGGCCATGACCGCGGTGGTGACTTGAGACATAGTCATGCTGATGCAGGTGATGGCAAACGCCGGTGGCAATGGCTTCTTGCCCGGTGTACTGGTGCACCGAGCCGCGGACATGACCGTCTTGCAAGGCCTTGCCCGCAGCCTCTTCGAAGTCGCGTATCAGCCGCATGGTGCGCAGCATTTTGAGCACTGCGTCGGTTTTTTGATCGGCTGTCACCATGGGTTGATCGCTCATCAAAGACTCTCTTTCATTCGACCGTGATGCCGAGCTCTTTGATCAAGGCACCCCAATAGGCGTAATCAGACGCCGCACCGCTGGTCAGAGTCGACGCATTGGTGCCAGTTGGGGTCAGCCCCAAAAAGCGCAGCCGGGCCTGTATCTCGGGCATGTTGACGATTTTGACGATCTCGGTGTTGAGCTTGTTGACGATGTCATCTGGCGTGCTGGCCGGCGTGTAAATGCCGTGCCACGAATTGCCAATGACGCCATTGGGATCGAGGTTGCCGCCGTACTCCGTCACCGTGGGCACATTCGGCAGGGTCGGAATGCGTTCGCTCCCTGAGACCGCCAAGGCTTTTATTTTCCCGGCTTGAATCGACGGGATGGCCGTGGTCGAGGCTTCGAGGTAGATGTCGACAACGCCACTCATCACATCCGGGCCGGGGTTGGATTTGTAGGGGATGTGGTTGAGCTTGATGCCCATGCGCTTGGCCCAGGCTTCGAGTGCGACGTGCGGTTGTGAACCCACGCCGGCTGATGCGTAATTGATCTTGTCCGGATTTTTTTTGGCGTACTCGACCATTTCTTTGAGGTTGTTGTACGGCGCGTTGGGGGTTGCGGTGATGATGTGCGGCACCAGCAATATTTGCGAAATCGCCTTGAAGTCTTTCAGCGCGTTGTACTTGGCATTCGGGTACAGATGCGGCGCAATCGCCATGACCCCTTTGACTGTGAAGAACAGGTTGTAGCCATCACCCGGTGCGGCCGCAGCAAACTCAGCACCGATCATGCCGCCAGCGCCTGGCCGGTTGTCAATGATGATGGCTTGGCCCAAAGCGAGCCCCAGTTTGTTGCCAATCAAACGTGCGACGATGTCTGGCGAAATCCCGGCCGCATAAGGCACGATCATCTTGATGGTTTTGTTCGGATAGGCGCTGGTCTGGCTCAGGGCTGCAGGCAGCACCAAAGCCGTTGCGGCAGCAGCCGTGGCACTCAGCAGGGTTCGGCGTTTCATCATTTTTTTGTCTCCTGTCGTTGTGGCGGTCTTGCAAAAATAAAGTTGATCAGCGTCCGCCAGACACGTCAACCAACGCTCCATGCATGTAACTTGAGAGGGGGCCGGCGAGAAATGCAATGACTTCGGCGACCTCTTCGGCCGAGCCGACCCGGCCCAGCGGCACCAGGGCGGGACCGATCTTATTGATCAGCGCCAAGCCGCCGTGGGCGTCGTGGATGGTGGTGCTGATGAGCCCTGGCCGCACCGCGTTGACGCGAATGCCGTGGGGCGCGAGTTCCTTAGCCAGCGCCAGGGTGAAGCTGTCAATAGCGCCCTTGGACGCCGCGTAATGCGCTTCTTGAGGCATTCCGCCGAGGCGTGCCGCTGCAGAGGACATGTTGACGATGCTGCCTCCCTTGCCGCCACGCTGGGTTGACATCAGACGTGCAGCCTCACTGGCGCAGAAAAAGTAGCTCAGCACATTGGTTCGGAAAACATCTGTCAGATGCGCGTCATCAGCGTCGAAGATAGAGCGCAGTTCGCCCACAATGCCGGCGTTGTTAACCAAAGCATCCAGCCTGCCGAAGGTCTTGAAGCTGGCCGCGAAGAGTTGCTTGATGGCTTCGCGGTCGGCCGCGTTGGCCTTGAATGCCAGTGCTTGTCCGCCTGCAGCTTCTATCAGCGCCACAGTCTCTTGCGCGGCAGCTTGGTTGCTGACATAGCTGAACGCAATGTTCCAGCCTTGTTTGGCCAGCGTCACGCAGGTAGCGCGTCCGATACCGCGGCTGCCACCGGTGATGATGGCTGTGGGTTTGTTGCTTGGCGTCATTTTGTTTTCCTTTGGGGGTGGTGGTTGCTGTGTTCTAGTGCTGGGCGAAGCGTGCTATCTTCTGCCGCTCATGAGAAAAAACCAGTCGATTGACGGTGCCGCGTTGCCCGTCCTCAAGCCCGTTGCGAACATCACCCTGCGTGAGCAGGTGACGCAGTCGGTGCGCAATGCGTTGATGAATGGGAATTTCCAGCCGGGTCAAGCGGTGACGGTCAAGGCCATTTCGACCATGCTGGGGGCTAGCGTGATGCCAGCCAGAGAAGCCATGAACCGACTGATTGCTGAAGGCGCGCTGGAACTGCGCGCGAATCGCACGGTGATCGTTCCGCGCTTGTCGCGGCAAGACTTTGATGAGCTCACCGAGCTGCGTTGCCACATTGAATGCTTGGCAGCGGTTCAGGCGGTTGAACGCATCTTGCCGGCACACATTGCCGATCTGAAACAGATGGAGGCGGCCATGCGCAGCGAGACCGATCCGGACGCCTACCTGAATGCGAACTTCCGGTTTCATTTTTTGATTTACCAACTTGGCGCCAGCAGCTTTGTACTGTCGATCATTGAAAAACTGTGGGTGCGAGCCGGGCCGTTGATTCGTTTTGGCTTGGGCGACATGGACTTTGCAGACTCACGCCGCTTACATGCCTTGATGATCAAGAGCCTTGAAAAGAAAGACAAGGAAGGCTTACGCCAAGCCATCTTGGTGGACATCTCTGTCGCGGCGCAGACCATCAGGGAAGCTCGGGGATTGGCCGGTGACTGGGCTTAAAAGCGCACATTTTCTGCGCCTTTGAGTTGCAGCATTTGCCGCGCTTCATCCGGCGTGGCGATCTCATGGCCTAAGCCTTCGATGATCTGCCGCACCTGCCTGACTTGCTCAGCATTGCTTTTGGCCAGCGTGCCTTTGCCCAGCCATAAGCTGTCTTCAAGGCCCACGCGTACATGGCCGCCCATGGCTGCGCTCATGGCTGCAATGCGCAGTTGGTTTTTTCCAGCGCCCAGCACTGACCATTGGTATTCTTTGCCAAAGAGTCTGTCAGCCGTGCGGCGCATGTGCATGACGTCCTCAGGGTGCACACCGATGCCGCCCAAGATGCCAAAAACAGACTGCACAAACAGCGGTCCCTTGACCAAGCCGCGGTCCATAAAATGGGCTAGGTTGTACAGATGGCCGATGTCGTAGCACTCGAACTCAAAGCGGGTTTGGTTGGCTGAGCAGGCTGCCAGCGCGTATTCAATGTCTTTGAAGGTGTTCCGGAAAATCAGGTCCCGGCTGCCCTCTAGGGCCTCACGCTCCCAGGCGTGTTTGAACTCGGTGAAGCGCTCCAGTATGGGGAATAAGGCGAAGTTGAACGAGCCCATGTTGAGCGACGCCACTTCTGGCGCGAAGCGCATGGACGGTTGGATGCGCTCGTCAATCTTCATGTACGGCGACCCGCCGCTGGTGAGGTTGAGTACCGCATTGGTTCGGGCTTTGATGTGCGGCAGGAACTTGGCAAACGCCTCTGGAGTTTGATCGGGCTTGCCGGTGACCGGGTCGCGCGCGTGCAGATGAATGATAGCCGCACCGGCTTCCGCTGCACCCACCGAGGCTTCGATGATTTCCTCCGGCGTGATCGGCAGGTAGGGCGACATGGAGGGCGTGTGGATGGCGCCCGTGACGGCGCAGGTGATGATCACTTTAGACATGTTGAGAGCTTTGGCTTTGGGGGGGTGAGTTTTTGATGTTTGATCAAACTGATCGTACAAGCCCCAAGCCGTTTCTCAATCGTATAAACCCCTAGTTGGCGGTCGGTACGGCCACCTTCACGCGGCCAGTCTGGAAGTAACTGCCCAAGTTGTCAAAGACCAAGTCCGCCATCGCTTGGCGTGTCTCGTGGGTGGCACTGGCCAGATGCGGCAGCAGCACGGCGTTGTCAAGACGCCGCAGCCGTTCGGGCACGTTGGGTTCGTCGGCATAAACGTCGAGGCCGGCACCGGCGATCACCCCTTGCTCCAGCGCTTCGATCAGGGCTTGCTCGTCGATCACCGAGCCGCGAGAGATGTTGATTAAAAAACTCTTGGGGCCGAGCTTTTTCAATATGTCGCTGGAAATGAGATGCCTGGTCTCAGCGCCCCCGGAACTGGCGGCCATCAAAAAGTCACACCACTCAGCTAGTGATGCGAGCGTGGGCTCATAGGCATAAGGCAAATCAGGGTTTTGACGTCGGTTGTGGTACCTGATTTCCATGTCAAAGCCGCTGGCACGCCGGGCGATGGTTTGGCCAATGCGGCCGAGGCCAAAAATGCCCAGACGCTTGCCGCTGACGCGGGTGGTCAGCGGGAAGGGCGCTTTGAGCCATTGGCCGGCCCGCAAGTAGCGGTCTGAAGCGCTGAATTGACGTGCCACGTCGATCAACAAGCCCATCGCAGTATCGGCTACGCAGTCGTTCAGCACCTCGGGCGTGTAGCCGACCTGAATGCTGCGCTGCTGAGCCGTGGCCACATCCACCGCGTCATAGCCAACACCGAACACGGAAATCACTTTGAGCGCCGGCAAGGCGTTGATCAGTGTTGTTGACGCGCCAGTTTTGGCCGAAGTGACCAGGGCCGTGAATTCGTGTCCGCGCTGTTCCAAAAAGTCATCTTGCGGTGCTTGTTGCCACAAGGGGCACAGATCGTATTCGGCGCTCAGTGCGGCTTCAAGCTGAGGCAAGAGCCGACCGTTCATGAGGAGTTTTGTTTTGTTCATTCTGCTTGGATTCCTGCGTCTTTGGCGACCTTGGCCCACTTGACTATTTCTGATTGGATAAATGCGGTGAACTGCTGGGGCGTGCCGCCGCCCACTTCAATGCCCGCGTCTTGCAAGCGTTGCCGCACCTCGGGCGAGCTCAGTGCTTTGTTGATCTCGAGGTTGAGTTTGGCGACGACCGCCTTGGGTGTTCCGGCAGGGGCCAGAACGCCGCCCCAGGTACTGGTTTCGTAGCCGGGCATGCCAGCTTCGATCAGGGTCGGGACTTGGGGCAACACCGAGGAGCGTTTGCTGGTGGTCACGCCCAAGGCCCGAACTTTGTCGCTTTTAATTTGCGCGCTGATGGCGGCCACCGTGTCAAACATGATGGAGGTCCGACCACTGATCAGGTCCGGGTGCGCCAGTGTGCTGCCCTTGTACGGAATGTGGATCATGTCCAGACCCGCCATGGTCTTGAACAATTCACCCGAAAAATGCGGTGCACCGCCCGCACCGCTAGACGCAAATGAGAGCTTGCCCGGATTGGCCTTGCCGTAGGCGATCAGTTCTTTCACCGACGTGACCGGTAAGGTCGGCGTGACCACCAATACCAGCGGCACGACATGCGTGAGCACCACAGGTTCAAAGCCTTTGATGGCGTCATAAGGCATGACTTTTTTCATGCTCGGATTGATCGCGTGGCTGCTGGCCACCAGCGCCAGGGTGTAGCCGTCGGGAGCCGCCTTGGCTACGAAGTCGGTGCCGATGATGCCTGTCGCGCCGGTCTTGTTGTCAATCAGAACTGGCTGACCTGTGGATTCAGTGAGCTTTTGACCGATCAGGCGTGCGGCCAAATCAATCGCTCCTCCAGGCGAGGCGGGTACAACGATGGTGATCGCTTTTGTCGGGAAGTTTTGTGCCTGAGAGGGGCTTGCGATGGCCAAGACCGCCGCTGCCAGTGCTGGCCATAAAGTTGATCTCATGTAGGGAGCCTCATAGAAGGGTGGTTATCATTTATTTTTGACGCTGCGGGTGGGATTGAAGCACTGATATATTAGTGTGTCAATGTGCCGTGGCTGATTCAGCCTGTCAACCCTCAAACAGAAACCGGCTGAATTCGGTTAACAACGGCGGCCCACTTTAATGCGCCAAAGTTACACCCACGGACTGTGCCCTAGGCTGTTGATAAGCCCTTGGACAACTCAATTGCGGGGCGCTGGCCTTGGCTTAGCAGACCCTGCTTAGCAATTAAGCAGCAAGACATGCTCGCATGTGTTTGCTCAGTCTGACTTGATGTTGTTGTCTTGAATCAACTTGCGGTACATCTCAAACTGAGCTTTCGTCGCCACACCGAGTTCTTGCGGCGAGGAGCCGCGCAAGGTGACGCCAAGGGCGATTAATTTGTCGCGTGTTTCAGGGTCAGCCAGTGCCTTGCGCATTTCACTGTTCAGGCGCTCGACGATGTCTTTTGGTGTGCCGGCCGGCACCACCATGGCGAACCACGAGTTGAAAAAGAAGTTCTTTAAGCCTGACTCATCGACAGTCGGCACGTTCGGGTATTGCGGCAAACGCTTGCTGGATGAAACAGCCAAAAGGCGCACCTTGTTAGCCTGAAGGAGAGAGGTCACGGTCCCAAGGCCTTGAAATGCGGCATCAACTTCACCCGCTGCAACGGCGACTGCTGCAGGCGTTGCGCCCTTGTACGGTACGTGGAGTGCATGGATACCGGCGCGCGAGGCGAACAGAGCCATCGCCAAGTGTTGCGGGCTGCCGTTGCCGCCCGAGCTGTAGTTCAGCTTGCCGGGGTCTGCCTTGGCGGCAGCGATGAAATCGGCCACCGTCTTGTAGGGGGAATCTGTTTTAACGACCAGCCCCCATTCAACAGTGGCAGCCAGTGACAGGGGATCGAAATCTGTCAGTGCATTCCAAGGCATTCTTGGGTAAATGTGCGGCAGCATGGTCAGGATGCTGTCGTTGAATCCGCCGATGGTGTAGCCGTCTGGCGCTGCTTTGGCGACGCGGTCGGCACCGATCAAACCTGAGGAGCCGGCAATATTTTCAATCACGACGCTCTGACTTAGTCCGAGCGACATCTTTTGCGTCAGCACGCGCGCAGCGTTGTCAACCGCGCTGCCGGCGGCCAGCGGAATGATCATCTTGATGGGTTTGTTCGGGTAGATGCTCTGAGCCTGCACAACAGACACAAACGCCAGCATCGCGAAGTGGGTTAGAAGCTGCCGTGTGAATTTTTTCATTTTTGTCTCCGGTTTCCGTTGTAGGGCGTCTGGGCTAGGTTACCAATGCGGAGTTCCCCTCTTTACTCACGACTGATTGCACGTCAGTGGTGCGATTTTGAGTTCAGCAGCCAGTGCATCTAAGTCGGCAAGCAACGGGCCAGACAAGGGAATGCCTTGTGCCGTGTATTTTTGACGGCGCTGATGGCTTTGCTCTCCCGGCAACCAGATGCGCTCGACATTCGGCAGACGCTCGCTGCTCCGCAGGTCGCGCACCAAGTGGTCCAGTGATGACTTGAAGACGTCAGGGTCCCCGAAGGCTTGCAAGTCGATCACCAGTACCGACTGGCCGGTGTTGGTGGGGGTGACGTCATCATGGTTAAAGTCGACCACATCGCGGCCCATGGCGGCGCCGTTCAATGTGCCGGCCAAGAGACCGACGATCAGCGCTAGACCGTAGCCTTTGTGGCCGCCGATGGGTAACAGAAAACCTTCTTCAGCGCGTTTCGGGTCCAGCAGTGGTTTGCCTTGTCGGTCAATCATCCAGCCTTCAGGCATTTGCTCACCGCGCTTGGCTTTGGCTTTCACTTTGCCATAGGCCGCGACGGTGGTGGCCATGTCGAGCACCACTGCGGGTTCACTGCCGGCGGGGATACCCACCGCGATCGGGTTGGTGGACAGCAGCATTTCCATGCCACCCCAAGGTGGCAAATGGTTGGCGTTGCCGACTGCGAAATACAACGCAATCATGTTCTGTTCGATCGGCTTGCGCACATACAGAGACGCTGGCCCGGCGTGGTTGCTGTGACGGGCACCGACCCAGGCGACGCCGGCGCTGCGGGCTTTTTCAATGGCGATATCCACAGCGTGCGACATCACCAGGTGGCCCATGCCGTTGTCGCCGTCGACCACCGCCATGGCGGAGCGCTCGGTCACGACGCGGATGTTGGGGCGGGTGTTGATGCCGCCCGCCAAAATGCGTTTGACATATTGCGGCAGGCGGATCACGCCGTGGCCATCAGAGCCTTGCAAGTCGGCGTCGGCCATGAGTCCGGCGACTTTGGCGGCATCTTGATCTGGCAGACCGGCGCTTTTCAGAGCGCTGGTGATGAAGGTGCTGAGTTGGTCAGCACTGACCAGTATCTGAGTGTGTTGGGATGACATTGGACTTTAGATGGTTCATGGTGGCCCTTGTTGGCAAGCACCAGATAACATTCTAAAAAGCCATCAAATGAGCGTCCAATGCTGAATTCGGTGGCGGCTATATCACTTTGATATTGCCTGTGGCCATGTGTCAATGGCTCAGAAAGGAGCGTCAGCTGCGGCCCCTGCCAACGAGACATAAGACGCTGAAGATACTGGTTCCTGGGTGTGCACTGCGTTCTCCCCGGTATCGTGAGTTAGCGCGCCTATTTCACCGCCCAAGGCCTCAATCAGGTCGGGCAGCATGACGCTCAATTCACCCGTCAAAATGGCAGCGTCAGTGTCAAAGCCGTCGTCGTCTTTGCCGCCTTCTTGTACCCCATCCAGCACGACGTCGAGGAGTTTCAGTTTTTTTACTTGCGCTGTTTCGGTCAGTACAAAAGAAATGCGGTCGTTCCAGGTCAGGGCCAGCTGGGTGGGGACTTTGCCGGCAGCAATGTGCTCTGCGACTTCGTCGATTTCCAGCGTGTGGCGTGAGTAGCGCACCGTTGATTTTTGGTCGTCCGGAGTTTTCAGTTCGCAGTCGCGGTCGACCGTGAAACCGACCGGCGCCTCGCGACTGGACAGCCAGTGCGACATCGATGCCGCAGCCGACATGTTGGTCAAAACGGGCTTGACGCCAAGACCCGGCAGCGAACCAGGCACCTCGCTCAAGGCTTCGATCAAAAAGGTGACAACCTTATCAGCGCCCGACAGGCTGCCGGTGTCCACGACCAAAAAGTGATGGACGGGGTCTAGCCACAGCAAAGTGCTTGAGCGTTTGGTGAAAGCGCGTGGCAGCAGCTCAAAAACGACTTGCTCTTTGAATTCTTTTTTGATCTTCGAACCGACACGTTCTTGCCCAGTTTCTTCTTTGTATTTTTCGATCATCTCGTCAACCGCTGCCTTCACGGCTGACGCAGGCAGTGGGCGTCGCTCGGTGCAGAGTTTGAGGATGATCTGGCCGCCGATGCTTTCGACCATCGAGATGCTTTTGTTGCCGCGTGGGGGCACCCAGCCATTGGTCTCAGGTTGGGTCGCGCCGCAGGGCACGAAGCGGGTGGCTTGCAGGGCTTCTTCAAAAGCGTCCAACGGTGGCATGACAAAGTCTGTAGCAATACGGAAAAAGGAAGCGGTTTTGAACATGCAATACGGTCGTTGAAAAAATAAGAGGGAAATGCGGCTGAGTGAGTGGCGCTATCAGTTGTTACGCGACGTCAAGGACGTGCATCTCAAAGCGGCCTTTTCGGCGGTCGTCAAAGTAATGTTCCAGGGTTTCCTTGACGGTTCGAAAAGCGATGTCGTCCCAGGGAATTTCTGCTTCAGTGAAGAGGCGTGCCTCGATGGTTTCGTGGCCGGGATTGAAGATCGGACTGAGCAGACGGGCGCGGTAATAAAAATGCACTTGACCGACCCGGACCACATTCATCACGGTGAAAAGGTCCTGCATTTCGTAGTCGGCACCGGCTTCTTCATCGGTCTCGCGTGCGGCACCTTGGGCTGTCGTTTCGCCAAGCTCCATGAAGCCGGCGGGCAGCGTCCATTTACCCCAACGCGGTTCGATATTTCGCTTGCACAGCAGTACTTGTTCGCCGTTGTCTCCCCAAGCTGGAACGGTACCCACGACGTTGAGCGGATTTTCATAGTGCACCGTGTGGCAAGCGGTGCAGATGGCGCGCTCACGCGTGTCGCCATCGTCCGGCAGACGGTAAACAACGACAACGCCACATTCGCGGCAATGTTTGAGAGGAGGGCGGTGCATGAGTTGAATCGAGTGAAGTGTGTCGCCAAAAAGCCCGCCTTCGCGGGTTTTTTGGCGCCGTATCAGCTGACTTTGACTTTTAACGTGCCGATACCGGCTACGCCACCGATCAAAGTGTCGCCGGCCACCACGGCTGCGACGCCTGCAGGCGTGCCACTCAAAATCAAGTCGCCGGGTTGCAGTTCCCAGGCGGCGGACAGGTGCTCAATGCTTTCGGCGATGTTCCAGATCAGTTTGGAAGTGTCGCTGCGCTGACGCTCTTGGCCATTGACTTGCAGATAAATCTCGGCGTTTTCGATGTCGCCTGCGTCGGCAGCGCGGGTGATCGGCCCGATCGGTGCGGAATGATCAAAGCCTTTGCCGATGTCCCAAGGACGACCGAGTTTTTTAGCTTCGTTTTGCAGGTCGCGGCGTGTCATGTCGAGGCCCACGGCATAACCGTAGATGTGCTTCATGGCATCTGCCGCCTTGATGTTTTTGCCGCCCGTGCCAATGGCCACCACGAGCTCAATCTCATGGTGAAAATTTTGCGTCAAGCTCGGGTAGGGCATGTCGCCAGTCTGGCCGTCTTCAATCACGACCAACGAATTAGCTGGTTTGAGGAAAAAGAAAGGTGGCTCGCGGCCCGTGAAACCCATTTCCTTGGCGTGCTCTTCGTAGTTGCGACCCACGCAGTAAACGCGGTTGACGGGGAAGCGCTCAGCCAGTCCGACGACTGGGACAGAAACCGTAGCGGGTGGCGTGAAAACAAAACTCATGACACTCTTTCTTTTTTGTAGATGCCCAGTGCGATATGCGCTGGACGGTCTGAATTAATGTAGCTCAGCTTGACGTCAGTAGGAGCCAGATTACTCGGATTTCAGCAGCAATGTGAAGTGCTCAACCACCGGCGGCGCGGCGAAGAAGGGGCCGACAATCGCCCGCCAGTTGGCAAATGCAGGCGACTCCCGAAAGCCAATGGTGTGGTCTTCCAGCGTGGCCCAGAAAATTTGCAGCACATAGCGTTCCGGATTTTCGATCCCTTGGTTGACCTTGAAACCATGGAAGCCGTGGGCACCCGAAATGACGGTTCGTAGACCGCGTTCTATAGCTTCGTTGAACGCAGTTTGTTGACCAGGGTGAATGCGAATGTCGGCGTGTTCGAGGATCATGGGACTTCCTTTGATGATGAAACAGGGGTCTGAGGAGATCCTATTTTGCATCGGCCTGATCACTCAACGTGGATAAAGGCGCAAATCCGCAGCCTCTGAGACAATACGCGCATGAGCGAAATCCTTTCCGGCACCCCGTCCACAGCAGTGGCCCCTTCTTTGTCAATTGCCCCTAAATCAGCGCCCCGCGTTGGATTTGTCAGCCTTGGCTGTCCTAAAGCTTTGACCGATTCAGAATTGATCCTGACCCAGCTCAGCGCTGAAGGTTACGAGACATCAAAGACATTTGAGGGCGCCGATCTGGTGATCGTCAACACCTGCGGCTTCATCGACGACGCCGTGCGCGAGAGTCTGGAGACCATCGGCGAAGCACTCGCCGCCAATGGCAAGGTCATCGTCACGGGCTGTCTGGGTGCCAAGGCCGGCGAGGCGGGTGGCAACCTCGTCAAACAAATGCACCCGAGCGTGTTGGCCGTGACCGGACCGCACGCGACGCAAGAGGTGATGGACGCGGTTCATCTGAACCTGCCCAAGCCACACGACCCGTTCGTCGACTTGGTGCCTAATTCTTTCGGCATCGCTGGTATCAAGCTGACACCGCGGCATTACGCCTACCTGAAGATCAGCGAAGGCTGCAACCATCGCTGCACTTTTTGCATCATCCCGTCGATGCGCGGTGACCTCGTGTCTCGGCCTATTGGCGACGTCCTGGTCGAGGCCAGAGCCTTGTTTGCAGGCGGCGTCAAAGAACTGCTGGTGATCAGCCAAGACACCTCGGCTTACGGTGTCGATGTGAAATACCGCACCGGATTTTTCGACGGCAAGCCAGTCAAAACCCGCATGTTGGAACTCGTCAAAACACTGGGCGAGTTGGCCGAACCCTACGGTGCCTGGGTTCGCCTTCACTACGTGTATCCGTACCCCAGCGTCGATGAGGTGATTCCGCTCATGGCCACGGGCTTGGTCTTGCCTTACCTTGATGTGCCTTTGCAGCACAGCCATCCTGACGTGCTCAAACGCATGAAGCGGCCTGCCAGCGGCGAGAAAAACTTGGAGCGCATTGCGCGTTGGCGTGAGATGTGTCCCGAGATCGTTATTCGCAGCACCTTCATCGCTGGTTTTCCAGGCGAGACCGAAGCCGAGTTCAGTCATTTGCTCGACTTCATGCGCGAAGCCCGCATTGACCGCGCCGGTTGTTTTGCCTACAGCGCTGTGGCGGGCGCCACCGCCAATGACATTCCGGGCATGTTGCCACTGGAACTGCGCGAAGAGCGCCGCGCCCGTTTCATGGCCGTGGCGGAAGAAGTCTCCAGCCAAAAATTGCAAGAGCGTGTGGGTGCCACCATGCAGGTGTTGGTGGACTCTGCGCCGGCCCTGGGCCGCAAAGGCGGCATCGGTCGCAGCTATGCAGATGCGCCAGAAATTGACGGTACGGTGAAGTTGCTGCCGCCTGAAAAAATCAGCAAGACTTTGAAGGTTGGCGAGTTCACACGCGCCCGTATTGTCGGCACGCAAGGCCACGACTTGGTCGCCGTGCCGGTCTGAAAAAGCCCGGCCTGAACGAAAAAAAGCCGCTGAGTTCAGCGGCTTTTTTGTTTGGGTATCTATGGTGCCCGGGAGAGAACTCGAATCTCCACATCTTGCGATACACGGACCTGAACCGTGCGCGTCTACCAATTCCGCCACCCGGGCACAGCTAGTAATGTACCATTAGAAAAGTGGCTTGTGGAAAGAGTGGCTCAAAAAAATTCAACTATCCACGATGTTCCGGTTTGTAACGTCCATGCTTTATGCTGATGGTCGTGCAAATTGCTTTCCATCTAAATGCCGCCCTGCGCCAAGCCCTTCATGCGCTAGCGCGGTCCTACCCGGCGTAAGCTTCAGCAGGCACTCCATTTTTATCGACCATCTCACGAAAGAGATTACTTATCAAAACATCTCAACACCCTTCAAGTCAGGTTTCCAACCTGTTAGCCGAATTTGAAGGCACAGTTTCGGGTCACCGTGACGGCCACGGTTTTGTTCAACGCGATGACGGCGAGGCAGATATTTACCTGCCGCCTAATGAAATGCGCGCAGTTCTGCACAAAGATCGCGTCAAAGCGCGCATCGTGCGCCATGACCGCAAAAACCGCCCTGAAGGCCGCGTCACGGAGATCCTAGAGCGCTCGCCCAATCCGATTATTGGCCGTTTGCTGCATGAAAGCGGCGTCTGGCTGGTCGCCCCCGAAGACAAGCGCTATGGCCAAGACATCCTGATTCCCAAGGGCGCAACCGGTACGGCCAAGCCGGGGCAGGTGGTGGTGGTCGAGCTGACCGAGCCGCCAGCGCTGTTCGGTCAACCGGCTGGGCGTGTCAAAGAAGTGCTGGGCGAGGTTGACGACCCCGGCATGGAAATCGAGATTGCCGTGCGCAAATATGGCGTACCGCATGAGTTCAGTGATGAAGCGCTGGCGCTGGCGCGGGCTCTGCCTGATGCCGTGCGTCCTATCGACAAGCAAGGCCGCGTCGACCTGACCGATATCGCGCTGGTGACGATTGACGGCGAAGACGCACGCGATTTCGATGACGCCGTTTACTGCGAACCGGCCAAAGTCGGTCGCGGCAAGGGTTGGCGTTTGCTGGTGGCGATTGCCGACGTCAGCCACTATGTAGAGACTGGCAGCGCTATTGACATTGATGCGTACGACCGGGCGACCAGCGTGTATTTTCCGCGCCGTGTGATCCCGATGCTGCCTGAAAAACTCTCCAACGGCTTGTGCTCTCTGAACCCGAACGTTGAGCGGCTGTGCATGGTCTGTGACATGCTCATCACCGCCAAAGGCGAAGTTCACGCTTACCAGTTTTACCCGGCGGTGATGTTCAGCCACGCCCGTTTCACGTACACCGAAGTGGCGGCTATTTTGGCCAACACGCGCGGCCCTGAAGCCGCTCAGCGTAAAGCGCTGGTGCCGCATTTGCTGGACTTGCATGATGTTTACCAAGCCCTGCTGAAAGAACGTGGTGTCCGCGGTGCGGTGGATTTTGAAACCACCGAAACACAGATCGTCTGCGATGACGCTGGTCGCATCGAAAAAATCGTGCCGCGTACGCGCAATGTGGCGCACCGTTTGATCGAAGAAGCCATGTTGTCGGCCAACGTCTGCTCGGCGGACTTCATTGCCCAGAGCAAGCATGCCGGCTTGTTTCGCGTGCACGAAGGCCCGACGCCTGAGAAAAAAGACATGCTGCGCAGCTATCTCAAAGCCATTGGTTTGGGGCTGACCATCAGTGATGACCCCATGCCTGGCGAGTTTCAGTCGATCGCCTTGGCCACCAAGGATCGCCCCGACGCTCAGCAAATTCATTCGATGCTGCTGCGCTCCATGTCGCAGGCGATTTACACGCCGATGAACAACGGCCACTTCGGTTTGGCGTATGAGGCTTACACCCACTTCACCAGCCCGATTCGGCGCTACCCGGATTTGCTGGTGCACCGCGTCATCAAGGCCGTGCTGAAACAAGCCAAATACCAGTTGCCGGCCTTGCCGACACCGGGCGAGGCTCATGCCAAGTTGTCCAAGCGCTTGGCTGCGCGGGCGGTGGAGTCCGATCAAAAGCCGAAAAAACCGACGATGGACCAACTTGCTTGGCAAGCCGCTGGTTTGCATTGCAGCGCCAACGAACGCCGGGCTGATGAAGCCAGCCGTGACGTTGAAGCCTGGCTCAAATGCAAATACATGCGCGGCCATTTGGGCGAAGAGTTCGGCGGTGTCGTCAGCTCGGCGACCAGCTTCGGGATTTTCGTCACCTTGGATGCGATGTATGTCGAAGGGCTGGTGCACATCACCGAACTCGGCAGCGAGTACTTCCGCTTTGACGAAGCGCGGCAAGAACTTCGCGGTGAACGTACCGGTATGCGTTATGCCATCGGCACGCGGGTTCGAGTGCAGGTCAGTCGCGTCGATCTGGATGGTCGCAAGATTGATTTCAGGTTGGTGCACGAAGGCGATGAATTGACGGCTCGTGCCATGAAGGACAAGTCGGGTGGCGGCGCATTCGACGGCCCCTCTGATGAGCGCGACGGTGGTCGTAAAGGTGGCGACAAATACACTGACAAACGATCCGATAAAAGTGCCGGTAAGCGTTCAGATCGCCCCGATCGTTCAGCTGCACGCAGTGGTGGCGCGTCAGACCGCGGTGCGGCCCGCTCGCCGATTCAAGCACTCAAAGCTGCTGTGAAGAAGTCGGCTGGCGGCGCACCGCGCAAGTCAAGTAAACCCAGCAAGAAGCCAAGGCGGTGATGTAGATGCATGCTTTGAGTTTTTTGCTGGAAACAGCTTTTTATCTGTTGATCGGCGCGGCTTTGTTCCGTGCTTATATGAACTGGCTGCGCATCAGCATGACGGCCCAGCCGGGCACGTTTGTGATGGCGTTGACCAACTGGTTGGTCAAGCCGCTGCGGCGCACGCTGCCGCAGGCGCTGGCCCGCTCCAAGGTGGATTCCGCCAGTTTGTTCGCTGCTGCCTTGCTGTCCTTGCTGTATGCCTTGTTGGCTGCTTTGCTTTTTGGCTGGTTCGCAGGCGATGTGCCGGTTCTGGCTGTGCTGGCCTTTGCTTTGAAAATGCTGCTCCGCGTGACGCTGCAAGCCTTGACGATCTTGGTGTTTGGCTACGTCATCATCTCGTGGGTGCAGCCCGGCTCTTACGCTCACGGTTTGCTGTCCCGACTGGTCGAGCCGCCTTTGTCGCCGTTGCGCCGGATTGTGCCCATGATTGGCGGCATTGACTTGTCGGCGATGGCTTTGCTGCTGCTGTTGCAGGTTGGCCTGATGCTTCTGGGTTGAGAGCGCTTATCGCTTTCTGGCACTCAGGCCATTCGGTCTTTTGATCTCTTAAGCACTGGCGCATCGGGCCAGTGCTGACGCTGTCAGTGCTTGATGTGCTCCGCTGGCGGCTCCAATGTCTGTCCAACGGTCAGCCATGTGCCCATGCATGAAAACTGCCCGGGCTGCTGCTGCCCACGCTGGAAGACCGACGGCCAACATAGCCCCGATCATCCCGGCCAAAACGTCACCTGTGCCAGGGCTGGCGAGCAGGGCATTGCCGCTGTGGTTGATTCGAACTATTTGTCCCGGTGCTGCAATCACGCTGCCCGATCCTTTGAGCACCACCACGCAGCCAAATCGATCCGCCAATTGCTGCGCTGCACGACGCCGGTCTGACTGAACGTCTTGCGTTCTGCATTGCAAGAGTCGGGCGGCTTCCAACGGATGCGGCGTCAATACCGTTGAGTAGTCACGCGCTTGCCGCGCTACGAGTAGTCCTTGCAACGACGAGTTTTCTGCGATGGCGTTCAGAGCGTCAGCATCAAAGACAGCGCGCGTTGCGTCAGCCAAGAGCGCCGGCAGATGCGCTTGCACCGCTTGCCCGCCGCCGCACCCGCAGACCAGCACCTGTTGTGCCACATCCAGCGCCGCTGGACGTCTGAACATCAGTTCGGGTTGGGTTGTATCCACCGACAAAATGTTGTCTGCTGCGTTGCTAAGCAGCGCGACAAAGACCCGACCCGCGCCCGCGTGCAAGGCGGCGCGTGCGGCCAGCAGGGCTGCACCGGTCATACCGGGTGCGCCACCTAATACGGCCACGTCGCCGAAACTGCCTTTGTGGCTGGCATGCGCTTGTTGTTGTCGGGGCAAGCCAGTCGTACCCGCCGTACCCATCGCACTATTTGCGCCTTGCAACATGGCGCAGGGTTGTACGTCCGCAGGCACGGCCACGCTCAAGTCATCAAGCCAGACTTGGCCCGTCGTATCGCGTCCGTCGGCGGTGAACAAGCCCGGCTTCAAGGTCAGTAGGCTCAAAGTGTGACGCGCACCGTGCTTTGGAGTTTTGTACAAGGACGCGCCGGTGTCCGCGTTGAGTCCTGTCGGCAGGTCGATGCACAGCACCGGCGCTCCGCTGCCGTGCATTTGGTTCAGCCATTGCGTCATCAGCAGCGTGCCCGGACGATCTGCTGACAGCGTGCCGCCAATGCCGAGCAGTGCGTCGATCGCGAAGTCGAACGTTGCGGGAGGCTTCGGAGAAATTGTCAGCCCGGCGGACAGTGCGCGCAGGCGTGAGGCGCGTGCGTCGGGCGGTTGCTGGCTTGGGCTGCCGTCAGTATTTTGGTCTTGCTCGGTCCACGTCAGGCTGACGGTCTTGCCAAGCTTGCTCAATTGCAGTGCCGCTTCAAATCCATCACCGCCGTTGTTGCCGGGGCCGCAGGCGACCCAGACATGTTGTGCATGCGGTGCCAGCGCCAAGGTCAGGCGGGCGGTGGCCAGTCCAGCCCGTTGCATGAGGCTGTGTTCTGGCAAATCGGCTTGGGCCAGCGTCTCGATCTGCCGCGTGGCAGCGATGTCGAAAAGCGGGTAGCTGAGTTCGTGAGAGATCTTGAGCGTGCGATGCATGCCTGATTGTGGCGGCTTCTCAAGGTCTGATAAGCGCGGCCGTTTGACGATATTTGCGGCGCTTAAAAAGTCAGTGCGTGTGCGCCAGATTCAGCGCGGCTTCCACCTGCAGCGCCGCGTCCAGAATGACGTCGTCGTGCAGGGCTGAATGCCAGAGCATGAGACCGACTGGCAATTGGATTTGCGCCTGGTCTGGCGTGTAGCAGGGCAGGGAAATGGCGCAGCCGTCGAGCATGTTGACCACCGCGGGATTGCGCAGTAACAGGCCGTTGACGCGAAAGAAAGCCGCATCGTCGTCGATCAGGTCGGCGATGGCTGGCGCGACCATTGGCACCGTAGGTGACAGCATGGCGTCGAAGCCGTTCATGCGCACGTTCATGCGGGCGATCCACTCGCGCCGCGCTGCGAGCAAGTCGATGTAGTCTGCCGCGCTCATGCTCGCGCCTTTGAGGATTCGCAGCGCCACGCGGGGGTCGTAGTCAGACTGTTTGCGCGCAATCAACTGTCGGTGCCAGGCGTAGCTCTCTGCCGCCGACAAGCCTCCCGTGGCGTTGATGTTGGTCAGGTCGTCGATCTCTGTCAGGTCGATGTCGACAATCTCCGCGCCAGCCGCGCGGAGCACGCGCAAGCTGTGCTCAAATGCGCTGGCCACTGTGGCGTCCAAGCCGTCTTGCATCAGGCAACGGGGCACGGCAAAACGGCTGGCCGACAAAGGCTTGCCCGCCAGAGCCACGCGCCTGTCGGCCAGTACTTCGTGCACCGTCACGGCGTCGCGCACAGAGCGCGTGATGGCGCAGACCGTGTCGAGCGTGGTGGACAAAGGCAGGGCGCCCGCAGTCGGCACCAGTCGCGCCGTGCTTTTAAAGCCGACCAGTCCACACAGAGCGGCCGGAATGCGGATCGAACCACCGGTAT
Organism: Comamonadaceae bacterium; assembly: GCA_947450765.1. Lineage (GTDB taxonomy): Bacteria > Pseudomonadota > Gammaproteobacteria > Burkholderiales > Burkholderiaceae_C > Polaromonas. Next base: position 16,201 of record CANFXC010000004.1, on the reverse strand, counting down.
CAGAGCCCAAGCCTACGGCTGCCGCTCCAGTGGCTACGGACACCGCAGCGCCCGAAGACGAACCTCCCGGAATACGGGCGACCACGTTGTCGGCCGGGTTCACTGGCGTGCCGTAGTGTGGGTTGATGCCGACGCCGGAATAAGCGAACTCGGACATATTGGTGCGGCCGGCGATCAGACCACCGGCGCGGCGCAGTCGGGCGACTGCAGGACAGTCGGACTGCGTTGGGTTTGCGTCAGCCAAGACGGTTGAGCCGGCCTGGGTTCGCTCACCGGCCACGTCAAACAGGTCCTTGACTGAAACCGGCAGTCCTCCCAGCGGGCCTAGGCTGGCCATGTTTGGGTCGGTGACGTCTGCCACTTTGGCGGCTTCGGCCAACAGTTCGGCAGGGTGGCTGATGTAGACCGCAGCGCAGGCGGTGCTCAAACTGGCCAGTCGGGCTTGGTTCAAGGCGTCGGCCAGGCTTAGCTGACCGGATGAGATGGCTTGGCGTTGCGCGTGCAGGTCTTGGAGCATGGGGTTCGCGTGTTTCACGGCTGAGGGTGGTATGATCTACGGGCTTTGTGGATGACCAAGAAGTCGTTTGCAAGGTAAATCGCAAATCAGCCACTCAAGGTGTCGCTCAGGAAATAAGTCCAGACGATAAGCGCTGATTTTAGACACAACCTTTGGAGTTTTATATGTCAGTCACCATGCGTGAAATGCTTGAAGCCGGCGTCCATTTCGGACACCAAACCCGCTTCTGGAACCCTAAGATGGCTCCGTACATCTTCGGTCACCGTAACCGTATCCACATCATCAACCTGGAAAAATCGCTGCCGATGTTCCAGGACGCAGCCAAGTTTGCGCGTCAACTCGCTGCCAATGGCGGCAACATTCTGATGGTTGGCACCAAGCGTCAAGCCCGTGACATCGTTGCTGCTGAAGCTCAGCGCGCCGGCGTGCCTTACGTTGACCAGCGTTGGTTGGGCGGCATGCTGACCAACTTCAAGACGGTCAAAACGTCGATCAAGCGCCTGAAAGAAATGAAGGCTCAGCAAGAGTCCGGCCTCGACACCATCAGCAAAAAAGAGCAGCTCACGTTCAAGCGTGAAATCGAGAAGCTCGAAAAAGACATCGGCGGCATCCAGGACATGGCTGCATTGCCAGATGCTATTTTCGTGATCGACGTCGGTTTCCATAAAATCGCCGTGGCTGAAGCTCAAAAGCTCGGCATCCCACTGATCGGTGTGGTTGACTCCAACCATTCCCCAATCGGTATCGATTACGTGATCCCTGGTAACGATGACTCGTCCAAAGCTGTTGAGCTCTACGCTCGCGGTATTGCTGACGCGATCATCGAAGGCCGTGCCAACTCAACCGGCGAAGTGGTTCGTGCTGTGGCGCCTGTCGCCGCTGACGAATTCGTCGAAGTGCAGACCGCAGCTTAATCACTGCGGCCTTGTGCCACTCGAAAAAGGGGCTCGGGTAGCCCCTTTTTCACACGTAAATTTTGCGGATGCCAACCGGTCTGCACCTCGTACATCTAGCCAATTGACTCTCACGGAGAACCAAAAATGATTATCACTGCAAGCATGGTCGCTGAACTGCGCGCCAAGACCGACGCTCCCATGATGGAGTGCAAAAAAGCACTGACCGAAGCCGACGGCAACATGGAAAAAGCCGAAGAAATTTTGCGCGTCAAGCTGGGCAACAAGGCTGGCAAAGCCGCTTCACGTATCACCGCTGAAGGCGTTGTCGCCACTTACACCGAAGGCGGTATTGGCGCCTTGGTTGAAGTCAATTGCGAAACCGACTTTGTCACCAAGAACGACAGCTTCTTGGGTCTGGTCAAGGCTGTTGCCGAAGGCATCGTCAAGCACAACCCTGCTGACGTCGAAGCCATCGGCGCCATGCCTTTCTCGATGGACGGCTTTGGCCCGACGATCGAAGACGTGCGCAAAGGCCTGATCGGCAAGATCGGTGAGAACATGAGTGTTCGCCGCTTCAAGCGCTTTGATGCGGGTAACCAGCTGGCTTCTTACCTGCACGGCACGCGCATCGGCGTGGTGGTCGAGTTTGAGGGCGACGAAACCGCTGCCAAAGACGTTGCCATGCACGTGGCTGCGATGAAGCCAGTGGCGCTGTCCAGTGCCGATGTGCCTGCTGAACTGGTTGCCAAAGAGCGCTCGGTCGCAGCCGCCAAAGCAGCTGAAGATGCCGCCAAAGCCCAAGCCGAAGGCAAGCCGGTTCAGTCCGCTGAAATCGTTGCTAAACGCATTGACGGTGGCGTGCAAAAGTACCTCAAAGAAGTCAGCCTTTTCAACCAGTCGTTTGTTAAAAATGACAAGCAAACGGTTGAGCAGATGCTCAAAGAACGCGCTACCACGGTGAAAGCCTTCACCATGTACGTGGTCGGCGAAGGCATCGAGAAGAAGGTTGACGATTTCGCTGCCGAAGTGGCTGCTCAGATTGCTGCTGCCAAAGCTGCCTGATAAAGCTGCCAGACAAAGCCGCCTGACCCTTCACGGGTCAAGCACCGCGCCACTCCAATCAACCCTCAATCACGGACTCGCCATGCCAGCCTACAAGCGGATTTTGCTCAAACTGTCAGGTGAAGCCTTGATGGGCGACGATGCTTTCGGCATCAACCGGGCGACGATTGTGCGGATGGTCGAGGAGATTGCCGAGGTTTCGCGCCTTGGGGTTGAGATGGCCATCGTCATTGGCGGTGGCAATATTTTCCGCGGCGTGGCTGGCGGCTCGGTCGGAATGGATCGGGCCACAGCCGACTACATGGGTATGCTGGCCACCGTGATGAATGCGCTGGCGTTGGGCGACACCATGGACAAAGCCGGGCTGACGCCTCGCGTGATGTCGGCCATCGCCATTGAGCGGGTGGTCGAGCCGTATGTGCGGCCAAAGGCTTTGCAGTACTTGGAAGAGGGCAAAGTGGTGATTTTTGCGGCCGGAACCGGCAATCCATTTTTCACCACCGACACTGCCGCAGCGTTGCGCGGTGCAGAAATTGGCGCAGAAATTGTGCTCAAGGCGACCAAGGTTGACGGCGTCTACAGTGCCGACCCGCGCAAGGACCCAAGTGCCACGCGTTACGACACCATCACATTTGATGAGGCGATGGGTCGAAATCTTGAGGTCATGGATGCCACGGCTTTTGCCCTGTGCCGTGACCAGAAACTGCCAGTGAAAGTTTTCAGTATTTTCAAGCCGGGTGCCCTCAAGCGCGTGGTGATGGGTGAGAACGAAGGTACGCTGGTCCACATTTGAAATTGAAGGAAGTGCCGGTCTGGCCCCTTCTTTTGTAAACTTGAATTTTGTTGTAGCCGGAGAAGCAACCATGAGCATCGAAGACACCAAAACCACCGCCGAAACAAAAATGCAGCAGTCGCTTGAGAACTTCAAGCAAGCGCTGACAAAGATCCGCACCGGCCGTGCCAACCCCGGTTTGCTGGACACCGTGCAGGTCGACTACTACGGCTCGATGGTGCCCATCAGCCAAGTCGCCAACGTCTCCTTGCTGGACGCCCGCACGATCAGTGTCTCGCCTTGGGAAAAAGGCATGGGCGCAAAGATCGAAAAAGCCATTCGCGACTCCGATCTCGGTTTGAACCCAGCCACGCAGGGCGACTTGATTCGGGTGCCGATGCCGGCCATGACTGAAGAGCGCCGCAGGGAAATGACCAAGATCGTCAAAGGCGAGGGTGAACACGCCAAGGTGGCCATTCGCAACCTGCGCCGTGATGCCAATGAAGGCGTCAAGAAGCTGGTGAAAGACAAGCTCGCCTCTGAAGACGACGAGCGCCGCGCCCAGGATGACATTCAAAAGTTCACCGATCGTTTCATTGCCGATGTCGACAAGCTCGTCATCAGCAAGGAACAAGACATCATGGCTGTTTGACGCGCCGTTTGATCCGTCACTTAACGGCCTGAACGCCATGGCATCACCTGTGCTCAGCAACATGCCGCATCACGTGGCTATCGTCATGGATGGCAACGGTCGTTGGGCTGGTAAGCGGTTTTTGCCGCGTATAGCCGGCCACAAGCAAGGTGTGACAGCCCTTCGCCACTGCGTCAAGGCCTGCGTTAAGCGCGGCATTGGTGTGTTGACAGTGTTTGCTTTTTCGTCAGAAAATTGGAATCGCCCACACGAAGAGGTGTCCGGTTTGATCGACTTGTTGGCCCGTGCGGTCACCAGTGAAGTGGCCGAGCTCAAACAAAACGGTGTTCGACTGCATTTTATTGGCGACCGCCTGCGTCTGTCGGCCGCGATGCAGACAGCGTTCAGCAACGCCGAAGACACCACGGCTTCCAACACCGGCTTGGTGCTCAATATCTGCTTCAATTACGGTGGCCGTTGGGACATAGCACAGGCGGCGCAAAAAGTCGCTGACAGCGGCCAGCCGATCACCGAGTTGGCGCTTGACCGAGCGCTGGCACTCGCGCACGTGCCTGATCCTGATTTACTCATCCGCACAGGCGGTGAGCTGCGCATCAGCAATTTTTTGCTGTGGCAGTCCGCCTACGCCGAACTGCATTTCACTGACAAACTTTGGCCCGAATTTGACGACGCTGCATTGGACGAAGCAATTGCTGTGTTTCGCTCGCGTGAGCGGCGCTTTGGTCAAACCTCGGCTCAACTCATGGCGCATGAGTCGGCTCAAGTACCGTCTCAGCCTCAACAAACCTCAAAGGCCGTCTGATGCTCAAACAGCGCGTGATCACTGCGGTGGTGTTGTTGGCGATCTTGCTGCCGGCTCTGTTCTCTCCTTCTTACGTGCCGTTTTGTGCCATCACCTTGGTGCTTATTTCTGCCGGTGGCTGGGAGTGGGGACGCCTCAATGGTTGCAGTCAGCCCTTGTCTGTGCTGCTTGGCGTGGCATGTTTGGCGGCCTGCCTGCTGTCTTGGTATGCCGGCTTGTTGACGCAGTCGTTGCCGTGGTTGTGGAGCGTTGTCGGTGCCGCTTGGGTCTTGGCTGGTGGCTGGCTGCTGCGCAGCGGCGTCAGCGGTTGGCCGCAGATCCCCAAGTCGCTGCGCTTGATGTTGGGCGCGTTGGCGATTTGGCTGGCTTGGCTGGCCTTGGCTCAGGCGCGGGTCATCGGCGTCAACTTCTTGCTGTCTGTCATGGTGCTGGTCTGGACGGCCGACATCGGTGCTTACTTTGCTGGCAAAGCCTTGGGCGGCCGCTTCACCAAAACCAAACTTGCAGCGTCCATCAGCCCGGGCAAAAGCTGGGAGGGTGTTTGGGGCGGCATGGTCTGCGTGTTGGTCTTGGCGCTTGGCTGGGTCTTGCTTGACCGTAGCGGCGCGACGCAAATTCCAAGCATCTATTCATCGTTGCTCAACCGTCATGATTGGGGCGTGATGTTGATAGCGGTTGTTTTTCTGTCGGCCATGAGTGTGGTCGGCGATCTGGTCGAGTCGCTGGTCAAGCGCAGCGCTGGCGCCAAAGACTCCAGCGGCTTGTTGCCGGGTCACGGTGGTGTACTAGACCGGGTTGACGCCTTGTTGCCAGCGTTGCCTTTGGCGATGATGCTGGCAAGTTTGTGACCCTGAAATGCATTCAATGAAACAACGGGTGACGGTTCTGGGTTCAACGGGCTCAATCGGCGTCAGCACGCTGGACGTTATGTCTATGCACCCTGAGCGCTTTGAGGTTTTTGCCCTCAGTGCGGCCACGCAGGTCGACCTCATGCTCGCGCAATGTCAGCGTTTCAAACCGACTTTTGCAGTCATGGCGAGTTTGCCGCATGGCCAATTGCTGGCTGACAAAATGCGCGCCAACAACCTCTCAACGCAGGTCTTGTCTGGCCCTGAAGCGCTAGAGATGATTGCGTCGCATGAGCAAGTACACGCCGTCATGGCCGCCATTGTCGGTGCAGCTGGATTGCCGCCGTGCTTGGCTGCGGCAAAAGCGGGCAAGCGGCTGTTGTTGGCCAACAAAGAAGCCTTGGTGGTGGGTGGTGATGTGTTCATGCAGGCGGTGCGTCAAAGTGGCGCGCAACTGCTGCCGATTGACAGCGAGCATTCGGCTATTTTTCAGTCCTTGCCAGAGGACCCTGCCACTTGGTCTGAACGGGTTGAAAAAATCATCCTGACCGCTTCAGGCGGACCGTTTCGCGAGCGTGATCCCGCGAGCCTCAAAGACGTCACGCCAGACCAAGCCTGCGCCCACCCGAATTGGGTCATGGGCCGCAAGATCTCCGTCGACTCGGCGACCATGATGAACAAGGCGCTGGAGGTCATTGAGGCGCGTTATTTGTTCGGTGTCACGCCGCAGCAGATCGAGGTCGTGATCCATCCGCAAAGCATCATCCATTCCTTGGTGCAGTACCGCGACACCTCGGTAGTGGCCCAGCTCGGCACACCTGACATGCGGGTGCCAATTGCCTACGGCCTGGCTTGGCCGGAGCGCATTGCCTCTGGCGCACGTGCGCTTGATTTTCGGGCCCTCGCAACCATGACATTTGATACGCCGGACCCGAAGCGTTTCCCCGGCTTGCAACTGGCTTGGGAGGTATTGGACGGACCGGTCGGCAGCACCGCTGTTTTGAACGCTGCCAACGAAGTGGCTGTGGCCGCTTTTCTGGCCGGGAACATTCGCTTTGACCAGATTCATCACGTCAATCGTGACAGCTTGGATGCCTGCAAGTTAAGCGAGATACATGGCATTGACGATCTGCTGGCGTTGGATCAGCAAACCCGTATCGTGGCGACTGCACACGTCAAGCGGCTGGGGCTTTGAGATGCTGACGCTGCTGGCATTCTTGGTTGCGCTGGGTCTGCTGATCACCATCCACGAGTACGGCCATTACCGGGTTGCGGTGGCTTGCGGCGTGAAGGTGCTGAAGTTTTCAATCGGCTTTGGCAAACCTATTTACAGCTGGCGCTGCGCCGGTAAGCCCACTGAGTTTTCGATCAGCGCCTTGCCGCTGGGCGGTTACGTCAAAATGCTGGACGAGGGCGAAGGGCCGGTCGATGCTGCCGAGCGTCATCTGGCCTTTAACAACAAACCTTTGCGGTCACGTGCTGCAGTAGTGGCAGCCGGTCCGATCGCTAATTTATTGTTGGCTGCGCTGCTGTATTCCTCGGTCAATTGGGGCGGTACAGAGGAACCAAAGGCCGTGTTGGCCACGCCTGTGCCGGAGTCCATGGCTGCGCGGGCCGGACTGGTCGGCGGCGAGTGGGTGGCCCAAGCCGCATTCAGTGGCGAGGCGCTCGAAGACGTCCGTTCATTCACTGACTTGCGCTGGCGGCTGACGCAGGGCACCATGACCGGCCAAGACCTGCGGCTGGTGGTGACCGCTGCCGGTTCACCTCGTCAATCGGACGACCGATCCGAAGCAGTCAATCAAGCCCCGACCCGCGAATTGTTGCTGCCCTTGAGCCAGCTGGACGCCCGCGAAGTTGACGCCCGTTTATTCCGCCGCATCGGCCTGATGGGCCCGTTGACGCAGCCGTTGATCGGTGAGGTGATGGCGGATGGCGCAGCCGCCAAGGCGGGCTTGCAGTCTGGCGATGTCGTGTTGCGTATCGACGAGAGCCGCGTCACTGACGGCCAGCAGTTGCGGGAGATGATTCGGGCCTCCGCATCTGGCGCCAGCCAGGACGTCACGCCGCAGGCTTGGCAAATTGAGCGCGCCGGAAAGGTCTTGACGCTGACGGTGACGCCGCAAGTCCAACTCGACGCCAACCTTCCCGTCGCCAAAATCGGCGCTTTTGTCGGTTCTGCACCGGCCATGGTCAGTGTGCGTTATGGCTTTGTTGAAGGCCTCTGGGGCGGTGTCGTCAGGACGTGGGATGTTTCAGTCCTGACGGTGCAGATGATGGGGAAAATGCTGATTGGCGAAGCATCCCTGAAAAACCTCAGCGGGCCGCTGACCATCGCTGACTATGCGGGCAAGTCTGCATCGCTGGGTTGGGCCTCTTACCTGATGTTTTTGGCCCTTATCAGCGTCAGTCTCGGCGTGCTGAATTTGCTGCCGCTACCAGTGCTGGATGGTGGACACCTGATGTATTATCTTTATGAGGCGGTGACGGGTATGCGCGTCTCCGAAGTCTGGATGGCACGACTTCACCGCGCAGGTCTCGCCGTCTTGTTGATGATGATGGCCATCGCGATTTTCAACGACTTGCAACGGCTTATTGCTTAGGCTATCCGGCGTGTACTTGGTTTCATTTATTGGAAATATCGGTCACATCAGTCACATCTGACTCTCACTTTCAGCCCTGTGGCTGAAAGCTGCTTTCACTCAAGAAATTCATGCATCACCATCTCAATCGATTTAAATTTCGCACGCTCTCGGTCTTAGCTGCCAGCATGCTCACGGCCACGATGGCTTGGGCCGTTGACCCCTTCACCGTCCGCGACATTCGCGTAGAGGGTCTGCAGCGGGTTGAGCCGGGAACCATCTTTGCGTCTATTCCTTTGCGAGTTGGTGAGATTTACAACGACGACAAGGGGTCTGCTGCGATTCGATCCTTGTTCGCACTGGGACTTTTTAAGGATGTCCGCCTGGAAGTGACCGGTGACGTGTTGGTGGTGATTGTTGAGGAGCGCCCCACCGTAGCCGGTGTCGAGTTCGTCGGTAGCAAAGAATTTGACAAAGACATTTTGAAGAAAGCCCTGCGCGATGCAGGCCTCTATGACGGTCAGCCCTTTGACAAAGCACTGGCCGACAAGTCAGAGCAAGAACTCAAACGCCAGTATGTCAATCGCAGTTTGTACGCCGTCACGGTGGTCACCACGGTCACGCCGATTGAGCGCAATCGTGTCAACCTGACTTTCAGCATCACCGAGGGTGAGATCGCCAAGATCAAAGACATCCGTGTGGTCGGCGCCAAAGAGTTCAGCGAGTCAACGCTGCGCAAGCTGTTTGACTTGGACACAGGTGGCTGGCTCAGCTGGTACACCAAGTCTGACCGCTATTCGCGCGTCAAGCTGAATGCCGATATCGAGACCCTGCGCTCTTACTATCTGACGCGTGGCTATCTGGATTTTCGGGTCGACTCTACCCAAGTGGCGATTTCTCCAGACAAGCAGGAAATCACCCTCACGATGAACATCACCGAAGGCCAGCGTTTCGTGGTCTCTAGCGTTCGTCTTGAAGGCAATTACCTGGGGCACGAGGAGGAGTTCAAAACCCTCGTCACCATCAAGCCGGGTGAGTCTTACAACGCCGACCGCGTGGCTGAAACCACCAAGGCCTTCAATGATTATTTTGGGTCCTTCGGTTTTGCTTTCTCGCGCGTTGAAGCGGTTCCGCTGATCGACCGCAAGACCAATCTGGTCAGTTTCGTGTTGCAGGCTGACCCGTCACGTCGTGCGTATGTCCGGCGCATCAACGTGGTCGGCAACAACCGCACACGTGACGAAGTCATTCGCCGTGAGTTCCGGCAACTGGAATCGTCCTGGTACGACGGTGACAACATCAAACGCTCTCGCGATCGGGTTGACCGGTTGGGCTTTTTCACGAATGTGGCTATCGATACACAAGACGTTGCCAATGCGCCAGACCAGGTTGATCTGGTGATGACTGTGGCTGAAAAGCCAACCGGGAATCTCTCACTCGGCATGGGCTTTTCAAGTGCTGACAAGCTGTCACTGATGGCGGGTATCCGGCAAGAAAACTTTTTTGGCTCGGGTCATTACGTCGGTCTGGAAGTCAATACCAGCAAAATCAACCGTCAAATCGTGTTGAGCACGGTCGACCCTTATTTCACGCCTGATGGTGTGTCACGGGCCATCGACATTTATACCCGCACCAACCGCCCGTACACGGGGCAGGGCGGTGACTACGCGCTGATCACCAACGGTGCCAGCATTCGTTTTGGTGTGCCCTTCACAGAAAACGACACGGTTTATTTTGGCGGTGGCCTGGAGTCGATCACCATCAAAGAGGGCATCACGCCATTGCCATTGGCGTGGGATCGATACAGGACGCAATTTGGCGAAAATAGCAATTCAGTGCCGCTGACGGTGGGCTGGTCGCGGGACAAGCGCGACAGCGCCTTGGTGCCCACCACCGGTCTTTACCAGCGAGTCAATGCCGACTGGGGCGTCGCTGGAGAGGTGCGCTACCTGCGTTCCAGTTACCAGGCTCAGCAATACATTCCCATCAACAAGCAGTTCACGATTGGCCTGAATGGCGAAATCGGTTGGGGTAAAGGCTTGAACGGTCAGCCCTACCCGATTTTCAAGAACTTCTATTCGGGTGGTCTTGGATCGGTGCGCGGATTTGCCCAAGGCTCTCTGGGTCCCAATGAAACAGATATCAATGGCAACCGTATATCTATCGGCGGAGCCAAGAAGATCACCCTCAATGCAGAAGTCTCGGCCCCGTTTCCGGGTGCCGGCAATGACCGGACCTTGCGTATGTATACCTTTGTGGACGCTGGTAATGTCTTCGCAGAAACCGATCCTTACAGTTTGGCCGGCTTGCGAGCTTCTGTCGGCGTAGGGGTTAGCTGGATTTCCCCTGTTGGCCCACTGCGTTTGGCCTTTGGTCACGCGATTCGTAAACAAGAAGGCGATAGAATGCAACCCGTTCAATTTCAAATTGGTACCTCCTTCTAATGCAGCTCTCTATACGAAATCTCGTTATTTGTGCCCTCTTGCCGTTGGCCGCTGCATCCGCGTACGCGCAGGATTTCAAGGTCGGCATCGTCAATCTAGACCGTATTTTCCGCGAGGCCAACTCTGCCAAGGCTGCACAAGTCAAGCTGGAGCAAGAGTTCACCAAGCGTGAAAAAGAAATTGCCGACTTCGGTGCGCAGATCAAGGTTCAGTCCGAAAAGCTTGAGCGTGAAGCGCCGACCTTGTCTGAAAGCCAGCGCAATACGCGTCAGCGTCAGTTGGTTGACCAAGACCGTGAATTCCAGCGCAAGCGACGCGAATTCCAAGAAGACCTGAACAACCGCAAAAATGAAGAGTTGCAGTTGGTCATCGAGCGTGCCAACCGCGTTGTCAAGGCCTTGGCCGAAGCTGAAAAGTACGACCTGATCGTTCAAGAGGCGGTCTACGTCAACCCCAAGCATGACATCACCGACAAAGTCATCAAGTCGCTGAATGCCAGCAACGGCCGATAAGCGCATTCAAGGCGGCCCAGCGTGACCTTGCGCCTGGGCGCCATCTTTGACTCTCTGGCGGATGAGTTTGAGGCCACACTTTTCGCCGATCCAGGCACGCTGATCGACAAGCTCGCGCCGATTGAGGCCGCTGGGATGGCTGATCTTTCCTTTCTCAACCATCCCAAATACCTGAACAAGCTGGCAGCCTCAGGTGCTGCCTGCGTGATCGTTTCGCCAGCCATGAAGGACGCGGCCATGGCGCGCGGTGGCTGCATCGTGGTGGCGGACCCGTACCGGTATTTCGCCCGCGTGACGCAGGTCTGGAAACAGCACCACGAACCGCAAGAGGCTGCAAGTATCCATCCCTCCGCCTTCATTGATCCATCAGCCCAACTGGCTGAGGGCGTCTCGGTTGCCGCTTTTGTCTGCATCGGTGCGGGTGCGGTGATTGGGGCCGGCACCCGCCTTGGCGAGCACTGCGTGGTTGGCCGCGGGGCGGTTGTCGGCGCGCACAGTCGCTTGGCTCCACGCGTCACGCTCGGCGAGCGCTGCCAACTCGGTGAGCGCTGCATCTTGCATTCTGGCGTCGTCATCGGCTCAGATGGTTTTGGCTTCGCGCCCAACGCCGGTCGCTGGGAAAAAATCGAACAATTGGGTGCTGTGCGCATCGGCAATGACGTGGAGATTGGCGCCAACACCTGTATCGATCGCGGAGCCCTCGGGGACACGGTGATTGAAGACGGCGTCAAGCTCGACAACCTGATTCAGATTGGCCACAACGTGCATGTCGGGGCGCACACGGCAATGGCCGGCTGCGTCGGCGTGGCTGGCAGCGCGCAGATTGGCGCGCACTGCACGATTGGCGGCGGGGCCGTGGTGCTGGGCCATTTGCGTTTGGCCGACCATGTGAATGTCTCGGCGTCTTCTGTGGTCACGCGCTCCATCCTCAAGCCGGGCCATTACACCGGCTTCTTCCCCATCGACGACAATGCGGCCTGGGAAAAAAATGCAGCCACGCTGAAGCAGCTGCACACCCTGCGCGACCGTTTGAAACTGGTCGAAAAACAGATCACCCAACAACGACAAGTACAGACCGAAGAACAGCCCAAGACTGCTTCGAACTCAACTAAAGAAAAATCATGATGGATATTCACCAAATTCTCAAGCAGCTGCCGCACCGCTACCCATTTCTGTTGGTGGACCGTGTCCTTGAGATTGAAAAAGGCAAACGCATCAAGGCGCTGAAGAACGTGACCATCAACGAGCCGTTTTTTGGCGGTCACTTTCCGCACCACCCGGTCATGCCGGGTGTGCTGATTCTTGAAGCCATGGCGCAAGTCGCGGCCTTGCTGGCGTTTGACACATTGGGCACCACACCCGACGACAAGACGGTGTATTACTTTGCCGGCATTGACGGCGCGCGCTTCAAGCGGCCAGTTGAACCCGGTGACCAACTCATCATGGAAGTCTCGCTGGACCGCATGAAGTCGGGCATCTTCAAGTTCAAGGCCACGGCTCGTGTGAATGACTTGGTGGTTTGCGAAGCCGAGTTGATGTGCACCATGCGCACCTTGCCCTGATGGATAAAACTGTGGTGACCGGCATCCATCCCACTGCGCTGATTGATCCGCAGGCGCAGCTAGACAGCTCTGTCAGTGTCGGGCCTTACAGCGTGGTCGGCCCGCACGTGAAGATCGGCGCTGGCACGACCATTGGCGCGCATTGCGTGGTCGAAGGCCACACCACGATTGGCCGAGACAACCGGATATTTCAGTTCAACTCGATTGGCGCGATACCGCAGGACAAAAAGTACGCGGGTGAACCTTGCGAGTTGCGCATCGGGGACCGCAACACCATCCGTGAGTTTTGCACGCTCAACATCGGCTCGCCCGGCGACACCGGTGTGACGAGCGTTGGCAATGACAACTGGATCATGGCCTATGTGCACCTCGCGCATGACTGCGTGGTCGGCAACCACACGATTTTTGCCAACAACTCGCAGCTGGCCGGTCACGTGCATGTCGGTGACTGGGTCATCTTGGGCGGCTTCACCGTCGTGCATCAGTTTGTACGCTTGGGTGCGCACAGCATGACGGCGATGTGCTCGCTGCTGTTCGCCGACTTGCCGCCGTATGTGATGTGCCAGGGGCAGCCAGCGGCTGCGCGTTCAATGAATTTTGAGGGCTTGCGCCGCCGTGGTTTTTCGCCCGAACGTGTGGCCGCGGTGAAAGCCATGCAGCGGGCGCTGTACCGTGACGACCTGACGCTGGAGCAGGCCAAGGCCCGCATCGCCGAGCTGCCAGTGAGTCATCCGACAGCGGTCGGCGACATCGCCATGATGTTGGATTTTCTGGCTGAAACCTCGCCGCAACGCGGCATCGTCCGTTAGTTTTTAAATGTCTATCGCTCCGCCTTCAGCCGCCGGGCTGACGCACGGGGAGCTACCCCAGTCGGCAGTCCAGGTCGGACCACGCATAGCGATGGTCGCCGGTGAAACCTCTGGCGACTTGCTTGCAGGCTTGTTGCTCGACGGTTTCAAGGCGCGTTGGACCGACGCTCAATTTGAAGGCATTGGCGGGCCGCACATGCAGGCCCGTGGCTTCAAGGCGCACTGGCCGAGCGAGAAGCTCGCGGTGCGCGGCTATGTCGAGGTGTTACGGCATTACCGCGAAATCGTCGGTATTCGCGAACAGCTCAAAACCCAATTGCTGGCCAGCCGGCCCGACCTCTTCATCGGTGTCGATGCACCCGACTTCAATCTAGACCTTGAAGCGTCCTTGCGTGCGGCCGGCATCAAGACCGTGCACTTTGTCAGTCCCTCGGTCTGGGCGTGGCGGGCTGAGCGGGTAGAGAAAATTCGCCGCAGCGTCGACCATGTGTTGTGCATCTTTCCATTCGAGCCCGCCTTGCTGGCGCAGCATGGCATTGCAGCCACTTATGTTGGCCATCCGCTGGCCAATGTGATCCCGATGCAGCCCGACCAAGTCGCAGCACGCGCTGCGCTGGGCTTGTCGGCAGACCAGCCGGTGGTGGCGGTGCTGCCAGGCAGCCGGCAATCGGAAGTTCAGTATTTGGCTGCGCGCTTTTTCAAGGCGGTGGCCCTGATCGCCAAAGCGCGACCCGACACGCAATTCGTCGTGCCGGCCATTCCCGCTTTGCGGGCTGCCATCGAACGCGCCGCAGCGGCTGCCGGAGTGCAAGACCTCGTCAAGATTGTGGAGGGTCAGTCGCACGCGGTGTTGGCGGCTTGTGATGTGACCTTGATCGCCAGCGGTACGGCGACTTTAGAGGCCGCTTTGTTCAAGCGCCCGATGGTGATCGCCTACAACATGAACTGGATTTCATGGCAAATCATGCGGCGCAAACAGCTGCAACCCTGGGTGGGCTTGCCGAACATTTTGTGTGGTGAGTTCGTGGTGCCTGAGTTGTTGCAAGAGGCTGCAACGCCGCCTACGCTGGCTGCGGCCGTGATCGATTGGTTGGACGCTGCGGTGTCTGCGCCTGAGAAAATCCGTCACGTTCAAGATAAATTCAGCGCTTTGCATGTGCAACTCAGGCGCGACACAACTCAGTTGGCAACCGATGCGATCCAAAAAATTCTTGAAGGCTGAACAAGCGCCTTTCGTCTGGGACACGCCTGGCTTGGTGGCCGGGGTGGATGAGGCCGGACGCGGCCCGCTGATGGGTCCCGTGGTGGCAGCAGCCGTGATCCTTGATGACTTGAATCCCATCAAGGGCTTGGCCGACTCCAAAGTGCTGACAGCGCTGCGCCGCGACAAGCTGTATGACGAAATCCGCGCCAAGGCCTTGTGCTTTTCGATTGCGCAAGCAACGGTCGAGGAAATAGACGACATCAATATCTTGCAGGCCACGATGCTGGCCATGAAGCGCGCAGTTGAAGGGTTGCGGCTCAAACCTGCCAAAGTGCTGATCGATGGCAATCGCATTCCAACGCTGGTGATCGTGGCGGAAGCGATTGTCGGTGGCGATGCCTTGGTGCCGGCCATCTCTGCGGCCTCTATTTTGGCCAAAGTCTGGCGAGATCGTTGGTGTCAGGAGTTTCATTTGGAGTACCCGCAGTATGGTTTTGCCACGCACAAGGGTTACGGCACAGCCGAGCATTTGGCGGCGCTGCGTGCGCATGGTGCTTGTCCGCAACACCGGCGAACGTTCCGGCCTGTGGCCGAGGTGCTGAAATGACCTTCCATGAGATTCAACCAGGGCAGGGCTCGGTGACGCACATCGCCTCTCGCGCTAACCCTTTCGTCAAGACGCTGAAAAAGCTGGCCCATGAAAGCACCGCTTACCGCAAAGAAGGGCTGGTTTGGCTGGAAGGCGATCACTTGTGCCGCGCCGCACTGGCCCGAGGACTCGCGCCGCAGATCGCCGTTTTTTCTGAGTCTTATTGGCCAAAGGCACCTGCTGAATGGGCTGCGACGGCGGGTAAAACGGTTCTTATTTCTGATGCCTTGTGGTCAGAGTTCAGCGGTTTGGAGTCACCGGCACCCATGGGTTTTGTGATGGCTTTGCCGGCGGCGCCGTCGTTGTTACCCGATGTTGCGACGGTCATTCTGGACCGGGTGCAAGACGCCGGCAATGTGGGCTCGATCTTGCGCAGTGCCGCTGCCTTCGGGTTCAAGCAGGTCGTCGCCTTGAAAGGCACGGCTGCCCTGTGGTCGCCCAAAGTGCTGCGGGCAGGCATGGGTGCGCACTTTGGGCTGCAGTTGATCGAAGGCCTTGAGGCCGACGCATTGCTCGCTTTGAACGTGCCTTTGGTCGTGACGAGTTCTCATGAAGGTGCCTATTTGCACGAGCAAGTTTTGCCGTCACCATGCGCCTGGGTCATGGGCCATGAAGGTCAAGGCGTGAGCCCCGCCTTGATGGCGCGGGCACAAGTCTCGGTGCGCATCGCTCAGCCGGGCGGTGAAGAGTCTTTGAATGTAGGTGCGGCTGCCGCCATCTGCCTGTATGCGAGTGCGACAACAGCACTGCGCTAGCTGTCGATTGAGTTTTGCTCGGCTATAATCAGTGGCTTTTCTAAACCCAGCTTTGCCCGAGCGCCGAGTCAAGCCAACACCCTCACTTAGCAGTCAATTTGCGTCCTTACCGGGGCCTTTTTGCGCACGCTTGGG
>CANFXC010000003.1 GCA_947450765.1 Comamonadaceae bacterium | reverse complement strand
CTGAGACTGTCTGGAAGGCCAAAACTTCGGTTTTCCTCATGCGTCCAGACAGAAAAAACCGCGGTCGTGGTGAAATTGGTAGACACGCTATCTTGAGGGGGTAGTGGCGAAAGCTGTGCGAGTTCGAGTCTCGCCGACCGCACCAAATAAAGGCATTGACAGTGCCGAGAATTCATTATGTTGGCCGCGCCAAATAGTGAACCGACTGTCAGCAACCCAAGCGGCGCCACCAAGATGAATCTTGAACAATACCTCCCCGTCCTGTTGTTTATTTTGGTGGGGGTCGCAGTGGGTGTCGTCCCTCAAGTCTTGGGTCGGCTGTTGGGCCCGCATCGCCCCGACAGTGAAAAAAATTCTCCTTACGAGTGTGGCTTCGAAGCTTTTGAAGATGCCCGCATGAAGTTTGATGTGCGTTACTACCTGGTTGCCATTCTCTTCATTCTTTTCGATCTGGAAATCGCTTTTCTGTTTCCTTGGGCTGTTGCGATCAAGGATATCGGCATTGTCGGTTTCTGGGCCATGATGATTTTTCTTGGCATTTTGGTTGTCGGTTTTATCTATGAGTGGAAAAAAGGCGCTCTCGACTGGGAGTGAGTATTCCGTCAGCCCACGATTCAAAATCTGAAAAATAGCGGCCGATAGCTTCAGCCACAAAGGTACTGGTATGTCACTTGAAGGTGTTTTTAACGAAGGCTTCATGACCACGAGTTACGACTCGGTGGTGAATTGGGCTAAAACCGGATCGCTATGGCCGATGACCTTTGGTCTGGCTTGCTGTGCGGTAGAGATGATGCATGCCGGCGCTGCGCGCTACGACATAGATCGTTTCGGCATGTTGTTTCGCCCTAGTCCACGTCAATCCGATTTGATGATCGTTGCCGGCACGTTGTGCAATAAGATGGGTCCAGCTCTGCGCAAGGTCTATGACCAGATGGCTGAGCCGCGTTGGGTGTTGTCAATGGGTTCTTGTGCCAATGGTGGCGGTTACTACCATTACAGCTATTCAGTCGTGCGCGGCTGCGACCGCATCGTCCCGGTCGATGTCTATGTGCCGGGTTGCCCGCCAACCGCTGAAGCGCTGATGTACGGCATTATTCAACTGCAGCAAAAAATTCGCCGCACCAACACCATTGCGAGGGCTTGATGGGACCATTGCATCCAGCCACAGCCGAACAGCTCAAAGACATTGTCTCGGTTGCATTGGGCGGCAAGCTCAAAAGCGCCGCAGTCGCTTTGGGTGAACTCACAGTCGTTGTCAAGGCTGCCGATTACCTGGCTGCAGCGCAGATCTTGCGCGATGCCCCGGGTTGTCAGTTTGAGCAGCTGCTTGACCTCTGCGGAATTGATTATTCCGATTACGGTAACGGCTCGTACGACGGTCTTCGCTACTGTGTGTCGTCGCACTTGTTGTCAGTCAGTCTGAATCAGCGCGTGAGACTGAAAGTCTTCTGTGAAGATGATGACTTTCCGGTTGTGGCATCTGTTAATGACATTTGGAATTCAGTGAACTGGTTTGAGCGCGAAGCTTTTGACTTGTTTGGTATCGTTTTTGAGGGTCACAACGACTTACGCCGTATCCTGACTGACTATGGCTTTATCGGTCATCCTTTCCGCAAAGATTTTCCGACCACGGGTCATGTCGAGATGCGTTACGACCCAGAGCAAAAGCGCGTCATTTATCAGCCGGTGACGATCGAACTGCGTGAGATCACGCCGCGCGTGATCCGTGAAGACAACTACGCCGGACTGAGCAGTCCTACGGCGGTCAAGGGTTAAGGGTCAAGGTTAAGACATGGCTGAAATCAAAAATTACACGCTGAATTTCGGGCCTCAGCATCCGGCGGCGCACGGTGTTTTACGTCTGGTGCTGGAGCTCGATGGCGAAGTCATTCAGCGCGCAGATCCGCACATTGGCCTGTTGCACCGCGCCACAGAAAAACTGGCTGAAAGCAAGACCTACATCCAGTCCTTGCCTTACATGGACCGGCTCGACTACGTCTCCATGATGTCGAATGAGCAAGCCTACTGCTTGGCGATCGAAAAAATGATGGGCGTGGACGTGCCGGTTCGTGCGCAATACATCCGCGTGATGTATGCCGAGATCACGCGTTTGCTGAACCACTTGTTGTGGTTGGGCGCGCACGGTTTCGACTGTGGCGCGATGAACATTCTGATTTATTGCTTTCGCGAACGCGAAACCCTGTTTGACATGTACGAGGCCGTTTCCGGCGCGCGCATGCATGCAGCGTATTTCCGTCCGGGTGGGGTCTACCGCGACCTGCCCGACAGCATGCCGCAGTACAAGATTAGCAAGGTCAAGAATGCTAAGGCGATTGAAAAGCTGAATGAAAATCGCCAGGGTTCCCTGCTTGACTTCATTGAAGACTTCACCAACAAGTTTCCGGGTTATGTGGATGAATACGAAACCCTGCTGACCGACAACCGCATCTGGAAACAGCGCACTGTTGGCATCGGTGTGGTCTCGCCAGAGCGTGCACTGAATCTCGGTTTCACCGGCCCGATGCTGCGTGGCTCCGGCTTCGCCTGGGACCTGCGCAAGACGCAGCCTTACGACGTCTACAGTCAAATGGACTTTGATGTGCCGGTCGGCAAAACCGGTGACTGCTACGACCGATATCTGGTCCGTGTGGAGGAAATGCGCCAATCAAACCGCATCATCAAACAGTGCATTGCTTGGCTGCGTTTGAACCCCGGCCCGGTCATCACCAGCAACCACAAAGTGGCTGCGCCTGACCGTGAATCTATGAAGACCAACATGGAAGAGTTGATCCATCACTTCAAACTCTTCACCGAAGGTTTTCATGTGCCCGAAGGCGAAGCCTACGCAGCTGTTGAGCACCCGAAAGGCGAGTTCGGCATTTACATCGTCAGCGATGGTGCCAATAAACCGTATCGCCTGAAAATTCGTCCGCCTGGCTTTTCACATCTGGCGGCCATGGACGAGATGTCACGCGGCCACATGATTGCCGATGCCGTCGCCGTCATTGGCACGATGGATATCGTGTTCGGTGAGATTGACCGATGAGTACGACTCCCCCTAAAAGCGCCTGCGGCGCCTCCCCCTCAAGGGGGCGTCACCTGCAGCCCGGCAAAGCCGGTTCTGCGATGACCCTTGAAAATTGCGCGATGGAGATACGAATTGGCTAATCTTTCCCAAACAACTCAAGCGCTTTTTGACCGCGAAGTTGCCAAGTACCCCGCAGACCAGCGTCAGTCGGCCGTCATGGCCTGTCTGACCATCGTCCAGCAAGAGCAGGGCTTTGTCAGTGCCGAAAGTGAAAAAGCTGTGGCCGACTACCTTGGCATGGCGCCGATTGCGGTGCACGAAGTCACGACCTTCTACAACATGTACAACCAGCAGCCGGTGGGCAAGTACAAGCTGAATGTCTGCACCAATTTGCCGTGCCAACTTCGGTCTGGCGACAAGGCTTTGGCTTACTTAGAGAAAAAGCTCGGTGTCACCATGGGCGGCACCACGGCGGATGGCCTGTTCACGCTGCAACAGTCCGAGTGTTTGGGGGCTTGCGGTGACGCACCGGTGTTGCTGGTCAACGACCTGAACATGTGCAGCTTCATGAGCAACGACAAGCTCGATCAATTGATCGACGGCTTGACATCCGCAGAGGCCAAGTAACCATGACCACCGCTTCCAGTGTTCTCTCCCAGTTTGCCGCTACCGGCGTGCAGACGTCGTTTCATGGCCGTCACATCAACCCGCAAATCATGGCGGGCCTGGACGGCAACAATTGGCGCCTGAAAGACTACGAAGCCCGCGGCGGCTACCAAGCTCTGCGCAAAATTCTGGGTCAAGATGGCGGCGAAGGCATGACGCCTGATCAGGTCATTGCTGAAGTCAAGGCCAGCAGCTTGCGCGGCCGTGGCGGCGCTGGTTTCCCGACGGGTCTGAAGTGGAGCTTCATGCCGCGCCAGTTTCCGGGTCAAAAGTACCTTGTTTGCAACTCTGACGAAGGCGAACCCGGCACCGCCAAAGACCGCGACATCATGCAGTACAACCCGCATATCGTGATCGAAGGCATGGCGATTGCAGCCTATGCCATGGGCATCTCGGTCGGCTACAACTACATCCACGGTGAAATTTTCGCCACCTACCAGCGCTTTGAAGTAGCGCTGGAAGAAGCCCGTGCAGCAGGCCTGTTGGGCAACAACATTCTGGGCAGCACTTACAGCTTTCAGCTGCATGCGGCACACGGCTTTGGCGCTTATATCTGCGGTGAAGAAACCGCCTTGCTTGAGTCGCTTGAAGGCAAAAAAGGGCAGCCGCGCTTCAAGCCGCCATTCCCGGCAAGCTTTGGTTTGTACGGTAAGCCGACCACCATCAACAACACCGAAACCTTCGCGGCGGTGCCGTGGATCATCCGCAACGGCGGACAGGCTTACCTTGAGTGCGGCAAGCCTAACAACGGTGGCACCAAGATATTCACCATCAGCGGTGACGTTGAGCGCCCGGGCAATTACGAAATTCCAATGGGCACACCTTTCGCCACCTTGTTAGAACTCGCTGGCGGTATGCGCGGTGGTCGCAAGCTCAAAGCGGTGATTCCTGGCGGTTCTTCAATGCCGGTGCTGCCAGCTGACATCATGATGGCCACCAACATGGACTACGACTCCATCGCCAAGGCCGGTTCGATGTTGGGTTCAGGCGCTGTCATCGTGATGGACGAAACCCGTTGCATGGTCAAAAGTCTGCTGCGTTTGTCTTACTTTTACATGCACGAGAGCTGCGGCCAGTGCACACCTTGCCGCGAAGGCACGGGCTGGCTCTGGCGCATGGTTGACCGCATTGAACACGGCCAAGGCCGCGAGAGCGATCTCGACATGCTGAACTCGGTTTCCGACAATATTCAGGGCCGCACCATCTGTGCGTTGGGCGACGCTGCGGCGATGCCGGTGCGCGCCATGATCAAGCATTTCCGTGCTGAGTTTGAGCACCACATCACCCACAAGACCTGCTTGGTCCCGGTTGACGCACAGCCAGTGCCACACGCCTAAAGCCACCCGTAAATCAAGATCAAGAGCGAAAGCAAATCAATGGTTGAAATCCAACTTGACGGCCAGAAAGTGGAAGTGCCAGCGGGCAGCACAGTGATGCATGCGGCTGAAAAAGCCGGCACCTACATTCCACATTTCTGCTATCACAAGAAGCTCAGCATTGCGGCCAACTGCCGCATGTGCTTGGTCGATGTCGAAAAGGCACCGAAGCCGATGCCCGCCTGCGCCACACCGGTGACGCAAGGCATGGTCGTGTTCACCAAAAACGAAAAAGCCATCAAAGCCCAAAAGGGCGTGATGGAGTTTTTGCTGATCAACCATCCGCTGGACTGCCCGATCTGCGATCAAGGTGGCGAGTGCCAGTTGCAAGACTTGGCCGTCGGTTACGGCGGCAGCGGTTCGCGCTACGAAGAAGAAAAGCGTGTGGTCTTCCACAAGGACGTCGGACCGCTGGTGTCGATGCAGGAAATGAGCCGTTGCATTCATTGCACGCGCTGCGTTCGTTTCGGCCAGGAAGTCGCTGGCGTGATGGAACTCGGTATGTCGCACCGCGGTGAGCATGCAGAGATCGAGACCTTTGTCGGCATGTCGGTGGACTCCGAATTGTCGGGCAACATGATCGACATCTGCCCGGTCGGCGCGCTGACCAGCAAGCCATTCCGTTACAGCGCCCGCACGTGGGAGCTGTCACGCCGCAAGTCGGTCAGCCCACACGATTCGACCGGCAGCAACCTGATTGTTCAGGTCAAAAACAACAAGGTCATGCGGGTCTTGCCGCTTGAAAACGAAGACATCAACGAATGCTGGATCGCCGACCGCGACCGCTTTTCGTACGAAGCTCTGAACACCAACGAACGGCTGACCAGCCCGATGATCAAGCAGGGTGGCAAGTGGGCCACCGTTGATTGGCAAACCGCGCTGGAGTACGTCGCCAACGGCCTCAAACTCATCAAGGCCGACCACGGCGCAGCCAGCATCGGCACGCTGGCCAGCCCACACAGCACGGTCGAAGAGCTGTACTTGGCTGGCGCTTTGATGCGCGGTCTGGGCAGCGAAAACATTGACTACCGCCTGCGCAACGCCGACTTCACCCCGAGTGACTCTGTTCGCTGGCTGGGCACGTCGATTGCCTCGCTCAGCGACTTGCAACGTGTCTTGGTCGTCGGCTCCAACCTGCGCAAAGACCACCCGCTGTTTGCCCAACGCATTCGCCAAGCCGCCCGCAAGGGTTGCGCCGTCAACGCCATCGTCTCTTCACATGAGTTGTCCGCTGCAGACGCTTGGGCCTTGCCTTTGACAGGCCGCCTGATGGCCGAGCCGGCTGATTGGTTCAAGCAACTGGCTGAACTGGCTGCGGCCATTGCCGCAGAAACCGGTGCTGCTTTGCCGGTTGGCTTGCAGGCACCTGCGGTCAGCGCTGCAGCCAAGGCCATGGCCACTTCGCTGCTCGGCGGCGAACGCAAAGCTATCTTGCTTGGCAACGCTGCCGCACACCACGCCCAAGCCAGCCACCTGCTGGCACTGAGCAACTGGATTGCAACGCAAACCGGCGCCTCCCTGGGTTACCTCACAGAAGCCGCCAACACGGTGGGCGCGCAGTTGGCTGGTGCACAGCCAGTCGCAGCGGGTCTGAATGCTGGGCAAATGCTGGGCGGCCAACTCAAAGCGGTCATCTTGCTCAACAACGAGCCTGAGTTCGACTCGGCTGCTGGCACGCAAGCGGCTGCCGGTCTGGGTCACGCGCAGATGGTCGTGACGCTGAGTCCGTTCAAAGCCAATATGGCTTTTTGCGATGTGCTGTTGCCGATTGCCCCCTTCACCGAAACACCGGGCACTTTCGTCAACGCCGAAGGCCGCATTCAGAGTTTTCATGCGGTCGTCAAGCCCTTGGGCGAAACCCGTCCCGCCTGGAAAGTCTTGCGGGTGCTGGGCAATATGCTCGGTTTGCCTGGCTTTGATTTCGACTCTTCGGCAGACGTACTGGCACAGGTCTTTGGTCCCGCGACCGAAGGCCTCACGCACGTGCCGGCCGACAAGCTCGGCAACACCACGCACGCATTGGCGATGGCATCATCAGCCCCGGTTGGCCGGCCTGCGGTGGCCGCTATTTACCAACTCGACGGCTTGGTTCGACGGGCTTCCGCGCTGCAATTGACAGCCGATGCCCGGCATGTGGCTGCAAGCCCAGAGCAAAAGGTTCACGCATGATCGACAGTATTTTTCTTACAGGTCAAGGCCTCTTCGGTGGCGCGTGGCCAGCCACCATTTGGCCGGTACTGTGGGCGCTGATCAAGATCATCGCCGTGTTGCTGCCGCTGCTGGGTTGCGTGGCTTACCTGACACTGTGGGAGCGTAAAGCGATTGGCTTCACACAGATTCGTCTTGGCCCCAATCGAGTCGGACCATTTGGCCTGCTGCAGCCGATTGCAGATGCGCTCAAATTGCTGACAAAAGAAATCATCATGCCGACGGCTGCGAGCAAGGGCTTGTTTGTGCTCGGTCCGATCATGACCATCATGCCTGCGCTCGCTGCCTGGGCCGTCATTCCGTTTGGTCCCGAGGTAGCCCTGGCCAACATCAATGCCGGCCTGCTGTTTCTGATGGCGATCACATCGCTTGAGGTTTATGGGGTCATCATTGCCGGGTGGGCGTCTAATTCCAAATACGCTTTCCTGGGTGCGATGCGCGCTTCTGCGCAAATGGTCAGCTACGAAATTGCCATGGGCTTTTGTCTGGTGGTGGTACTCATGGTCTCGGCCAGCCTGAACATGACCGACATTGTCATGAGTCAAGCGCACGGCATGGCTGCCAGCCGTGGCTTGAATTTCCTGTCGTGGAACTGGTTGCCGCTGTTGCCAATATTTGTGGTGTATTTCATTTCCGGTCTGGCAGAAACCAATCGTCATCCGTTCGACGTCGTTGAGGGTGAGTCAGAAATCGTAGCCGGTCACATGGTCGAGTACTCAGGCATGGCATTCGCCATGTTCTTCTTGGCTGAATACGCCAACATGATTCTGGTGTCGGTGCTGTGCGTCATTTTGTTCCTGGGTGGCTGGTTGTCGCCGATTGACTCGGCCCTGTTCAACTGGATTCCTGGTTGGATCTGGCTGGGCCTGAAATCCTTTGTCGTGGTGACCATGTTCCTGTGGGTGCGCGCCACCTTTCCGCGCTTTCGCTATGACCAGATCATGCGTTTGGGCTGGAAGATTTTCATCCCCGTCACGCTGGTCTGGCTGGTCGTTGTCGCGGCCTGGATGCAGACGCCTTACAGCATCTGGTGAATATGGCCCCCACGCTTTTCACTTCGAGCCTGCGGCCCGGCAGAGCCGGTTCCGCGGCCCTTGCTGGCGTGGAGATTCAGATCGTGCGTCTTTTGATTGCGAGAAATTAATATGTCAGTCGCTTCTGTCAAAGATTTTGTCTCGAGCTTTATGCTTCTTGAGCTGTTCAAGGGCATGGCCCTGACCGGCAAGTACATGTTCCGTAGCAAGATCACGATTCAATTCCCGGAAGAAAAAACGCCGCAGAGCCCGCGTTTTCGGGGCCTGCATGCGCTGCGCCGTTACGACAACGGTGAGGAACGTTGTATTGCCTGCAAGCTGTGTGAAGCGGTCTGCCCGGCGATGGCGATCACGATCGAGTCGGATGTGCGTGAAGACGGCAGCCGCCGCACCTCGCGTTACGACATCGACTTGACCAAGTGTATTTTTTGCGGCTTCTGCGAAGAGAGCTGCCCAGTGGATTCGATCGTCGAAACCAATATCTTGGAATACCACGGTGAAAAGCGCGGTGACCTGTATTTCACCAAAGACATGTTGCTGGCCGTAGGCGATCGTTATGAAGCTGACATTGCGGCCAACCGCGCGGCTGACGCCAAATACCGTTAAGCCGCAGAACCGACTGATCCTGACTTTGCCCTACTTGCTGCCCGTACGAAAGAATTTACAACAACATGGACGCTAATACAGGTTTTTTTTATGCCTTTGCTGCGGTGCTTTTATTCGCTGCATTCAAAGTCATCACCGCCCGCAATCCGGTTCATGCTGCGCTGTATCTGGTGCTTGCGTTTATTCAGGCTTCAGCACTTTGGATTTTACTGAAAGCAGAATTCTTGGCCATCGCGCTTGTGCTGGTGTACGTCGGTGCGGTGATGGTTTTGTTTCTTTTTGTCGTGATGATGCTGGACATCAATCTTGACGCTGCGCGCAAGGGTTTTTGGAAACATTTTCCGCTGGCCGCTGGCGTAGGTGCTCTGATCGCGTTAGAAATGGCTGCGGTGCTGATGGGTGGTTTTCGTCTCAGTGAAGCGCCCAAAAGTGCGCTTGCCGTAGGCGAGACTGCCGTGCAGTTGTCCAACACCAAAGAACTGGGCAAGGTACTGTATTCACAGTATTTGTACCCGCTAGAAGTGGCTGCTGCGATTTTGCTGGTCGCCATGATTGCCGCGATTGCGCTGACGCTGCGTCAGCGCAAAGACTCCAAGGCTATCAACCCGGCGGAGCAGGTCCGCGTCAAGAGTGCAGACCGTGTTCGTCTCGTGAAAATGAATCCAACCACGGCCGCACCCGTGCCCGTTGTCGAGCCAGTCGAGGAGAAAAAAGCATGATCACCCTTGGACACTTTCTTTCACTGGGCGCGATGTTGTTCGCGCTGTCGGTGATTGGTATTTTCCTGAACCGGAAAAACCTGATCGTCTTGCTGATGGCCATCGAATTGATGCTGCTGGCTGTCAACATGAACTTCGTGGCGTTCTCGTATTACCTGAACGACATGGCTGGTCAGATTTTTGTTTTCTTCATTCTGACCGTGGCCGCTGCAGAGTCGGCGATTGGTTTGGCCATCCTGGTGCTCTTGTTCCGCAACAAGGCCAGCATCAATGTAGACGAACTCAACACGCTCAAGGGTTGAGCATGATGCTGCACGCTTTTGTTGTCCCCGTTACCGTTGCGCTTTTTAGCCGAACGTCTTTTTGAGTAGATAAGAACACAAGATGAGTCAAACTCTATCCGCCTCCACCTTGCTGGCCGTGCCTCTGGCGCCGCTGGTCGGCTCATTGCTGGCCGGCATTCTGGGCACCGCCTTGGGTGGCAATCTGATCGGTCGCCGCCTGACCCACAGCCTGACCATTCTGGGCGTGTCCGTGGCCTTTGTGTTGTCGGCCTTGACGCTCCAGAGCGTCGTCCTCGATGGCGCGCGCTTCAACGAAACGCTCTACACCTGGATGGTCGTGGGCGGCTTGAAGATGGAGATCGGCTTTCTGGTCGACGGCCTTTCCGCCATGATGATGGTGGTGGTCACCTTTGTGTCGTTGATGGTGCACATCTACACCATCGGCTACATGAAAGAAGACGCTGGTTACAACCGTTTCTTTGCCTACATTTCCTTGTTCACGTTCTCCATGCTGATGCTGGTCATGAGCAACAACATGCTGCAGCTGTTCTTCGGCTGGGAAGCCGTGGGCTTGGTGTCCTACCTGTTGATTGGTTTTTGGTTCAACAAACCGACAGCGATTTTTGCCAACATGAAGGCGTTCTTGGTCAACCGGGTCGGTGACTTTGGCTTCATTCTT
Organism: Comamonadaceae bacterium; assembly: GCA_947450765.1. GTDB lineage: Bacteria > Pseudomonadota > Gammaproteobacteria > Burkholderiales > Burkholderiaceae_C > Polaromonas. Next base: position 86,118 of record CANFXC010000003.1, on the reverse strand, counting down.
GGCATCGGCCTGATCGCGGCCTACGCCGGCACCCTCAACTACACCGAAGCTTTTGCCAAGACCGACGAACTGGCGCTGCTGACACTGCCGGGCACTGGCTGGATGCTGGTCACGGTCATCAGCATTTGTCTGTTCATTGGCGCCATGGGCAAGTCAGCCCAGTTCCCGCTGCACGTGTGGCTACCAGACTCCATGGAAGGCCCAACACCGATCTCGGCGCTGATTCACGCAGCGACCATGGTGACCGCCGGTATTTTCATGGTGGCCCGCATGTCACCGATCTTCGAGTTGAGCGACACGGCACTCAGCTTCATCATGATCATCGGCGCCATCACCGCGTTGTTCATGGGTTTTCTGGGCATCATCCAAAACGACATCAAGCGCGTGGTGGCTTACTCGACGCTCTCGCAGTTGGGTTACATGACAGTAGCCCTCGGCGCTTCGGCTTATTCGGTGGCGGTGTTTCACCTCATGACGCACGCCTTTTTCAAAGCGCTGCTGTTCCTGGCCGCCGGCTCGGTCATCATGGGCGTTCACCACAACCAGGACATTCGCTGGATGGGCGGTCTGCGCAAGTACATGCCGATCACCTGGATCACTTCCTTGGTCGGTTCGCTGGCATTGATTGGTACGCCGCTGTTCGCCGGCTTTTACTCCAAGGACAGCATCATTGAAGCTGTGAATGAAAGCCATCTGGCGGGCGCTACCTTTGCTTACTACGCCGTGCTGGCGGGTGTATTCATCACGGCCTTTTATTCCTTCCGCTTGTACTTTTTGGTCTTTCACGGCAAGGAACGCTACGACCAAAACCCGGATGCGCACCACGCCAGTCACACCGATGTCCATGACGACCACGGCCACCATGACGCACACGCTGGCAAGCCACATGAATCTCCTTGGGTGGTGACCTTGCCACTGGTGCTGCTGGCGATTCCGTCAGCGCTGATTGGTTACTTCGCCATTGAACCGATGTTGTTCGGTGATTTCTTCAAAGACGCCATTCACATCAACCTCGAAAAACATCCGGGGATGGAAGAGCTTGGCTTGTTGTTCCATGGCCCGATGCAAATGGCCTTGCATGGTCTGCAGGCCGCGCCGTTCTGGCTGGCACTGTCTGGCGTAGTGCTCGCTTATTACATGTACATGGTTAATCCGGCGTTGCCGACCGCCATCAAGCGCGTCGCTCAGCCGATCTACATCCTGTTGGAAAACAAGTACTACCTCGACTGGTTCAACGAAAACGTGTTGGCCCGCGGTGCGCGTGCTTTGGGCATGGGCTTGTGGAAGAAGGGCGACCAAGCCATCATCGACGGTGCTTTGGTCAACGGTTCGTGGAAGTTGATGGCCTGGGTATCAAGTGTCGTACGGCGCCTGCAGTCAGGATTCATCTACCACTATGCGTTCGGAATGATCATCGGGGTATTTTTGCTGATGACCTATTTCGTCTGGCTGAACAAATAACAGACAAGAAAGAAGAACAAAATGGGTTTGTTGAGCCTGGCGATTTGGACGCCTATCTTTTTCGGGATCGTGCTGTTGGCCATCGGCCGTGACGAGCAGGCGCGAGCTGTGCGCTGGGTGGCACTGATCGGTTCAGTCGTCAGCTTTCTCATCACCTTGCCGCTTTACTCGCGCTTTCAGCTCGGGACGTCGGCCATGCAGTTTGTTGAAAACCAGTCGTGGATTGATCGCTTCAACGTCAATTACCACCTCGGCGTGGACGGTATTTCGCTGTGGTTTGTTGTGCTCACCGCGTTCATCAACGTGGTCGTGGTCATCGCCAGCTGGGAATCGATCACCCAGCGTGTGAACCAGTACATGGGCGCTTTCATGATTCTCAGCGGCCTGATGATTGGCGTTTTTGCTTCGCTCGACGGTTTGCTGTTCTTCGTGTTCTTTGAAGCCACCTTGATCCCGATGTACCTGATCATCGGCATCTGGGGTGGCCCGAACAAAATTTACGCAGCCTTCAAGTTCTTTTTGTACACCTTGCTAGGCTCCTTGCTGATGCTGGTTGCACTGGTTTATTTGTATGTTCAGTCTGGTGGTAGCTTTGACCTTGCCGCTTGGCAGCAGCTGCCTTTGAGCGGCCCGGTGCAAACCATGCTGTTCTTTGCTTTTTTGGCTGCGTTTGCGGTGAAAGTGCCGATGTGGCCCGTCCACACCTGGTTGCCTGACGTGCACGTGGAAGCGCCAACCGGCGGATCGGCTGTGCTGGCGGCCATCATGCTGAAGCTGGGCGCTTACGGTTTTCTGCGCTTCTCGCTGCCGATTGCGCCAGACGCTGCACGCGAGTGGGCTTGGCTGATGGTTGCGCTGTCCCTGATCGCCGTGATTTACGTCGGTCTGGTGGCGATGGTCCAAAAGGACATGAAGAAGCTGGTGGCTTATTCGTCTGTCGCGCACATGGGTTTTGTCACCCTTGGCTTCTTTATCTTCAATCCACTAGGCGTGTCTGGCGGCATCGTCCAGATGGTCGCGCATGGCTTTGTATCAGCGGCCATGTTCCTGAGCATCGGCGTGCTGTACGACCGCGTGCATTCACGCGAAATTGCCAGCTACGGCGGGGTCATTAACACCATGCCCAAGTTCGCCGCCTTTGCGCTGCTGTTTGCCATGGCCAACTGCGGGCTGCCGGGCACGGCTGGTTTTGTGGGCGAGTGGATGGTCATCCTCGGTGCGATTCAATTCAATTTCTGGGTTGGACTGGGCGCTGCGTCAGCGTTGATTTTTGGCGCGGCTTACACGCTCTGGATGTTCAAGCGCGTCTACCTGGGCCCAATCGCCAATGACGACGTCAAAAACCTCAAAGACATCAACGGCCGAGAGATTCTGATGCTGTCTTTGCTAGCAATTGCCGTGCTGTACATGGGCATCTACCCGAAACCGTTCACCGATGTGATGGACGCGTCAGTGCTTGACTTGCTCAAGCACGTGGCAATTTCCAAGCTGAACTAAGCGCCGGTCCCGAGAACAACATTTCAAAAGAATTCAGATGATTGACACCTTAAGCTGGATCACCGTTTACCCCGAAATCATCCTGCTGGTCATGGCTTGCGTGATTGCGCTGGTCGACCTCGGCGTGAAGACGCCACTGCGCGGAACGACCTACATTCTGACGCTGCTGACACTTGCTGTGGTGGCTGCGTTGCAGGCGTTTTATGCTGTGCAGGGCGATACTGTCTATGGCTTTGGCAAGATGGTCGTCAGCGACCCGATGGGCAACTGGTTGAAGTGCTTTGCCTCGATCACGCTGATGATCTCGCTGGTCTATGGCCGTCCTTATGCGGCTGACCGCGATATGTTGCGCGGCGGTGAGTACTTCACGCTGAGCCTCTTTTCGCTGCTGGGTATTTTCGTGATGATCTCGGGCCACAACTTCCTGATCATCTACATGGGTTTGGAACTCATGACACTCTCCAGCTATGCACTGGTGGCGCTGCGTCGTGACAATGCAACAGCCACCGAAGCTGCCATGAAGTACTTTGTGCTGGGCGCACTGGCTTCGGGCTTTTTGCTTTACGGCTTGTCGATGATTTACGGCGCGACCGGCTCACTCAATGTTCATGAGGTGTTCCAGGCGATCGCGAGCCGTCAGGTCAAGCACCAAGTGCTGGTCTTCGGTCTTGTCTTTATCGTCGCGGGTCTGGCGTTCAAGCTCGGTGCCGTGCCTTTTCACATGTGGTTGCCCGACGTCTACCAGGGTGCACCCACAGCCGTCACGCTGTTGATTGGCGCTGCACCGCAACTGGCTGCTTTTGCGATTTGTATGCGTCTGTTGGTGCAGGGCATGTTGCCCTTGGCCATTGACTGGCAACAAATGCTAGCCGTGTTGGCGGTGGGTTCTTTGCTGATCGGTAATTTTGCGGCTATTGCGCAGACCAATCTCAAACGGATGTTGGCTTTTTCGACCATCGCTCAAATGGGTTTTCTGCTGTTGGCGATGATGGCGGGTGTCGTCAACGGACATCAATTCAATGCAGAGTCAGCCTACGGCGCAGCCATGTTTTATGTCATCACCTATGTGCTGACCACGTTGGCAGCCTTTGGCATTATTTTGTTGCTGGCTCGTCAAGGTCATGAAGCCGAAGACATTTCAGACCTCGCCGGACTGAACCAGCGCAGTCCGCTGTTCGCTGGCGTGATGGCGTTGAGCATGTTCTCATTGGCCGGTATCCCGCCGCTGGTTGGTTTTTACGCCAAACTGGCGGTGCTGCAGTCGCTCATGGCGGCGCAGCAAACCAGCTATCTGCTGCTGACGGTGTTTGCTGTGCTGGCCTCGTTGATTGGCGCTTTCTATTACCTGCGCGTGATCAAGGTCATGTACTTTGATGCCCCTAACGCGGGCATGCCGACGGCCATCCTTGCACGCACGGATGCCCGCATCGTGCTGACCCTGAATGGCGGGCTGTTGCTCGTGCTGGGTATTGCCCCTGGTGGCTTGATGACCTTGTGCGGTGACGCTATTACCTCGCTGATCAAGACACTGGTAAGCTGACACGCATGGGTCAAACTATTCCGGTCTGGTTGGTGGTGATCGTGTCTTTGCTGGCGGCAAATCTGCCGTTTATGAGCGGTCGTTTCATGGCGGTTGTCCGCTTGACGGAGTCCAAGTCACTCGGGCTGCGACTGCTTGAATTGGTGCTCTGGTATTTCATCGCAGGTGCTGTTGCGCTGGGGCTAGAGCACCGCGGTGGGCAAATTGCGGCACAGGGCTGGGAGTTCTACGCCATCACTGGCACGCTCTTCGTCACCTTTGCATTTCCTGGTTTTGTCTACCGCTATCTTTTCAAACTGCGATGATTTCGCCGGCTGACGACGCGCACCTCAGAGAAACCCGCGTCGACAGTGAAGAGTTGTTGCGCGGTCATTTTCTGCATGCTTTTCGCGACACAGTTCGGCTCCCCGACGGTTCAGAGGCAAGCCGCGAATACGTGATTCATCCCGGTGCCGTGATGGTGGTGGCTGAACTGCCCGACGGTAAGTTGGTGTTGGAGCGCCAATTTCGCTACCCGGTGCAGTCTGTGATGGTCGAGTTTCCAGCGGGCAAACTCGATGCAGGCGAAGCATCATTGGACTGCGCTCGCCGTGAACTGCTGGAGGAAACTGGCTACACGGCCAAGCAATGGGCGCGCGCCGGGGTCTTGCACCCGGTGATTTCTTACTCCACCGAATTCATCGACATCTGGTTTGCCCGCGACTTGACGGCCGGTCAGCGTCAGCTCGATCAAGGTGAGTTTTTGGATGTGTTCAGCGCCACCGCCGAAGCGCTGTTGCAATGGTGCCGCGACGGCCGTGTCACCGATGCCAAGACCTTGACGGGTGCTTTGTGGCTGCAAAACGTGCGTTCAGGGGCATGGCCGCTGGACTGGGTCAACGTTTGATTTTCGGCTGACAATCTAGCTATGAAAGTTCTCGATCTGAAGTGTGCCCACCAGCATGTGTTTGAAGGCTGGTTTGGATCCGAAAACGATTTCCAAAGCCAACTGGCGCGTGGTTTGGTGGAATGCCCGATGTGCGGCGATGTCAGCATCAGCAAACAACTCAGCGCACCGCGCCTGAATCTGGGGGCAGTGCCGCCGCTGAAGTCTCCGACATCTCCCGCTGCGCCAAGCGTCTCAGCCGCTTCAACCGCTAGCGGGCAGGGCGCGCCAAGCGCAACAGCACTTGTTCCGGCGCAAGCCACCCAGACAGACCTTTCTCCGCAAGACCGACAGTCTCTGCAAGACATGCAAGGTGATTGGCTGAAAATGGTGCGTGAGGTGATGGCGAACACCGAAGATGTCGGCAGCCACTTCGCTGACGTCGCACGCCAGATGCATTACGGTGAAGCCGATGAACGCAGCATTCGTGGGCAGACTTCTCGCGAAGAAGCTGTGGCCCTGCTTGAAGAGGGCATCTCTGTGATGCCCTTGCCGATGCCCGCGGCGCTCAAAGAGACGCTGCAGTGAGCGCGCTTTGCTCCGCTGTAGGAGGCCAGCCCCTGGCCGATCTTTCGCTCAGCTTGTGAACTGCAGCTCCGCCAGCCGCGCATAAATCCCGCCAAGTTTCACCAGTTCAACATGGCTGCCTTGCTCCACCAAGCGACCGTGATCAAGCACGAGAATGCGGTCGGCTTGCTGCACTGTCGCCAGCCGATGCGCAATCACCAAGGTCGTGCGCCCGCGCATGGCTGACTCCAGTGCTGCTTGCACCATGCGTTCGCTTTCGGCGTCTAGCGCACTGGTGGCTTCGTCGAGTAGCAACAGCGGTGGGTTTTTCAGCATCGCCCGGGCGATAGCGATGCGCTGTCGCTGGCCGCCAGACAAGCGCACGCCGCGCTCACCCAAAAAGGTGTCGTAGCCCTCAGGCAAGGCCATGATGAATTCATGTGCAAATGCAGCCTCTGCTGCTGCTTTGACCTCGTCGTCAGAGGCCTTAGGACTGCCGTAACGAATGTTCTCAAGTGCGCTGCTGGAAAAAATCACAGCGTCCTGCGGCACGATGCCGATGCGTTCCCGCAGCGCGTGCAGGTCCATCTGCGGGGTGGCCACGCCGTCCAGTGTGATCTGGCCCGACAGCGGATCGTAAAAGCGCAGCAGCAACTGAAACACAGTGCTCTTGCCCGCGCCGCTGGGGCCGACGATGGCGACGGTTTCGCCGGGGGCGACATGGAGCGTGAAATCACTCAGTGCTGCTTGCGCCGGACGCGACGGATAGTGAAACGTCACGCCCTCAAAAGACACGACGCTGCCGGCTTGCGGTGCGGGTGCTTTGACCGGCTTGGCCGGGGACGAAATAGGCGAGCGGCTGCTGAGCAACTCCATCAAGCGTTCGGTGGCGCCAGCGGCGCGCAGCAAGTCACCATAAACCTCGCCCAGCACGGCAAAAGCGCTGGCCAGAATGATCACATAGAGCACGGTCTGCCCCAAGGCACCGGCGGTGATGTCGCCGCGCACCACCGCTTGCGTGCCTTGGTACAGACCCCACAACAACGCAGCTGACGTTGCGATGATGATGAAGGCCACCAGCACCGAGCGCGCTGCGGTGCGCCGCACGGCCACTTGAAATGCATCGCCGGTCGACTTGTCAAAACGCGCAGACTCGCGCGCCTCGGCGGTGTAGCTTTGCACCACCGGAATCGCGTTCAATACCTCGGCGGCGATGGCGCTGGAGTCGGCCACGCGGTCTTGGCTGGCGCGGGACAGCTTGCGCACGCGCCGGCCAAACCAGACGCTCGGCAACACAATCAAGACCAGCACGCCGAAGACCTGAATCATCACGAAGGGGTTGGTGTAGATCAACATGGCCAACGCGCCCAAGCCCATCACCATGTTGCGCAGCCCCATGCTCAACGACGAGCCGACCACAGCTTGCACCAGCGTGGTGTCGGTCGTCAGGCGCGACAGTACTTCACCGGTTTGCGTGGTTTCAAAAAACTCGGGGCTTTGCTTGAGCACATGCGAATACACCGCATTGCGCAAATCAGCCGTCACCCTTTCACCGAGCCAGCTGACCAAGTAAAAACGGCCGGCTGAAAAAAGCCCCAAAGCCGTCGCTACGGCAAACAGCTCAAAAAAGTGCGTCCGCACGGCCATCAGCTGCTCGCCCTTGTCGGCCTCTGCCATACCGCCGTCGATCAGGCTGCGCAGCGCCAGTGGAAACAGCAGGGTGGCGCCAGCCGCCAAGGTTAAAAACAGCAGCGCTAAAAAGATCCGACCCCGGTAAGGCCGCAAAAAGGGCAGCAGCCCTGAGAGCGATTTGGGCGAACCCTTGGTGGGCTGGGTGGCAGAAGAAGTTGCAGTCGGGGTGGGCATGGGCAGATTTTACCGATTAATTTGACACGGCAAACATTGTTGTTGACATTAATTGCTTAGGCAATTAATATTCGCCGCATGCCTTCTACGCCAACTCCCGGAAAAAAGCCGTTGCTCAAGCCCACAGGTTTGGGAGTGACTGCGTTTTATGCCGCCAAGACTTACACGCCCGCCGACAGCGTCGGCCACATGATGCGTCTCAGCTTGTCGCTGATGGCCCAGAGCATTGAGCACGAACTAGAACCCACCGGGCTGACCAATGCGCAATGGTTACCCCTGTACAAGTTGCACTTGGGCGTGGCCACGACCGTCGCCGAACTGGCGCGCGAGTGCAATCACGACGCCGGTTCCATGACCCGTCTGCTCGACCGTCTGGAAGCCAAAGACCTGTGCCGTCGCGTGCGTTCGTCAGACGACAGGCGCGTCGTCAACCTGGAACTGACCGATGCTGGCCGTGCCGCCGCAGAGAACATTCCGGCCATCCTCAGTGATGTTCAAAATGCCTATCTGGCTGGGTTTTCTCACGCTGAGTGGACGGCCTTGAAGGGTTACCTCAGCCGCATTCTCGACAATGGAAAAACGCTGCAAGCTGCAGCCGACAAAAAATAACAAGCCACGCCATGAACGCCAACGCCTTGACTTTCCCCCGGTTTTTTCCACGCTTTGCCCCCCGCCTGTTGGTTCTTGCCTGGCTGGTTGCTGGCTTGAGCGCTTGCGCCGATTTTTCGGGTATTCAGCGGCAATCCAAGCTACAAGAGCCGGTGATGTCACCAGCCCAAGACAATCTTGCCGCCATGCAAGTGCGCGCCGACTGGTGGCACGACTTCGGTGACGAACAGCTAAACCGGCTGGAGGCCCGTGCCTTGGCCAACAGCCCGAGCCTCAAATTGGCCCAGGCCCGGCTCGCCCGTTCGCAAGCTGTGATGGAGGTCGCCAAGGGCGCCACGCTGCCGCTAGTCGGTGCGCAAGTCGATCTCAGCCGTCAGCGTTTCACCGCCAACGGCATGGTGCCACCACCTTTTGGCGGAGCTGTTCTTGACAGCGGCACCGCCCAGTTGACAGCGAGCTGGGAGCTGGATTTTTTTGGCAAGTACCGGGCGGCGCTGGACGCTGCGTTGGGCACGGCCAAGGCGGCTGAAGCTAACGCGCAGGCAGCGCATGTTTTGCTTGCCAGCCATGTGGCACGGACTTATTTTCAGTGGGTCCGGCTGGATGCACAGACAACGGTAGCAAAGCGCACCTTGGCCCAGCGCCAACAAGCGCTGCAACTGGTGCAGGGCCGCGTCGATGCCGGACTTGACACGCGGCTTGAGCTGCGACTGAGCGAAGCCGGCCTGCCCGAAGCGCGGCTGCAACTTGAAACCTTGGCCGAGCAAACCGCGTTGACGCGCCATGCGCTGGCGGCCTTGCTGGGCGACACCGATAGCAGCGCTTTGGCCGCAGCACCGACCGGCTTGACTGCGATTCAGCAGGTCGCTCTCAGCGGCACGATCCCGGCCGACGTGCTCGGCACCCGTCCTGACATCGTCGCTGCGCGCTGGCGGGTTGAGGCCGCCGGCAACGATGTGCGCAACGCCAAAACCCAGTTTTATCCGAACATCAACCTGGTCGGTTTTGCAGGCTTTTCAAGCATTGGGTTACCTAGGTTGTTCAATGGCGGCAGTCAGCAGTGGGGCGTTGGCCCAGCGCTGCGCCTGCCGATTTTTGACGCAGGCCGCTTGCGCGCCAATCTGCGCGGCAAGACAGCCGAGCTGGACGCCGCGGTTGAAAGTTATCACGGCGCCGTGATCGATGCGGCCCGCGATGTTGCCGATCAAGTCACGTCAACGCAAGCCGTGCTGCGTCAGCAAATCGAGCAACGCGCCGCGCAAGCTGCTGCCGAAGCCGCGTACCAGATTGCCCTGCAACGCTACGAGGCCGGACTGTCGAACTATCTGACGGTCTTGAACGCCGAAACCGGCGTTCTGAATCAGCGCCGTGTCGGTGTCGACCTCGCGGTGCGCGCACTGGAGACACGCGTGCTGCTGATGCACGCCTTGGGTGGCGGCGAGGCCAGCCGATTTGTCGCGGCCCGCTGAGCGCACGATATTTTCAGCCTGCCGGCACATTGACCTTTTAATTTCTTCCGTATTTCCTGAAAGCCATTCCATGAACGCAGCTCCATCTCCTGCCGCCGCGCAGCCATCGACCTTGAACACCAAAAGCGCGCAGCGCAAGAAAGCCCTGACCGTGCTGGCCAGTGTGGTCGTGCTTGGCGTGGTGGCCTGGGGCATTTACGACTACATCGTGGCCAGTCATTACGAAGGCACCGACAACGCTTACGTGCAAGGCCATGTGATTCAAATCACACCGCAAATCGGCGGTACGGTGATGGCGATTCTGGCCGACGACACCGACTTCGTGAAGGCTGGCCAGCCGCTGGTGCAACTCGATCCCGCCGACGCCCGCGTCGCACTCGACCAGGCTGAAGCCGGTCTGGCCCAAGCCGTGCGTCAAGTGCGCACGCTCTACGCCAACAACGGTGCTCTGGCTGCGCAAGTCCGCTTGCGTGACGCTGAAGTGCTGCGGGCGCAGGGCGACGTGGCGCGTGCCACTGACGATTTGAATCGCCGCCAGTCGCTGGGCGGAAACGGCGCGGTGTCCAAAGAAGAACTCAACCACGCGCAATCGCAACTGACCACTGCACGCAGCGCTTTGGCTGCCGCAGAGGCCGGCGTCAACGCGGCGCGCGAACAACTCAGCAGCAATCAAGCGCTGACCGACGGCACCCAGCTCGAGCAACATCCGAGCGTGCAGCTGGCCGCCGCCAAGGTGCGCGAAGCCCACCTGGCAACGCAGCGCACAGCCTTGCTGGCACCGGTCGATGGTTATGTTGCCAAGCGCACCGTTCAGCTCGGTCAGCGCGTGGCTGCCGGCACACCGCTGATGGCGGTGATTCCGCTCAACAACGTCTGGGTCGACGCCAATTTCAAAGAAGTGCAGCTGCGCCATATCCGCATCGGTCAACCGGCCATCCTGGTGGCTGATTTGTACGGCAAAAAAGTCGAATACAAAGGCGTCGTGAGCGGCGTTGGCATCGGCACTGGCGCCGCTTTTTCGCTGTTGCCTGCGCAAAACGCCACCGGTAACTGGATCAAGGTGGTGCAGCGCGTTCCGGTGCGCATCACGCTGGATGCCCAGCAACTCGCAGGCAAGCCCTTGCGCGTTGGCTTGTCGATGGAGGCCGAAATTGACGTGACTGATCAAAGCGGCAAAGTGCTGGCCGACGTGCCCGTTGCTGCGCCGCTGACCAGCGCTGTGAGCGAGCACGCTGCCGAAGCCGCCAATGCCGATGTGCGCCGCGTGATCGCCGCGAACGCCGGTGTTGCCAGCAAGACTGCTCCGATCAGCCCAACGGTTCACTGACCCCACGGCGAAGTTTCATGGCTCAAGCAATCAGCGCTGACAGCGCCAACAGTCCAACCCCCGCGTCACCGCCGGCACCGATCATCCACGAACCCTTGTCGGGCTCGGCCCGGCTGTGGGGCACTTTGGCGCTGTCTGCCGCCACCTTCATGAACGTGCTGGACTCGTCGATTGCCAATGTGTCGCTGCCAGCGATTGCCGGCGATTTAGGCGTCAGCCCAAACCAAGGCACTTGGGTCATCACCAGTTTTGGTGTGGCGAATGCGATCGCTGTGCCTTTGACGGGTTGGTTGTCGCAGCGCTTTGGCCAAGTTCGACTGTTCACCACCAGCGTGATCTTGTTTGTCATCACCTCATGGCTGTGTGGCTTGGCACCCAACATGACCACGCTGATCATTTGTCGGGTCTTGCAGGGCTTGGTGGCCGGGCCGATGATCCCGCTGTCGCAGGCGTTGCTGCTGTCAAGTTATCCGCGCGCGCTGGCCGGGCTGGCGATGGCGATGTGGTCGATGACGACGCTGATCGCGCCGGTGATGGGGCCGCTGCTGGGCGGCTGGATCACCGACAACGTCTCATGGCCGTGGATTTTTTACATCAACATTCCGATCGGTTTTGCCTCGGCCTTCATCACGTGGCGCATCTTTCGCCTGCGCGAAAGCCAGATCCGAAAATTGCCGATTGACAGCATCGGCTTGGCCTTGCTGGTGATCTGGGTGGGCGCTTTGCAAATCATGCTCGACAAAGGCAAAGAGCTCGACTGGTTTCATTCGCCCGAGGTCGTGGTGCTCGGTTTGGTGGCGCTGGTTGGGCTCATCACCTTTGTCATTTGGGAATTGACAGAGGAGCACCCGGTGGTGGATTTGACACTGTTCAAGCGGCGTAATTTTTGGGCCGGCGCGCTGGCCTTGTCGATCGGTTATGGCCTGTTTTTTGGCAACGTGGTGTTGCTGCCTTTGTGGTTGCAGCAGTTCATGGGTTACACCGCGACGCAGGCCGGTATCGTGCTGGCGCCGGTCGGTTTGTTGGCCTTGTTGCTGTCGCCGATCATTGGTAAAAATATTCAAAAGTTTGACCCACGTCGCCTCGCTGTGTGCTCTTTTCTGGTCTTCGCTTTGGTGTTGTGGATGCGCTCTAACTTCAACACCCAAGCGGATGTGGGCACCATCTTGATACCCACCGTGATCCAAGGCATTGCCATGGCTTGCTTCTTTATTCCGCTGGTGACGATCACTTTGTCAGGGATTTCGCCTGACAAGATTCCGGCGGCGTCGGGCCTGTCGAACTTTGTCCGCATCGTGGCGGGTTCCTTCGGCACGTCGATCGCCACCACCGTCTGGCAAGACCGCGCTGCCTTGCACCACGCGCAACTCAGTGACGCGGTCAATCCCGTCAGAGACGCCGCTACCAGCGCACTCAGCGGTTTGGTCAGCGCCGGTTTAACGCCTGATCAAGCGCTGGGCAGCATCAACTACTTGGTCGACCAACAGGCTTACATGCTGGCCGCGTCGGATGTGTTTTACGTCTCTGCGCTGATTTTTCTGGCGCTGATTCCGCTGGTCTTTTTGACGCGGCGTGAGCGCAGCTCAAACGCCAGTCCCGGCAGCGCGGACGCTGCGAGCGGGGCGCACTGAAGCCAGAGCTTGGATGTTTCAAAGCCGCAGCGCCGCCGCGTAGCCGGTCATTTCCAGGTAGCCGCGACCGACGCGTTGGCCGTGGCTGTCCAACAACTCGCTCAGGCCTTCCCAATACACCGCGCCGGTGGATGTGCGGCTGTCGAGCTCCTGGTTGTCAATGACGGCTTTGACGCGGTAAACCTCGGTCGGTGTGGTCACCTGCCACTCAACCGGGTAGTGCGCTTGCGTCAACGGGCTGGTCCAGACTCGCACGGGTTTGAACGTCACTGCGCCGGGTTTGAAAATCGTCAGCGCGCCCTTGGCCGAGCGGAAAGAGCCGCCGTCCCAGAGCGCGCTGCCCTTGGCCGTGCGCAGCTGAAAAGCCGTGAGCGCACTGCCGTCGTCCAAGTTCATACCGATCCAGTCCCAGCCTGTGGCGTCGGGGTGAAGCAGTTCCTCACTCCATTCGTGGTCTAGCCAAGCTTTGCCGCTGACGTCAAAGGTTTGTCCTTGCAGCGTTATTTTTCCAAGGGTGCTGAGCTGCGGGTGGCTGTAGTAGTAGCTGGCTTGGCGCGCCTCTGGCCCTTTGCGCGACAGGCCGTTTTGGCCCTGCAAAATCAGCGGCTGTATTTCATTCATTTGCAGTTGTAGCGCGAAGTCCTTGGCCGGCAAGCTGGCGTTGTAGCGGCTTGGCTCAGCCGTGTCGCGCTGCAAAGTCCAGTCATTGAGCTTGAGTCGGGTGTCTTGCGTGCTTGCAAATGCCACACCAAAACCGGCGCGGGCAATGCGTTGGTCGTGCCAGAGCTTCTTGCCCTGTACATCGGTCACAGCGGCATGCGCAAAGATGAGTTGCTGCGCCGAAAACTTCGACTGCATGGCTTGGGTTGCATCCACGCGGGTTCGAAAAAACGTCAGCTGAAAACCGAATTCGCGGCCATCTGCTGCGCGGCTGCTGGCGTGACCGGTGATGTACCACCACTCTGTGCGCAGCTCCGGGTGCGCGCCATGGTCGCGTGGAAAGCGCATCTGGCGCGCTGGCAATGACCACGCTGAGAAGGGCGTGCTGGCCAAGGCTATGCCGCTTGCGCTGGCCACCATGAGGGCCCGCCGCGTCAGCATTGAAGGTGCAGAGTCATGCGGCGATTCTCGCAGCACATCGTGAATCCGACGGCGCCATAGGCCTGCAGGGCAGATATATTCAGGCCGGGTGGTCGTGGACGATCGGCTCAGTCTGAAACACCACCTCACCGGTGTCCACATGGACGACACGGATGTGCTGACGGGTTGGGTCGGCCAAGCTTTTGATCGCCACTGCAACGGCTAAGCCGCGGTCGTTGTAAATATGACGGAAACTGTTTTGCGGTAACAGACTGCCGCGCAGAGGACTGCTACTTTCAATGCGGTACTGTGAACTGGCCATGGTGAATGTCCTGAACGAAATGTCGATGTTCGGAAAAAGTTAACCCATCCTAAGCTTTGAATGTGACGTTTTGATCACACAAAAACTCAAGAAAGAGTCACGAAGGTAACGGTTTGAAAAGTTGAATTGCCCGTCTCGATGCGTACTGAGCTTGTTCTTTAAATTAGTCAGAAATAATCGCAGATAGCGAGGGTTGGAAAGACTGGCAAACAGCGCACGGTGTTGTCAGCCGAGGTCCCGACAGTGGCTTTGTCGAATGCATAGAATGCAGCGCCGTAACTCTTGCTACTTCCGCTACTTCCGCTACTTCCGCTATTTCCGCTATTTCCGCAATTTCCGTCACTGCGAGCGCAGCGCGGCAGTCCATCCCCTACGCCATCACCAGTCTTCTTTGACCGCCAGCACCGCGTCGGCGCTGGCGGCTGCGCGGCCTGCCAGCCACGCTGTCAAAGTGCCAGCCAACACCACCGCAACGCACAAACCCAATAAGCGCAGCCACGGCACTTGCATGTCCATCGTCCAGTGGAAACTTTGCGGGTTGACCACGTGCACCAGCACCACCGACACGGCCAGTCCCAGTGCCAAGCCGGCGACCGAACCCATGACCGTCCAGGCGGCACCTTCACCGGCCACCACCGTCAAAATTTGCCGGCGCGTCAGACCCAAGTGGGCCAACAGGCCGAACTCTTTGCGTCGGGCCAGCACCTGGGCGCTGAAGTTAGCGGCCACGCCAAACAGACCGATCGCGATGGCGACCGCCTGCAGCCAGTAAGTGACGGCAAAGCTGCGGTCAAAAATACGCAGCGAGGTGGTACGGATCTGACTGGCCGAGGAAAATTCGATCAGGCTGCTTGCGCCCGGGGCGTTTTCCGGGATGTCCCGGATGGCTTGTTGCACCGCTGCATCGCTGGCTTCACTGGAGTTAGGCGTCAGCCAGAGCGCGAGGTCATTGACACGTTGATCGCCGGTGAGTCGCACAAAGTCAGCCTGGTCGATGGCGATGGCACCGAACTGGCGAGCGTAATCGCGCCACACGCCGGCGACAAAAAAGGGTGCTGTTGAGGCCCTGTCCGCAGTCGCTGCAGCGCTGTTTTTCGCCAGCGTTCCAAAGGCTGTCGACAAAGGTGCAAACGGACTGCCTAATTTGGCTTGGTAAAGATCCAGCATCGGCTCGCTCACATAAATCCCGATGGCGCCTGCTGGCACGGGCAAGGCTTCGCCCACCAAGGGCAGGGCGCGGGCCGGGTCTTGCAGGTCGCGGGCGATCAATGCCACCGTGGGTTGCGCTGGGTTGAGCAAAAGCTGCGTCACGCGCAAGGTACTGACGCGCTGCACGCCCGGCACAGCGGCCACGCGCTCAACGAAGTCGGGGCTGAAATAAGCGCTGTCACTGGCCGCTGCACTGACCGACGTGCGCACGTACAGATCAGCCGGCAGCACCACGTCCAGCCAGCTCGTGACCGATTGCCGAAAGCTCGCCACCATGACGGTGAGCGCCACCGCCAAGCTCAGCGACGCCACCACGCCGCTGACCGCCACGCCAGCGCTTTCGCGCACGCGGCGTGCACGCTCTACCGCCAGCATGGGCAGTGCGCGGTGCGCCACCCACGGGCTCAGCCGTCCGTACAACAAGCCAATCAAACCCGGCAGTGCGGTGATGCCGCCGACCAGCAAGAAGCCGACCGACAAATACGCACCCAGCGCGATGCCTGCCACGGGCGGCAGCAGCGCCAGCACGCCGCTGGCCGCCAGCAGCGCCAAGCTCAACCAGTGGCTGCGTGGGCCACCCAAGCCTGCGCCCAAACCTTTTAGGCTTTGCGCAGGGGGCAATTTTTGGGCACTCTTGGCCGGCCACCAGCCGCCCACCAACGCGGCCGCCACGCCCAGCCCGCCGTAGACCAGCGCGGCCGTGCCGCTCCAGTGCAGCGCGGGTGCGATGCCGGAAAAATAACCGCCACCCAAGTCGCCGCCCAAGAAGCGCAAGGCCAACGCCGCCAGCCCGGTGCCGAGTGCGATGCCGGCCACGCTGCCGACCATGCCCAGCACCAGCGACTCGTACAGCACCAGTCGCAACCGCTCGGTGCCAGTCAAGCCCAACACACCGAGCAGCGCAAACTGTTGTGCACGCTTTGCCACGCTGAGTGACAGCACCGAAAACACCAAAAAAGCGCCCGTGAACAACGCCACCAACGCCAGCACGGTGAGGTTGACGCGGTAAGCCCGCGACAGCTGGTCGATGCGTTGGGTCGCGTCGCCGGGTTCGCTCAGGCGCAGTTGTGCCGGCCAGTCGGGTGCGCTTTGCAGCTTGCGGATGAAGGCGCTGCGGTCGACCCCAGCGCGAAGTTGGAGGTCGATGCGCGACAGTTCTCCGTCGCGCTCGAACAGGTCTTGCGCCGCGCCAATGTCCATCACGGCCAGTGGCCCGCCACCGGCCATCACGCGTCCAGCCACACGGACTTGGAGCAGGCGCACGCCGCTTTGCAATTCAAAGGTGTCGCCTGTAAGGCGCTCGCGCGCCGCAGCATTCAAAAAAATCAGGCCGGGGGAAAGCATGGCAAAGTGGTCGGCACCTGTGGCGGGCAAGGGCATCAGTTCAGGGGCCACAGGGGCCAGTCGCAAGGCATCAACGCCCAGCACACGCAGCGCCAGCCGTTCGCCGTTGCTGTTCTGTGCGTAGGTGCTCAGCTCCAGCACGGGGCTGGCCACGCTGACGTCTGGATGCTGAGCGACGCGAGCAAATACGGCTTCGTCAAACGTCCCTTGGGCCGCGCGCAATTCCAAGTCGGGCTGGCCGTTGACCGAGCGCACAGCTTGCGAAAACTCACTCAAGGCCGACGCATTGATGAGGTGCACCGAAAACGCCAGCGCCACACCCAGCATCACCGCCACCACGGCCGCGGCGTTGCGCCAAGGGTGGTGCTTGAGTTCTTGCCAGGAGAAGGTGCTGAGCAGTCTCAGCACGGCGGGGCTTTCAGACCAAGCCATCGGCGCGCAGTTTCAGCACTCGGTCAGCTCGGGCTGCCGCCGCTTCTGAGTGCGTTACCAGCACCAGCGAGGTACCTTGTTCTTTGGTTTGGGCGATGAGCGCGTCCATCACTTTGATTGCGGTCCCTGGGTCGAGGTTGCCGGTGGGTTCATCGGCCAGCAGCAGGCTGGGGCGGTGCACCAAAGCACGTGCAATCGCCACGCGTTGCAGCTGGCCGCCCGAGAGTTGCTGCGGCAGCCGACTGCCCAAACCGTCCAAGCCCACGGCCGCCAACATCGCAGCGACGCGTTCGTCATCAGGCTGCCCCAGCAGCAACAGCGGCAAGCCGACGTTTTGTGCGACATCCAAATGCGGCAACACATGAAAGGCTTGAAATACAAAGCCGACATGTTCGCGGCGCAGCAGCGCACGTTGATCGTCGGTCATCTGATCCAACGAGTGGCCTTGCAACACCACAGACCCTTCGTCCCACGTGTCCAGTCCGGCCATGCAATTGAGCAAGGTTGATTTGCCGACACCTGACTCGCCGACGATGGCGACGAACTCGCCCGGCGCGACGTGCAGCGACACGTTGCTGAACACCGGCGTGCCGCCGTAGTGCTTGGCTAAGTTGGTGATGTGCAGGCTCATGGGCTGAGGCCTTGTGGATTGGATTCGGCTGCGCTCACATGTTCAGCCACCAGCGCCAACACCTGCGCCAATGCATCCGGCGCGTCGCAGGCCACGACTTGGCGTTGCGGCATGCTGCGCAACCAAGTCAGTTGGCGTTTGGCGAGTTGGCGAGTGGCGGCAATACCTTGTTCGCGGAAGTCGCGCAGGGCCAAGTCGTGATCGATATTCAGAGCTAGTTTCGGCTGATCTTTCTGGACTGGCTGAGTGTCAAAACGGTCCAGCAACGCCCACGCTTGGCGGTAACCGACACATCGCATGGACGGCAAGTCCGGGTGCAAATCACCTCGGGCGCGCAGGGCACGGACTTCGTCCAAAAAGCCGGCTGCGAGCATGGCATCAAAGCGTTCGGCAATCCGGCTATGAAGCCAAGCGCGGTCATTCGGCTCAAGGGAAATCAGCAGTCCCGACGGTTCAGGTTTGTCATTGCGAGCGAAGCGCGGCAATCCAACGGTCATAGACTGCCGCGCTTCGCTCGCAGTGACGGGTTGAGTGGACTGCCGCGCTTCGCTCGCAGTGACGGGTTGAGTGGACTGCCGCGCTTCGCTCGCAGTGACGACTTCCACTGATTTCCCTGCAATGCGTCGCTGAAAAAACGACAGCGGCTGGCCCGACACGCGAAACACTTCGAGCGCCCTTGAGATGCGTTGGGAGTCTTGCGGCTGCAGCCTGGCAGCGGTAAGCGGGTCGACCAGCGCCAGCTCGGCGTGCAGCGCCGGCCAGCCGCGTGCTGCGGCGTCGGCGGCCAATGTCGCGCGCACAGCAGGGTCGGCTTTAGGCATCTCGTCCAACCCATCAAACAGCGCTTTGAAATACAACATGGTGCCGCCTACCAACAATGGCAGCTTGCCGCGTGCGTGGATGTCTTGCATCAAGCGCTGCGCATCCGCCACAAACTCGGCCGCGCTGTAAGCCTGCAAGGGGTCGCGAAGGTTGATCAGATGGTGTGGCACTGCGGCCAGCTCGTCAGCGTTGGGCTTGGCCGTACCGATGTCCATGCTGCGGTAAACCAGGGCGGAGTCGACGCTGATGATTTCGACCGGGTGTTGCCGCGCGATGGCCAGCGCTGCCGCCGTCTTGCCAGCAGCGGTCGGGCCGGCAAGAGCCAGGTAGTTGAGTCTCTCTACTGAAGAAGGATTCATGTCGCAGCGACAGTCTGAAAAACAGGTTTGGCGTGACCATAGCGGCGCACCAAGATCCAAGCGACCAGCGCAATCACCACGCTCCACAAAGCGACGCCGTAGGTCAGGGCGCGTGCGGTGCCGTCCATATTTGTGCCGAGCCAAGTGCCCATGACAAAGGCCACCAGCATCATGATGAAGCCGTTCAGTGCAGAGGCGGTGCCTGCCGCTTGCGGAAAGGGGCCGATGGCGCCGCTCTGGCTACACGGCTGGTGCACGCCATGCGCCAGCATGAAGATGGCATAAGGCAGCAAGATCGCCCACAGGCTGTTGACGCCGGCCCAAGCCAGGCCGCCCATGAGCAAGCCACCGGTCAGGCTCAGAGCCGCAGCGATGCCGACCGACGTTTGAACGCCAAAGCGTGGCAGCAAGCGGCGGCATAAAAAGGTGCCGAGAACATAGGCCAGGGACATGAAAAAAAACACCATGCCGTACTGTGTTTTGCTCAGACCCAGTAGCTTGATGAGGACAAAAGAGGAGGTTGCTAAAAACGTGAACAAGCCGCCGTACGACGCGGCAGACAGTGCTGAAAAAGCCAGAAAGGTCGGGTTGCAGAGAATCTCTACCCAAGTGCGCATCAAAGAGACCGGACGCAAGGCGAGGGGGTTGGGTCGACTCAACGACTCGTCAAACCGCCGTGCGATCAGACCCAGCGCCGCCGCGCCAAAAATGGCGGGTGCCAGCAAGGTGATGCGCCAGCCCGCATGCTCTGCGAGCAACCCGCCCAGCGGCCCGCTGATACACGCCAGCAGGCCAAGCCCGCTCAGGCCCTTGGACATGATGCGGGCGCCATCCGTGGGGCGGTAAAGATCGCGCACGATGGCGCGTGCGCACATCACCACCGCGCCCATGGCGGCACCTTGCAGGACGCGCCAGCCGATCAGCCAGGGCATGGAAGGCGCCAGCGTGCTGGCCACTGTCGCCAACACATAGGCACTGAGACCGATCAGCAAGATGGGTCGCCGACCAAAGCGGTCTGACAACGGTCCCCACAGAAGTTGCGAGCAACCGAACGCCAGCAGCAGTGCGCTCAAGGTGTATTGCGCTTGTGCCATTGGCGCCGCAAAGCTTTCGGCCAGCGCCGGTAAGGCGGGCAAGTACAGATCGGTGGTGACTGGCTGGATGCCAAGCAGCAGTGCCAACAAAAGGACTACCAAGCCGGGCGACATGCCGTCAGCGGTGCTTGTTGAGAGGTGGGAGGGCTGTGCAGACATCCAGAAGAGCGTATCAGGATTTTCCCTGATCTGGCCTCTGAACTATCGGGCGTCGAGCTTGAAAAGCTGTGCCAATGCCGCTTTGTACTGCGGCTGCCCAACGGAGTTGGTGTTGTGATGTGAGCCGGCTTCCACCAGTACGAACAACTTGGGTTCGGTCGCGGCCTCATAGAGTTTGCGGCCCAAGGTCGGGTCGATCAGTTGGTCGCGCCCACCGTGGACCACCAGCAATGGGGAGCCAATTTGGTCGACCTTGCGAATGGCTTCGAAGCGCTGCGTGATCAAGGCAGAAATCGGCACCCAGCCCCATTTGAAAGTACTCACCACGTCGGCGATGGAGGTGAAGGTACCTTCAACAATGGTGCCGCTTTCATCTGATACTTGTGCGGCTAAATGGATGGCGATGGGCCCGCCCAGCGAGTGGCCAAAAATGTAGCGTGGCCGGTTCGGGTAGTTGGCTGCCAGCCAGTCCCATGCAGCGCGGGCGTCTTCATAAGCCATGTCTTCAGACGGCAGTTCTGCGCTGCTTTTGCCGAAGCCGCGGTAATCCACCCCGAGCACCGAGAAGCCAAGCTCTTGCATGCGGCGCATGCGAAAAGCCGAGCCGGTGACGTTCCAGCGGGCGCCATGCAGATACAGCAAGATAGGCTGGTCGGCATGAGCGGTGTTGACGAGACCTTGCGCCGTCAGACTGGCTTTGAGTATCTTGCCCGTCGCGAGGGATGCCAGCGGCTTGTCGGCCTCCAGCCACAGCCCGTGCAACTTGCTGGTTTGGCCCGTGATGCGCGACTCGAAGTCAATCCACACGTCGTCCATGTCGCGTGCGGCCTCTACACTGCCGCCCCAACTGCGGTCGCTGGGTTGAAAAATCCAGGCGCGCTGGCGTTCGTCGAGCGTGCTGCAGCCGGCAACCAATGCCGCCGTGAGCAACAACAGTACAACGGTCAAGACGGAGTGGAAGGGGCGCCAGATTTTCATAAGCTTTGTACGATCATCTTCGCTGTTTAAAGTTCGGTCGGTGAATGTGGGGTCTTTTAAACTCTCGCTATGAGCACACCCGACACCCCTGAATCAGCCGCAACCCTTCAGCCACTCAAGCCCGCAGCCGAAGCTTGGGTACTTGGCATCGGCGGCTTGCTGCCTTTTGTGGCCGGTGCGGTTGGACTTTGGACGCTACCGCCAGAGTGGGCCGGCTTGGCGGCCTTGGCGCTGCTCACCTACGCCGCTGTGATTGTGAGCTTTCTGGGCGGCATTCATTGGGGGCTGGCGATGTCGCTGGCTCAGACGCGCCGCAGTCTGTTGATCTGGGGTGTGCTGCCGAGCTTGCTGGCTTGGGCCGGTTTGTTGCTTAACAGTGCCTGGGGCTTGTTGCTGATGGCGGCCAGCTTGCTGCTGTGCTACATCGTTGATTGCAAGATTTACCGCTCTCTGCAGCTAGGCAGTTGGTTGGGTCTGCGGGCTTTGCTGACGTTCGTCGCTGTGCTGTCTTGCTTGGCTGGCGCTGCGGCCTTTTTGGCGCAGAGTTGAGCGCGTTCAGCGTCCGCGCAAAAACAAACTATCGAGGTCGCGGATGCTCATTTGCCGCCAAGTCGGCCGGCCATGGTTGCATTGGTCTGAGCGTTCGGTGGCTTCCATTTGGCGCAGCAGCGCGTTCATTTCATCCAGTGTGAGTTTGCGGTTGGCGCGCACTGCGCCGTGGCAAGCCATGGTCGAGAGCAGCTCGTTTTGGGCGCGCTGAATCACGGTGCTGGCGTCGTGCTGGGCCAACTCGGCAAGCACGCTGCGCGCCAACTCGACAGCGTCTGACTGCGCCAGCGACGTCGGCACAGCGCGCACCGCCAGCGTCTTGGGTGAGAACGGCGTGATCTCCAGACCCAGCGTTTGCAAAGTCTCTGCAGCGCTTTGGGCGGTGTCGATTTCTTGCGCGGTGGCGGCAAAGGTGGCTGGAATCAGCAGGGGTTGACTGGCGATAGCGGCACTGGCCGAGCTGTCCAATTGGTTCTTCAGGCGCTCATAAACAATGCGTTCATGCGCTGCGTGCATGTCCACAATGATCAGACCGCTGGTGTTTTCTGCCAAGATGTAAATGCCTTGCAGCTGCGCCAGCGCCCGGCCCAGCGGCCAGTCGCCAGGGGGCCAGTTGGGTGCTTCGGCGTTGAAGGGTGTTCCCGTCGGCTGGTTGCGCAGCGCGTCAGCAGTCGGTCCTGTCGATAGACCCGACAGACCCGCAGCGACCGGCCACATGGCTTCGAAGTCGCTGACCCGGTGATCCACGCGGGCTGAAAAGTCCATGCCCGGTTGCGCCCAGCCCAAGCCGCGGGCGGCGCGCTGGGCATCCGAGACAAAGCCTTGCATGCCAGCGACTTGCAGTGGCGCATTCGCATCCGCAACATCCACCGCACCGATGACGCCGCCTCCGGCGCCACCGATTTGCGAGCGCGGTACCGCCAACGCATTTTCAGCGGCGTGGCGCACGGCTTGGTGCACTTCGCGGCTGTCCCGAAAGCGCACTTCAATCTTGGTCGGGTGCACGTTCACATCGACGCGGGCCGGGTCCATCTCGACATACAGCGCGTAGACCGGTTGGCGGTGGCCGTGCAGCACGTCCTCATACGCGCTGCGGGCGGCGTGGGTCAGCACCTTGTCGCGTACATAGCGACCGTTCACATAGGCAAATTGTTGGTCGCCGCGGGAGCGTGCGGCATCCGGAATGCCGGCCCGTCCCCAGACGCGCACAGCCGGCCCACCGTCCATACGGCGCGCACTGCTTTCATAATTCACAGCGATGGATTGCGCCACAAACTCGGCGCCCAACACATCGGCCAAGCGCTGGTCCAGCGCGGCCACGGGGTCGTCGGTTTGCAACGCCTCGGTGCAGGCGCGCCACTGTTCAACCAACTTGCCTTCGTGCCAGATGGCAAAGCCCACGTCGGGGCGCACCAGCGCATGGCGCCGGACGGCTTCAATGCAATGCGCCAGTTCAGTGGCGTCAGTTTTCAAAAATTTGCGCCGTGCCGGCGTTGCGTAAAACAGCTCGCGCACTTCGACGCTGGTGCCGCGGCTGCGCGCTGCGGGTTGGATCTCGCCGGTGCGACCGTCCAGCTGCCAAGCGTGCCCGCCCGCGCTGGCGTCTGCTTCGGCATCGCCCGAGCGCGAGATCAGGCTCATGTCGGCAATCGAATTGATGGCGGCCAGCGCCTCGCCCCGAAAGCCCATCGTGCCGACGGCTTCCAAGTCTTGCAGTGAGGCGATCTTGCTGGTGGCGTGGCGACGCAAGGCAATGGCTAACTCGTTGGCCGGAATGCCGGCGCCATCGTCTTCCACCAAAATCAACCGCACGCCACCGGCCAGCAGCCGCACCGTGACTTGGCGGGCACCAGCGTCTAAAGCGTTGTCGACCAACTCACGCACCACCGAAGCGGGTCGTTCGACCACTTCGCCAGCGGCAATCTGGCTGATCAGCTCATCAGGGAGTTCACGAATGGGGCGGCGGGGAGGGGCGGTGGTGGCGGAGTTCACCGGCGGATTTTAGGCCGTGTCAAAATCAGCGCCATGGAAATTATTAGCTTTTTGATCGACTTCATTCTTCATGTGGACCGCCACTTGGAGACCTTCACGCAACAGTACGGCCTGTGGGTCTATGCGCTTTTGTTTGCCATCATCTTTGTCGAGACCGGTGTGGTGGTGATGCCGTTTTTGCCGGGCGACTCATTGTTGTTCATCGTTGGCGCTTTGTGTGGTGTCGGTTTGATCAGCCTGCCGGTGTCCATCGCAGTGTTGCTGGTCGCGGCTATTTTGGGTGACCAGTGCAACTTCACCATCGGCCGCTATTTCGGCCCCAAGGTGTTTCAGTGGGAGGACTCCCGGTTTTTCAACAAACGCGCTTTTGACCAAGCGCACAACTTTTACGAACGCTACGGCGGCGTCACCATCATCTTGGCGCGCTTCATGCCATTCGTTCGCACCTTTGCGCCTTTTGTCGCCGGTGTCGCCGACATGAGCCGCAGTAAGTTCAGCGCCTACAACGTGATCGGTGCGGTCATCTGGGTGGTCGGCCTGTGCGGTGCCGGCTATCTGTTTGGCAACCTTGCGTGGGTCAAAGACAACCTGAGCTCCATCATCTGGGCGATGATTTTGGTGCCCGGTTTGCTGGTGCTGGTGGGCGCTGTCAAGGCGCGGCGCGCAGCGTGAAGTCGATACCGTTGACGTAGTTGCCGTCGGCAAGCACGTCGATCGCTCGACTTGGAATCGAAGCCGCCAAGCCTAAGCTGCGCAGCTGCTCATCAGCCAGGCGCAAGGTGTAGCGCCCTGGCTTGACCGCCGGCACGATGTAATAACCGTCAGCCCCGCTGCGTTGGCTGGCAACCACGTCACCCCGCTCGTTCACCAGTTCCAGCAGTGCATTGCCAATGCCGCGTGTTTTGCCCGCCACTTCCAAATAGATGGTGCCGTCAATTTCACTCGTCATGACCACCGGAAAATCCACCAACACCACTTTGCCGGGGCGTGGCAACACCCGCACGCCCGGTATGGCGGCTTGCCACTGAGGGTCTTCCAGCGTGCTGGTGTCGAGGGCCACGTCAGCATATTGGCGCGGCATCATGTGGCTCATATAAGCAATGCCATCGGCGTCGGTACGCACGGGGTGGCGGCTACCACCGTTCAGTGTGAAGCCGGCGCCTTCCACTGGCATTTCGCCCATGTCGAAGATACCGTTCATATTGGTGTCCACAAAAGCCCGGGCCGACACCGCGCCCGCAGCGGCCATCGGCTGCCAGTGGCGAGTCCAGTTGCCGCTGCGCGGGTCGCGCCCGATCGCCATGAACAACTGCACGCCGATGCTCGCCTCACCATTGCTGCTGTAGCGTGCGTTCACACCCATGCCAAAGCTGCCAAAGTTTCGGTTGTAACCCGCTGACACGGTGGTCACGCCGGGTGTCATGCTCTGCATCAGCCCCAGGCTCAGTCGCGATGCATCGCTCAGATTTTTGTCGGCCAAGATGGCCACGCTGGAGAGCCGGCTGTCGGGTTCCAGGGTGTAGGCCAGCTGGCTGCTCAAACCTATCCCAGCGACGCGTCGGTACACCTGCAGCGCACCGCTGGTGACGCGCTTGCCGTCGCTCGTCTGCAGATTCAAGGCGTTGGTGAAGTTGGTGTTTTGCAGGTTCAGCGACAGCCGACCTTGGGCGTTCACGCTGCTGCGCCCCGACGCTGTCACTTCCCGGAAAACGTCCAGCCCGACTGGCAGTACCAAACCGTCGCTGAGTGGGATGCTGCCACTCAAGCGGGCGCGCGTGCGCTGCGCCAACGGGTCACTGCTGGCGGCAAAGAAGTCGCTGCTGAAATGGCTCAATTGGGTGTGTGTGAGATCGGCTGAAAATCGTCCTAAGCCGGTGCGCACGCCAACTTCGGTGAGTGAGCCGCCATCTGTGGCCGACACATGGTCGGCGCTGATGAGTACGCCTAGCCCGGTCGCACGCAACCCGACGTTGCTGTAGTGACGTGCCTGGTTTCCCAGGCCTAAGTCAATGCTGACGAGTCCGGCGGTTGCGGCGACGCTGTCGGCTAAGCCAAAGTCGGCCTGCAAGGTTTGTCGGTCGCTGCCGTCGTCGCCGCGCTGCCCGCCTGCCGTGTAGTAAAAGTTGCCGGGTTTGGTCAGCGTGTCGTCGAGCAAAAATGCCTCGCGTTCGACCCGACGTTGGCCCAGTGGGCCGTTGAAAACCAGCCGGAATTCATTGTTGCCAAAAACCAGCGGCTGATCTGCAAACTGGTACAGCCCGTCCGGTCGCGATTGCTGAAACGCGATCAAGGCGTCGTTGAAGTAGAGCGTCACGTCCCAGCCCGGCGGTAGGTTGCCGCGCAAGGTGTGCAGGCCGTAGCTGCTGGGTTGGTTGAGCGGCCGGTTGCTCACCACCATGCCGTTCCCGCCACCTGCGGAGCGCGCCACATTGTTCAGTGCCGGCAAGGCAATGTTGCCGAGGGCCACGGTGCGGGCGTTCAGCGGCCCCAGCAAGTTGGCGTCAGGGTCGTTGCGCGACAGTGTCAAGCGTGCTTGAGGCGTGGAATTTTGATGGGCTTGGTTTTGTGATCCAGTGACAAACATCGACGCCTCCATGCCCAGCAGATCGCCGGTGATGAAGGCGTTGTAAGTCATGTCGGTACGGGACTGGCCCGAGCTGTCGCGCCCGCTTCGCAAGCTCAGTGTCTGGTCTATAAAGGGCACGTCAACCAAGCGATAGTCCGGCTGTGCCCGCGCAAAGCCAGGGTCTTGATAGGTGCCGCCGCGCAACCTCAGCTGCGCAGCATCACGCTCACGGGCCAGCCTGGATTGAATCGGCAGCGCTTCACGCGGCACGACTTGCAGGCTCAGGGCAGAGAGACTGAGCGCCAGATCGATCGGCCACCAGCGCTGCAGCAAACGGGCAGAAACGTAAATGTCATTGTCCAGCCAACGTATGTGGGTCGGATCGACCGCTTCGCGTCCGCTGGGCAAGGTGACGCTACTGGCGTCCATCTCCAACCTGAACGGCTGGTCTTCGCGCAACACAAAGCCGGCAGCGCTGCGCGTGGCCGTGTCTAGCGTGATGCCGATAGTGAGCAGGCGCGCCATTTCGCCCAGCGGCAGCAGAATGTCGCTACCCACTTCGTAGGCGGTGAGCGTGTCAGTCAACAGGCTGCCGTCAAGCCGAACTTCAAGCAGCAGCAAATTGAGTTCGCTGGCCTCGGTCGCTGTGGTCGGCGCTGCCATAGCTGCCGTAGGCAGGGGGCTTTGCGCCCAAACGGCGGGGTTGGGCACCACGCACAGCAGAGCCAGCATCAAGCTACTGGACAGCCTCATCAGGGTCTTTCAGCGCGCGTTGAGTGACGTCAGGGCAGGGCCAACGAGGCCTGCGCCAAAGGCTTGCCGCCGTCTTCCGGGCGCTGCGAGAAGGTCAGCTGGATCAACCCGCTCTTGAACACCATGCCTTCGGGTAGCCTGAGAGGCAGCTTGGCTTGACGCAAGAGATTGGGCACATAGACCGCCACGCCGTTGACTTGGCTGACGTCGACCGGCCTGCCGCCAGACGGCGTGTACGTGACCCGAAAATTGCCATAAACCGAACGGTTGCCGCTGCGGTTCATTTGAAAAATCAGCAGGGTTGGACCGTCGGCTTGGCCTTCGACTTTGGCGGCTGGCTCGATGGACAATTTGTCCAGTGTCACGCTGGCCGAGGTGTCGCCGTGACGCACGATCACCGGAATACTGGCACCCACCAGCGCTGTCAGGCGAATGGCAATGTCACCGGATAGCGGCTTGGCAGTCTGTTCAAGGTCTGCGCTGCCCTCAACGTCGGGCTGGCGGTCAAACTGCAGGTGCGAGCGGTATTCGCCGTTGGCCAAGTCCGCAGGTTTGCGCAGGCTGATACGCACAGTTTGCGACTCTCCCGCTTTCAGTGTCACTTGGCGCGGCGAAAAGCGCAGCATGTCGGCGGCAAAGCGTTCGTCGGGTTCGGCGCTGTCAGCTGGCACAATTTGACCGGTGTCGGTCATGCGGCGATTCACCACGCTGATGCGGTAGCTCTCGGTCGTTTGTCCGCGGTTGACCAGCTCGACTTGCGTGGCGCGCTGGTTTTTTTCCATTTCGACGCGCGTCGGGTAAAGCATGAGATCAGCCAAAGCCAAGGGTGCCAGCAAGACGCTCAGCAGCCCAAGGACGATCGTCCGAATCGACTGAATTTTTTTAAAATGCGGCATGGTGCTCAGTCACTCAGTGGTTGGCGGTGATGCGGACTTCCAACGCGATGTCGGCGGCTGATGTGTAGCCACCCGGCGGCTGAGAAAATCCCACCGTCAACGTCGCCCCCACGGTGACGATTTCCGAGTAGCCCTGACAACTGCTGACCTGACGATCGATGGATGCCGCAGGGAAACTGAGAAAGTTGCCGATCGGCATGGCACCGGATGTTGCGTTGATGCTGGAGGGTGTGCTGACAACTGCCACCTGATAAGTCAGGCTGCCGACCCCGACGCAGCTCACCCTGAAGGCGGCAGGTCCCGTGCTGCTGCTCAAAGACGCGGGCGTCACCACACTCGCAGTTCCAGAACGCGCACCTGTTTTGGGGTCCATGGTGAGCGTCCCCGGCGAGACAACGATCATGCGGCCAAAGCGCAAATCACTGCCCGCCTCTTTGACAACGATCATCGTGCACCCTGTGCAAATGGCATGGGCCGGCAAGGTCAGTCCACAGAGCAGCCCGGCAAGGGAAAGCTTGAAACGGTGTGAAAACATCATGAAAGTGGCGATGTGAAAAAACGACTCAAGCTCAGTCGTAGGCCAGCGTGGCTTTGACCGCGTTGCTGACATCTGTCTCGCGCGTGAGGGACAGCGACACACCTTGCGTGTCGATCAGCGTGCCGTCGTTCACCACGGGCACCACCACCGGTGAATGGCATCTGTCATTGGCGCCTGCGCAGGCCGCTGACGCAGAAGCCGAGACGTTGGCCGGCACGACGATCGTGGCACCGGCGCTGGCACTGACGTCCGCTGACTGAACTGCGTTGGTCGCAGTCAGGCCGGTCAGAAGCCCAAGCAACAGAGTGTTAATTGGGCGTATGTTCATGAGCGGCCGCTGCTTCGATCAATTGTAGAAAATGATGACTGGGAAAGTACCCGAGTAGACGCCAGCGCCTTGATTCACCCCAACCGTCAGCGTAGCGCCCACGTTGAATGTTCCCGCACCTGCACCACCCAGTGCGCCGCTCCAAATGGTGCTGATGCCGGTGGCGGTCAGGTCGCTGGTGAACGAGGTGACCAACATCGGAGCACCCGTTGCTGAGCCCTGTGGCAGCAAGCTGGCCGCCAACGAAGGCAAGGCCACTGAATAGCTCGCGTTGTTTTGGCCTGAGACTGCGAAGTTCGCTGCTGAAACACTTCCACCCGCTTGTGCCATGGTGCTCGCACCACCAGTGGCTGTTCTGCTGCCGGCCGGTGCCAGTACCACGGTGCCCAGTTGCGCGCTGGGAACAATATTGCCAAAGTTCATGCCTGCGCCGGTGACGGCGATGGAGAGAGGGCTCAGGATGGTGGCCGACGCATTGGCGGTGGCTAAAACCGTGCCCAATAACGGAATTGTCTGCGCCATGGTTGGCGAAGAAACCAGTCCAACTGTCAATAGCAAACCCAAAAACTTCAATGTCTGAAAACGATTGTTCATGATCGTGACCTTCTAATCAATTCGGTGCAAAAGGTGCGCCACCTGGTAAACTTTTTAATTACTAACTTTATTGGTAAGTAATTGTTTTTGTTTGTAGGTGGATGTTATTGACCTTGCTCACGAGTTGATTGAGGAAGTCTTGAGAAGTGATTAAGAAGTTTCTTAGACGCCTTATGTATAACTCGTTGTGACTAATGTAACAGTTTGTTATATGTCACAAATAGGATAAAAAGTACCGGAAATTCAAGATTTCGGTGCTAATCCGTGGTCCATGGCGTAGCGCAACAGGTCTGAGAAATTATCGATCTCGAGCTTTGCCATGAGGTTGGTCTTGTGTGAGCTGACCGTTTTGTCACTGATGTACAGCTCTCGCGAAATGGTGCTGTGGCTCTGGCCGGCGGCCAGCCGCTGGAGGATTTCAGACTCTCGCGGGGTGAGAGGCGTTTTCAGCGCGGGGGCAAACAGCATGGCTTCCATGAGGCTGGGTTCAACAAAGCGGCCACCCCCGGCGACCAGTCGCACGGCATTGAGCAAAATGTTGGGCTCACTGTCTTTGGTGATGTAGCCATTGGCCCCGGCATCCAGCGCGGTGCGCACAATCCGCGGTGAGTTGTGCATGGTGACCACCAAAATGGGCTGCTTTGGCCATTTCTCACGGATGAGTTTGATGAGTTGGCTACCACTGGGCTCGGGCATGTTGAGGTCCAGCATCAAGACGTCGCAAGGGTTGTCAGCCAGTTGCTGCAAGGTACTGGCACCGTCGTGGGCCTGCGCCACCACCTGCAAGTCAGACTCGCTGTCGATCAGGCGGACAAAGGCGCCGCGGACCATCGCGTGGTCGTCAGCAACGAGCACTTTGATGGTTTTCCACGGCGATGCCTCGCTCCCTTTGGCTGGCCGGGCAGAGAGTTCTAGGGGGACGCCCATAGCCGTTGGTTTTGTGTTGCTCATTGGTCGGCGGCCTGTGGTCTGTTGTCGGTGGCCATTCTGTTCAGCGGCAGCATGACCAGTAACTTGCAGCCTTGACCGGCTTGGCTTTGCAAGCGCATTTCGCCATGCAGTGCCGCTACGCGTTCACGCATGCCCAGCAGGCCGAAAGTGCGCCTGTTGCTGTTGTGGACGGTGGGGTCAAAGCCGACGCCGTCATCGACCACCCGCAGATGAAGCCAGTCGTCATGGATGGCCAAGCTGATGTCGACGTGCTGGCACTGGGCGTAACGGGAGGCGTTGGTGAGTGATTCTTGCAGTATGCGGTAGGCGGCAATGGCGCAGGCGTCGTCGGGCTGGAACGCATTGTCGGCATGGTTCACAAAGCGCAGCTTGAATGGCAGCCTGTTTTGAAACTCGTCACACAGGGCTTCGATAGCGGGCAAGAAACCGATCTCAAGCGAGGGCGGGCGTACTTTTTTGGCCAGCTCTCGCGTCACGCACAAGATCTCGTCGATGGCATTTTTGACTTGCGCGCCCCGAGCCAACAGGTCTGCTGAGCAGCTGCGTTGCATCGCGTTCATCAGCATGGCGAGGTCAAGCCGCAGGACGCTGAGGCGTTGGCCGAGGTCGTCGTGAATTTCGCGTGCAATCAGCTTTCGCTCTTCTTCCAGTAAGTCAGTTTGATGGGTGGCCAGTTCACGCAAGTCCTGTTCTGAAGCTGCGAGTGCTTGTCGATTGCGGCGACGCGAGCGGTCGTAGCGGTTGAAGGCAGCTGCCAAACTCAACACCAGCAGACTGAATACGGTACCTGTTGCAATATAACGAAGTTTATTTGTCGCTAGCACGTCGTCAAAGTAGGTGGCAGGGGTACCGACGGTCACCATCACCGGTATGCGATCGAGCTTTTTCCATGCATACAGGCGTTCGATATGGTCAACATCAAACGCCTTGCGGTTGATGCCGCTGACCGGTGATGCTTTAAGGCGGGCAAGAGCGCTGGCTGGAAGTATGTCGACAAGGGAGGGCAACTGGCTGACCATAGAGCCAGGGCCAATCGCGGGGATGCCCAGGTTCAATAAAGTCCAAAAGTCTGACTTCACGAGCGATATTGGCTCAGTGCTTGGCGGGTCGTTGACTTGGCTGTTGCGCAGAATCAGAGCGCCAGTTTCCAGGTCCACGATGCTGAAGACGCTGCCGTTTTGTAAGCTGGTGGCTTGCAGCACGCGGTTGAAATAGCCCGGCGGAACCAGAAAAACCATGACGCCGACAAACTTGCCGGACGGCGACAACAGCCGACGTGTGAACGGCAGTTGCCAGCTCTCGGTGATGCTGTCAAAGAAGGCTGGCCCCAAGAGCAGACGGTCTTGGGTATCTTCTTTGTGACGGGACACCGACGGCGTGTAGAGCAGGTTGTCGCGTATGACGTGGGCTGGACTGGTGCTTCGGACGACCTTGCCACTGGCATCAACGATAAAAACATCAAAGGCACTGCCGAGCTGGAGCTCGTCGTGGCGTGCCTTGAGTACTTTGAAAAATTCGTGGGGGTGGTTGAGCCAGTAACGCCGCAGTTCGAGCAACACGAGATCTGCACTGACAAACACGGTCTTCAGCGATTCGGCGCTGAGTCGGCTTGCGCGTGTGACGCGGGCGTTTTCTTCGTTGTGCAGGTTCTGGGTCTGCACTTGTAAGTTTGACCACACCATGGCCCAAATGGCCGCAAGCAAAGGGGCTGCCATGAGCAACGTGGCCAGAGCCAGTGGCAGGCGATACCAGACCTGGAGCCACCACCAAGGGTGTGTTTCGGCAGAAAAGACGCTGTACTTTTTGGAAGGCATGACCGACAGCAAGGCAATATTTGAATAACACCATCGAATTAGATGTTATTTGTAACACCCGAGATTTACCCAAAAAGTATAAACATGTTTGTTGTCAAAAAAATAAGTGACTAAAAAATAATAAGTTCGCGGGCTTGAGCTGTTCAGAAGCTGTTCAAAAGCGGCGCAGACAGCGGAAAGAGGCGTGCTTCAACCCTTCCCGCTGGGACGCATCAGTTGCCTAAGCTGTAGCTCGCCAAGATGCTCATGCGGAGTTTGCGTTCCGGGTTGGTTGACGGTGCATCTCCGACTGGCTTGGAGATGGCGAAATCAATCTTGTAATACTTGCCATTCGAAAAACGTCCCCCAAGGCTGGCTGACGATAGTTTTGAGAGTTGACTCGACCCGAGGTGGTTGTAGACCCGCGCACTTTCGAGCAAGACGTACGGCTCAATATGGCTGAGGTAGGGCAGTTTGACCGGAAAGGACCGGTTACCCTCCAAACCGATACCCCAGCCGGAGTCGCCAGCCGCGTCGCCCGCGCTGTAGCCCCGCGCAAAGCGGGTGCTGCCAAAAGACAGTTTTTCGCTGTTGGGCAAGACGTTGGGGCTGTATTGCGTGGTGAACGCCAACCCTGTGCCCCAGCCTTGACCCCAGGCATTGCGCTGGTTGGCGTCGAGCAGGACCCGGGTGAAGTCGAGACTCGATGGATTGACCATGCTTGAGTTATTGATCCGTCTGGTGGCGCTGGCCCCCAAGGCGTCCATCCCTTGAGCCAGCCGCAGCGACACGTTCTGCGCCTGCACGTCTGTGTGAATGCTGTAGAGCGCTTGCGCATAAAGCGCACGCACATGGACTTGATCTGTCAACGTTTGCGAGGGGGCGGCGTAGCTGTCGGTGTTGTTGACAGCGTAAATACCGCTGCTGAGGTACAAGCTTTCGCGGCGCTTCAAGAGGATGGGGTAGCTCGCTGACAACTCGCTGCGCAGATAGTCGGTGTAGCGCCGGACGGGCGGTGGCGTGTCCAGATGGGCATCCGGGTTACCTTGGTAAACCGTGGTGTCCGCTTTCAGCGTCAAGCCCTCATGGCCGATGACTTGTGAGAAAGCCAGTGATCCAAAAAACTCACCTTTCGGCGAGCCCAACAGCGTGGTGGCGCTCAGACGGCTGCCGGCCATCAAGGGATCGTTGACCGTGCCAGTCACCACGGCCCGTGGCCTTGACGACCGAATATCCGCACCCAAGGACACGTCATAGGGTTTGCGCGCTACTTTGACGACCAGCGCGCCGGCACCATCGGTTTGGGCTGACGGCGTGGCTTGGGCTTCAACGGTCACGCCAGGCAATTGGCCCATGAGCTGGGTGTAGCGTTCAAAGTTGGCCAGTTGAAGCGGTCTGTTTTGCCGAATCAACTGGGCGATTTCTCGTAGTCTGGCCGCTGCGGGTCCCGCATCGCCGTCAATGGTCACGCTTTCGACAAAGCCTTCCACGGCCACGATGCGGACCGTGCCGTCCTTGAAGTCTTGCTCGGGCACATACGCAAACGACAAGGCGAAGCCGCTTTGTTTGTACATGTCGGTGACTTGGCTGGCCAAGTCGGCGAGCTTGGCCACGGTGGTGGGCTGCTTGGCCAGCGGCGTGAAGAGCGCTGCGACCTTGGCAAACGGAATCGACTGAACGCCTTCGATTTCAAAGCGCAGAGGGGTCACGTTTCGAGCCAACCGCGGCTGTGCGGGCAAGGGTGTGTCGAGAATTCTCGCCTTTGCGCCGTCCGTCGGGTCTTTCAATGGCTGAAAGGCCGGCAGCGTGTTGATCGGGCTCCCTGAAACCGAAGGCGATTGCGCGTGGGCTGAAGCGAACGAAAAACTGGCCGCTGCAAAGCAGGCGGCCAGAAAAACCGGCGAATGCCGGTAGTTGGAGCGCAGTGGCATTGTGGGTGCTTATCGCAGGCTGCTTAGCACACCGGAGAGGGGGGTGGTCACTGAGGTCAGTGCACCGCCGATAGTGCTCGGTGTCGCGCCAGATGTGGGGCCGCTGCTCAAGTTTTCAAACACACTGCTGACAGTCGTTGGCGTGGTCACTGTTGTCAGCACGCCGCCGATAGTGCTCGGTGTTGAGCCAGATGCGGGGCCGCTGCTCAAGCTAGCGATCACGTTGCCAAAGGTCGATGGCGTGGTGTTGCTCGTGGTTGTTGGGGACACGACCAGTCCGCCCACGCTGGCCACCAAGGTACCGGCTGAGCTGACCACCGCACCGGTACTCGCCAGCACCGGCGAGGCGGTGAAGGTTGTGGAGATGTCACTGCCCAACTGTTTCACTGTCAAACCAGTGCCAACCAGCAGGTCATTGACAGGCACGCCAAGACCGGTCGAGGTGCCCAGGTATTGGGTGGTCGCTTCAGCGTCGACCGCGATCATGTGAATCATGGTGCTGCCGGCGCGTGTGACTTGTTGCACCACGGGGATGGCCATGGCGTCGCTCATGTTGCCACTCAGGCTGGCGATGGCTGCGCCGGTTTGATTCAGGAGCAGACCTGCGGGGTCGGTCACAGGGCTCAAAACGGTCAGTTGGCCGTTGTCAATGGCGGCAACAGCGTCGCCAACACTTGAAACCGCACCGCCAACTTCTGTCACGATAAGTGGGGTATTTTCCAGTTTAATGGCCAAGATATCGGCGTCTTGATTGCCAGTTTGTCCAAAGCTTTTGCCGGTGCCGCTGCCAAAGACGTCAACCGCGTTGCCAACTTGTTGCACGGCGCCACCGAGACCTGTCATGACGCCTGGGTCGATGCCGGCCATCTCTGTGGTGGCGACAGATGAGCCCACAGCCTGAAAGACCCCTCCGACACTGCTTGTCTTTGCGCCTGTGTTTGTGGCGATCTGACCTAACGCAGATGCTGTGGGTCCCAGTGGATCCTGCACGGCAAGCGTGCCGTTGGAGGAGCATCCGCTCAGCGCGACGCTGGCCAGAATCAGGGCGGCAGTGGAGATGTGGCTCAATGCAAAGCGGGTCGGGGTCATGGTATTTCCTTTGTTCGGTAACAATTTAAAGTCCAAAGCAGATCTCAGCAGTCAACCCAAAAGTTTTCAATGTCTGAAGTCGACTGATCATGAGGGTGACCTTTGAATCAACACGGAGCAACTGTGCTCCACCAAACAAACAGAGCGTAATTACTTAAAAATTGAGTAACTTTGTTTGTGTGTTGGTTTGATCGTATTGTTTTGACCCCCCATTTTTTTGAGAAAAATTTGATAAGTGACTAGGAATTTTCTGAGATCCTTTGAATACATTGATTTGTTATATTTGTAAAAACTTGTAATTTTTTATGATTATAAAAAAGTACATTGCGTTAAAAATTAACTATTTAAATAGTTCAATGGCGGAATGTCACAGGTTCGGGAATTTTTTTGATGCAGATCTCTGATGTGATGTCGAGAGTCATAAAGTTGTCAGTGACGCAATACCGAGCCAGGGCCAGGGCCAGGGCCAGGGCCAGGGCCAGGGCCAGGGCCAGAGTCAGGTATTGAGCGCCCAGCTCTTTGGCTGTCATGGTCGGCGCGCTTGATCCGCGTCAGACGCAGCGCGCCCCTACAGCGCCCGGTTACGGGCCAGCGGCGGGTTCTTGGCGAAGTAGCGCAAGATGCCGCGCATCAGAGCGTCGGACAGCTGCGCCTGGTACGCGGGGTTACGCAAACGAGCCTCTTCATCAGGGTTGCTGATGAAGGCGGTTTCGACCAGCACGCTCGGAATATCAGGTGCTTTGAGCACCGCAAAGCTGGCTTGTTCGACCCGCGGTTTGTGCAGCTTGCCGACGTTGCCCATCTCGCCAAGCATGGCACCGCCAAGCTTGAGGCTGTCGTTGATCTGCGCGGTGGTACTCATGTCGAGCATGGCTTTCAGCACATGTGCATCTTTGGCATTGATGTTGATGCCGCCGACCATGTCTGCCGAATTTTCTTTGTTGGCGAGCCAGCGCGCCGAACTGCTGGAGGCGCCGCGGTCGCTCAGCACAAAGACGCTGGCGCCTTGCGGGCGAGCCGTGAAAAACGCATCGGCATGAATGCTGATGAACAGATCAGCCTGGACGCGCCTGGCTTTTTGCACGCGCACATTGAGGGGTACAAAAAAGTCAGCATCGCGCGTCATGTACGCCCGCATGTTCGGTTGCTTGTTGATGCGGTCTTGCAACTGCAAGGCGATTTGCAGCACCACGTCTTTTTCAAGCGTACCGCCGGGTCCGACGGCGCCTGGGTCTTCGCCGCCGTGGCCAGGGTCGAGCGCGACGATGACGAGCCGGTCGGTTTTGTCTTTGCTGGCAGGCGGCGTAGGGCTGTTTTTGGGCGGCTCGGGGCGGTGGCTATGACCGGCGATCAGGTCACCCAAGGGGTCTGCCAACGCCACCTTTGCCTCCGCGGCTTGTGTGTCCTTCAGCTGGTCAGCAATCAGCGATTCCATCGGGTCCAGTATTTTTTGAGGATACAGGTCAAACACCAGACGGTGTTGATAAGGTTCGACCGGTGCCAAGGTGAAAACCTGCGGTTTGACCGCTTGCTTGAGGTCGATCACCAAGCGCACCACGCCAGGCGCGTTTTGTCCAACGCGAATGCCCGCGACGTTGGGGTCTTCGGGCCTGACCTTGGCGATCAGTTCGCGCAGGGCTGGTAGCAGCTGAATGCCCTCAATGTCAATGGCCACGCGGGGTGGGTCTGCCAGTAAAAACTGCCGCGCCTTGATTTCGCGGTCTGACTCGATGGTGACGCGCGTGTAGTCTTTGGACGGCCACATGCGCACCGCCACAATGTCCGCGCCACGGGCGATCTGTTGCACGCCCAGCAGCAACACCAAACTGCCAAACTGCAGGATGTCGCGGCGGTTGGGTGGCAGCCCTTGCTTCATGCGTTGAGCAGTCTGGTGCCAGCCTGAGTGAGGGCTTGTACGGTGACACGGCGTTCATCGGCGTCGGTCAGTTCAAGGGCCAGTAGCAAATCGGCGGCGGGCAAATGCTGGCCGGCTTTTTCGGGCCACTCAACGAGCTTCAGGCCGGGGCTGGCAAAGATCTCGCGAAAGCCGGCTTCTTCCCATTCGTCGGGGTCATTGAAACGGTAAAAATCAAAGTGCCAGATGTTGATGGCGTCGGCGTTGGGGCTGCTGACGGTGTAGGGCTCGACCACGGCATAGGTCGGGCTTTTAATACGGCCTTCTACGCCGAGTGCTTTGAGCAGATAACGCACCAAGGTGGTTTTGCCAGCGCCGAGATCTCCGCGCAGTTGAATCGACGCATTCAGTTCAGGCCCGGAGCTTTGAACTTGTAGGGCCAGTGCTTCAGCAAACGCCCGCGTGTCGTCTTCGCTAGACCAGAGCAGATTTTTTACAATAGCGGGGTGAACCTCAATAGCCATCAATTCGTTTCTCAAATTCAAATGTGGGCGCGCGAGCTTGGATTCTCGCAAATTGGCGTGGCAGGGGTTGACTTGTCGACTGCCGAAGTTGGATTATCAGCTTGGCTGGCGGCCGGATTTCATGGGGACATGCATTACATGGCCGCGCACGGTTTAAAAAGGGCGCGACCGGCGGAGTTGATTCCCGGCACGGTGAGTGTGATCACGGCGCGCATGGACTATTTGCCGAGGACGGATGCTGTCGATTCAGCTGACTGGCAAGCGCGTGAACTGGCCCGACTCGAACGCCCGGGCGAAGCCGTGATTTCGGTCTATGCCAGAGGGCGGGACTACCACAAAGTGATGCGCGCACGCCTGCAAAAACTCGGTGAACGCATCGCTGAACACGTGGGGCAGCTGGGTCATCGGGCCTTCACTGACTCGGCCCCGGTGCTGGAGGCCGAACTGGCCGCGCGCAGCGGCCAAGGCTGGCGCGGTAAGCACACCCTGTTACTTCATCGCGAAGCCGGGTCCATGTTTTTCCTAGGCGAGATCTATGTCGACTTGGCGCTGCCGGCCAGTGAGCCTGTGACGGCGCATTGCGGCAGTTGCAACGCCTGCATCGATATTTGTCCGACGCAGGCCATCGTGGCGCCGCATCGGCTGGACGCACGACGCTGCATTTCTTACCTGACGATTGAGCATGCGGGATCGATTCCGCTGGAACTGCGCGCCTTGATCGGCAACCGCATTTATGGCTGTGACGACTGCCAACTGGTGTGCCCGTGGAACAAGTTTGCCCAGCGCAGTGCGCTGCCTGATTTTGACGAACGCGTCGGCCTGAGTGGTCAGCAGTTGCAAACTTTGTTCGGCTGGAGCGAAGCAGAATTTTTGCGCTTCACCGAAGGCAGTGCCATTCGTCGGATTGGCCATGAGCGCTGGTTGCGTAATCTGGCGGTGGCGATGGGCAACGCGCTGAGAGCTGCCAAAGAAGGTGGTGCTGATGCAGGTGCGCTGCAAGCCGCGCTGCTGGCGCAAAGCCAGCACCCCTCAGCGGTCGTGCAGGAGCATGTGCAGTGGGCGCTGCAGCAGGCTGACGTCAGCGCAGCACAGCCAAGGCAAACGGCAGGCTGAGCATGCCCAGCACGGTCGACAAGGTCACCAGCCCGGCCACGTACGCGCCGTTGTAGCCCATGCGCGCGGCCAGCACATAAGCGCTAGAGGCCGTTGGCAAGGCCGAAAATGCCAGCAACACAGTGCTTTGAACGGCAGACAAACCAAACAGACGCGACAGCCCGAAAGCGACCATCGGCAGCAGCAGGTGTTTGATCAGCAGCACCGACAGGCCCAGCGTTTTTCCCCGCGCCAGTGAACTGAACTGCATGCCCGCACCAGCGGCCATCAGACCAAGCGCCAGCGACGCAGCGCCGATGCGGCTGGTGGTGGGTTCAATCCACGTTGGGATGTGAACGCCGAGCAGGTTGGCCACCAGGCCGCTGGCGGTGGCGATGATCAGTGGATTGCGCACCAACTCACGCACAAAACCGCGTTTGGCGTGCCGCGTCATGGGCCAGACGGCCGCCACATTGAACAGCGGTACGCAGACCCCAATCAACACGGCGATCAGCAGCAGACCTTCTGCGCCTGCCAACCGTTCAGCGATGGCCAAGCCAATGAATGAGTTGAAACGAAAAGCGACCTGAGCGCTACCAGCATGTTCACGCGGGTCAATTAGCCGGCCAAGCCACGGCCAATGCGGCAAGCTGTAAGCCATCGCGATGCCCAGCAGCCCCATCGTCAGTCCGGCAACGATGAAACTGGATGTGGCGACGAAATCAAGCGGGCTTTTGACGATCGACTGAAACAACAGAACCGGGAAAAGAAAGAAATAAACTAAGTTTTCGACTTGCTCCCAAACGGTACGGTTCAGCGCCGTGTAGCGGCATACCAAATAACCGCAAAGGATCAAGGAAAAATCAGGGAATAAAAGTTGGGCGTAATTCACAACTCAAGAATAACCGCCCCGCTGCGAGTAAGCCCTTCTATGTCACTCGATAAAGTGCTGGCTTTACTTGCGTTTAACATGAGCGCTGTTGTTTTTTGAAAGGGACTCTTTATGCAACGTCGTCATGTACTCCATATCGCCTCTGTGACTGCTCTGGCTTTGGCCAGCGTATCCGGTTCGGCCATCGCACAAAACTACCCGAACAAGGTCATCAGGTTGCAGGTGCCGTTTGCGCCTGGCGGTACCACTGACATCGTTGCCCGCGTGATCTCTGAACCGCTGGCCAAGGCCTTGGGTCAGACCGTGATCGTCGAAAACAAAGCGGGTGGCGGCGGCATCGTCGGCGCTATGGAAACTGTTCGGGCCACGCCTGATGGTTATTTGCTAGGTATCGCGACGGTGTCTACCACCGCGACCAATCCAGCCATCAACACAAAAATCACGTACAACCCGCTGACGGATTTCACCCCGATCATCAACATCGCGGCAACACCCAACATCATTGCGGTGCACCCGAGCTTTCCGGCCCGCAACTACAAAGAGTTTATTGCCGAGTTGAAGAAGCATCCTGGCAAATACTCTTATGCATCGTCAGGCACCGGCGGCATTGGCCACCTTCAGACCGAGTTGTTCAAGAACTTGACGAAGACCTTTGTCACGCACATTCCTTATCGCGGCGCTGGTCCTGCATTGAACGATACCGTGGCCGGTCAAGTACCGATCATTTTTGACAACCTGCCTTCAGCGCTGCCGTTCATTTTGCAAAAGCGTTTGATCCCGATTGTTGTCGCCGCGCCGCAGCGTGTACCGGCTTTGCCAGATGTACCGACCTTCAAAGAAGTGGGTCTGGAGCCGGTGAACCGCATGGCTTATTACGGCATCTTGGGCCCTAAAGCCCTGCCGAAAGAAGTGGTCGACAAGGTCAACGCTGGTGTGCGCAAGGCGCTGGAAGATCCCGCTGTGCGCAAGCGCATTGAAGACACGGGCTCGCTCATCGTTGGCAACACGCCTGAGCAGTTCGCAGCGCAAATCAAGGCTGAGTTCGAGGTCTACAAAAAAGTCGTGACCGACAGCAAGCTCACGCTCGACTGACGCACGCCGGGGGCTGGACTTTAAAATTCAGCCAACCGGGGTGTTTGAATTTTTTGATTGCTGAGCCATGAGCTTGTCCCCTGACAGTCAGCACCGCATTGACGCCTTCATTGACGCGCTATGGCTTGAAGATGGGTTGTCGGCCAACACGCTGGCAGCTTATCGGCGTGATTTGTCGCTGTATGGCGCGTGGTTAGTGACGCAAGAGCGTGCGAGTGGGCAGTTGGCGTTGAGTACTGAAACGGATCTCAACGCTTATTTTTCCTTCAAACACGACAGCAGCAAAGCGACCACAGCGAACCGGCGGCTGACGGTGTTCAAGCGCTACTTTCGCTGGGCTGTGCGCGAGCATCAGCTGACCGAAGACCCTACACTCAAGCTGCAATCGGCACGTCAAGCCTTGCGTGTTCCCAAAACCATGTCGGAGGCGCAAGTCGATGCACTTTTGAG
Organism: Comamonadaceae bacterium; assembly: GCA_947450765.1. Lineage (GTDB taxonomy): Bacteria > Pseudomonadota > Gammaproteobacteria > Burkholderiales > Burkholderiaceae_C > Polaromonas. The sequence continues at coordinate 44,971 of CANFXC010000003.1, read as the reverse complement.
TGCGCCGCCAGATGACACGCCGCTGGGCTTGCGCGACAAAGCCATGCTCGAGCTGCTGTACGCCAGTGGTTTGCGGGTGAGTGAACTGGTCGGCCTGAAAACCTTTCACCTCGGTATGAACGAAGGCGTGCTGCGCGTCATGGGCAAAGGCAGCAAGGAGCGGCTGGTGCCGTTTGGCCAAGTGGCGCGGGAATGCATCGTGGCTTATCTGGCCGAAGCGCGGCCGGCTATTTTGGGCGGACAGCAAACCGATGATTTGTTTGTGACCGCGCGCGGCAGCGGCATGAGCCGCGTGATGTTCTGGATGCTGGTGAAAAAATACGCTCAGCTCGCCGGTATTCATTCGCCCTTGTCGCCGCACACCTTGCGCCATGCTTTTGCCACCCATTTGCTGAACCACGGTGCAGACCTGCGCGCCGTGCAAATGCTGTTGGGGCATGCCGATATTTCAACGACGACGATTTACACCCATGTGGCGCGTGAGCGCTTGAAAGCCATCCACGGGGAACACCATCCGCGTGGCTGAGGCCTCGCGCTGGCGCCAGCTCACTGGTACATGTAGTCGCGCCTGAAGGGATAAGCCGAGGGACTGTCTGAGGGGCGCGTCGCCAAGACTTGGTGCAGGGCGATCCAGCCTTTTTCAAAGCTCATGGCGCTGCCAGCCAGATAGAGTCGATAAGCGCGCAGCGTTTTTTCAGCGCGCTTGTCGCCGCCATCAGCAGCCAGTACTTCGTGCGCGGTGTCGAGCTGCGCTTCGAGTGCATCCGACCAGTCCCACAAGGTGCGGGCGTAATGGGGTCGCAGATTCTCTGCATCGACCACTTCAAGCCCGGCCCGTGCCATGTGCTCCAGCAAGCGGCTGACATGCACCAGCTCGCCGCCGGGAAAAATATATTTCTCGATGAAATCCCCCATGCCTGCACCAAGCTGCCGGTTGTCTGCGCCGCCCGCCGTGATGCCGTGGTTGAGTGCCAGCCCGCCCGGCACCAGCAAGCGCAGCACCTTGTTGAAGTAGCGCTCCAGGTTGGCTTGGCCGACATGCTCCAACATGCCGACCGACGAAATTTTGTCGAAAGGTTGGCGCTCGTCGAGATGCCGGTAGTCGAGCAGCTCCATGCGCACGCGGCCTTGCAAGCCTTTGGCTTCGATCAGGCGTTGCACATGCGCATGCTGGTTTTTTGACAGCGTGATGCCGGTGGCGTCGACGCCATAGTGCTCGGCAGCCCACAGCAGCAACGCGCCCCAACCAGCACCGATGTCGAGAAAACGATCGCCCGGTTGCAGCATGAGCTTGCGGCAAATATGGTCTAGCTTGGCGTCTTGCGCTTGTGCCAGCGTCATCGCTTCGTCTCGGTAGTAGGCACAAGAATAGACCCGACGCGGGTCAAGCCACAAAGCATAAAAAGCGTCGGACACATCGTAGTGAAACTGCACTTGTGAGGCGTCTTTTTGCGGCGTGTGCAAACTCAGCGCACGGGCCCGACCGAGTAGGTTGCGCCACCAGCCGGTGTCGCTGTGAACGGGGTTGCCCGGCAGCAAGCCAGCGACGATGCTCATGACGTCGCGCATACGGCCTTCAAGGTCCAGTTTGCCCTCGACAAATTCTTCAGCCAAGGCGCCCACCTGCCCGGTTTTCAGCCGTGCAAGACTCGACCAAGCCGACAGCAGGAGCTTGACCGGCGCGTCGGCAGGCCCGAGCGTTTGGCCCTGTGGCAGTCGTACCGCGATGGGCGTTGTCAGTTCGCCGAGTTGCGATTGGAGAGGCCTGTGCAAAGAGAGCGACTTGAGCATGGCTGAACGCCTTCGGCAATCCGTCCGAGATTGGACCCAGTCAGCTTAATTTCGCGTGGTGCTGGCGGCAAGCTGAGCCAAGCAGGAAAAATGGGCGGAGTGCTGTAGGCAAAGGTGCTGATTCAAATGCCGCCTTTATCTTTAGACAAGTCTGTTGCGACATAAACCCGTCGAAGCGCGCACAAAAATTCGTCACTGCGAGCGCAGCGCGGCAGTCCAGAGCCCGAATTCGCCGCCATGGATTGCCGCGCTACGCTCGCAAAGACGGTGTTTCCAGCAGTGCCAACTCACTCTCTTCAAAGCCGGCAGCGCGTCTGGCCACGAGGTTGAACGGGCCTTTGAGCCGTGGCGCGCCGTACTGGACGGCCAGCGCGGCATAAGTGCTGATCGGGTCCAGCCCGCGTGCCATGCACAGATGGCGGTACCAGCGGTTGCCAATCGCCACGTGGCCGATTTCGTCGCGCAGGATGATGTCAATGATCTCGCCGCCCCGGCGGTCACCGACCGAAATCAGTTTGTTGCGAACTGCAGGTGATGCATCGAGCCCGCGCGCTTCCAACGTGCGCGGCACCAGCGCCATGCGCGCCATCACATCGCCTCGGGTTTTTTCGGCCATCTCCCACAAGCCGTTGTGCGCCGGGAAATCGCCGTAGGCATAACCGAGCTCGGCCAGATGCGCGTGCAGCAATTGAAAGTGCAGGGCTTCCTCCCGCGCTACTTGCAACCAGTCGAGGTAAAAGGCTTCGGGCATGCCGTCAAAACGCCACAGCACATCCAGCGCCAAGTCGATGGCGTTGCTCTCGATGTGAGCCAACGCATGCAGCAAGCCTGCGCGACCTTCTGGCGAGCCGACGGCGCGACTCTTCGTGTCGGATGGGGTACGTAACTCAGGCCGGTCAGGCCGGCCTGGCACGCCGGGCGGCTCTGCCAGCACGGCTTGCGTCTCTTCTAGGCTTAGAGCGCTGACCGGTGGCAGTGCGCGCACGGCGGCGGCTTTGTCGTCAGCATTGCGGATCAACAGCAAGCGGAGGGCTTGCGGGCGTAGAGTACCGGGTGACAAAGTGGAGGGCAAACTGGAGGACGGCATACCAAACATTATCCCGGCCCCAGCGCCGGTTCAGCCCGGCGCTTGAGCGCCTTACCCTTGTCGCCAACGACAACTTCAGTCTTCCTTACAATTCTGACCTTGTTTGCGCACTTCAAAGGACCACGATGGCGATCTACCAACTGGGCGACTTGGCCCCCCAATTACATGCGTCTGCCTGGGTGGCTGACAGTGCCGAGGTGATGGGCGACGTGGTCATGGGCGAGGGCAGCAGCGTCTGGTTTGGCTGCGTGTTGCGGGGCGACTCCGACACCATTCGCATCGGCCACGGCACGAACATTCAAGACAACAGCACGCTGCATGCCGACCCGGGCAAGCCGTTGACCATCGGAGACAACGTGTCGGTTGGCCATCAGGTCATGCTGCACGGTTGCAGCATTGGCGACGGCACGCTGGTGGGCATTGGCTCGGTGATCTTGAACAACGCACGTATCGGTAAGAACAGCCTGGTGGGTGCTTGTTCGCTGGTGACCGAAGGCAAAGAATTTCCGGATGGCTCGATGATCATGGGCAGCCCGGCCAAGGTCGTTCGGCCGTTGACGCCGGAGCAGATCGCCGACCTGCACAGAACCGCAAAACACTATGTTGACAATGCCCAGCGCTTTCAAGCTGGCCTCAAAAAACTGGCCTGATTTACCTCCCTAAGAATGTCTGAACTTTACAAATTTATTTTCGATGGCTTGCCGGTACGCGGCATGCTGGTCCGACTCGATGACGCTTGGCGCGAAATTCTGAAACGTCGGGAAGCCGCTGGCGGTTACCCGCCCGAGGTGTTGCAATTACTGGGTGAGATGACCGCTGCTGCGGCGCTGATGCAGAGCAATATCAAGTTCAACGGCGCCTTGGTGCTGCAGATTTTTGGTGACGGTCCGGTCAAGTTGGCCGTGGCTGAAGTCCAGCCCGACCTGAGCTTGCGTGCCACAGCCACGTTGACGCCCGCCGGGGCTGGCGGTGTCCAGCCGGGCGCCAGTTTGAGTGAGATGGTCAACCTGAACAATCTGGGCCGCTGCGCCATCACGCTCGACCCGAAAGACCGCTTGCCCGGTCAGCAGCCTTACCAAGGTGTGGTGCCGCTGTTTGGCGACCAACACGAGAAGCTTGAAAAACTCAGCGAGGTGTTGGAGCACTACATGCTGCAGAGTGAGCAACTCGACACCAAGCTGGTGTTGGCGGCCAACGGTGAGGTGGCGGCGGGGCTGCTGATTCAGCGTTTGCCGGTCAAAGGGCAGGGCAACCTCGAAGGCCAGATTGACTTTTCGGCCAATGAAGACGAGATTGGTTTGAACGAGCACTACAACCGAATCGCGTTGCTGGCGTCCACGCTCAAGGCTGAGGAACTGCTGACGCTGGATGCCGACACCATCTTGCGCCGGCTGTTTTGGGAAGAGCAGATCACGCGTTTTGAGCCTGACGCGCCTAGTTTTGCCTGCAGCTGCTCACGCGAGCGCGTTGGCAACATGCTGCGCGGGCTGGGAGTTGACGAGATCGACAGCATTCTGGCCGAGCGTGGCGATGTCAATGTCGGTTGCGAGTTTTGCGGTGCCCAGTACGACTTTGACCCGGTCGATGCGGCGCATTTGTTCACAGAGCAAGGCAGCCAATTGCCGCCGGCTTCAACGGTTCAATAACAAGTCACTCAGCAGCCGGTGCTCGCAAACCGGGTCGCTGCACTTGTCGCAGGCCCAGACCCAAGGCTTGCGGGTGCGAGAGATTGCCTCTGGCGAAGTTTCTGGCTTGGCTGCGGGTAATTTCAGCGCAGCCAGTGCTTGTGCCAGCCGCTCATCGCCTGTGCCGTAAATGACTTGAAACGGTAGGCCGGCTTGTACCAGTGAACGCCTGAGGAGCGTGTCGATGTGGCTGTGTTCGCCAGCACTTTGAGGGGACCGTGCCAGCGCTGGCGGCATCAGGTCCAAACCCATTAAGAATGTGTAGTCGAAGCCGTGGTGCTGAGTCAGTGCCGCTTGGTAGGCCGAGGTGCCAACGTCAATATCGATGCCATCACGCTGGTTTGCCGACATCTGAAAAAGTTCAAGCAGACGCTGTAAAGGGGTGTCCTCAGTGACTTGCCAACGTAAAGATGGCGTGGTCGAAAAATGGGCTGCCAAGGTTTGTGTCAACGCTTGCGCCAAACTTTTTTTACCAGTCCCAGATGCGCCCAGCAGTGCGATGGTGATCAGCTTGTGAGCAGTCATGAAGGCTTGTACTCGCCGTCCTGTGCGTCCGCCTTATTTAGCGATCTGAACAAAAATTTCGTTGGGCTTGACCATGCCCAGTTCCATGCGGGCTTTTTCTTCGACGATCTCTAGCCCTTCCTTCAGGTCGCCCACTTCGGCGCCCAGCCGCTCGTTTCGAACCTGCGCGAGCTGGTTTTTGTTGAGCTGATCTTCGAGCCTGTGCTGCATGGCCCGAACGTTGGGAAGGCTCCCCCGGCCCAGCCAGAGTTGCGCCTGGAAGATGACCAGTAGCGCAACCAGCAGGGTGAGCAGGAGGCGTTTTCCCATGATGTCAGGCGTTCACGCAGGTTGACAATTAACGCAGGTTATAAAAAGCTGCGCGGCCCGGGTAGGTGGCAACGTCACCCAAGTCTTCTTCTATTCGCAGCAGCTGGTTGTACTTGGCCATGCGGTCTGAACGCGAGAGCGAACCGGTCTTGATTTGTCCGGCGTTGGTGCCCACGGCGATGTCTGCGATGGTCGAGTCTTCGGTTTCGCCCGAGCGGTGCGAAATCACGGCGGTGTAGCCTGCGCGCTTGGCCATTTCGATGGCGGCGAAGGTTTCGGTCAGCGTGCCGATCTGGTTGATCTTGATCAGGATCGAGTTGGCGATGCCCTTGTCGATGCCTTCTTTCAGAATCTTGGTGTTGGTGACGAACAAGTCATCACCGACGATCTGCACGTTCTTGCCGAGGCGATCGGTCAGAATTTTCCAGCCGTCCCAGTCGCCCTCGGCCATGCCGTCTTCGATGCTGATGATCGGGTATTTGTCGACCCAGCTGGCCAGCATGTCGGTCCACTGCGTGGCGTCAAGGCTCAGGCCTTCGCCTGACAGCTCGTACTTGCCATCTTTGTAGAACTCAGAGGCGGCGCAGTCCAGACCCAAGGCGATCTGCTCACCGGCGACAAAGCCAGCTTTGTCGATGGCTTCCAGAATCAACTGAATAGCGGCTTCGTGGTTCGGCATGTTCGGCGCAAAACCGCCTTCGTCGCCGACGGCAACGCTCATGCCTTTGTCGTGAATGAGGGTCTTCAAGGCGTGAAAAACTTCCGCGCCGTAACGCAGTGCTTCACGAAAGCTCGGTGCGCCGATCGGGATGATCATCAGCTCTTGCAGGTCGAGGTTGTTGTTGGCGTGTGCACCGCCGTTGACCACGTTCATCATGGGCACGGGCATTTGCATGGCACCGCTGCCACCGAAGTAGCGGTACAGCGGCAGGCCGGCTTCTTCAGCGGCGGCACGGGCCACGGCCATGCTGACTGCCAGCATCGCATTGGCGCCCAGACGGCTCTTGTTGTCAGTGCCATCGAGGTCAATCAGTGTGCGGTCCAAGAACGCTTGTTCGCTGGCGTCCAGACCCAGCACCGCTTCCGAGATTTCGGTGTTGATGTGTTCAACGGCCTTGAGTACGCCCTTGCCAAGGTAGCGCGACTTGTCGCCGTCGCGCAGTTCAATGGCTTCACGCGAACCGGTGGAGGCACCTGACGGCACGGCAGCACGGCCCATCACACCAGACTCCAGCAGCACGTCGCATTCGACGGTTGGGTTGCCCCGGCTGTCTAGAATTTCGCGGCCGACGATATCAACAATTGCACTCATGTGTTTTTCTCTTGTTTGAATTAAAGGGGGTCAGAGTCAAATTAAATTAAGCGGGTCAGAGCCCAAAATCAGAGCCCGAAATTTTTCTCAAGAAAGCCATTTTTCTTGGTCACGCGGTCGAGCTCTAGCAAGGTTTCGAGCAGAGCGCGCATGTGTTTGAGTGGCACGGCGTTCGGGCCGTCGCTCATGGCCTTGGCCGGGTCCGGATGTGTCTCCATGAAGAGACCTGCAACACCCACGGCCACCGCCGCACGAGCCAGTACAGGCACCATTTCGCGCTGACCGCCACTGCTGGTGCCCATGCCGCCGGGCAGTTGCACAGAGTGCGTGGCGTCAAACACCACGGGCGCACGGGTTTCCCGCATGATCGCTAGGCTGCGCATGTCCGACACGAGGTTGTTGTAGCCAAAACTGACGCCACGCTCACAAGCCATGAAACGGTCTTCGTCGAGGCCTGCTTCGCGCGCAGCAGCGCGGGCTTTGTCGATGACATTTTTCATGTCGCCTGGGGCCAAAAACTGGCCCTTCTTGATGTTCACCGGCCTGCCGGATTGCGCGACTGCCGTGATGAAGTCGGTCTGGCGGCACAAAAATGCCGGCGTTTGCAGCACGTCGACCACGGCGGCAACCGCCGCGATATCGGTTTCTGAGTGCACATCGGTCAGGATGGGAACGCCCAACTCACGTTTGACCTTGGCCAGAATCTCGAGACCTTTGACCATGCCCGGGCCGCGAAACGTGGTGCCGCTGGAACGGTTGGCTTTGTCGTAGCTGGATTTGAAGATGAACGGAATGCCCAGCGAGGCGGTGATTTCTTTCAGCGTGCCGGCGGTGTCCATCTGCAACTGCTCAGACTCGATCACGCAAGGCCCGGCGATCAGGAAAAACGGCTGGTCAAGACCGATGTCGAAGCCACAAAGTTTCATGCTGCCACCTTGAGTTTTTTAACCGTGGTTTGTTGGTCGAGCGCGGCCTTGATGTAGGCGTTGAACAGCGGATGACCATCCCACGGGGTTGACTTGAATTCGGGGTGAAATTGCACGCCGATATACCAAGGGTGAACCGACTGCGGCAACTCGACCATTTCGGTCAGGTGTTCACGCTGGGTCAGGGCTGAAATCACCAAGCCTGAGGCGCGCAGTTTGTCCAGGTAATTGACGTTGGCTTCATAGCGGTGCCGATGTCGTTCTGTGACGACGCTGCCGTAAATTTGATGCGCCAGTGTGCCTTCGGTCACGTCGGAGCTTTGAGCGCCCAAGCGCATGGTGCCGCCGAGGTCAGACTTTTCACTGCGGGTCTTGATGGTGCCGTCGGCATCTTTCCATTCGGTGATCAGCGCGATCACCGGGTACGGGCTGTCCGGCTCGAATTCGGTGCTGTTGGCGTCGGTCATGCCGGCCACGTTGCGGGCGAATTCAATGGTGGCCACTTGCATACCGAGGCAGATGCCGAGGTAGGGAACCTTGTTTTCGCGGGCAAAGCGGGCTGCGCAAATTTTGCCTTCGACGCCGCGCTTGCCAAAGCCGCCTGGCACCAAAATGCCATCGAACTTGGCCAGCCGCGAGACGTTGTCAGGCGTGATGGTTTCGGAGTCGATGTACTCGATCACGACCTTGGCGTGGTTCTTCATGCCGGCGTGGCGAACAGCTTCATTGAGCGACTTGTAGCTGTCGCTCAAATCCACGTATTTGCCGACCATGGCGATGTGCACTTCGTGCTGCGGATGCTCGGTTTCGTAGACTAGGTCGTCCCAGCGCTTGAGGTTGGCTGGCGGCGTGTTCAGGCGCAGCTTGTCGCAGATGAGGCCGTCGAGGCCTTGTTCGTGCAGCATGCGCGGCACTTTGTAAATGGTGTCAACGTCCCACATCGAAATAACGCCCCACTCAGGCACGTTGGAGAACAGCGAAATTTTGTCGCGTTCTTCCGTCGGGATCGGGCGGTCAGCGCGGCACAACAAGACGTCGGCTTGGATGCCGATTTCGCGCAGTTGTTTGGCGGTGTGCTGCGTGGGTTTGGTTTTGAGTTCACCCGCTGCGGCAATCCAGGGCACGTAGCTCAGGTGCACAAAAGCCGTGTTGTTCGGGCCCATGCGCAAACTCATTTGCCGCACGGCTTCAAGGAAAGGCAGGGACTCGATGTCGCCGACCGTACCGCCAATTTCAACGATTGCCACATCGACAGCTTCCGGCGTGTCATAACGCGCGCCGCGCTTGATGAAGTCCTGGATTTCGTTGGTGATGTGCGGGATGACCTGCACTGTTTTACCGAGGTAATCGCCGCGGCGTTCTTTTTCAAGCACGCTTTTGTAGATCTGGCCGGTGGTGAAGTTGTTGGACTTGCGCATCCGCGTTTCAACGAAACGCTCGTAATGGCCTAAGTCAAGGTCGGTCTCTGCACCGTCTTCGGTGACAAACACCTCGCCGTGCTGAAACGGCGACATCGTGCCCGGATCCACGTTGATGTAGGGATCAAGCTTGATCAAAGTGACTTTGAGGCCTCGCGATTCGAGGAGCGCGGCCAATGAGGCGGAGGCGATTCCCTTGCCCAGGGAAGACACCACACCGCCGGTGACGAAGACAAATTTGGTCATGTCAAGACGAACTGTAGGTTCGCTGAGGTGGTAAACGAGAATTATAGGCGGCGGCATCTAGTACATTGCTCATTATGAGTATTCAAGCAATAGAAAGCCCCGAAAGTTCCGCCACGGGCGATTTGTCGGGCAAACACATCGTGCTGGGCCTGTCTGGTGGCATCGCCTGTTACAAGGCGGCCGAACTGTGTCGCGCGCTGATCAAGGCGGGCGCGACGGTGCAAGTGGTGATGACCGAGGCGGCCGCCCAGTTCATCACGCCCGTCACCATGCAAGCCTTGAGCGGTCGGCCCGTTTACACCAGCCAATGGGACCAGCGCGAGACCAACAACATGGCGCACATCAACTTGTCACGTGAGGCCGATGCGATCTTGATCGCGCCCTGCAGCGCCGATTTCATGGCCAAGCTGCTGCACGGGCGTGCTGACGATTTGCTCAGCCTGATGTGCCTGGCCAGGCCTATCGGCAGCGTGCCATTGTTGCTGGCCCCGGCCATGAACCGTGAGATGTATGCGCACCCGGCGACGCAGCGCAATCTGGCTCAGTTGCAAGCCGATGGCGCGACGGTGCTGGGTGTCGGCAGCGGTTTTCAGGCCTGCGGCGAAACCGGTGACGGTCGCATGCTGGAGCCAGACCAGTTGTTGGATGACCTGATCGCTTTTTTTGCGCCAAAGCCGCTGGCTGGCCAGCGAGTGCTGATCACCGCCGGCCCGACTTACGAAGCGATTGACCCGGTGCGCGGCATCACCAATTTGTCGAGCGGCAAGATGGGTTTTGCAGTCGCTCGCGCGGCTCGTGAAGCGGGCGCCGAAGTGACGCTGGTGGCCGGGCCGGTGAGCTTGCCAACGCCGCGCGGCGTGACTCGGGTGGACGTGCAATCAGCGCAGCAAATGTTTGACGCTGTCAGCGCCCGCGTCGATGCTGCGACTGTCTTTATTGCCACGGCAGCAGTGGCTGATTGGCGACCGGCTGCTGCTGCGACCCAGAAAATCAAGAAAGACGGCAGCGGCGACGCGCCTCAACTGACCTTTGTAGAAAATGCCGACATTCTCGCGTCGGTGGCCGCATCGCCACGGGCCCAAAGTGGGGCGCTGTTTTGCGTTGGCTTTGCCGCCGAAAGTCATGATTTGCTGGCCCACGCCCAAGCCAAACGCGTGAAAAAAGGCGTGCCGCTGTTGGTGGGTAACATCGGTCCGGCGACTTTTGGCCAAGACGACAATGCGCTGCTGCTGGTCGATGCGGCGGGCAGCCAAGAATTGCCGCGTGCCTCCAAGCTGCATCTGTCACGTCAGTTGGTCGTCACCTTGGCGGCCCGACTCCAAAAACTTTAAAAAATCACTATGAAAATTGACGTCAAAATCATCGATCAGCGCCTCACCGACAACCTGCCAGCCTACGCCACGCCCGGTAGCGCCGGCCTCGACCTGCGCGCCTGCCTGAGTGAGCCCTTGACGCTTGCGCCCAACGCTTGGCAGCTCGTTCCTACGGGCATCGCTATTTATTTGGAAGACCCGGGATTTGCCGCCTTGATCTTGCCGCGCTCCGGTTTGGGCCACAAACACGGCATCGTGTTGGGCAATTTGGTGGGTTTGATCGACAGCGATTACCAGGGCCAATTGATGGTCAGCGCCTGGAACCGCAGTGAGGTGGCTTTCACCATCGAGCCGATGGAGCGCATTGCCCAGCTGATGATTGTGCCGGTGGTTCAAGCCGAGTTCAACGTGGTCACCGAGTTTTCGCCCAGCGACCGCGGTGAAGGCGGCTACGGCTCCACCGGGAAAAGCTGATTCAGCGCACCTGGCTATAGCGTCTTTGCGAGCGTAGCGCGGCAATCCATGGCTGCGAATTCGGGCTCTGGACTGCCGCGCTGCGCTCGCAGTGACGGTTTTTTCGCTCGCAGCGACGGAATCTCTTGTTCTCAGTGCAGCGTGTCGCTGCGTGGCTGGGGCGAGTCGTCTGCTTCGAGTTTGAAAAAGCCGGCGCCAAGCGAGCCTTGGCCGATCTCGTCGACGGTGGCTTCACGCACAGCTTCGACCACCAGCGACAGCCGAATGGCGATGCCTGCCAAAGGATGATTGCCATCGAGCACCACGTGCTCAGGGTAGATGTCGGTGACGGTATAGATGAGGTGCGGCGGTGTCTCGGGGTTGCTGCCCTGCGGCAGAGCTTGACCGTCGAAGGTCATGCCTTCTTCCAACTCGGCCGGGAACAGCTTGCGCGGCTCCAAAAAAACAAAATTTTCGTTGTAGTCGCCGAAGGCTTGCTCGGGTTCCAAGTGCAGGTCGACCTTGTCGCCGGCTTCGTGGCCTTGCAAACTCTCTTCAATTTTGGCCAGTAAGTCATGGCCTCCGAGCAAGAATTCAACCGGCTCGTCGAGTTCGTCAAGGACCTCGCCCAAGGTGTCTTTCAGGACCCAGCTCAGGGCAACAACGCATTGTGGGGTGATTTTCATCCGACAATTGTCCCATGGATATAACTCAATCATTAGCCCTGCTGGGCGGTCTAACGCCCCAGCAATTCATGCGCCGCCATTGGCAAAAAAAACCCTTGCTGGTGCGCCAGGCCTTGCCTGGTTTCAAGCCGATCCTGAGTCGGTCTGAACTGTTTGAGCTTGCGGGTCAAGAGGAGGTCGAGTCCCGCTTGGTGGTGCAAGGCGCGGCCGGTTGGCGCATGAAGTCTGGGCCGTTTGCGCCGCGCAGTCTGCCGGCCTTGAACAAACCCGGTTGGTCGTTGCTGGTGCAGGGCGTGGACATGCACGAGGCAAAAGCCCATGCACTGCTGCAGCAATTTCGCTTTGTGCCCGACGCCCGGATGGATGATTTGATGATTTCGTACGCCAGCGCGGGCGGCGGAGTCGGCCCGCACTTTGACAGCTACGACGTGTTCTTGTTGCAGGCCAGCGGTCGGCGCCGCTGGCGCATTGGCAAACAAACGGATTTCACCTTGCAAGAAGGCGTGCCACTGAAAGTTTTGCAGAATTTTGTGCCCACCGAAGAATTTGTCCTAGAGGCCGGCGACATGCTGTATTTACCGCCGCGCTATGCCCACGATGGCGTGGCTGAAGCCGCCGTCTCAGCCGATGGCAAGTCAGAAGCTTGCATGACCTACTCGATTGGCTTTCGAGCGCCCAGTCAGACCGAGCTGGCGGGTGCGCTGTTGCAGCGCTTGGCCGAGTTTGGCGCTGACGACGAAGATGCTGTAGCCGTGCCGAAGCTCTACCGCGACCCGCAGCAGCCGGCGACTGCCAACCCAGCAGCATTGCCAGCTGAGTTGACGGAGTTCGCCCGGCAAGCGGTGGCATCTGCGTTGAAAGACCCGCTGGCACTGGCTTGTGCCTTGGGTGAATACCTGACCGAGCCAAAACCGTCTGTCTGGTTCGATGAGCCCGATGTGGATTCAACGGAAGCGCCCATTTTTGGTGCGTCGTCCAATTTGGTGCTGGATGCGCGCACTCGCATGATGTATGACGAGCAGCACATTTTCATCAACGGAGAAAGTTATCGGGCCAAAGGCGCGGACGCACGACTCATGCGCAGGCTGGCTGACCAGCGGCAACTGTCTGCTGCTGAACTGCTTAAAGCCAGTGCCTCCGCTCAGAATTTGTTGCTCGACTGGCAGCACGCTGGCTGGTTGAGATGCGTATAAAAACCAAGTAACTGGAAATTTTCTCAAATTAGTTGTGTTTAACCTCTTCACAGTTGGGGGTAAATACGCATATACTTCCGCATTGGGCTGGTAGCGCTCGAATTCTCCTGCCTAAACTAGGGCTAAACTGTTTACGGTTAGTCTTTTTCGAAAATTGTTTTCTTCTATATTTATCAAGGTATCAAAAATGAACAAATCACTCGTCTTGGCAGCGATCGTTGCAGCTTTCGCCCTGGCAGCTTGCGGTAAAAAAGAAGCCCCAGTTGAAGCCCCAGCTCCAGTCGTCGCTCCAGCACCAGCTGCTGACGCTTCTGCTCCAGCCGCTGCACCTGCTGCTGACGCTGCTGCTCCAGCTGCTCCTGCTGCTCCAGCCAAGTAATACTTCGCTGATCAAAAAAAGCCGCTTTCGGGCGGCTTTTTTTCGTCTGGACTTTTCTAATCTCTCCGGTTCAATCAAGCCCGTTTGATTGACGGATAAATAATGGCGTCAGGCGCTGACTTGAATCCACGGACTGCCTTCTGTCGGATGAGCGACTGATAATTCCGGTCCGCCCCAAAGCTGTGCAGTGCTGCTGAACAGGGCTTCCAGTGCCAGGCTAGGGCTGTTGTTCTGTGCACTCAAATGGGCCGCCACGACATGCTTCAGGCCTGTGTGTGCGAGTTTCTCTGAAATCGCTGCTGCTGCGGCATTCGACAAATGTCCGTAGGGTCCGCCGACTCGCTTTTTCAGAAAAGCGGGGTAACTTGACTGTGCCAGCAGGTCGGTGTCATGGTTGCACTCCAATAGCATGGCGTGGCAGCCGGCAAGATGCTTCAGCACATGTTCAGTGGCGTGGCCCAGGTCGGTTAGCACGCCCAGTTTCGCGTTGCCGTCGGTACACGTGAGTTGCAGGGGTTCCCTGGCATCGTGCGGTACGGTGAAGGGTGTTATTTGCAATTCCCCGAGGTCAATCGATTGACCATCTGTGGCGATGTGCAGCAAGCCGTCAAAGTCGGGGCTGCCCAAGGCTTCGTAGGTGCCGCGGCTCATCCAGACCGGGATCCGGTGGCGTTGAGCGAACTGGCGTGCACATCCGATATGGTCACTGTGTTCGTGGGTGATGAAAATAGCATCCACCATCGCGGCCTCTGTTGAGGCCGCTTCAGCCAAGCGAAGTCCCAGCTGTTTGAGCCCCAAGCCGCAGTCGACCAGCAAGCGTGCAGAACGGATGCCGCTGGCGTGGACCAGCGTTGCATTGCCTGTGCTGCCGCTGCCTAGATTCTTGAAGCGCAGCACCTCCGAACCGCGTTAGCCGCTTACCTCAGATCATCCGCTAGCACCTTGATGATGCGTTCGGCATTGACGGACGTTTCGGGTTGACCTTCAGCGTTGAGCACCGAGACCGAGGTCGACTCGTCTTTGCTGCGCAATGCAATGCGGTATTTCAGCGGAACGGATCCGGTGCTTGAACTGCTGAACAGCTTGCTGAAGAAACCAGGTTCTTTGGCGTCAGCATTCAGGGCTACATAGCGCACGAAATACAAGCCTTGGGCACGGTCGCGGTCTTCTACGGTGAAGCCGGTGCGGTCAAGCGCCAGCCCGACGCGGCGCCAGGCGCGCTCGAAACCTTCATCGACTTGCAGTACGGGAATGCCGTTGACCGACGCAATGCGGGAGGTTTGACGGGTCACACCACTGGCCACCAGAACTTTGGATTGTTCTTGGGAAACCCCGAGTTTGACCATCAGGCGGCGCAGGAATTCAGCTTCGAGTTCCGGATCTGCGGGGCGTGGTTGCCACACGGTAGAGCCGGTGCCGCCAGTGCTGGAGGTGCTGTTGACAACTTCGACCATACCGCGGTGGCTGATGAAAATTTCGGTACTGCCATTGGCGGTGCGCTCTAGGCGGGTGCGGAATTTGTCACGTTCGCCGGTCGAATAAAGACTGTCCAGGACCTTTCCGATGGTGTTGCGGATGAAATCTTGCGGCAGTTTTGCACGATTTTCGGCGAAATCAGTTTCCATGATGCCGAGTTCCGCTTGCTCGGTCGGCAACTGAAAACCGCTCTCTTTCCAGAAGTCGCGAACCGGTTCCCAGAGCTTGTCGGCAGGGCGGTTCACGACTAACCAGCGTTGGTTGCCGGCCCGCTCAATGCGAACGTCGCCAATGGTGCTTGCGGCCGTCGGTGTGGCGGCGCTGGTGTTGGGCTGAGCGACTTGGTAGGCATTGGCTGACACGGCCATGCCAGGGACCACGTAGCGGCTGTCGCGTGTGAGCTGGCTGAGGTCGGGTGGAACTTCGAGGCCTGGCCCTGTTTTAGCTGCTGCAGACGCGGATTTGTAGTCTACTTTGTCACCACTGAGGGTGTTGCTCAGAGAAGTGCAGCCACTGACTGTCAGTCCGGCAAACAAGGCTGCGACAGCCAGACTGAGCGAGGTGCGGTGCTTAGAAATAGTCATGTGAGTCTTCAATTCAGGTTCTTCAGATCAGATCAAGCCGCAAACGCGCAATGCGTTTTCGACTGTGGCTTCGTTGGATGCTTCCAGCGGCGTCATGGGCAGGCGCAGTGTTGGGCCGCAGAGTTTCATGCGGGCCATGGCCCATTTCACGGGAATCGGGTTGGCTTCAACAAAAAGGTGTTTGTGCAGGGGCAGCAGTTGCAGCTGGATTTGCATCGCACGTCGGGTGTCGCCCGCCACTGCGGCCATGCACAGATCGTGCATCAGGCGCGGTGCAATATTGGCTGTCACGCTGACATTGCCTTGACCACCGCACAGCATCAGGGCCACAGCGGTCGCGTCGTCACCTGAATACACCGCGAAATCAGCCGGAGTTTCCTTGATCAGCCATTGCGCGCGCTCTAAGTTGCCGGTAGCTTCTTTGATGCCGACAATGCCGGGCACTTGCGTCAGCCGCATGACCGTCGGGTGCAGCATGTCGGCCACGCTGCGGCCTGGAACGTTGTACAACACCATGGGCAGATCGACCGCTTCGGCAATCGCTTTGAAGTGCAGGTACTGGCCTTCCTGCGTAGGTTTGTTGTAGTAGGGCACGACCTGCAACTGGCAGTCAGCGCCTACTTTTTTGGCGAACTTGGTCAACTCAATGGCTTCGGCCGTGGAGTTGGCGCCGCAACCGGCCATGATGGGCACGGCTTTGCTGCCATGGCTGAGCGCTTGCTCGACCGCGACACGGATGATTTCGCAGTGCTCTTCAACGTTGACCGTGGGCGATTCGCCGGTGGTGCCGACCACGCCGATGCAGTCCGTGCCTTCGTTGATGTGCCAGTCGACCAGCTTGCGCAAGGTGGGGTAGTCGACGCTGCCGTCTTCGTGCAACGGGGTAACCAACGCAACAATACTGCCAGTGATTTGTTTCATGTTTTGGGTAACCTAGGCCAATGGGGCATGCAGGCGAAAAGGGGTGCAATAACAGGCGTTTAAAGACTGTCGTTTAAAGCCAATAGGGCATTCTACTCAGACCGCAGAGCTCGGGCTGGCTCGGTGGGCGGTTCTGCAAAGGGTTTAACAGAGCGGCAAGCGTGCTGGCGGGTTGACAGGTGTGGCGCTGTCTTCCGGCAACTCACGCACGGCGACGATGCGCTGGACAAAACGCGGGCTGGGGCGGTCTTCAAAACCATCTTCAAACGCGACGGTGCGCAGCGTTTGGCAAACTTGCAGCAGTTCCCCTGGCTTGAGCAAGAAATCAGGCCGAGAAGGTTTGCCCACCGTTTCATTGCCTGCTGCAAAGGTCTCGTAAATCAACACGCCGCCAGGCGCCAGACTGGCCAGCAGCGTCGGCAGCAAAGGCCGCCACAGGTAGTTGGTGACGACGACCGCGTCAAACTGCCGACCGGCAAAAGGCCAGGGGCCGTTTTCGATGTCGGCGACGCAGGTTTCGCAGCGTTCTGCCGGCAGACCGATCGCGGCGATGGCTTCTGCAGAACGGTCAACCGCCACGACTCGCAGACCGCGTTGATGCAGTTGATGCAAGTAGCGTGCATGGCGACCGCGGCCACAGGCGACATCGAGCACGCTGCCGCCTTCAGGCAGCAGATGACTCCAGCGCCGCACCCAAGCCGAAGCGGCTTCGTCGCCGTGGCCTAGCGGAGTGGTTGTCAGCGGCACTTAAAAGCAGGCCCAAAGCTGGTCTGCCAGCATGACCATCATGTTGGGCCGTGTGTACAAGACAAACACCACCAGTGGTATGGCGATGAACAGCGCCCAAAGCAGTGTTTTTTGCAGCATCCGAGGCATCTTAGGCCCCTTGGGCTAGCTTGGCCGGCGTTCGGGCAATGGGGGCTTCCCGCACCGGCAAATTCACCAGTCCGGCAAAGATGCCAAGGCCGATCGTGATGTACCAGACGAGGTCATAGCTGCCCGTGCGGTCGTACATGTAGCCGCCCAGCCAGACACCCATGAAGGAGCCAATTTGGTGGCTGAAAAAGATGAAACCGCTGAGCATCGACAAATGCTGGATGCCGAAAATCTGCGCCACTGCGGCATTGGTGGGTGGCACGGTGGACAGCCACAGCACGCCCATGACGGCGGCAAACACATACACACTCATGGGGCTGATCGGTGTTGCAATAAAGATCGCAATCACGAGGGCGCGCGAAAAATAAATCCCGGCCAAGATGCTCTTCTTCGGTATTCTTTGACCCAGGGCGCCTGCTGCGTAAGTGCCAAAGACATTGAACAGCCCGATCAAGGCCAGCGCGTAACTGGCGACTTCTGGCGGCAGGCTTTTATCCCTCAGGTAACTGGGCATGTGCACGCCAATGAAGACGACTTGAAAACCACAGACAAAATAGCCCGCCATCAGAAGCTGAAAGCTGGGGTACTTGAAGGCTTCTGTCAGGGCTTGGAGAATGGTTTGTTCGCGCTTGACCGGGGCTGCGCCCTTGGTTTTATTTTCACGCAGACCAACAGCCAGCGGAATCATCAGCACGGTCGCAGCGGCTAGCACCAGCAAGGCTTCTTGCCAGCCAAAATGGCTGATTAAAAAACCTTCAATCGGTACCATCAAAAATTGACCAAAGGAGCCCGCTGCAGCGGCAACGCCCATCGCCCAAGAGCGTTTTTCAGCCGAGATATTTCGGCCGATCACGCCGTAAATCACAGCGTAAGTGGTGCCCGCCTGCGCGGCGCCAATCAAAACACCGGTGGTGAGCGTGAACAGGAAACCAGTCGGCGACAACGCCATGCCGGCCAAGCCGAGACCGTACAGCACAGCGCCGCCGATGATGACGCGAAACGCGCCAAAACGGTCGGCGATCATGCCGGCAAAAATGCCGAAAATCCCCCAAGACAAGTTTTGAATCGCAATGGCGAAAGCAAAGGTCTCACGTGTCCAGCCCTGCGCTTGGGTGATCGGTTGCAGCCACAGACCAAAGCCGTGGCGTATGCCCATTGACAGCGTGACGATGGCGGCGCCGCAGGCCAATACTTGCAGCATCGAGAGTTTGCGTGGCTCTGGCGAGGCGGCAGGGTGAAGAGAGAGTGTTTCAGAAGACATGGGCTTAAATGTAACGAATCAGCGTTGATCGTGCTTGCGGCTGAGCTGGCGCCGCTGGCATATTTTTGGCATCTTCTTTGTCTGGTGGGGCTGTATTTTTATCCAGTAGTTGCTGTGTGTCGCGACTACAATCGCCGCAAATCACAGCACTGCCATGGCCTCCAAACTACCCACCGACTATTCCGAAAGTTCCATCCGCGTGCTTAAGGGCCTTGAGCCTGTCAAGCAGCGGCCGGGCATGTACACCCGCACCGACAACCCTCTGCACATTTTGCAAGAGGTGCTCGACAACTCGGCCGACGAAGCCTTGGCCGGGCACGGCAAAAAAATCAAAGTGACGCTGCACGCAGACGGTTCGGTCAGCATCGAAGACGATGGCCGGGGCATACCGTTTGGCATGCACCCTGAAGAAAATGCGCCTGTGATCGAGCTGGTCTTCACACGCTTGCATGCGGGCGGCAAGTTTGACAAAGGTTCGGGCGGCGCCTACAGCTTCTCGGGCGGTTTGCATGGCGTCGGTGTCAGCGTCACCAATGCATTGTCAAAGCGCATGGAAGTGTCTTCGTGGCGCGACGGCAAGGCTGCGCGGCTGGTCTTCTCTGGTGGCGATGTCATTGAAGAACTACAGATACGGCCCGCTGGTGAAGGTGACCGTAAAAGCGGTACGGCGGTCAGGGCGTGGCCTGACCCTAAATACTTTGAAACTGCGGCCTTGCCCATGAACGAGCTGACGCACTTGCTGCGCAGCAAGGCCGTGCTGATGCCGGGCGTCACCGTCACGCTGATCAATGAAAAGACCAAGGAAACGCAGGCCTGGGTTTACAAGGGTGGGCTGCATGACTACCTGATGCAGACGCTCAACGCCGATTTGGTGATTCCGATGTTTGAAGGTGAAGGCTTTGCCGATGCCGCACACGACAGCTTTGCCGAAGGCGAGGGCGCGCAGTGGTGCGTGGCCTTCACCGAAGACGGTCATCCGGTGCGTGAAAGCTATGTCAATTTGATTCCGACCAGCGCCGGTGGCACGCATGAAAGCGGCTTGCGCGACGGCCTCTTCACCGCCGTTAAGAGCTTCGTCGATCTGCATTCATTGCTGCCCAAGGGTGTGAAGCTGCTGCCTGAAGACGTTTTTGCGCGTGCCAGCTACGTGCTGTCCGCCAAGGTGTTGGACCCGCAGTTTCAAGGGCAGATCAAGGAGCGACTGAATTCGCGTGACGCCGTCCGGCTGGTCTCCAGCTTTGTGCGGCCGACGCTGGAGCTCTGGCTGAACCAGCACGTGGAGTACGGTAAAAAGCTCGCCGAGCTGGCGATTCGCGCCGCGCAATCTCGCCAAAAAGCCGGCCAAAAAGTCGAAAAACGCAAGGGCTCCGGCGTGGCGGTTTTGCCCGGCAAGCTGACCGATTGCGAGAGCAAAGACCTGGCTTACAACGAAGTCTTTTTGGTCGAGGGCGACTCCGCGGGCGGCAGTGCCAAGATGGGCCGCAACAAAGAAAGCCAGGCGATTTTGCCCTTGCGCGGCAAGGTCCTCAACACCTGGGAAGTCGAGCGCGACCGGCTCTTTGCCAACAACGAGATTCACGACATTGCGGTGGCGATTGGCATTGACCCGCACGGCCCCAACGACTCGCCCGACATGAGCGGCCTGCGCTACGGCAAGGTCTGCATTTTGAGCGACGCTGACGTCGACGGCTCGCACATCCAGGTGCTGCTGCTGACGCTGTTTTTCAGGCATTTCCCGAAGCTCATCGAAACCGGCCATTTGTATGTGGCGCGGCCACCGCTGTTCAGGGTCGATGCGCCGGCACGCGGCAAGAAACCGGCGTCCAAAGCCTACGCGCTGGACGACGGCGAACTCAACGCAATTTTGGACAAACTCCGCAAGGAAGGCGTGAAAGAAAACGCGTGGAACATCAGCCGCTTCAAGGGCTTGGGTGAGATGAACGCCGAGCAATTGTGGGAAACCACGCTCAACCCCGACACCCGCCGTCTGTTGCCCGTGCAACTCGGCAATGTCGATTTCGCGCAGACCGAAAACCTCATCACCAAACTCATGGGCAAGGGCGAAGCCGCCGCCCGACGCGAGCTGATGGAACTGCACGGTGATGCCGTGGACATCGACGTTTGATCGCGATTGCGCCTGCTAACTGAACTTCAAACTGAATACCGATTGATCTGACACCGCCATGGATTTATTCACCCCCGACGCTCCCGCCGTTAACCCTGAACCCGCCGATCAGGATTCGCTGGCGGCTTACGCTCAACGTGCTTACCTCGAATACGCACTCAGCGTTGTCAAAGGCCGCGCCTTGCCCGACGTCTGCGACGGCCAGAAGCCAGTGCAGCGGCGCATTTTGTACAGCATGGCGCGCATGGGCTTGGGCTTTGGCGGTGCTAACGGCGCGACCGGCGCCAAGCCGGTCAAATGCGCGCGCGTGGTCGGCGACGTACTGGGCCGCTTTCATCCGCACGGCGACCAAGCCGCGTATGACGCGCTGGTGCGCATGGCGCAAGACTTCAGCCAGCGCTACCCGCTGATTGACGGTCAAGGTAACTTCGGGTCACGCGACGGTGACGGCGCTGCCGCCATGCGTTACACCGAGGCGCGCCTAGCGCGCATCACCAGTTTGTTGATGGAAGAAGTCGACGAAGGCACGGTCGACTTTGTGCCTAACTACGACGGCTCGACCGAAGAACCGGGCCAGTTGCCAGCGCGTTTGCCGTTCACCTTGCTGAATGGCGCCAGTGGCATTGCGGTCGGTTTAGCGACTGAGATTCCGAGCCACAACTTGCGCGAAGTGGCCGACGCCTGCATCGCCCTGATCAAGACGCCGAGCATCACGGACGAAGCGATTTCGGTATTGATCGCCGGCCCCGATTACCCGGGTGGCGGCCAGATTATTTCGAGTGCCAGCGAAATCGCTGCGGCCTACCGCACCGGACGCGGTTCGCTCAAAGTGCGGGCCCGCTGGAAAATCGAAGAGTTGGCGCGCGGCCAGTGGCAATTGGTGGTCAACGAGTTGCCGCCAGGCGTGAGCACCCAACGTGTGCTCGAAGAAATTGAAGAGATCACCAACCCGAAGGTGCGGTTGGGCAAAAAAGCGCTGTCGCAAGAGCAAATTCAGCTGAAGCAAACCGTGCTGTCTGTGCTGGATGTGGTGCGCGACGAATCCAGCAAAGATGCCGCTGTGCGTTTGGTCTTTGAACCCAAGACCAGCCGCATCGAGCAGAGCGAGCTCATCACCACGCTGCTGGCGCACACCAGCCTGGAAAGTTCTTCGCCGATCAACATGACGATGATCGGCCTGGATGGTCGGCCGACGCAAAAGTCTTTGCGGCAAATCCTCACCGAGTGGATTGAGTTTCGTCACACCACCATTCAGCGGCGCTCACAGCACCGGCTCGACAAAGTGTTGGCGCGCATCCATATTCTTGAAGGCCGGCAGCTGGTGCTGCTGAACATCGACGAAGTCATTGCCATCATTCGCCAAGCCGATGAGCCGAAGGTCGCGCTGATGGAGCGCTTCAAACTCAGCGACCGTCAAGCCGAAGATATTCTTGAGATTCGCCTGCGGCAGTTGGCCCGGCTCGAAGCCATCAAGATCGAACAAGAGCTCAGTGGCCTGCGCGAAGACCAAGCCAAGCTCGAAGACATTTTGGGCAATCCGACCACGCTGCGCCGCCTCATGGTCAAAGAAATCGAGGCTGACGCCAAGGTCTTTGCAGACTCGCGCAGGACGCTGATTCAGGCCGATAAAAAAGCCGTGCTGGACGTCAAGGTGATTGATGAACCTGTCACCGTTGTCGTCAGCGCCAAGGGCTGGGTGCGTTCGCGCAACGGTCAGGGCCATGACGCGACAAGCTTTGCCTTCAAGGCTGGCGATGGCCTCTACGCGACCTTTGAATGCCGCACGGTTGACACCTTGTTGGTCTTTGGCAGCAACGGCCGCGTTTACTCGGTGCCGGTGGCCGTGCTGCCCGGTGCGCGCGGTGACGGCCAGCCCGTGACCACGCTGATCGAGCTTGAAGCCGGCACGCAAGTGGCGCATTACTTCGCCGGCCCGGCTTCTGCGCAGCTCTTGCTGGCCAGCTCGGGCGGCTACGGCTTTTTGGCGGCGGTCGAGAACATGATCTCGCGCAACAAGAGCGGCAAAGCTTTTATCAGCTTGGGTGAAGGCGAAGCCCTGTGCAAGCCTTCGCATGCAGCGGGTACTTCAGGTGCGCAGCCGCTGCCGGACGCCACGCACGTGGCCTGCGCATCGACCGGCGGACGCATCCTGACCTTTGAAATCGACGAACTCAAGTTGATGGAAAAAGGCGGACGCGGCCTGATGCTGATCGACCTCGAAGCCAAAGACCAGCTGGCCGGTGCCGCTGCCTACACGCGCAGCATCAAGATCGAGGGCATTGGCCGCGGTGCCAAAGAACGTGAAGAAACGCTTGAGATTCGGAGCCTGAACAACGCTCGCGCCGCCCGTGCCCGCAAAGGCAAGGCGGCGGATCTCGGCTTCAAGCCGAACAGCGTGACGCGGGTGGAGTGAGTTCAGGCGATCTCGGCGATCATTTCGATTTCAACGCACGCACCCATCGGGATTTGCGCCACACCAAAGGCGCTGCGGGCATGTGCGCCAGCGGCTCCAAAAACTTCTCCAATCAGTTCACTGGCACCGTTGGTCACCAAGTGTTGCTCGGTGAAGTCGCCGGTCGAGTTGACCAGACTCATCAGCTTGACGATGCGTTTGACATGGCTCAGGTCTTTGCCCGTGGCGACCAGCGCGGCATGCAGCGTGCCCATCAGGTCAATCGCGATGGCGCGTGCGGCTTGTTGGCCTTCAGCGGTGAGCATGGTTTTACCGAGCTGGCCAACCCATACTTTGCCGTCTTTTTTAGCGATATGACCGCTCAAAAAAATCAGCTTGCCGCTTTGCACAAAGGGAACATACGCCGCAGCGGGCGTGGCCACGGGCGGCAGCTCAATGCCGAGGGTTTTGAGCTTGTCGTAAATGGCGGTGGAGAGGTTGGACATGAGTTTCCTAGGTGATGCTGCGGTAAACCGCCAATTTTAGTGATCGCTGAGTACGAGGTCGCTGGCATCAAGCGGTGCGACGGTCACCGCCACACTCAGTGCATGCCGGGCACCGCCGCGAATCACGCCGCGCATCGGCGAGACGTCGAGGAAGTCGCGGCCCGTCGCAAGGGTCACGTAATCCTCACCCGGGCTGCGGTCGTTGGTTGGGTCAAAGTCGAGCCAGCAGCCAGGCATCACACGGTCGACTTCACCGCTGGCTGTGGCCGCCGGGCAATACACCGAGGCCCAAGCGTGCGAGGCGTCACTGCCAATCAGTCGCGGCTGGCCTGGCGCGGGATGCGTCAACAAGTAGCCGCTGACGTAGCGCGCTGGCAGGCCCATAGCGCGGCAACAGGCCACCATGATGTGCGCGAAATCTTGGCAAACCCCTTTGCGCTGCTCCAGGGCTTCGAGCGCTGGCGTGTTGACTTCCGTGCTGAGGCTTTCGTACAGCATGCTGCGGTGAATGTGTTGCATCAGGTTTTGTGCGGCCTCGGCCAAAGGCCGGTCAGGTGCAAAACTGGGTCGGGCGAAGTCCGCAAAGGCGTCATCACGCGGGACATACGGCGAGGCAAAGAGAAACTCAGCGGCCGGGTCCCAGGCGGCCGCCGCATGGTAGCGAAAGTGTTCGCGCACGCGTTCCCAGCTGGGGCTGGCGGGCAGTTCACCGGCGTTCCAATACGGCGTGATGGGCGTGGTGGAGACCACGCTGTCAGCCACCACACGCAAGCGGTCATGGGCGCTTTGAAACGAAAAGAAGGTGCTCAGGTTGCCGTAAACGTCGACCACTTCGCGTTGCTGCGCGGGCGCCGGGTCGATGTGTAAATGGTGGCTGATCAGCTGTTGACGCGCGTTGCTGGCAGGTTTGAGATGCACCACGTGGTGGGCATTTTCGACCGCTGGCGTGTAGTCATAGCGGGTCTCGTGGACAACGTGTAGCAACATGAAAAAAAACCGATGAAGCGTGAAAAGTGAGCGACGGCGTCAGGCGCTCAGGCTGTGACTGCCGCTGGCCGCATGGCTGAAGTAGCGCCGGCTGATGAGGTCAGAGAGTTCGAGTGCCGAGACAGCGCAGCGTTCTAGTTGACGTTGTATGCGCTCATGGGTTTGCGGCAGCGTGCCATCGCCGTCATCGGCACCATACAGATCGGCCAGCGTCCAGCTGCCGGGATCGGGCAGGTTCATGGCCAGCGCGGCCATTTGGCCGAGGTCAGTGCCTTCCAGCTTGGCCAGGCGCGCGCGCAGCGTTTGTGCCACCCACGCTATGGAGCGCGGGTTGTCGCGGTCCAGCACCAGCAAGTCGAGCAGCGCCACGATGTCCCTGCGTTGTTGGTATTGCGCATGAAAGGTGATGGTGCTGTCAAACAGCGCGACGATAGCCGCAAAGCCACTGTCGTCCTGCGCAGCGCCGGTTTCAAAGCCGAGCATCAAGGCTGAAGCGAGCGTGTTCAGTCGTTCGATGTGTCGTCCAATGCTGAGCAGGCGCCAGCCATCATCACGCATCATGCGGTCGGTTTGAGCCCCGGTCATGGCCGCTAAAAAGGCGCTGGCAGCGTCGAGTGCACGCAGCGCTTCTTGGCTCGAGTAGGCCGCACCTTGCGGACCTTTTTCAGCGGCATTGCTGATTTTTTTGCAGCGCACGAAAAACTCGGCTTCGGCATGCACGATGGTTTTCCACTGCTCTTGCGACAGGCGTTCGCGCACGGCCGAGGCGGCATTTTTCAGGGCCCGCAGGCTGTAGCCGACGCTGGCCGCTTGGGTCATGTCGGCCAGGTTGGCGATGAGCGAGCGTTCAAACACGCGCTTGGCCAGCGTGGCCGACGGCACCGTCGGCACGACCAAGGCATTGTTGACGGCCATGGCGCTGAGCCAAGCCAGCAAGGGCTGTGAAGACTGTTCTTCGCCTGACAAGCATTGCAGCGTGAGGTGGGCCAGTCGCACCGAATTCTCGGCTCGCTCGGTGTAGCGGCCCAGCCAGAATAAATTTTCTGCGGCGCGGCTGGTGACAGCGCGCTTTTGGCGCAGTGGCGGTCGCAAGGCGGCTGTTGCCATGGCTGCGGGTGTTTGGGTACTTGGCACTGCGCTCGTAGCGTCTGGTGTTTCAAGTCCGTTGCCGGGCTGCGCTGCGCCAAGTGCCCAAACATCCGCACTGCTGCCGCCGTACTGCATTGAGGCTATGTTTTCGTCTTTACCCGCCAGCCGGGCCAGTCCGCCGGGCAGGACTTGCCAGGCGTTGTTGCCATCAGAGACCGCAAAGACGCGCAGCATGGCGGAGCGGGGCGCTATTTTTTCACCTTGCCAGGTGGGTGTTTGCGACAGCGGTAAATAGGCTTGGACGGTGTAGTCTTCACCGTGGCGCAAGATGCGACCGACCCACTCGTCGAGCTTGGCCCGACTCAAGGTTTGGCCGATCACCGTTGGCAAGCCCGAGGCCGGAAAGGTGGGTTTGATGACGCAGTCTTTCAACTGCGGCAGCACCGATTGCAAAGCCGCTTGCTCCCCGCACCACCAAGTGGCCAATGACGGCAGCGCGAGTTTTTCGCCCAGCAGGTGCTCAGACAAGGCCGGCAAAAACCCCAGCAAGGCCGGCGACTCCAGAAACGCCGAGCCCGGCGCGTTGGCCACCAAAACGTTGCCGGCGCGAATCACTTGCAGCAGGCCTGGCACACCGAGGGTCGAGTCGGCGCGCAGTTCCAAGGGGTCGAGAAATTCATCGTCGAGTCGTTTCAAAATGCCGTGAACAGGCTCTAGTCCTTGCAGCGTTTTGAGGTAAAGCCGGTCGTCCCGGACCATCAGATCGTTGCCTTCGACCAGCGTCAGACCGAGGTAGCGCGCCAAGTAAGCGTGTTCGAAATATGTTTCGTTGTAGGGGCCGGGTGTCAGCAGGACGATGCGCGGTTCGCCGATGCGGATGTTGTGATGGCTTTGCAGCGGGCAAGCGGCTTTCATGCCGTCGACCAAGGCCCGGTAAGTCGTTGCCAGACGCTGCACGTTCATCTCGCGAAAAGCCTCTGGAAACTGCTTTGAAATACTCAAACGGTTTTCAAGCAGGTAGCCCAAACCCGAGGGCGCTTGCGTTCGCTGGGAGACCACCCACCAGCTGCCGTCAGGGCCGCGCGCCAAGTCAAACGCTGCAATGTGCAAAAACTTGCCACCCGCCGGCTGACTGCCATGCATGGGGCGCAAATAGCCGGGGTGACCTTGAACCAAAGCGGCGGGCAACAGGCCGAGCTTTGGCAACTCTTGCGCGCCATAAACGTCGGCCATGATGCGGTCTAGCAAGCGCGCCCGTTGCGCCACTCCGGTTTCTATGCTGGCCCAGTCTTGCGGCGTCAACAGCATGGGGAACAAGTCCAGCGCCCACGGCCGCTGCGGTCCGTCGGCATCGGCGTAGACGTTGTAGGTGACGCCGTTGTCGCGGATCAGTCGCTGCAAGTTGGCGTTGCGTTGGTTCAAGTCAAAAAAGCCATCAGTGCCCAGCTGGTTGAAAAACGCATGCCAAGCGGGCGTCAGTTTGGCTTTGGATTCTGGCGTTGTGGCTGCCGCTGGGTCTATCGACTGCGTTTGGCTTTGCGTTAAGCCTTGACCCAGGCTCTGCGTTTGGCTTTGACCGTTGCTCTGGCTCTGAGTCTGTCCGGCAATACCCAGCGGCCCCGGCAATGGGGTTTGCAACGGCGATAGCTTGGACGTCGCAGCCGGGCGCTTTGAAGTGGCCCCGCGAAGCTCGTCAAAATGACCACTACCTGCCGGCGGTGCCAGTGCCAGCGCCAGATCGGCAGCAGACTCTGGCGCGGCGGCCTCAAACAGGGACAGATTGTTATTTTCCACGGGGTGCAAGTATGCCTTCAACGCAGCCGGAGCCTCAGCTGATGTCCTTTAACGCAAATCGAGGGTGAAGGGGAACTCCCGGCTGACCTCTTCTTTTGGTACGCGCATTTTCCCGGGCGTGTGACCGAGCTGGAAAAACCGCATCAGGCGCCGGCTTTCGGCCTCAAAGGAATTGACCGGCAGCGTGTCGTAGCTGAGACCGCCCGGGTGTGACACGTGGTACTGGCAGCCGCCCAATGAACGCTCGTTCCAGGTGTCGACGATGTCAAACGTCAGCGGCGCATGCACGCCAATCGACGGGTGCAAAGCCGATGGCGGGTTCCAGGCTTTGTAGCGCACGCCGCCGACATACTCGCCGACGGTGCCGGTGTTTTGCAGCGGCAGCGCACGGCCATTGACGGTGATGAGGTAGCGGTCGCGGTTGAGGCCAGTGACGCGCATCTCGACGCGCTCTAGCGAGGAATCAACATAGCGCACAGTGCCGCCCGACGAGCCTTCCTCGCCCATCACATGCCACGGCTCCAGCGCGCTGCGCAGCGTGAGCTCAATGCCGCGTGTTTGCACCTGACCGATGAGCGGGAAGCGGAACTCAAAGTGCGGCTCAAACCAAGCCATCTCAAAAGCGTAGCCTTCTTCACGCAGTTCAGCCAGCACGTCCTCAAAGTCCATGCGAATAAAGCTGGGCAGCAAAAAGCGGTCGTGCAGCTCGGTGCCCCAACGCGTGAGTTTGTGCTGACCGGGGTTCTTCCAGAAGCGCGCTACCAGCGCGCGCAGCAGCAGTTGCTGCGCAATGCTCATGCGCGCATGCGGGGGCATTTCAAAGGCGCGCAGTTCCAGCAAGCCGAGCCGGCCGGTGGACGAATCGGGCGAGTACATCTTGTCGATGCAAAACTCGCTGCGGTGCGTGTTGCCGGTGACGTCAACCAGAATGTTGCGCAGCGTCCGGTCGACGATCCACGGCGGCATCTCGGCACCGTATTTGGCGCGGTTGTTTTGAATCTCGCGCAGGGCGATTTCAAGCTCATAGAGTTGGTCGTTACGGGCTTCGTCCACCCGGGGGGCTTGGCTGGTCGGGCCAATGAACATGCCGGAGAAAAGGTAGCTCAGCGACGGGTGGTTGTGCCAGTAAGCGATCAAGCTGGCGAGCAGCTCGGGTTTGCGTAAAAACGGGCTGTCAGACGGTGTGGCGCCGCCCATCACGAAGTGGTTGCCGCCGCCGGTGCCGGTGTGGCGCCCGTCGTTCATGAACTTTTCGGCCGACAGATGCGTCTCGTGCGCTACTTCGTACAAAAACTCGGTGTGCTCGACCAGCTCGCCCCAGTTGTAGGCGGGGTGAATATTGACTTCGATGACGCCAGGGTCGGGCGTGACTTGCAGCATTTTCAGACGCGGATCGCGTGGCGGCGGGTAGCCTTCCAAAACGATTTTCACAGCCAGAGATTCGGCTGTGGCTTCAATCGCGGCGAGCAGGTCGAGGTAGTCTTCCAGGCGCTCCAGCGGCGGCATGAAGATGTAGAGTGCGCCGGTTTCACCTTGGCCTTTGACCTTGTCCGGGTCGGCTTTGGCTTTGTTGCCGGCTTTCGGGCCGTTGGCTCGGTCCGGGTCGCGAACTTCAATGCAGAGTGCTGTGCGACTCAGCCAAGCGGCTGATTCTTGTGGCTTCGGAAGGCGTTCCGAAGGGTCAACTTCTGACGGTGCCGGGGCTGGTTCAACGGGTTTCGAGTTGATCGCAGCGGCAAATGTCGGCTTGAACTGTGCAATCCGAGCCGCTACAGTCGGCGCCGCTACACGCGTCAAGCGGGCCATGTACTGGGCCAGCACGGTGGCGCTGTTGTGGCGTGTTGGCGGGGCGATGGGCTCGGCCGAGACCGCTGGCGTAGCCGCCATGCGGCAGTGGTCTTCGCTGTAGCGGGTGGCTATTTCGGCCGTTGTCGGCAGCGCTTGGCGCGGCGCAAACGGGTCGGTTTCAATCAAGTACGGGTAGTCAGTTTCGGAGACCCATGGCACGGAGTCCAGCGGCAAGCGGTAACCCATCGGCGAGTCGCCGGGCATGAGGTACATGCGTTCATCGCGGAAAAACCAAGGCCCGGTGGACCAGCGCGGCGCGCTGGCCGCAGCGGCTTCTTCGCGCGCTTTGAGTGGCAGCACATAACCCACCACGGCATCTAACCCTTGCATGAAAACACGGCGCAAGCGCTCACGCTCCATCGGCTCTTCGAGCCGCGCATTGAACGGATCCACGTTGACCGGCAAGCGGCGTTCACGCCAGAGGTAATACCAAGTGTCTTCGTAGCCGGGCGTGATGTGGCGCGGGCTCAAGCCCAGCTTGGAGGCCAGCATTTTGGTGAAGCGGTCGGCGTCAGCGCTGGTGTAGTGGCAGGCGCTGTCGGCTTTTTTGCCGGTCTGGCGTTCGTCGGCAAACAGGGCCGGGTTTTGCCAAATTGGATGGCCGTCTTTACGCCAGAAAATGCTCAGCGCCCAGCGCGGTAATTGCTCGCCGGGGTACCACTTGCCTTGGCCAAAGTGGAGGAAGCCGCCTTCGCCGTATTCAGCGCGGAGTTTTTGTACCAGTTCAGTGGCGTAGCCGCGCTTGGTCGGGCCGAGGGCGTCGATGTTCCATTCAGCGCCGTCACGGTCTTTGGTGGCGACAAAGGTCGGCTCACCGCCCATCGTCAGGCGCACGTCGCCGGCCACCAGATCACGGTCGACCACTTCGCCCAGCGCCAACACGGCAGCCCATTGTTCTTCGGTGTAAGGCTTGGTGACGCGCGGGGACTCATGAATGCGTTGGACGCCCATGTGATGTTCAAACGTCACCTCGCATTCGTCGACGCCGCCTTCAATCGGCGCAGCGCTGGAAGGCTCGGGTGTGCAGGCGAGTGGTATGTGGCCTTCGCTGGCCATCAGGCCTGACGTTGGGTCGAGTCCAACCCAGCCGGCGCCTGGCAAAAACACCTCACACCAAGCGTGCAGGTCGGTGAAGTCTTTCTCGGCCCCGCTCGGGCCGTCAATCGATTTGACATCGGCTTTGAGTTGAATCAAGTAGCCAGACACGAAACGCGCGGCCAGACCCAAGTGGCGAAATATTTGCACCATCAGCCAGCCGGTGTCGCGGCAGGAGCCGCAGGCCAGCGCCAGCGTTTCTTCAGGCGTCTGCACGCCAGGCTCCATGCGAATCGCGTACTTGATGTCGGACTGCAACTTCTGGTTCAGGCTGACCAGAAAGTCGTTGGTACGACGCGGCGTCAGGTCGATGCTGGCTATGTACTTTTGCAGCAACGGTGTGGCGGGCTCGGTCACCAAGTAGGGTGCGAGTTCTACGGCTTGTGCTTCGCTGTATTTGAATGGAAATTCTTCAGCCTGGGGTTCGAGGAAAAAGTCGAATGGATTGAACACCGCCATCTCGACCACCAGATCGACCGTGACCTTGAATGAGCGCGCAGCTTCGGGGAACACCAGCCTGGCCTGGTAGTTGGCAAAAGGATCTTGCTGCCAATTGATGAAGTGATCGGCTGGCTCGATGGTGAGAGAGTACGACAGCACCTTGGTGCGACTGTGCGGGGCTGGTCGCAAGCGAACCACCTGAGGTCCGAGTTTGACCAGCCGGTCATATTTGTAATGCGTGATGTGACTCAGGGCTACATGAATGGACACAGAAGTTCTCGCTTTTCAGGTACAAGGTGGATGCCGCCATGTTGGCGTGCAGATCATTCGGTCAATACTCAAAAAAGGTAAGCAAGACCCGCGCCAAATCAGGGGGGAGTCTGGGTTTCAAGGCCCATTTACACCTGGCTAGTGTCGCCGCAATCACTGCCTAGGTGGCAAAGGATTCAATTGAACAACGACCCACTGCCGTGGCTCAGCATTAAATTAGGCGTGCCCTCCACACCTGTCGGGCTGTTGCTCGGGCTCGTTATTGGCACGGCGTTTCAGCTGCAGCAGGCCAGTCTAGCCACTGACGACGTCTACACGGTCGGGTTGGTGGCGGGAATCGGCTGGCTGACACTTGCGTTGTTTTTCCGGCGACAGTCCATTCAAGTGGCCACGGTGCCCATGATGGTCCTGGCTGGATTGACTTTGGGTTTTAGCCTCACGGGATTACGCGCTTCTGTCTTTGAGGCGCAGGCGCTTAAGCCCTCGCTTGAGGGGCGCGACATTCAAGTCACGGGTGTCGTTCAAACCATGCCGCAGCAAGGTGAAGATGTCGTTCGCTTTCGCTTGAAGGTCGAATCGGCGCGACTGGAGGGCGCTGCGGTGGCGCTGCCGCCGCAGCTGTATGTAGGCTGGTATTCCGAATTTTTCATGGCACCGCGACCCGTTGCTGCGCCTGTTTTAGAGTCGCGCCTGCCGCAGCCCATGCGTGCTGGCGAGCGCTGGCAGCTGACCGTGCGGCTGAAAGCACCGCACGGCAACAGCAACCCGCATGGGTTTGACTACGAGTTGTGGCTGTGGGAGCAGGGCCTGCAGGCGACGGGGTCGGTGCGCGCCGGCGTGCGAGATACTCCGCCCATCAAGTTGAGCGCCTACGCAACCTACAGCCCTTGGTATGCAGTGGAGCGGGCACGCCAAAGCGTGCGCGAGGCTATTTTCGAACGCATCGCGAGTCGCCAACTGGCTGGCGTGCTCGCGGCCTTGGTGGTAGGCGACCAAAATGCCATCGAGCGTGCCGATTGGGATGTTTTCAGGGCCACGGGCATTGCCCATTTGGTGAGTATTTCGGGCTTGCACATCACGCTGTTTGCGTGGCTGGCGTCGCGCGTGCTGGGTGGGCTGTGGCGGCGTTCGGCGCTGCTCACGCCGCGTTGGTGTCTGCTGTTACCCGCCAGCAGTGCGGCTGCTTGGGGTGGGTTGTTGCTAGCGGCAGCCTACGCCAGCTTCTCGGGTTTGGGCTTGCCGGCCCAGCGCACCATTTTGATGCTTGCGGTGGTGGTGCTATTGCGACAAAGTGGCCGGCAGTGGGCTTGGCCGCACATCTGGCTGCTGGCCATGGCCGTGGTGGTGGCTTTTGATCCGTGGGCGTTGCTGCAAGCAGGTTTTTGGCTGTCCTTTGTGGCGGTTGGCGTGCTGTTTGCGTCTGACCCTGGATCATCGCCGTCGACTCACGCTAACACGGCCAGTGCCGCCGCTTTGCGTCCTACCCGCTGGCGCTGGCTGCCTGACTGCCAGGCGTGGCTGATGCGCGTGCTCAATAGTGCCTGGCGCATGCTGCGTGAGCAATGGGTCATCACGCTGGCCCTGACGCCGCTGACATTGCTGCTTTTCAATCAAGTCTCTGTGGTCGGCCTGCTGGCCAATACGCTGGCGATTCCGGCTGTCACCTTGCTCATCACACCGCTGGCTTTGTTGGGGGTTGTGTGGGCGCCATTCTGGGATCTAGCAGCCTGGTTCACCGGCGTACTGATCGCTGTTTTGGAGGTGCTGGCGGCGTGGCCAATAGCGACCGTCAGTCAGGCCGCCGTGCCTGTGTGGTGTGCGGCAGCGGGCGTGGCGGGCGGCTTGCTGCTGGTGATGCGGCTGCCGTGGCATTGGCGGGTGCTGGGCGTTCCTTTGCTTTTGCCGGTGCTATTGTGGCAACCGTTGCGACCGGATGTGGGCGAGTTTGAATTGCTGGCCGCCGATGTTGGGCAGGGCAACGCTGTGCTGGTGCGCACCGCCAACCATGCGCTGCTGTACGACGCCGGGCCGCGCTTTTCGCGCGACAGCGATGCCGGTCACCGGGTGCTGGTGCCGCTGCTGCGTGCCTTAGGCGTACGGCTTGACCTCGTCTTGCTCAGCCACCGCGATACCGACCATGTGGGTGGTGCCGCTTCAGTGCTGGCCATGCAGCCACAGGCGGCGCTGTCCAGTTCCATGGAGGGCGAGCACGAACTGCAGCAATTACGCTCTGGGACGCGCTGTGAGACGGGCCAGCGCTGGCAATGGGACGGGGTTGATTTTGAGATGCTGCACCCAGACCCTGCCGCCTATGACGCGCCCGCCAAACCGAACACCCTGAGCTGCGTGCTGCGAATTTCGGCCGCGGCCAAAGGCTCAGTGAGCGCCAGGCCGGTGAGTGCGCTGCTGGTGGGTGATATTGAGGTTCGGCAAGAGCAATCCTTGCTGCGGGTGGGGTCGATTCAATCGGAGGTGTTGCTGATGCCTCACCACGGCAGCAAAACCTCATCAAGTGGCAGCTTTCTGGATGCCGTGCAGCCACGGCTGGCGTTGGCCCAAGCCGGCTACAGAAACCGCTTCAATCATCCAGCACCCGAGGTGCTTGAGCGTTATCGCCAGCGGGGCATCATGGTGCTTCAGTCCGCCTCCTGCGGTGCAGCAACTTGGCGCAGTGCCCGGCCGGCAGAGTGGGCCTGCGAGCGCGAAGTGGGGCTGCGTTACTGGCATCACCGTGTGCCAGTGACGCAGTGAACTTTTTAAGAGCTTGAGCCGAGGCTTGTCGTAAAAAGGGTTTATTGACGCCCAGAAATCAAGAAATAGCGTGAAAAATATCGGCTTTATCCGTTGATTGGCGCATAACTTGCTAAGCTGTAAATACAAGTATCAGAGTTGAATTTGCTGGAGATATAAGCCCATGAGCCGACCGATGTTTGACGAAATGAACGCCAGTGCCACGAGCGTGCGAGCCCACTACGAAAGCTACCAGCGCTGGCTGGCCCAGCAGCCGGCCGACGTGATGCAAGACCGTCGAGCCGAAGCCGAAATGATTTTCCGGCGCGTCGGCATCACTTTTGCCGTCTATGGCGACAAGGATGAAGACGGGGCCGGCAGCGAACGCCTGATCCCCTTTGACCTGATCCCCCGCATCATTCCCGCCCACGAATGGGCCAGCATGGAAAAAGGGCTGGTGCAGCGTGTCACGGCCTTGAACCGTTTTATCCACGACGTGTACCACGACCAAGAAATCATCAAGGCCGGCCATGTCCCGGCTGAGCAGATTTTTCAAAACGCCCAGTTCCGGCCGGAAATGATGGGCGTCGATGTGCCCGGCAACATCTACTCTCACATCAGCGGCATCGACATCGTGCGCGCCCCGAACGCCCAAGGCGAGGGCGAATATTACGTCCTTGAAGACAACCTGCGTGTGCCCAGCGGCGTTAGCTACATGCTGGAAGACCGCAAAATGATGATGCGGCTTTTCCCAGAGCTGTTCAGCCAAAACCGTGTGGCCCCGGTCGCTCATTACCCTGACCTGCTGTTAGAGACCCTGCGCCAAATGGCCCCTCCGGCCACCGCCGAACCGACTGTGGTCGTGCTGACGCCCGGCATGTACAACTCGGCTTATTTTGAACATGCGTTTTTGGCGCAGCAAATGGGCGTCGAGTTGGTGGAAGGCCAGGACCTGTTTGTCAAAGACAACTTTGTCTACATGCGCACCACGCGCGGCCCCAAGCGCGTTGACGTGATCTACCGCCGTGTGGACGACGACTACCTGGACCCGCTGGCGTTTCAGCCAAAGTCCACCCTCGGCTGTGCCGGCTTGCTGAATGTTTACCGCAGTGGCAATGTGTCGCTGTGCAACGCGATTGGCACGGGCGTGGCTGATGACAAGTCGATCTACCCGTATGTGCCAAAGATGATCGAGTTTTACCTGGGTGAAAAACCGATCTTGAAAAACGTGCCGACCTACATGTGCCGCAACGATGACGACCTGAAATACACCTTGGCCAACCTGAAAGACTTGGTTGTCAAAGAAGTTCACGGCGCTGGCGGTTACGGCATGCTGGTGGGGCCGGCGTCGACGAAGGCTGAAATTGAAGATTTCCGCCGTGCGCTGCTGGCCAATCCGTCCGGCTACATCGCGCAGCCAACGCTCAGCTTGTCGACGTGCCCGACCTATGTGGACAGCGGCATTGCGCCGCGCCACATTGACTTGCGTCCCTTTGTGCTCAGCGGCAAAGAGGTGCAGATGGTGCCGGGTGGACTGACCCGTGTGGCCCTCAAAGACGGCTCGCTGGTGGTCAACTCGTCGCAAGGCGGCGGCACCAAAGACACCTGGATTCTGGAAGACGCGGCTTCAAAGCCGGCACTCGCAACCATGGGAGAAAATGTATGACCATGCTTTCCCGCACCGCCGACCATCTTTTTTGGATGTCCCGCTACACCGAGCGCGCCGAGAACACGGCCCGCATGCTTGACGTCAACTACCAGACCTCGTTGTTGCCACAATCGAACGAGGTGGCGCAAGCTGCCTGGCAGGGTCTGCTCAGCATCAGTGAGCTGAAGCCGGCTTACGCGGCCAAATACGACGGCGACAACATCAACCCGACCGATGTGATGGACTTCATGGTGCGTGATGAAAAAAATCCGTCGAGCATTATTTCGTGTCTGCAAAACGCCCGCGAAAACGCCCGCGCCGTGCGTGGCTCACTGACCACCGAAGTCTGGGAAACGCAAAACCAAACTTACCTCGAAGTCATCCGCATGCTCAGGGGCAAGAGCGCTGAGTTCAAGCGGGATCCGGCCCAGTTTTTTGAGTGGGTTAAGTTCCGCTCGCATTTGTCGCGCGGCGTCACGCTGGGCACCATGCTGCAAGACGAGTCTTTTCACTTTTTGCGCATGGGGACTTTTCTGGAGCGCGCCGACAACACCGCCCGCCTGGTCGATGTGAAATTCCATGCAGTCGAATCCGCCTTGGGCTCGGTCAACGACAAAGAGCAAGAGTTTGATTTCTACCACTGGAGTGCGATTCTGCGCAGCGTCTCTGGCTTTGAGGTGTATCGCAAGGTTTACCGCGACGTCATCAAACCCGAACTGGTGGCTGAGCTGTTGATTTTGCGGCCCGACATGCCGCGCTCTTTGCTGGGTTGCCTGAACGAAGTCATGAGCAATCTGGCCATGGTGACGAGTGACCCGCAAAGTGAAACCCTGCGCCGTGCGGGCAAGCTTCGCGCTGATCTGCAGTACTCACGGATTGACGAAATTCTGGCGACCGGTTTGCACGCCTTTTTGACTCAGTTCCTGGACCGGGTCAACGAGATTGGTGCCAACATCAGCCGTGAATTTCTAGTCCCGAGCACCCACTGAAAGCTTTTCTTTCAGCGATGGACTTGCTGTTAAGGTCTCGGGCATGAAGTTGCACGTCAAGCACACCACCGACTACCGCTACAGCGAACCGCTGCTCTATGCCCTGCAAACTCTGTGGCTGACGCCGCAGAGTGGGCCGGCGCAAACCGTGGATTTTTGGAGTCTGGGCGCCCCCGAAAAGCTCTTTCCCCAGCACGATGCCTACGGCAACAGTATTCACTCCTACACCTTCGTCGGTAAAGTGAGTGACGATGTGCGCTGGAGTTTGGTCAACGCGGCAGGGCAGGTGGACACGCTGGGTGTGGCCGAGTTTGTGGATGCGCCGAACTTGCCGCACCCGAGTTTCTTTTTACGCCCGACACATTTGGCCGCCCCGCATGCGGTGCTGACGGAGTTCGGCCGGCGCTTTGTCGCACCCACTGTCCCCGCTAACGGCAAGGCAGATTTGGCCAAGCTGCTGGCTTTGAGTCAAGCTATTGCCGATGTGGTTCGCTACCAAAAAAACAGCACCAACGTCAGCACCACGGCGCTGCAAGCCTTTCAAGCGGGCGCTGGTGTGTGCCAAGACCAAGCCCACGTGATGGTCGCCGTGTGCCGCAGCTTGGGCATCCCGGCGCGCTACGTGAGCGGCTATTTTTACGCCGCCAACGAACCCGACTTGGCCAGCCACGCCTGGGCTGATGTGTGCCTCGACGTGGCCGAGCGGCGCTGGGTCAGCATTGACATCACCCACAGCTGCCAGATTGACCAGCGCCACGTGCGCTTGGCCATGGGCACAGACTACGACGCCTGCCCGCCGATCAAAGGCGTGCGACAGGGCGGTGGTGAAGAGTCGATGACGGTGAGCATCACGATTGAGCCGGTTTGAAGGCGCTGCGCACGGGGGCAAGAAGCCTTGCTGCGCTGAACGCAAGTAAAAAAAGACTGATGGCACAAATGGACAGCGGGAAAAATCCAATGTGATGTATAGTTTTATACATCACAAATGCGGAGGAAAGTATGCATCGAACCCAAATCTACCTGCAGGACGAGTTGTATGACAGCCTGAAAGTCCGTTCGCGTAGCGTGGGCGTCAGCATTTCCGAGCTGATCCGCCGCACGCTGGAAAAAGACATTCAAAAAGATCCCGTAGCCGATGCCCGGGCCTATTTTGAAAGACTGAAACCCTTGGAGAGCTTTGAAGGAGTGGATTCTGATGACTACGTGCGTACCATCCGCAACAAAAGCCGAATTTTTCGAACGGGTGATGACGCGTGAGGCCCGAGCGTCTGGTGTTGGACACCAACATTGTCATTGACCTGCTCAAAAAAGTACCAGCTGTTGTGGAGCGGTTCATGCTGCTGTTGGAGTCTGAAACCCGGTTTTTGATTTGCCCCGTGGTTGTCGCCGAGGTGTACGCCGGGGCTTTCAAGCGTGAATACAGTGACATCGAAGCGCTGTTTGATTTATGTCAGCGCATCGACATGGATGTCGACACGGGGCGGATGGCGGGCTTGTATGCCAACCAATTTTCCAAGGCCTTCTCTGGCATTTCGCTAGAAGATTACTTGATGGCCGCCACGGCGCGCACGCACCGTTGCCCGTTGTGGACGCACAATCGCAAGCACTATCCCATGGACGATATTGAGTTGTTGGCACTATGAACGCCACCCAATCATTGGTGCACTTTGACCGCCCAGCATCTCCATGTGCTCGTTCGCTGCCTCGCGTCACTTAGCCTTCGTTCGGACCGGAAGCCGATAGGCCCGAACCCATCAATGATCAAGCTGAGTCTGCTCACCAATTAACACCTCGCCCAGCCAGCTGAAAACTCAAAAAATCAATCAGTGCGCGGACCTTGGCTGAGACATGTTTGCGGGTGGGGTAGACGGCATAAATCCCCAGTTCAAGGGACCGGTAGTCCGGCATCAACTCGACCAAAGTGCCATCGACCAAGTCTTTGCCGACCAAAAAAGTCGGTTGCAAAATCAAACCCTGATGTGCCAAGGCCGCGGCACGGCAGGTGTCACCGCTGTTGGTGTGGATCGTCGGCAGGGTGTGGACGCTGACCTCGCCTTTGGGGCCGGTGAATCGCCACTCGTCTTTGGTCGACCAGTAGCTGTACGAGATCACGGCATGCTTGACCAACTCTGCTGGATGCGTCGGCGTGCCGTGTTTATCCAAGTAGGCGGGTGATGCGCACAAGACCATGCGCGTTTTCGCCAGTAACTTGCTGACGAGGCTGGAGTTCTCCAGTTTGGCGATGCGGATGGCGATGTCGTAGCCTTCCTCCAGCAAATCCACCACGCGGTCTGAGAGGGTGATGTCCAGCGTGACTTTAGGGTTCTCCGCCATAAAGACGGCCCACAGTGGGGCCAAATGCAAGATGCCAAAGGTCAGCGGTGCGTTGACCCGCAGCAGGCCGGTGGCGGCTTCGCTGCGGGAGGTGATCTCGGCTTCGGCTTCTTCAAGCGCCTCCAGCAGTTCCTTGCTGCGAGCGTGAAAAACCTGACCTTCTTCGGTCAAAGACAGTCTGCGCGTGGTTCTGTGCAACAAGCGCACGCCCAGCCGGGTTTCCATGCCGACGACATAGCGCGACACCGCAGCTTTTGACAAGTCCAGCGCTTCAGCCGCTTTGACAAAGCTGCCCGCTTCAACGACCGCGTTGAAGGTTCGCATCTCTAAAAAACGATCCATTGTCCCTCCCGGTGAAACAATTAATATCAATGAATGCTATTTATCTTAATTGTTGGCTCCAATAAAGTACACCCCGTGTCTCGACAGCAATCCGCTACAGCGAGGCGATGACTGCACATTCGCAGCCCTAACTTCAGGAAATCATCATGTCTAAATCTATTCAAAACACCTCACCGATTGAAAACACCTTGGCCTTGCTGGGACGCTTGCTGTTCGTCGCTCTGTTTCTGCCTGCCGGTATCGGCAAACTGACCGGCTTTGCCGGCACGGTCGGCTACATCTCGTCGGTGGGTTTGCCGCTGCCCAGCGTGGGTGCTGCGCTGGCTTTGGTGGTCGAAATCGCCGGTGGTTTGGCCTTGCTCGCGGGTTTTGGAACACGCATTGCGGCCGTCGTGCTGGCTGTGTTCACCTTGGTGGCTAGCTTCTTTTTCCATAACTACTGGGGTGTGCCGGCAGACCAGGCCTTTGTGCAGCAACTCTTGTTTTTCAAGAACATCGCCGTGGTGGGTGGCTTGTTAACGTTGGCTGCGCATGGTGCCGGTGGTTGGAGTGTTGACGCCCGAAACCAAGCCTGATCAATCAAGCGCCATCAAACCGAGCCGTCATGACTTCCAGTACCAAAGCTCCCGTGTTGTTCATCTCCCATGGCGCACCGACATTCGCCCTGGAACCCAGTCAGCTGGGGCCTCTGCTCAGCGCGCTGGGGCAGTCGCTGACGAACATCCGAGCGGTGTTGGTGGTGTCGCCGCATTGGCAAACACGGGGTGTCAAGGTGTCGACTGCATCTGTGCCCGAAACCGTCCATGACTTTGGTGGCTTTCCGGCTGCACTGTCACGACTTCAATACCCAGCAGCTGGCGCTCCCGAGCTGGCCCGCGAAGTGGGTGAGTTGCTGGCGCGGGCAGGTTGGCCCGTCGGGACGGATGAGCGCCGCGGCCTTGACCACGGCGCTTGGGTTCCGCTGATGCATTTGCTGCCGAAGGCCGATGTTCCGGTTTTTCAGGTCTCCATGCCGCACGATTTGACGACGGCTTCCGCTTATCAATTGGGCCAGGCATTGGCCCCGATGCGCGAGAAAGGTGTCTTGATCCTGGGTTCTGGCAGCATGACGCACAACCTGTACGAATTTAGGCAATTTGCCGGCAAGCCGGAGGACTATGCTGTCGAGTTCACGCAGTGGGTGCGGCAAACGGTTCAGTCGAAAGATGCGCAGAGATTGATCGACTACCGTCGGCTGGCGCCCCATGCGTTGCGCGCGCACCCGACCGAAGACCATTTTCTGCCCTTGTTGGTGGCCCTGGGGGCCAGCGCCAACGATGAAGCTGTCGATGTGCTGAAGGGCGGGATTGACCACAGCGTGTTGTCGATGGAGTCTTATGCGTGGGGTGCTTCATGAAAAATCTGGACGCCACACTTGGCGAATTGAAAAAAGACGCTGGTTTTGAGTTGTCGTTTCGGATTCGGCAGCCTCAGCCGGTAGCGCCTCAATCCCTGCTGGTTTTACTGCATGGCGTGGGAGGTTCTGAAACGAGTCTGGGTGACTTGGCCTCTGCTGCAAGTCCGGACACTTTGGTGGTGTTGGCGCGTGGCCCATTGACTTTGGCCCCCGGTCAATTTGCCTGGTTCAGGGTCGCCTTCACGCCGACTGGCCCTCACATCGACGAGGCACAAGCAGAGTTGAGCCGCTTGGCCTTGATTCGCTTCATCAGGCAGCTCCAGACTGCTTATCAAATTCAACCAGACCGGACGGTGGTTGCCGGCTTTAGCCAAGGCGGCATCATGAGTGCCAGTGTGGCCCTCAGCGAACCGGAATCGGTCGCTAGATTTGGGCTGCTGTCGGGTCGAATTTTGCCAGAGTTGCAGCCTCACTTGGCGGAGACATCGCGCTTCAAAAAACTCCGTGCTTTTGTCGGACACGGGGATTTTGACAACACCTTGCCGGTGGTCTGGGCGGAGCGGTCAGATGCGCTGTTGAAAGATCTTGAAGTCGAGTTTGAAAGCCATCGCTACCCGATCGATCACCGCATCAGCCCAGCCATGCGAGACGATTTTTTGCATTGGCTAAAAGCAAAATCTAAGGCAAGCTGAGCTTCACGGCATTTCCCAACTCAATCACCGCCATCGCGTAATAGCTGCTCCAGTTGTAGCGGGTGATGACGTAAAAGTTTTCGGTGCCGGCGACGTAGCTGGCGGGGTCTGGCCCGTTGAGCAGTTCGACCAGCGCCAGCGGGCCTTTGTGTTCCAACGCAGCGCCTTGTAGCACCGCGCCTTTGGCGGTGAAGCTGGCGACGCTGAAGGTCGGCAAAATGTCGGGCGCCATCAAGGCGTCAAGGTCGAGTTTGGCGGTGTCAAAACTCACCGGGTAGTGGGTCGGCATGCCGGTCTGCCAGCCAAAGGCTTTGAAGTAGTTGGCGACTGAGCCGATGACGTCTGCGGGGCTGTTCCAGAGGTCGATCTTGTCGTCGCCGTCAAAGTCCACTGCAAAACGAACCCAGCTGGACGGCATGAACTGCGGCATGCCCATGGCGCCAGCGTAGCTACCCAGCGGCAGCAGCGGGTCTGCGCCCATGCGGCTTTGCAAGCTCAAAAACTGTTCCACTTCACCTTTGAAAAAGGCGGTGCGTTCGGCGGCCCGTGGGTGTGAGGCCGGAAAATCAAACGCCAGCGTGGTGATGGCATCGATGACGCGAAAGCTGCCGGTGTTGCGGCCGTAAATGGACTCGACACCGATGATGCCGACGATGATCTCGCTCGGCACACCGAATTTTTTTTCAGCCCGCGCCAGCGTGGCTTGGTTGTCTTTCCAGAATTGCACGCCTGCGTCAATGCGGGTGGCGTCAATGAAGCGGCTGCGGTAGGCCGCCCAGTTCTTCACAAAAGGCTGGGCAGGCGGTTGCATCAGCCGCACCACGGCAGGTGTGAAGGTGGCTTGACCGATGGCCCGGCGTACCCATTGCGGGTTCAGGTTGCGCCGCTCGGCCAGTTCATCGGCAAAGCGCATGACCTCGGGCCGTGTGGCGTAAGCCGGACCGACGTTCGCAGACAGGCGTATTTTTTTCGGCTTTTTGTGCTGACTCGCATGGGAGCGCTTGGCGATTTTGACGGCATTGTCGGGCTTGGCTTTGATGGCGATCGCCGGCGTTGTCATGGCAACGACCGGCCCGGTGCTTTCTGCTGCATGGACTGTCAGCGCCGTCCCTGCGAACGCCAGCGCACATGAGAGGAATTGGCGGCGCAGGCTGCGCGATGCAGCCTGCGCCGGGCGGGTACTCGTCGGAATGGCGGTGGTGTGTGTCAAAAATGATCCTGCTGAATGCGCGGTTGAAATTCTGCTGGCGTCGTCTTGCTAATTTAGCAGTCGTTAATTTTAGGCATGTCTGTTGTGCTGACGGTCCCCCCAAGCGTGAGGCCTTTAGAGTCGTTCGACTCTGCGATTCCGGCCGAATCCGCGTGGTAAGCTAAATTTTTAAAAAATTGCTTTCTTCCCCCTTAACCTGAATGCCGAATCTGATGAACAAGACTGGCTATTTCACCCACGCCGACTGTCGTAAACATGAAATGGGCGCCGGTCATCCGGAATGCCCTGAACGGCTAGATGCTATTGAAGACCGGCTCTTGATGACCGGTGTCGCCGATGTGCTGGACCGACGCGAGGCGCCGTTGGCACCGCTGTCAGACATTGAGTTGGCGCACGACCGCATGTTGGTGGCGGCACTCCACGGCTTGTCGAGCCAGCTCGTGGACGACATCAATGCAGGCGGTCCGTCTTATGCGCAGCTAGACCCCGACACGGCCATGAATGTGCACACTTGGAATGCCGTTCTGCGCGCAGCGGGTGCCACGCTGGCGGCCACCGATGCGGTCATGGCGGGTGAGCTTGAGAACGCTTTTTGTGCGGTGCGTCCACCGGGCCACCATGCTTGCCGCAGCAAATCCATGGGCTTTTGCTTCATCAACAGTGTGGCGGTGGCGTCTAAATATGCGCTGGAACGCCACGGTCTCAAACGCGTCGCGATTGTGGACTTTGATGTTCATCATGGCAACGGCACCGAAGACATCATCAGCGGCGACGAGCGCATTTTGATGGTGAGTTTTTTCCAACACCCGCTCTACCCCAACAGCGGTGCGGACACTGATGAACCCAACATGCTGAACCTGCCAGTTCCGCCGTACACCAAAGGCCCGAAAATTCGTGAATTGATCGAGGCAACATGGCTGCCGAGACTGGAAGAATTCAAGCCCGAGATGATTTTTATCAGCGCTGGCTTTGACGCGCACCGCGAAGACGATCTGGGTCAGCTGGGCTTGGTGGAGCAAGACTATGCCTGGATCACGCAGCGCATCAAAGACGTGGCTAAGCGTCACTCGAAGGGGCGCATCGTGTCTTCCCTGGAGGGCGGTTACAACCTCCATGCGCTGGCCTGCAGCGTTGAAGCGCACGTTCGGGTATTGGCTGACCTGTGATATTTTTTAGGAACTCAAGATGGCCGCTCAAGGCACCCCTTTCGTGACATCGATCATCCATATAGAGCGCCTGCAAGCTTGGTTCGTCGCGCTGGCCCAACAGGCAGCCTTGATCGAGGTATTGGTGCTGGCCGTCTGTATGGGTTTGGCTTGGTTGCTGACCTCGCTTTTGCGCCGCGCCACAGGTGTCAAGGAGGACTCCTCCATCCTTTTTGGTCGAAAGATTCTGGATGGCGTGATGTTTCCCGTGGTGCTGCTGTGTCTGGGCTATGCCGCTAAGGCGATGCTGGCCACGTCAATGCCCATCACCGTTTTCACGGTGGCCATGCCGGTGCTGGTGGCACTTGCCGCCATTCGTCTGGGTGTGAAAGTGTTGCAAGTGGCCTTCAAAGACGCGCCGCTGGTGCGTGCGCTTGAACGCACGATCTCCTGGCTGGTCTGGCTGGGTTTGGTGCTGTGGCTCAGCGGCTTGCTGCCACTGATCCTGGCAGAGCTAGACACCATCAAGTGGCGCGTCGGTACCAGCTCGATGTCGGTGCGCACGCTCATCGAGGGCACGCTGACAGCGGGTGTGGTGCTGATTGTGGCGCTGTGGATTTCATCGGCGATTGAAACGCGCCTGCTGCGGTCGGCCGTTGGCAACGACTTGTCGCTGCGCAAGGCCGTCAGCAATGCAACGCGGGCCATGCTGGTCTTTGTGAGCTTGTTGGTGGCGCTGTCTGCGGTGGGCATTGACCTGACCGCCTTGTCAGTGCTGGGTGGGGCGATTGGTGTGGGCGTTGGTTTCGGTTTGCAGAAACTGGCTGCCAGCTACGTCAGTGGCTTTGTGATTTTGGCTGAACGCAGCGTGCGGATTGGCGACAGCGTTCGGGTCGACGGCTTTGAAGGCCGCATCACCGACATCAATGCG
The DNA here is from genome assembly GCA_947450765.1 of Comamonadaceae bacterium. GTDB lineage: Bacteria > Pseudomonadota > Gammaproteobacteria > Burkholderiales > Burkholderiaceae_C > Polaromonas. The sequence continues at coordinate 566 of CANFXC010000003.1, read as the reverse complement.
CGCTACACCGTGGTGCGGGCGCTGACGGGACGCGAGTCGATCGTGCCGAACGAGATATTCATCAGCAGCCGGATTGAGAACTTGTCGCTGGCCGACAGCCGGGTGATGCTCTCGACCGTGGTGTCGGTGGGCTACGACAGCGATGTGGAGTTGGTGCTCCGGCTACTGGGCGAAGCGGCTTCAAATCAAACCCGTGTGCTGAAAGATCCCGACCCAGCACCGTCGGTGAACCTCACCAACTTTGGTGTCGACGGGTTGGAATTCACGGTCAACTTTTGGGTTATTGATCCTGAAAACGGCCAGCAAAACATCCGTTCTCTCGTCAATATGGCGATTCTCAAGTCGCTCCGCCAGCACGGCATTCAGATTCCTTATCCCCAGCGGGTGGTGCATCTGTCAAGCGCCGTTGTGCCAGCGCCCATTGGCGGCATAGAATAACTGGCTTACGTTAACGTCAACTCAATATGTCTGGAGATTTCCGATGAAGGTTTTGGTACCCGTCAAACGCGTGGTGGATTACAACGTCAAGGTGCGCGTCAAGTCAGACGGCACAGGTGTAGACATCG
>CANFXC010000002.1 GCA_947450765.1 Comamonadaceae bacterium | reverse complement strand
TCTTCATGAAATCCTACAAATCTTGAGCTTGACCATGTTTGAAACAACCCCAATAAATCAACTACTTACGCCACCCACACCCGACACAGATTCAGAATTTGAGCCTCAACAGCTCTCGCTCCTCTGAAAAACGTTGGGACACTACTGATCGGCAGTAATTCGACGCTGGCTGTCAACACGGCTTTGTTCAAGACATTGCCTTATGACCCGATTGCCGACTTCAGCCCACTGACGATGATGGTTCGGGCGCCTGCACTTCTGATCGTTCCAGGCGGCTCTAGCCACACCACTTTGCCGGAGTTGATTGCTGCGGCCAAGGCCAAGCCAGGCGTGCTCAACTACGCCCATGGTTCAGCCGGTTATCAATTGATGGCTGAGCTGTTCAATGAAACAGCCAACGTGAAAACCTACGGCGTTCCTTTTAAGAGCGCCACAGATTCGGTTGTGGCGGTTGCGTCAGAAACGGTCCAACTGGCTTTTGTTGAAATTACCAGTGCGCAAGAGTTGGTCAAAAGCGGCAAGCTGCGTGCACTGGCAGTCGCATCTGCCAATCGCATAGCGGTGCTGCCGTCAGTGCCGACGTCTGCAGAGGCCGGATTGCCAGGATTCAATGCGTATGTGTGGGTCGCTGCCATGGTCTCGTCCAAGACACCTAAAGCAGAAACAGACAAGCTCGCAGCGCTCATGACAACGATTGAAAACTTGCCGGAAACGCGTGAGTTTTACGAGCGCATTGGTGGTGAGGTGATGCGCGGTGGACCGGAGCAAATGCGCGCTTTTCAAAAGGATGAAATTGACCTTTGGAAGCGCATCGCGGTCAAAGCCAAAATCGAACAGCAATGAGCGGGAAAGGACCGGTGTCCATGAGCCATCACTCCAACATCCAGCAACTCGGCCAAGGCCTGCACTGGCAGGAGCTGGTCATTGGCCAGCGTTTCAAGACCTTTAGGCGGACGGTGACCGAGGCCGACCTGGTCGGGTTCATCGGCGTGACCGGCATGGTCGAGGTCATGTTCATTGATGCGGCTCCGTTGCATGGCGGTATTGCGGGGCGGCCGGTTCCGGCGGCGCTGACCTACACGCTGATTGAAGGTTTCATTCTGCAAACCATGATTCAGGGCACAGGGCTGGCCATGCTGGAACTGACCCAGAAAATTCATGCGCCGGTGCGGGTTGGCGACACTATTCACGCGGTCATTGAAGTGACGGGTGTGCGGCCGACCTCGACCGGCGGTAGAGCCATTGTTGATTCAAGCATTCAGGTTTTCAATCAACGCGATGAAAACGTGATGACCTACACCGCCAAGCGCTTGCTGGCTGGTCACACCACTTAAAAAGGCCGGCATGATCAATCCGACAAACTCCCTGACGCGGCGCAAGGCCTTGCTTGCATTGGGCGCCATTTCTGTTGGCGGTACAAGCGCGCAGGCGCAGGCACAAGCCGTCTACCCCAGCAAGCCGCTGCGCATCGTCATCGGGTTTTCTGCCGGTGGGCCGACAGACAACATCGCGCGGTTGCTGGCCATCAAGCTCGGCGAGTTTCTGGGGCAACCGGTGCTGATAGAAAACCGCCCTGGTGCCAATGCTGTTTTGGCTGCTGACGCCGTGGGCCGCTCAGTGGCCGATGGCTACACGCTGCTCTACAACACGTCTTCATTTGCGTTGTCTGCGGCGTTGTCGCCCAAGCTGCCCTACAACCCCACGCGGGATTTCACCGGTATCGCCCTGACGGCTTCAGCGCCAACGGTCTTGATCGTCAACAAGGACTTCAAAGCGCGCAACGTCAAGGAATTCATCGAACAGCTCAGTGCCAATCCGGGCAAGTACAGCTATGGCTCTGCCGGTACGGGCACCATCACGCACGTCATTCCGGCCCAACTTCTGCAGACGGCAGGGCTCAATGCGGTTCACATCCCCTACAAAGGCAGCGCACCGGCTTTGATTGATTTGTTCGGCGGGCAGATTCAGTTCGCCGTCGACGCCATGAGCTCGGCCTTGCCCTACATCCGCGATGGTCGTGTCCGGGCCTTGGCGGTGACGAGCAAAGAGCGGATTCCCTCCTTGCCCGATGTGCCGACGATATCGGAGAGCTGGATCAAAGGCTATGAAGCCAGTGCCTGGCAGGGCCTGATGGTGCCCGCAGCGGTTCCCGCGCCCATCGTCGCCAGGCTCAATTTAGAAATACTCAAGGTTTTGGCCCTGCCGGACGTGCGCGCCCAGATGGCCAAACAAGGCACAGACCCGCTGGGCAGTACGCTCGAAGCCTACAACACCTACATGCGGACAGAAATTGAGCGCTGGACCAAGGTGGCCCGGGCTGGCAGCATCACTGCGGAATAAATCGACCCCACGGACTGGAGTGCCATCATGATCAAACTTGGAACCCGAGCCAACGGTGAGCTCAGACGCCGGACTATTCCGGTGCTGGATGACAGCTACTTCAAAGCTGAATGGATGGAGTCGGGGGTTGACCCCGCACTCTCGCCCACGGTTGCGCTGATTGAGCAACCAGCGAACTCGGTGTTGGTGCCGCACTTTCACCGGCAAAATCAGTTTCAGTTGTTTGTGGAAGGTTCCGGCACGATCGGTGCGGCCGAGTTGTCGCCACTGACGATTCACTACGCCGGCGCGTACACCGGTTACGGGCCTTTGGTTGCAGGGCCCGACGGCATCAAATACTTCACCATGCGGTCGGTCTGTGAAACCGGCCTGCTACCCATTTCGGAAGCCCGTGAAAAAATGGTGCGTGGCCCTAAACGCCATGCACAGTCCGGCCCTTTGCACATGGCCAGCGCCGCCGAACTGGCTGCGTTGACGGCTGTGCAGACAGAGGCGGTGATCCCGCTGGCCGACGATGGCTTGGGCGCAGAAGTCGTTCGCCTGCCCGCCGGTGCAACGCTGTTGCCGCAGCGGCACTCCGCCAGCGCAGGCTTTTTTCTGGTGGTGCTGGTAGGCACACTGAACCATGCGGACGCCCAACTGAAGTCCTGGGAAAGTTTGTTCGTCTCTGCGGACGAAACGCCCTCCGCGTTGAGCGTTGGCAAGGACGGCGCCCAAGTCCTGGTGTTGCATCTGCCGTGCAAGGCGTCGGTTTACCCCTGAAAGGAATAGCCATGTTGTCTAGTTCATTGAAATTTTGCGCAGCCACCCTTGGATTGCTGATGTCTCTGGGCGTTGCCGCCCAGGACTATCCCTCCAAAGCCTTGTGCATGATCGTGCCTTTTCCGCCGGGTGGTGTGACCGACATCGTTGCCCGCGCTGTCGCCGCCAAGTTGTCTATTGAATTGGGGCAAGCTGTTGTGGTCGAGAACCGCGCCGGTGCCAGCGGTGTGATCGGTGCAGAGGCCGGTGCCCGTGCGCCCGCTGATGGCTACACCTTGGTGATGGGCAACATCAGCACCCTGGCGATCAACCCGGTGAGCTTCGCCAAACTCCCCTACGATCCTATTGCCAGTTTTGACCCCGTCAGCATGGTGGCGATCCAGCCGCTGATCATCGCCGTTCATCCTTCGCTGCCGGTGAAGTCGCTGGGCGAGCTGGTTCAGCTGGCGAAAAGCCAGCCGGGCCAGATCAGCTATGGCACGGCGGGAAGTTCTATTTATCTGGCGGTAGAGTTCTTCAGCTCAGCCACAGGGATCAAGATGAACCACATCCCGTACAAGGGCAGTGCGCCGGCACTGACGGACCTGATCGGTGGACAGATTCAGGTGCTCTTCGATCCGTTTTCTAGTGTCTACCCTTATGTCGCATCGGGCAAGGTGAGGGCGCTGGCGGTAACAACGGACAAGCGATCTGCAACGGCACCTAACGTGCCCACGGTCGCAGAATCCGGTTATGCCAACTTCGACGTCAGCTCTTGGCAGGGCATCGTGGTGCCGGCCGGCACACCTAAAGCGGTGATTCAGCGTCTGAATCGCGATCTCATCAAAGTCCTCTCGACGCCTGAGATGAAGGACCGATTTGCCCAGTACAGCGCGGTCACAGCCGCATCGACACCCGAGCAATTCAGCGCCTACATCAAGGAAGAAATCACACGCTGGAAAAAGGTGGCCATTGATTCCGGCGTCAAGCCGGAATGAGCGTGGATGGTACGGGCGAGGACTCATTTTTAAGCCCTGAAGAAGTTAAATCAACCTCGACAACAACGCAGACTATTCTTATGAAAAAATTTTTGCCGCACTCCATTTCCAGCCGCATCATCGTTGCCAGTGTGCTGGCCGCACTCACAGGCGCTGCGACGCTTTTCAGTACCGTTGCACAGGCGCAGGCTCCTTTTCCGTCCAAGCCAATCACCCTGATTATTCCGTTCCCGCCTGGCGGTCCGACCGACTTGGTGGCTCGCGTCATCGCGCAAAAAATGGCCGAGTCCATGGGACAGGCGGTAGTCGTTGACAACCGCGGTGGCGCCAATGGCAACTTGGGGGCCATGTTGGCGGTGAGGGCGCCCGCAGACGGCTACACGTTGCTGTACAACACATCCTCGATCACATTGAGCCCGGCACTTTACAAAAGCCTGAGCTACGACGTGAAGCGCGATCTCGCGCCAGTCGCCTTGACGGCTGTTGTCCCTCTCGCGTTGGTGGTTGGGCCGAACGTGCCAGCCAATACAGTGAAGGAGTTCATTGCGTATGCCAAGGCCAACCCCGGCAAGCTGTCGTACGGCTCTGCCGGCAACGGCAATGTCACCCACCTAGGCGCTTTTCAGTTCGTGCGGGCCAACGGGATCGATGCGGTGCACATCCCGTACAAAGGCAGTGCCCCTGCCGACATCGACCTCATCGGGGGGCAGATTCAGTTCATGACCGACACCGTCAACTCGGTCATGCCGTTTGTGCGCGACAAACGCCTGAAGATGCTGGCCGTGACGACACCCAAGCGGATGTCGCTGTTTCCCGATGTGCCAACGCTGGCGGAGTCCGGCATGCCAGGCTTTGAAGTCGGTGCCTGGCAAGGCGTGATGGTGCCTGCAAACACCCCTAAGCCCATCATCCAGCGCCTCAATGCAGAAGTCATGAAGGCGTTGCAATCCCCCGAGGTTCGCCAGAAACTGGCCCTGCAAGGGGCCGAGCCTTTGGGTTCAACGCCAGAGGCCTACGGTGAGTACATTCAAAAGGAACTTATTCGCTGGGAAAGCGTGGTCAAGCAGACCGGCATCACGCTCGAGTAGCGCGCTTTTCTTCCTTCAACGAGAGGGCGTCTCTTGAAGTTTGATCTGATCCCGCCTGACTAATTGCAAGCCACTTTTGAGCAGCCCGACTGACAGACCCTGTGCTGAGTCGGAGGCGGGTTTATTCATGTGCGCGATGACTGAAAAACCCGCTATTTCATAGCCCAGCTTTTCGATGTCACTTCACGCCGCTGATTTTCCGTACAAGGTGGCGGCGGCCTCACGCAGTGCCGAAAGCGTATCGGCTGCGCCGCGCGCAAGTCGGTGCCCTCTGCGCGTGATGATGCCAAACGAATCCATTTGCACGCCCAGATCCATCGGAAGGATGCAAAGCAAGCCTGCGTCGCAAAAGGGCCGGACAACAACCTCTGGAAGCGCCGCCAACATGTCTGTGTTTCGCAGCAGGCTCGTGGTCATTGGCAGGGACGTGGTTTCTACGATCTTCCCGGGCAGGCTCAGCCCTCTTTGTAGAAACATGGCTTCCAGGCGTTTGCGAAGAATGCTTTCTGCCGGCGGCAGGATCCAAGTGTGCGCAGCGAGATCGTCCATGCTGAGCTTGCGCTGCTTGGTAAGGGGGTGCTGCGGTCGTGCGATCAGGCTGTGCGGCTCTTCGGCCAAGGGCTCGAAGTCGAGGTCTGCCGCAGTTTCGGGGTCTAGGATGCGCCCGATAGCGATGTCTATCTGACCGCTGAGAAGCATCCCCACCAGCGTTTGGCTGAACTCCATCCGCACGTTGATGACCATCTGCGGATGTCGTTGTTCAAGCAGCGAAATGGCCAGTGGAACGAGTTCTGTGCACGGGCTCATCACGGAACCCATCGAGACGCGGTGCAGGCGGCCTTGCTTCAACGCGTCAACCTCTTCCTGGGCACGCAGAATTTCGGCTAGAACAGAGTGCGCATGACGCACCAAAATTTCGCCATAGGGTGTGGTGACAACACCTCGTGCATGGCGTTCAAACAGGGTGACGCCCAGATATTCCTCCAGTTCCCGCAGCAGCTTAGAGGCTGCGGGCTGACTCATGCCGATGGCTTCCGAGGCGCGCAGTACCGAGCGTTCGCGGTCCAGATGTGTCAGCAGCGTCAGTTGGCGTGTCTTGATGCGTGTCAAAAGGTGGGGGGACATGGGCGTTCGAAAAATGAAGGAATGTGGTTCAATGTATAGCGAATTAATATAGTGATAGTGAATTTTTTCATTTGTAGGGAGTAAAACGCAGCCGTAGAGTTCAAGACCATGACTTGGCCAACACAACTTCCCTTGATAGCGATCCTCCGCGGTATACGGCCTGAGGAGGCTGTGGCGCATGTTGAGGCGCTGATCCATGCCGGGTTTGACGCGATCGAAATCCCGTTGAACTCGCCCGATTGGGAGATCAGCATCCGTGACATTGCGAGCCGTTTTGGCAGCCAGGCCCTGATCGGCGGCGGCACGGTGCTGCGCCCCGAGCAAGCCGATACGCTGGCCCATGTAGGCGCCAAGCTGGTGGTCACGCCGAACACGCGGCCAGCCTTGATCGTGCATGCGGTGAAGCGCGGCATGCTGGTGGCCGCAGGCTTCGCCACGGCGAGCGAGGCGTTTGACGCTCTAGAGGCTGGCGCCCAAGCGCTCAAACTTTTTCCTGCATCGACCTATGGGCCGTCGCATGTCCGTGCGCTGCGGGCGGTGTTGCCGCCGGTTCCGCTGTTCGCCGTCGGCGGTATCACGCCGGCCAATCTCGGCGATTACCTGCGCGCCGGTTGCACCGGTGCAGGGCTTGGCAGCGACCTCTACAAACCAGGGCAGGAGGTCTCGCGCACGGCGCATATGGCCCAAGCTTTCATCACGGCTTATCAGGGCGCACGCGCATGAAGATCACCCGCCTGACGGGGTATTGCCGATGATCGCGATCGACTGGGGCACCAGCAGCTTTCGTGCATACCGCTTGAATGCGGCTGGCGTGGTCATGGATCAGCGAAGTGCTGCGGCCGGTTTGATCGCTTGCGACGGTGCGTTTGAGGCGGTGCTCGCGCAACAACTCCAGGGTTGGGATGACCGCTTGATCGTCATGGCTGGCATGATCGGCAGCCGCAGTGGCTGGCACGAAGTGCCTTATGTTGCGTGCCCGGCGGGTATCGACGAGATCGCCGCCGGCATGCTCGAATTGAACGCACCAAGCATGCCAGGACGCCGCATCTTCATTGCGCCGGGGCTCAGTGACAGGTCCGGTGCTGGACTGCCGGAAGTGATGCGGGGCGAAGAGTGCCAACTACTCGGACTGCTCCATGCACTGCCTGGTGACGGGCCACACACGGTGTGTCTGCCTGGCACCCACAGCAAATGGGCGATCGCCGAGGGCGGCTGCATCAGCTCATTCCAAAGCGCCATGACCGGTGAACTGTATGCCGTGCTGAAGCAGCACAGTTTGCTCGGTGCGTTGATGAAGGATGAGGCCGACGACGAGACGGCTTTCGCACTGGGGGTCACCACCAGCAGCCAAGCCGGTGGCTTGCTCAACCACCTTTTCAGTGTCCGCACGTGCGGCTTGTTTGGCGAGTTGTCAGCCAGTCAATTGCCGTCTTATTTGTCGGGTCTGCTGATCGGCCATGAGCTCCTGGGACTGTTGCCCGTGACAAAGCATGTCCATCTGATTGGTAGCAGCGCCTTGCTGTCCCGCTACCAACGTGCCCTGGCCATGCGCGGCGTGGAGTCCAGCGCGCATGCAGAAGTGCTGGCCGCACAAGGCCTGCATCGGCTTACGTGTGCCCGTGAGCCAGCGTGGGCAGACGACTATCCGAGTAAGCCGATTGATCAGCCTTGATTCAGCGCGTCCTCAAACTCTGCCAGTTCTTCAGCAATCGCCGCATATTTTTTTGACTTGGCTTTGTTGTCGATCCACTGGAGGGTGGCTTCTTCCAAGTCTTCTTTGTAGTCGGCGAGGGCGGCTTCTTTGATTTTTTTGGTGACTTTTTTGTCAGCGCTAGACCAGAGGTCAATCAGGTCGGACAGACCGTTGTCGAAATCTTCAAATGTTTCAAGGTGAACTCGCTGGCCGCTTTGATCAGGCATGACTTTCTTTCGGTAAAAATAAAAAAGCCCGCTACCTTTTGAATAGCGGGCTTTTTATAGCCTAAAAGGCTTGTTCTGGCTCCTCGACCTGGGCTCGAACCAGGGACCTACGGATTAACAGTCCGGCGCTCTACCAACTGAGCTATCGAGGAATGAAGCCTCAGATTATAGCGTGCTTTTTTGGCTGTTCTGAATGCAGAGTTTCAAAATTTCTGACTGGAGGCGACTTGCTTCGGCTTCCGGATCAGTGGCTGCGACCAATGCGCGCACGACGGCTGCTGAACCGACGCCGCTGGCCATCACTTCGGGTAAGCGGGCGGCATCAATGCCGCCGATAGCGACCAGTGGGTAATCACGCAGTACGCTGGCATAGGCGCTAAGTCGACCGGTGCCCTGGGGTGCTGTGAGCATGCGCTTGAGGGTGGTGGGAAACACGGCACCCATGGCGATGTAGCTGGGCGCGTGCGCATCGGCGCGCAGCATTTCTGCATAGCCGTGGGTACTGAGTCCCAAACGCAGTCCGGCTTGGCGAATGGCGTTCAGGTCAGCCGTGTCGAGGTCTTCTTGGCCAAGGTGCACGCCGTAGGCGCCCGCGTCAATCGCCGCTTGCCAGTGGTCGTTGATGAAGAGCAGGGCGTTGGTGCCTTGCACCGCTTTGACGGCGGCTTGCACTTCTTGTGCGATGGCGGCTGGATCTTCAGATTTGAAGCGGAGTTGCACCGTCGGCACACCGACTCTGGCCATGCGGCCTACCCATGCCGCATCAGGCAAAACAGCATAAAGGCCGAGCTGCTGCGGGCAGGACGCAAAGCTGTTCTTGCGTGGCAAAGACTGAATGCCGAAGTCGCACGGTTCGGTGGGCCACCGGGCGGCGTCAAAGTGGCCGGTGCGCTCGGTTTGAGCTTGCCAAGCCTTGGCCACGCAGTCTGCATCGATGTCGATAAACCCCATGCGCAGGCAGGCTTCGTTGGCGGCGTTGTAGACAGCGTTGTTGGTGGATTTGTAGACCGCAGCGGATGATGTTTCAAGACCCAAAGAGCGTTGATGCGCGCTGACAATGGATTGCACAGTGCTGGCGTGGTCGATGCTGTCTAAAGTCTGCTGAGGGTTTGTCATAGCGGTTCTTTTGTGCAGATGTTGAGGCGGAATTTCAGTGCTCAGCGTGGTGCCAAAACGGCGTACCCAACACCGGTGTGCTGGGCTGGGCAGCTTCTTGCTCGGCCATCACGCCACCGCGGTGTGCGCTGCGTCCGGCTTGCACGGCATCCGCAAAAGCGCCGGCCATCATGAGCGGGTCTTGCGCCAGTGCCACAGCGGTGTTGAGCAGCACGCCGTCGTAGCCCCACTCCATCACTTGGCAGGCGTGTGATGGCAGGCCAAGACCGGCGTCAACAATCATGGGCACGTCGAGTCGCTCACGCAGCAGACGCATGGCGTAGGGGTTGATCGGGCCTTTGCCTGTGCCAATCGGTGCGGCCCACGGCATCACGGCTTGGCAACCGACATCGACTAATTTGCGGCACAGCACCAAGTCTTCGGTGCAGTAAGGCAAGACCTTGAAACCGTCTTTGATCAGGTGACTGGCGACCTCGACCAGATTGAGTGTGTCGGGCTGCAGCGTGTAGTCGTCGCCGATGAGTTCGAGCTTGATCCAGTCGGTTGAAAAAACCTCGCGCGCCATCTGCGCGGTGGTGATGACTTCTTGCATGCTGTGGCATCCGGCGGTGTTGGGCAGTACCGGAATACCGAGCTTTTTGAGCAATTCCCAAAAGCCGTTGCTGGTATCTGCTGAGACCACGCCTTGCCTGCGCAGTGACGCCGTGACCATGGCCGGCTTGGCGCGGCGCAGCGCCGCTTCCATGACGCTGGGCGATGGGTAGCGCGCGGTGCCGAGCAACAAGCGGCTCTGAAATGTTTCGCCGTAGAGAACCAGCGGGTCTGTGGCCACTGAAGTTGAAGCATCGTTCATGAGTCTAATCCTGGCTTGTCTGTTGTTTTAGCCGCCGGTGATGGGGGCAATGATTTCAATCTGGTCGCCGGCCTGGAGTGGCGTTGCCGCGTACTTGGTTTTGGGCACGAACTGGAGGTTCAAGGCCGCAGCAAAAGGCGGTCTAGCTTGCACCAAGGTCAGTGCGTCGGCGAGCGTGGCGGCAGCGTCAATGTCGTGCGGGATGCGGTTCACAAAAATTTGCATACGGGTGGTCGTCAGGCGTTAGGCGCGTTCGGCGAGTGTTGCTTGGGTGTTTGGCATGTGTTCAACTCGCAGGTCAAAAGTACGTGCTAGTTCGCTGTGACCGGTGTTAAGCAGCTGCATCACGACGTCGAGCATGGCCGGCGCAATCAAAAAACCGTGGCGGTACAAGCCGTTGATTTGCATCGAGCGCGCGCCGGTGTAGCGCACGGCGGGCAGGTTGTCTATCAAGGTCGGGCGGCACTGTGTTGATATTTCTAGCAGCCGCGCTTCGGCAAAGCCCGAGTGCACCGAGTACGCGGCGCTGAGCAATTCAAGCGCTGAGCGCACGCTGGCGGGCGACATGTCTTCGGACTCAATCTCAGTCGCGCCGATGACAAAAACATGGTCTTCTTTGGGCGCAATATAAAGTGGGTAACGCGGGTGCACCAGACGCACAGGTCGCAGGAGTGTGACTTCAGGCGCATGCACGCGCACCACTTCACCGCGCACGCCGCGCAAGCCTTGCCACTCGGGTTTGGCACCCAGACCACGGCAGTCAAAAATCCAATCCGGCTGGCCGGGTGTGCCAGGCGAAAACTCTTCCGGTGAGCGAGGGCTGTTCCAGTGCAGCTCGACTTGGAGTTGTTCGAGCTGATGCAGCAAGGCGGCCAGCAGCTGCCGGTTGTCGAGCTGGCCTTCACCTGGCAAATACAGGCCTTGTGCAAAGCGCTGACCGAGCGCGGGTTCAAGTGCACTGATGGCTGCGGCGTCCAGCGTTTGGGCGGCTTGCAACTCAGGCATGGCACGGGCGGTGGTATCCAGTTGCCGTTGAAAGCGCGAAGCCTCGGCAGCGTCTTGGCGGTGCCAGACGATCAAGGTGCCGTTGTGCTGAAAGAAGGTCGGTTGCGCCAATTGCGCGATGAGTTCGGGCCAGCGCTTGAGGCCGTGACTGCCCATGCGCACCACGCCGTTTTCGGTTACCGCAGATTCCGCCAACGGTGCCAGCATGGCAGCTGCAGCGCGGGCGGCTGAGCCTGTAGCGTCAGGCGCACCGGCCTCATGCACTTCGACCCGATGACCAGCTTGGGCGAGCGTGACCGCCAGCAGCCGGCCCATGAGGCCAGCACCGATAACAAGCATGTGAGCACTGGAAACGCTAGGTGCGCGGGGAGCGGTTGTCATTGAATCCATCTGAAGTGAATGCAGGTGGACAAAACAAGAGTGCGTTGAGTAAAAACGACGCTGTCTGAAAACTTCCCACGCCAGCATGATCTGGATCGGGTCTTAGGGTTTTTCTCAGTCCAGCTGTCAAGCCAGACACCCCTGTTTCATCCGTAGCCAGAATTAAATCACAAGTCGCTTGCCCGGCTTCAGGTCTTGCCAACTTGCCCGATAATTTTGGCATGAGCACCTACGCCTTCCCCATCCCTCACCACCGTTACGCCCGGGTTTTGTCGATTGCCGGTTCGGACAGCGGCGGTGGTGCCGGTATTCAGGCCGACCTGAAAACATTCAGCGCTTTGGGCTGCTACGGCATGACCGCCATCACCGCCTTGACGGCACAAAACACGCTGGGCGTGAGCGGTATTCACGCTGTGCCATCCGAGTTTTTGAAGGCGCAATTGCAAGCCGTGATTGAAGACATCGGCGTTGATGCGGTGAAGATCGGCATGCTGCATTCACCGGAGGTGGTCAAGGTCGTGGCTTGGGCGATTCGCCACTACCAGCTAGAGAACGTGGTACTCGACCCGGTGATGGTGGCCACCAGCGGCGACCGCTTGATTGAGCAAGACACGGTTCAAGTGCTGCGCCAAGAACTTTTTCCGCTGGTGAGTGTGATCACGCCGAATCTTGACGAAGCGGCTCTGCTCTTGGGTCGGTCGATTGAACACGCTGAGGAGCTAGACCAAGCCGCCAGCGATTTGCTGGCGATGGGTGCGCGCGCCGTGTTGCTCAAGGGCGGCCACTTGAAGGGGCAGGCCGTGGTCGATGTGTTGGCCGAAGCGGGCCAGCCTTGGCTGCACTTACGCTCTGAGCGCATTGCCAGCAAAAATGTGCACGGCACGGGCTGCACGTTGTCGTCAGCCATTGCCGCGTACCTTGCGCTGGGGCTGCCGCTGCGCCAAGCTGTGCAGCAGGCGCGAGTTTATATTTTGGCTGCTATCGCGGCCGGTGCGGCGGTTGAAACCGGCTCAGGCCACGGGCCTTTGAACCATGGTTTTGCGCCTTTACCGCTTCACTTCATCACCAAGCCGCCATCCACCACCAGCACCTGACCTGTCATGAAGCGGCTCCAGTCGGAGGCCAAGAACAGCACCGGTCCGGTGACGTCTTCAGGACTGCCGATTCGGCCCAACGGGGTTTGCGCCACGATCGTGTCTTTCACCGCCTCCCGCGTCAGTCGGCTTGAATCTGTCGGCATCACCAGACCGGGCGCGACACAGTTCACGCGAATGCCCAGCGGCCCCAAGTCAGTCGCTAAATGTCGACTGAAGCCGACCAAGGCTGACTTGGCGGTGGCGTAGTCGTTGTAGGCCACGGTGGGGCGCTCCACCAAGTCACTGACCATGTTGATGATGCTGCCCTGCGTGCGTTGCCGGAAGTGCGGCAGCACGGCTTGGCAGACGTTGTAGGCGGCTTGTACCGAGCCGTCGAATTGCGTTTGAAAGGCATCCCACGGCAGTTCCCAAAAACGCTGACGATGTTCGGGATCAAACGCATAGGGGCTGAATGCGTTGTTGACCACCACATCAATACGGCCGGTCTCCAGCAATGCTTGCGCGACCATGGCGGTGACCGCCTGCGGCTCGCGCACATCTGTCTGCAAGGCCATCGCATCGCCACCCAACTGCTGGCAGGCTTGCACCACCGCGTCAGCTGCGGCTGTGTTTTGCAAATAGTTGACCAAGACCATGGCACCTTCGCGTGCAAAGGCCTTGGCAATGGCCGCGCCAATGCCGCGGCTGGCGCCTGTGACCAAGACAACTTTGCCTTGAAAGGCTTGGCTGTGGGTGCTCATCGTTTGCCCGGCAGCAAGTCTTGACTGACGACGTCAGAGATTTTGATGTCGCGTTGAATCACGCCGAAGGCCTTGTAGGCTTGGGCGCCCGTTTGCAGCGCCAGCATGTCAAAAGCACCGAGTCCATTCTTTTGCGTGTTGACTGACATACTGGACAGGTTGCGCAGCTTGATGATCTCGAGATTGATGGCCGGGTTTTGCCCGTCAATGGCGTACTTGACAGCCAGTTTGGCGGCTTCTTCAGGCGAGCGAATCATCCAGTCCGCGCTGTCGCGATAGGCCAGCAGAAAGCGCTTCAGCACTTCCTTTTTAGTTTGGTAGCTTTCTTCACGGACCACGAAAAAGTCGCTGGAAATGTTCAGGTGGTTTTTGACCTCCATCACATTGACGTCGCCCAAACCGCGTTGTTTACCGACCAGCAAACCGGTGTCGGTGGCTGCCGTGGCGTCGACCTGACCTTGCATCAAGGGCGCGAAGTTCAACAAGCCGGTCACCACCACCGTCACGTCGGACTCGCTCAAGCCGGCTTGGTGCAAAAGCACTTGCAGGTTTTGCCGGGTGCCGCTAGAAAGGCTGTAAACGCCGATGCGTTTGCCTTTGAGGTCTGCCGGTTTTTGGATATTGGCTGACTTGAGGGACACCACGTTGAAGACGTTTTGCGGATAGATGTCGTAGATGGCGCGCAGTTTTTCGCCTTTGTCCAAGGCTGCAAAAAATGAACCTGGGTCGGTGAAGGCGATGTCGGCCTGGCCGCTGAGGATGTTCCGCAAAGCGTCGCCACCACCTGCGCCCGGGACGTAGCCCAGTTCAATGCCGCGGGCTTTGAAAAATCCCTTGTCTTCTTCAACCAGCAAGTTGGTGATTTCAGTGATCGGTTTGCTCCAGCCGGCCACCACCATTTTGTCGAGTCGGGCGGGCGACTGCGCCAAACTGGCCGTGGGTACGCTGAGTGCCAGAGCACTGGTCGCGATGGCCAGAAATGAGGCCAACACTTGAAATTTATTTGTCCAGATTTTCATTTTTCATCTTTCTTTTGAGGTTCAAGAGGAAACCGGAGCAAGCGTCGCTCCAGCCATTCGGCAAACTTGTAAAACACCAGTCCCAGCACGGTGATCAGAGTCAGCACCGCAAACATCAGCGGCGTGTCCATGGAGCCTTGCGCGGCAATGATCAGCGCGCCCAAGCCTTGGCTGGCGCCAATGAACTCGGCCACCACCGCGCCAACCCAGGCCAACACCACGGCAACGCGAACGCCAGCCATGATGCTGGGCAGGGCAACTCGAATCTTCAGTCGCCATAGGGTTTGCCAGCGGCTGGCTCGCAACATGCGAAACAACTCCAGCCGTTGCGGGTCAACTTGTTGGATGCTGGTGGCGGTGTTCTCTAGCAAGGGGAAAAAACAAATCAAGGCGGTCATGACCACGATGGGCAAAGTGCCAAAACCAAACCAGACGATGAAAAGCGGCGCCAGCGCCAGCTTGGGCACGACCTGGCTGATCACCACGTAAGGTATCAAGATGCCGCGCAAACGAGCCGATTCGCCCAACACAAGGCCGCCCACAAAACCCACCGTGCCGCCGAGCAGCAGCCCCAGCACCACGGCTCGGGTGGAGCTGAGAATATGCGGCCACAAGTAGCCGCTGGCCAAGCCTTGCCACAGCGATTGAGCGACCACACTGGGCGCTGGCAGCACCAAAGCTGAGGTCTGGGCCATGCGCACCCACGCCTCCCACAGTACGATAAAACCGACACCCATCACTATCGAAATCCAGTGCTCGCGGCGCATCACGCAGTCCTATCCATGGCTTGACGCAGTTCAGCGCAACGGGCATTGAAGTCGGCCGTGTAGCGCAGCGCCGGCTGGCGCGGGTGTGGCAAATCAACGGCCAGCTGATGACACATCGCACCGGCCTGCATCACGCTGATGTGGTCTGCTAAATAGACCGCTTCTGCGATGTCGTGCGTGATGAACAAGACGGAGGTCCCTTGACTTTGACAGAGCGCCAGCAAGTCTTGCTGTAACTCGCTGCGCGTGATGGCGTCAAGCGAGGCAAAGGGCTCGTCCATGAACAAAATCGGCGGCGCATTGATCAAGGCCCGCGCGATAGCGACACGGCTTTGCTGGCCGCCTGAGAGTTGCTGTGGAAAGCGCGACTGCAGGCCATTCAGACCGAGTTGGTCGAGCAACACAATAGCTTTCTCACGCTGGGCAGTTTGTACTTTTCCTTGCAAGGAGATCGGCAACAAGACGTTGTCGACTACCGTGAGCCAGTCCAGCAAGGTCGGCGACTGAAAGACAAATCCCATGTCCGGGTTGGGGCCGGTCACTGGCACACCTTGCAAGGCAATCGAGCCACTTTGCGGCTGCAGCAAACCTGCGGCGAGCTTGAGCAAGGTGGTCTTGCCGCAACCACTGCGGCCAATCAGGCAATGAAAGTCACCGGGGGTGATATGCAGACTGACGCTGTGCACGACATCCTTCACGCCATCCAGCGCAGCCATTTTCTGGCCCGGATAGGCGTAGCGAACGGCGTTGAGTTCGAGAAAGCGGGTCATGTCACAACTCGTAAGGGGTGAAGCGTTCAGCCGCCAGTTCTGCTGACTGGTCGATGTCGACCATGCGCACCAAATCCAGCAAGCTGAAGCGACCGTCATGATGCCAACCGGCCTCAGGTGCAGTCATCGCACCCAAGGCGCAAATGCGCGTGACGCCGGCTTGTCCAAGGGCATCACCTAGGGCTAACAGTTCTTCAGGCGCTGCTGCCAAGCCCACCGTTTGCAAGTAAGCGCGTTGCGGCTCAATCAGCGGCATTACGTCTTGCAGTGAGTCCACTGCGACCACCAGCACACAGCGGTTCAGCGGGCCGGGCAGCAGCGTCTGCGGTGTATCTGCGTAGACCACCGTGAAGGCCTGCGTCGCGTCTCCCAACACGCGGTGACCGGCTTGCCGGAGACTTTCAAATTCGTGACGTTCCCGCCAGCCAGCGACACTGGCGGCTTCTTCGAGTGTTAAAGCGCGGTGTGCAAATTTGGATGCCAGTGCTGCCAACTCGCCGGCCAAGAGCTGCGCATATTCAAGCGGCTGAATGGGCCCACCACGCTGCACATAAAACACATGCGGGGAGTAACAACCTTGCTGATCCCAACGTGCAATATCCAGCGCCGCCGCACGCGCTGCGGCTTGCCCTCGCATAACCGAGAGCGCGGCATTTGAGACCATGCCAAAACTGAGCTTGTGGCCGTGTGGCAAGAAGCGCGTGGTCACCGGCATGCGCTCTTGCATGGCTTGCAGCGCTGCGTTGCCGCCGTAGGCCAGCACCACGTCGGCCTCGGCAAAGACGCAGCGCTCAAGGTCTGGGTCACCGCCTTGCCACCAAACCACAGCGAAGCAGTCGGCCCAGCGTGGCTCGACCTCGACCAGCAGCCGGGCAAACAGGCTGGCAAAAATAGGCTCTGCACTGGACACTTTGCCGATGGCGCCGGCTTTGACCAGCAGGCCGGAGACGAAACTCCACAAGGGCAGGGCGGGTACATTGCCGGCCCAAACATGGACCAACAGGTCGGGGCCGATGGCCTTGCTCCAGCCGCCTTTGGGGCGGGCTTGAAACTCGTCGAGCAGCTTGGGGTTGGCGAAGTCTTCGGTGACAAAACGCTGCAGTTGCAGCGCCCGAAAGGTGTGTAAGTAGCTGTTCAAACCGAGTCGCACCATGACGGCGTCAAAGCCGGTGGCGCGTGGCAACAGGCGCTCCAGCGCTTGACGGTAGGGGTCTTGGGCGTTCAGCAAGCGTGCGATGGCGGTGTCGATGGTGCGGACGATGTCCGAGACCGGCAATGACTTCAAATGCGTCCGGCTGGCTTGGCGAATGCGGCTGGCGAGGGTTTTGAATTGCTCGGTGTTGAGCTCTGGCACCTCCACCGTCAGCACATCATTGGGTGTGCCCAGCTGCAGTCGCTTCCAGCGCACCTCGTCGTCCCGCAAGCCGGGCAGATAACCCGCCTTGAATACTTCATGGACGGTGGTGCTCATCCCCGTGCCGCTTTCAAAAAGTCTTCCACCGCCAACGAACAGCCCTTGGCCTCTGCGCCTTGAGCCCGGCCCAGCAGAACAAAACCGTCTTCAGTGGCGACGCCCACATCTTCCGTCAGGATGGTGGTGACGGAGTTGAAGTTGGCCAGATCGGTGTGCGCCAAAATACCGCGCTCGCCGCTGGCAACTTCTTGCCCCGTCATCGGGTCCAGCAAGCGTGAACGCATCCAATGCGGCCCGTGCTTGATCGACGGAACGCTGCGGTTCCCTGCGTCATAAAACTGCGTGCTCAGCTCGGTCATGCCGTACATGTTGATGCACTGACGCCGGTCGACGCCAAAAGTCGCTGACAACTGGGCGTAAAAATCCTCCATCGGAATATCCCGCGACTGGCCTTTGAAGCCTCCGGTGTCTAGGATTCGGCTGCTCTTTGGCAGGGCAAACGACTGTCCGCGCGACTGCAGTTCATCCAGCAGATGGACAAAGCTGTAACTCGCACCCAACAAAGCAAATGCTTGACCCGATTGCTCGGCCTTGTGCAGTGCCTCACACAGCGCGTCGGTGCGCAGACCGTTTTGGTCTAGGTAGTAGGTGCTGTCGGCGGTTCCAAAATGCTGCATCGCCAAGCCGAGGTAGTGGGCGAGTGAGGAGTTCTGCATCAGCGTTTCAGTGGGGAACAAAATGCCCATCGGCAGACACGCGTCGCCTTGCATGACGTGTTCGCTGAAGTGCCGCAACATAGACGCGTCATAAACCGCCAAGCTCGGGTGGTGGTGTCGGCCTTTGACCTCACCTCGGGTCGTGCCGCTGGTCATGAAGACGCGCTCGCATTCGTCAGCGGGAACACAACTCAGCGTGAACTCCTTGAAGGCGTCGATCGGCACGGCTGGAATGTCGCGCCAACTTTTGACCAGCCGAGGGGTTTTCCCGCGCAACTGGCAAAAACGCTGATAGGGCAGGTTGAGTGAAAACTGTCGGGCAAAGATGCGCTGCGCCAGATCATTGAATTCCTCATCACTGACGGCCGGGCGTGCGATGAACGCCAGCAATTCGCGGGCGATGACTTCAGAAGTTGTGCTGCCGTTTGCCATGTCCAGAGCCTTTTTTTCGGCAGGAAGGCTGGTGGCTAACAAGGACGTGCTCTGAGACGCAGACGGTCGTTGTCAAACTGGCTTCCCTGCGCGAGGATTACCTCAATCAGGTTCAAAGGGACTTTCTCAGCCGTTGCCACTTTCGTGACGACAGCACCCCTAGCGAATGGTTCTTGCGAACGCCGTGAATTGTAATGCGCCGCCAAGGCAGCTGCACATGCCGGCTGTGCAGGGCGATTTTTCAGTCGATTGAGACAGGCTTTTCAACACCCAGGACCTTGTGTAGCTTGGTGCTGGTGGTGGTGTATTGAAGCTGGATGGTTTTGTCCGGAAAGATGATGGGCGCAGCGCCAAAAGCGGCCAACACACATTCATGAAAGCCGCACAAAATCAGTTTTTTCTTGCCGGGATAGGTATTGATGTCGCCGACCGCAAAGATGCCGAGTTCGCTGGTCGAGAACTTCTCGGTGTCTACCGTGAGCTGCTTGCGCTCGATCGCCAGACCCCAGTCGGCAATCGGTCCGAGCTTGGGCGACAGGCCGAAGAACACCAGCAGCTTGTCAACCGGCAGCGCGTGCGTGACGCCCTCGGGGTCGGTGATGTTGGCTGTCGTCAGCTTGCCGTCTTTTTCCTCGTAGCTGGTCACTTGACCGGCCATGAACTGCATGGCGTTGGCTTCGCACAAAGCTTTCATCTCGGCAATCTTGGCGGGCTCAGCTTGAAAGCTGTCGCGCCGATGAACCAAGGTCACGCTCTTGGCTTGCACCGGACCGGCTTTGGCGAAGGCTATGGCTGCGTCGATGGCTGCCTCACCACCGCCCACGACAACCAAGTGTTGCCCTGCAAAGTCTGCCGGCTTGTTCACGCGGTAAAAAAGTTGCGTGTCGTCGAACTTGTCGAGGCCTTCGAGGCGCAGCAGACGCGGCTGGAAGGCACCGACACCCGCAGCGATGAAAATCGTCTTGCTTAAAAAGGCTGTGCCTTTGTTCGTCGTCAGCAAAAACCGGCCGTCGGTCTGTTTCTCAAGTGTGCTGACCTCTTGGCCGAAATGAAAAGTCGCGCCAAAAGGCTCAATTTGCCGCAGCAGTGACGCTGTGAGTTGGCGGCCGGTGGTCGCCGGCATGGCCGGAATGTCATAGATGGGCTTGTCGGGGTACAGCTCAATGCACTGGCCGCCCGCGTAGGACAGCGAGTCAATCACGTGGGCCTTGATCTCTAGCAGACCCAGCTGAAAGACCTGAAACAAGCCGACAGGGCCCGCGCCGATGATGACGGCATCGGTCTCGATCAAGGCTGGTTTCAAGGGGTTTGCCGCCAGAAAAATCAGCGAATGAGTTCGCTGAGCTTGCCAGTTTTGTCTTTCCATTCTTCAGCGTCGGGCAAAGCCGGCTTGCGCTTGGTGATGCTTTTCCAACCGGGCTGGGTTGACAACTCGAGGTTGATCTTGATGAAGTTGAGCTGGTCTGCGGGCAAGTCTTCTTCAGCATAAATGGCGTTGACCGGGCACTCAGGAATACAAACGGCGCAGTCAATGCACTCGTCCGGCTCGATCACCAACATGTTGGGACCTTCGCGGAAACAGTCGACGGGGCA
This sequence comes from Comamonadaceae bacterium, assembly GCA_947450765.1. Lineage (GTDB taxonomy): Bacteria > Pseudomonadota > Gammaproteobacteria > Burkholderiales > Burkholderiaceae_C > Polaromonas. The sequence goes on along the minus strand of CANFXC010000002.1, from coordinate 85,629 downwards.
CACATCCACGCAGTCGGTGTACTTGCAACGGATACAGGATTCAGAAACGACGTGGGTCATGCTTTTTTGGCTCGGTCGGTAAAAACCCTAGATTTTAAGATCTTTCTAGGGCGGTGATGAGGGGAAGGTTGAAAGTCGCCGTTCAAACGCCACTGGCGGACAGAATCAGCGCGGCTCCGGAGGTCTTGTGCGAGGCGGTATCGACCAGCACCAGCGAACCCAGAATGCGCGATTCAGCAAACGGAACGGCTGCGATGGGTTCTTGCAGCGTCAGCTCGACCACGCCAATGGCGTTGGCATCGAGTTGGGTCGCCGTTTGCTCTTCAAGCGTGTTGATGTTCACTTGGTGAACGATGCGCTTGACCTTGGCTTTGACCCAGCGGTGACCTTGCAGCGCCCAATAAAGGCGGCCGGGCAGCAAAGGTTCGTCGTCCATCCAGGCGACGGTGGCGGTCAGCTCGCGTTTGCCGGGAGATGCGCCAAAGCCTTCCGTGGCCAACAGCACGTCGCCGCGCGACACGTCGAGTTCACGGTCCAAGATGATGCCGGCACTGTGGCCTGCACGCACCGACTTCGGCGAGCGAGCATGGTCCAGCACCTCGGCTACCACAGCGCTTTTTCCGCCGGGCAAGACGCTCACGCTCTGGCCGACTTGCACCGCGCCGCTGGCGATGCGGCCCCAGAAAATACGCCGTCCTTGCGAGGTGTCGGCGCTGGATGAAAACTTCTCGACCCATTGCACCGGAAAGCTGAAAGGCTGGGCGGTGTCGGCGGGGGTGGCCGACAGCTGCTCCAAGATGGCCAGCAAGGCCGGACCTTGGTAGTTGCACCAACCGGGGTTGGCGTCCACCACGTTAAAGCCAATCAGGGCCGACACCGGCACGATGGCGTGCGCGGTGATGCCGGCGTCTTGCGTGAACTGCCGCAGCGCTGCGCTGATGTGTTCAAACGCCAGCGCAGGGTCTTCGACGGCGTCGAGTTTGTTGACGGCAAAGACGATCGACGGCACGCGCAGCAATTTCACCAGCAACGAATGGCGGCGGGTTTGCGGCAACAGATTCGGCAGGGCGGACTGCCAGTCAAGTTTGGTGGCGTCGACCAGCACCACGGCCGCGTCGGCGCTGGACGCTGCCGTGACCATGTTGCGGGTGTATTGCTCGTGGCCGGGCGCGTCGGCAATGATGAATTTGCGGGCGACGGTGTTGAAGTAGCGGTAGGCCACGTCAATCGTGATGCCTTGCTCGCGCTCTGCTTGCAGGCCGTCGGTCAGCAAGGCCAGGTCGACCTTGCCGCTGCGCTGCACGCTGGCCAGCTGGTCTTGCAGCACAGCGCGGGAGTCCACCAACAGGCGGCCGATCAGCGTGCTCTTGCCGTCGTCAACGCTGCCACAAGTGACAAAGCGCAGGGCTGCGCGGGTGTCTTGCTCAGTATTGGCAACATCAGGGTTGCTGGCTTGAAGAATCGTGCTCATCAGAAATAACCCTCTTTTTTGCGCTTCTCCATCGAGGCGTCGGAAGTCTTGTCGTCCATGCGGGTGGCACCGCGCTCGCTGACGTCGGCGGTCAGCGTTTCCAGCACCACTTCAGCCGGGTTGGCGGCGGGGCTTTCGACCGGGCAAGTGCAGGTGATGTCGCCCAAGGTGCGAAAGCGCACGGTTTTATCGACTGCGGTTTCACCCGCTTTCAAAGGCGTCAGTTCGGTCACCGGCACCAGCAGTCCTTTGCGCTCCACCACCGTGCGTTGGTGCGCGTAATACAGCGACGGCAGTTCGATTTGTTCGCGCTCGATGTATTGCCAGACGTCGAGTTCAGTCCAGTTGGAAATCGGGAACACGCGAAAGTGCTCACCCGGCTGCAAGCGCGTGTTGAACAGGTTCCACAGCTCTGGCCGTTGGGCTTTGGGCTGCCATTGGCCGAAGGCATCACGGTGCGAAAAAATCCGCTCCTTGGCGCGGGCTTTTTCTTCGTCACGGCGGGCACCGCCTATCAGGGCGTCAAAGCGAAACTCTTCAATCGCTTCAAGCAAGGTGACCGACTGGTGAACATTGCGCGACTCGCCCGGATGCGCCAGCCGAACGGTGCCGCGCTTCATCGAATCTTCGACGTTGCGGACAATCAGATTGGCGCCGAGCTGCTTCGCCCGGTAGTCGCGAAAAGCCGTCACTTCAGGGAAGTTGTGGCCGGTGTCGATCATCAACAACGGGTAGGGAATGTGGCCGCCACGGGTGCTGTCGACAAAGGCTTTTTCAGCGCATTTGAGCAACACCAGCGAGTCTTTGCCGCCAGAAAAAAGCAGGGTCGGGCGCTCGAAAGCGGCGGCGACTTCACGCAGGATGAAGATCGCTTCTTCTTCCAAGGCGTCGAGATGGGCATTGCTCAGCTGCGGATGTGGCTGACTCAGCACAGGGGCTTCGGCTCTAGCGTTCACGCGGAGACCTCTTTGATAGGAATGATGGATGAAATTGTTGAAAGGGAGGAAGACTGACCTTCGGCGCTGTCAGACACATGCAGGCCGCACTCTTTGGCGCTTTCTTGTTCCCACCACCAGCGGCCGGAGCGAATGTCTTCGCCCAGCGTGACGGCGCGGGTGCAAGGCGCGCAGCCGATACTCGGGAAAAATTCGTCGTGCAGCGGGTTGTAGAGAATGTTGTTGACGCCGATGAAATGCCAAACGTCGCCGGCCGTCCAGCGCGCCAGCGGGTTGACTTTGGCTCTTTCACCTGGTTCACCGACCAACTCGTTCTCAATGAACTCGACTTCGGCTCTAGCATTCGACTGCTCGCGGCGCAGGCCGGTCAGCCAGCCTTTTTTGCCAGCCAGTGCACGTGACAGCGGCTCCATCTTGCGGATGCCGCAGCAGGCTTTGCGCAGGTCAACGCTCTGGTACATGGCTTTGTCGCCATGTGTGCTGACGAATTCAGCGGCGGCTTCGGCCACCGGGCGATAGGCTTCAACCGGGCGGGCGTAGCGCGCCTCAATGCGGCCAATCATCGCCACCGTTTGCGGGTGCAACATGCCGGTTTCCAGCACAAAAATGCTGCAATCGATCTTGTGCTCAGCCAGCAAGTGGGTGATGACCATGTCTTCAGCCCCCAAGCTGGAGGCTTGCGTCAAGGGCGAAAATTCTTGCGCCGCACGTTTGAGCAGGGCAATGGTTTCGGCGAGCTTGGTGTCAAAGTCCGGCGATGCTTTGGAGTAAAGGGACACTGCACTCATGCGCTGGCGCTTTCCGTTTGTGCAAAGTGCGGCGCGATCTGGACCGCGTCGCCTTGGTAGCGGCCCACGCCGTAGCCGGGGTAACTGGCAAGCACGCGCTGCGCCACGTCAAGCGGCTGGTCGGCACGCAACACCGCGACGTCAAAGCCGCTGCGTTCCATTTGGGCGAGCTGGTCCACCAGCACGTCGCCGGTGGCACGAATCTCGCCGGTGAATTCACGCCGGCGGCGCAGCAAGAAAGCTTGGCTGTAAGCGCGGCCGTCGGTGAACTTCGGAAAGTGCAGGTCGATGCGTTTGACGCCGTCCAGCGGCAAGTCCATCGGGTCGGCATCGTTGGCGAAAACCACAGTGCCCGGCAGTTCAGTGGCGTTGACTTCAGCGTTGTCGTGGGTGGTGAGTAATTTCATGGTGCTTACTTTCAAACTGTCTTCAAGCCTGTTCGACCACGGCAATGCGTGCGTTTTTGGCGGCGGCTTTGTACGGCTCCATGCCGACGCGGCGCAGCGTGGCAATGAAGGTTTCGCCAGACGTGCGTTGTTGGCGATAGGTCTCCAGCACCGCTTCAATGACTTCTGGTACTTCAGATGCCGTGAACGACGGGCCGACGACTTTGCCCGGCAGCGGATCACCGCTCAGGGCTGAGCCGTCTGAGCCGCCCAGCGACACTTGATACCACTCCAAGCCGTCTTTGTCGACGCCCAAAATGCCGATGTGACCGCTGTGGTGATGGCCGCAGGAGTTGATGCAACCGCTGATGTGCAGGTCGATCTCGCCCAAGTCGTGCAGCTCGTCCATGTCCTGGTAGCGCTCGGTGATGGCCTCCGCAATCGGGATCGAGCGGGCATTCGCCAACGAGCAAAAATCGCCGCCGGGGCAGGCGATCATGTCGGTCAGCAGGCGGATGTTTGGGCGGGCAAAACCGGCCTTGCGGGCAGCACGCCAGAGCTCCGGCAACTGGTCGCAGGCGACCCACGGCAGCAGCAAGTTTTGGTCGTGCGTGACGCGCAATTCGCCGGCGCTGAAGGCATCCGCCAACTCAGCGGCCTTGTCCAGCTGGTCTGCCGTAGCGTCGCCGGGCGCTTGGCCTATGCGTTTGAACGACAAGGTCACAGCGCGTAAATCTGGGTTCTTGTGCGATGTGACGTTTTGCTTGAGCCAACGGCCAAACTCGATGTCGTCCTCAGCGGCGGCGCGCAGGATGTTGGCGATTTTGGCGTCGGCGCTCTTGCGGTCGCAGCTTAAGGATGGCGGCACGAAGCAGGCCGTGACACGGTCGAGTTCAGCCTGCGAAATAGTGTGCGGACCGCCATCGTGTTCCATGATTTGGCGGTATTCGGCTTCGACGTCATCGATGTAGCGCTGGCCTTCGGCTTTGACCAAAATTTTGATACGGGCCTTGTAAATGTTGTCGCGGCGGCCGTAGCGGTTGTAGACGCGGATGATGGCCTCGATGAAGTTCATCACCTGGTGCCACGGCAGGAATTCGCGAATGACGGTGCCGATGATCGGGGTTCGGCCCATGCCGCCACCGACCAACACTTTGAAGCCGAGCTCGCCTTCGGCGTTGCGGATCAGGTGCAGGCCGACGTCATGCCAGGCAGTGGCCGCGCGGTCTTCACGGGCGCCGCTGATGGCGATTTTGAACTTGCGCGGCAAAAAAGCGAACTCTGGGTGCAGCGTGCTCCACTGGCGCAGGATTTCGCCAAACGGCCGTGGGTCTGCAATTTCGTCAGCGGCAATGCCGGCACGTTCATCGCTGGTGATGTTGCGGATGCAGTTGCCGCTGGTCTGAATGCCATGCATGTCGACGCTGGCCAGCAGGTCCATCACATCGGCTGATTTGTCGAGCGGAATCCAGTTGTACTGAATGTTCTGGCGCGTCGTGAAGTGGGCGTAGCCGGCTGTCAGCTTGGAGCCGATAGACAAACCGCCGGTCAGCACCGGGCCGAGCAAATCTTGTTTGGCTTGGGCGTCTTTGAACAGCGCTGCATTCGGTTGGTCATAGTCGCGGGCGATTTTGGCCAACACCCGGACCTGTGCGCTGGAGAGTTCGCCGTAAGGCACGGCCACACGCAACATCGGCGCGTAACGTTGCACATACCAGCCGTTTTGCAGGCGCAGCGGTTTGAATTCGTCTTCAGACAGTGTGCCGGCTTGCCAGCGCGTGAGCTGGTCACGGTACTGGTCCGCTCGCGCTTGGACGAACTGGCGGTCAAATTCGGTGTATTGGTACATAAGCGGATTGAAAATTAAAAGGGGGTCAGATACAGTTTTTTAAAAGGGTGACAGAGAGCGTTTTTCAGGCGGCTCAGATCGCGATCAATTTGACGCCGGCGTAGGCCAGCAGCAAAGACAAAAGGGTACGAATGATACGGTCTGGCGTTTTGTGCACCAGTTGTGAGCCCAGCCAGATGCCCGGCAGCGAGCCGATCAGCAGCTTGCCCAGCAGTGGCCAGTCGACCGATCCAAGGGACGCGTGACCCAAGCCCGCCACCAGCGTCAGTGGTACTGCATAAGCGATGTCGGCAGCCACAATTCTTGGCAAAGGGAGCAGTGGGTACAACAAGATCAGCGCTGTCACACCAATCGCGCCAGCGCCCACAGAAGTGAGGGTGACCAAGGTGCCGATCACGGTGCCAAATAAAACCGGCAGGCTCCAGTGGCGCGGCCGTGTGGCTTCATCCAATTGCGCGCCAGCAATCAGGCGAGGTATTTTTTTACCCTGAATGGCTTTGTACAGTGTGGCCAGTGCCGTGAAGAGCAGGGCGACACCCAGCGTCATCGTCATGGCTTTTTGCACGGCCGGGTTGGCCGGGCCCAAGTTGTGGAGCACATAAAGTGTGATCAGTGCGGCCGGAATGCTGCCCATGCTGAGTGCCCCAACCAGACGCCAAGGAACGACGCGTTGCCGTGCCAGACTGACTGTGCCGCCCATTTTGGTGAAAGCGGCAAAAAGCAGATCGGTGCCGATGGCCAGATGCGGCTTGATACCGAAGCCAAAAATCAAGAGAGGCGTCATCAAAGAGCCGCCACCGACCCCGGTCAGGCCGACGATCAGACCGACCGTGAAGCCAGCAAAAATAAACGCGAAGTCATGCATAGAGCGCTACTTTAAAAGATCGCCAGATGAATACCAACGACAGTTTTGTTCTTCGCTTATGCGCATAAGCTTATTCAGAAAAGTGATGACGGCTGAGCCATAGTGATTGTGCCAACCGTTGTTCAATGGGCAGTGGTTCTGCGTGCAAAGACGCCGCTAGAAGTTCGCCGCACAGCACGGCAAAACTCAAACCTCTGGAGCCCAAAGCCGTGCACACACACAAACCTGGAAAAGCGGCTTCATCCAAAGGGCCGACGATGGGCAACCTGTTTGGAGACACGCATCGCACGCCTGCCCAAGCTTGGATCGTGTCAGCATCGAAGGAGGCTTTTAAAGCCCCGGCCGTGACAGGCAGCAGTCGTTGGAGTCGCTCAAAGATGTCCCGCTGGTCTTTCTCTCGGATGTCGTTATGGTTGCTGTCACGCTCGAAGGTCGCGCCCATCAGCCAGCTTGGCTTGCCGTCGTCATTTAAAAAGGCCGGGATAAAGCTGCCGTGACCGTTGACGGGGAAGGGCGGCATCGCGGCTGCCTCCGTGACGGCATCCCAAGCCACTTGTCCACGGATCGCTTGCAGCGGTAAATTCGCGTGCGTTTTTACCAAGCCAGCGCTTTCAAAACCTGCCGCCAAGATCACCAGTTCGGCCTCGACGATGCAGTTTCCGTGAGCGTCCAAAACTTGCCAGAAACTGTCCGGACTCGGCATTGAGGAGCGTTTCAGCCCTGCGACCTTGACGCCGAAGCGAGTGGTGATGCCCGGTGCCCCTAAGAGCGCTTGGACCAGTCGTTTCGGTTTGATCCAGCCGCCTGCTGCGTGCCAAAGTGCGGGTATGTCGTCGCACTGAATTGACGGTGCTGCGCTACCGGTTGCTGCTTCAAGGGCTTGGAGTTCACTCGGCCCCGCAAGCCGGCTCCAGTCTTCTCCGGCTTCAGGCCAATGGATGGGCAGGCCGCCGCTGGCGTCAAACCGGCGCTGTAGAACGCCGCTGGCTTGCCAGTCCACATCGGCCAACAACTGCGTCTTGGCGACTTGCCAGGTGGCTCGCAGGCCGTTGCGTGACAAGCGTGACAGCAAGCTGTCGTCGGGCGAAATATGCGGTGCCAGCATGCCTGCCGGAAGTGCGGAAGCACCACCGGCTGCTGATTCGTGTGCGTCTAGCACCGTGACTTGCCAGCCGCGCCTGGCCAAGCTAGCGGCGCAGGCGGCGCCGGCCAAGCCTGCACCGATGATGGCGCAGCGTGCGGGCGTGTGCGGCTTGGCCTTGATCGGATTTGCGGCTTTTTTGGGTTCCCAATGCGGGTTGAAGTGCGCTTGCAGGCGCTCACCTTGCGGTGGAGGCTTCGACACTTGGGTGACCTCAAAACCGCATTGTGTGAGTCCATCGATGACGCTGCTCGACATCGCCAAGCTCACCAGTCGGGTGCCGCGTCGGCAGCAGCGGGCCATGGCTTTCAGCAAGTGCGGGTCACAGTTGTCAAGCGTATTGGACAGCTTGTCGCCAGCAAGGTAGACCGAGTCGGCTTCAAAAGACTGTTCTTTGAGCAGCGTTTTGGCGTCGCCAATGCCCAACGTCAGCAGGACATGACCATCTTCAAACGACAGCCGATGAAAACCGGGCAGCAAGCCATGCCATTGCTCACCAAGTTGCCCGGCCAAGGGCAACAAGTCCGGCTGTTCGGCGGCAGCGCGCAAGAGTTCAGTCGCGCTGGCAGGCGAGGCCTCAGTCGACACGAAGTGAAGCAGGCGGGGACGCTCTGGATCCTTTTTCCAGGCCAGCCAAGTGACCAGGAAGTTAAGGCCCAGCCCAAAGCCGGTCTCTAGAATTCGCCATTGCGCCTGACCGGCCCAAGCTTCGGGCAGGCCGCAGCCATGCAAAAAAACGGGCCGTGCTGGCGTCAGCAAAAGGTCAGGGTGCTGGCGGAACGTAGCCGGCAACAGCATCGGCGCCGTCACCAAAGAAGTGCTTTTCCATTTGTCGGGCCAGGTATTGACGGGCACGCAGATCGGCCAAGTTCAAGCGGTTTTCGTTGACCAGCATGGTTTGCTGCTTCATCCAATCAGCCCAAGCGGCTTTGCTGACCTCTTCCCAAATGCGTTTGCCCAATGGACCTGGATAAGGCGGGAAATCCAAGCCTTCAGCTTCTGTGCCGAGTTTGATGCAGTTGACCATCCGTGCCATATGAGTTGTCTTTCGCGGAGTTCGCTGTTGAAAAGAATGCCAATGAGAAGACGGCACAGCCGACAGGAGAAGCGTCGACCGCAGTCAAAGCGTGATTATCTTTCAAGCCGAAACGCCTTGTCATTGACGCACTTGGATAAGGCGTTCTGCCGGGTAAAGTCATCGCCATTGAAGGGGAATTTTCTTTGAGCGGTAAAATCGACTTAACGAAAAAAATAAAAGATGTCTTCGGCCAGTCCCGGCTAACCGACAAACATGTGCAGTGATGCTCGCCAATCGATGTTCGCTCATAGCTGAAAAGCCAAGCGATACAAATCATAGAACGCGCTATGCGCCAACCGGAAAAAGGTAACGCCAGTGGCAAGATCTGAAACAAAAACGGCCGTCCTACCAGACGGTCTTCGCTATAAATCCAAAGTGTCCGGTTCCCCGTTTGTGGCAACAACCTCCTTTGGTAGCGCGACCATGTCGTGCTTCATGTGCGGCAAACACCGTCCGCGTTCCATGATGGGCACGCGCAAGGTTTTGGGCAAAGCCCAAGCGGTTTGTGCGCCATCGTGCAAAGGGCTGGACGAATTGCTCAGCAATCCGCCTGCTTAAGCTTCTGGCACGTTCATCCCAGCTGAGCTGCCTCATTTGACAAAGAGAGGCACGCGATGACTCTGTTTTTGGCTAAAAACACGGCTTTTCCCCGCACCGCCTTGGGACTGGTGGCTTTGGCATCTTTCGGAATGCTGGCTTTTGGTTTGTACCTGCAGCACGTCGTCGGTCTTGAGCCTTGCCCGATGTGCATTGTTCAGCGTTATGCGCTGGTCATGGTGGCTCTGATTGCCGGGCTCACGGCTATCTTTTCGGGTAGTGCCGCTCTTTTGGGTGGTTCGGTCTTGTTGCTGATCAGTGCCGGTTTCGGTGCTTTTGTGGCGGCCCGCCAAAGCTGGTTGCAATGGTTTCCGCCTGAAGTCGCCTCCTGTGGGCGCGACTTTTACGGCATGATCGAAACTTTTTCGTTGCAGCGGGTGATCCCCATGATCTTCAAGGGCAGCGGAGATTGCAGCAAGGTTGACTGGACTTTCCTAGGACTGTCCATTGCCAATTGGTCATTTCTGTCTTTCATGGTCATCAGTTTAATGGCCATGTTTTTGATCTTTCGGTTGCTGCGTCACATCAGGCGATAACCTCATACGCAACCCAAGGTGTGCCCATACAGAAGGCAAACTCATACACCTGATGGGTATGTCTCGGGCACTTCATTAGCTTCCCCCTGATGCCAAGCCAAGCCCTTGTCCAGTGGGTCCAGTGCACAGGTTTCGTCCCAATGCAGGAGGGCGTCAAACTGCCGCCCCAGATGGGTATAGAAATAATGGCTTTGGCGCTCGGTTTCGGGTCGGTAAATCACGCCAATGGCGCGCTGCAAGCGCAGCGCTTCGCACAAATTTTGCAACTCTGGATGCTCCTTCAGGAGCAGCATGAAGTTCGGCGTGCCAACTTGGTGAAAGACGGCTTCCCAGCTTCCCTCAAGTCCTGGCCGGACGCGTTTTCGCTGCGGCGGCTCATCCCATTCTGAGGCCGCAGTGACGGTGCCGTGATGGGTGCTCATGCCGATCAGAAAGGCGTCAGAACCGAAGCGTTCTCGCATCAGCTGGCCGACATTCCATTCGCCACGGTCTCCCATCTCCGTCACACTCGCATCGCCCAAGTGTGAGTTGTGCGCCCACACCGCCATCCGCGGCACGACAGCGCCTTGAGTCAAGTGGTTTGACAGGGCCACCAGCGTCTCGACCATGTGGCTGTCTCGCAAATTCCACGATGACGCACGCCCTCGAAACATGCTGCGGTAATACGCCTCGGCATTGCGCACCAATCGGGCATTTTGTTGTGCGTGAAAAAACTCATCGCGTGCCAAGCTTGGCGCGGAAGGGTGTTGAGTCAAGCGCAGCGTCATGTCCCGCAGCTGCTGCACGACTTCGTCTTCGCAGCTGCGGGCCATGCCATAGGCTGCGCCGTAACCGTAGGCCTGACTGTCTTGACCAACATGGTCGAAGCAGGCGTAGCGCGAGCGTGCCCGATGCGCCTCCACCGGGTCAGTCCTGTCCAAGTACGACAAAACCTCCTCCATAGAGCGAAACAGACTGTACAAGTCCATGCCGTAAAAACCGACTTGTTGTTCGAGGCCGAGACCGCTGTTGTGTTGGCGCAGCCATTCGACGAAGTCGCAGACTTCCGTGTTGCGCCACATCCATGCGGGAAAACGCTCGAAGCCGGCCAAGGCTTCGCGGGCATCCGGGTCGGTCGACAAACCGCGCACGTAACGGTTGACCCGCCAAGCGTCTGGCCAGTCAGCTTCGACAGCGATGGCCGTGAAGCCTTTTTCAAGAATCAAGCGCTGGGTGATCTTCACCCGCTCCCGGTAAAACTCATGGGTGCCGTGCGAGGCTTCGCCAATCAACACAAAGCGTGCCGTGTCGATGGCTTCTAGCAACGGGTTGTAGTCTTGCAGACCACCCACCAGCGGATGTAGATTCCGTTGCAAGCCGTCAAGCAAAGCACGTGGCGCATTTTTGACTGGTGTCAGCAGCTTATTGAGGGAGTTGATTGACATGACTCAATGCCCCGCAGGATGTACCGCCGGTATGTCGGTGCGGCGAATGTAGACGGCATGCTCATGCCAAGCTTTTTGCAGCAGTGAGCGCACTTCGTCGTCGCTGGCTTGCGGCATGTAGTCATACCAAAGGCTGAGTGCATGAAAAGGTTCGGGTATGGCCGGGCACACCATTTCATCTGCCACGTCGCGCAAGCTTTCGCAGCTGTCTTTAGCACCAACAGGTACAGCCAAGATCAGCCGCAAGGGATGCTGCTGCCCCACCGAGACAGCCGCAGCACGCATGGTGGCGCCCGTTGCCAGCCCGTCATCGACCAATATCACGGTACGCCCGGCGATATGAATGGGTGGGCGCTGCGCCCGGTAAAGCTGTTCACGCCTGAGCAACTCTGCTTGTTCTTTGGCCAGTACCGCCGCCAGCGCTTCAGGGGGCACGGTGATGCCTGGCAACGGGTTCATCACGCGCACGCCGCCGCTGGCAATCGCGCCCATGGCGTACTCCTCATGCCCAGGCAAGCCGAGCTTGCGAACCACAAACACATCCAGCGGCGCATGCAGCGCTTGGGCCACTTCATAGCCCACTGCCACACCCCCTCGCGGTAAGGCGAGAACCAACACATTAGGCTGGTTTTTGTACTGGCTGAGATGCTCCGCCAGTTGGCGTCCCGCATCATGCCGGTCGCTGTAATAAGGTCGTGACATCATTGCCTAGCCTCCTTCGGTGTGTCTGTGTTGTGCAGGTAGCGTTTGAACCAATCTGCGGCCAGCGTGGAGACTTGCTCCAAGGCGCCTGACTCTTCAAACAGATGGGTGGCGTCGGGTACCACTGCCAGCTGCTTCTCGCAACGCAGAAGTTGATACGCTTCCGCGTTGAGTTCGATCACGCCGTGGTCTGCACCGCCAACAATCAGCAGGGTTGGCGCTAGCAGGCTGGCCAAAACCACCGGGCCTGCCAAATCAGGTCGGCCACCGCGGGAGACCATGGCTGCCACACGGTCGCCCAAGCGGGCCGCAGCGATCAACGCGGCGGCACTTCCCGTGCTGGCGCCAAAATAGCCGATCGGCACGTCCTTGAATTGATCTTGCGCTGTGACCCACAGCGTGGCGTCTTGCATGCGCTGTGTCAGCAGGGCGATGTTGAAGCGGTGTTCGCCGGTGTGAACATCCGTTTGTTCTTCTGCTGACGTCAACAGATCAAACAGCAGTGTTCCGATACCGGCGTTTTGCAAGACTTGCGCCACCTGTCGATTGCGTGCGCTGTGCCGTCCGCTACCGCTGCCATGGGCAAACAAAACCAAGCCGTAAAAACCTTTAGGCAAGGCCAAGTCGCCATAGAGCCATGTTTCCCCACACGGTATCCGGACTTCAGAGCGAACAACTGCTGCCGCTTGCTGCTGACCGGAAAAAGCATGCTTCAGTTGCATTCCCATATGAGCCCTCCTACCCGCAATCTAGGCGCGGCGCGGCGGCCCCTGCGTCAGCCCAGACGCAAGAACGTGTAGGAAAGCGTGTCGGAAGCCCTAAGGGTGCAGGATTTTCACCAGCACCTGGCTTTTGCGGTTCAGGTTGTATTTACGCTTGCGTGCTTCAGGCAGCCAGTCTGTCTCCACAGGCTTGAAGCCGCGCTTGAGGAACCAGTGCATGGTGCGGGTGGTGAGGACAAAAATGCTTTGCAGACCCATGGCGCGGGCACGTTGCTCGACCCGCTTGAGAATGCGTTCGCCGTCACCTTGACTTTGGGTGTGCGGTGAGACTGTGAGTGCCGCCATCTCGCCGGTTTTAGACTCTGGGTAAGGGTAAAGCGCCGCGCAGCCAAAGATCACGCCGTCATGCTCAATCACGGTGTATTGACCCGCATCGCGCTCAATCTCGGTGCGGTCCCGCTTCACCAGCGTGCCGTCTTTTTCGTAGGGTTCGATCAGCTGCAAAATGCCGCCGACGTCGTCCACTGTGGCTTCGCGCAGGCTCTCCAGCTTTTCATCAATCACCATGGTGCCTATGCCATCGTGCACATAAATTTCCAGCAGCAAAGAGCCGTCTGTGGCGAAAGGCAAAATATGACTGCGCTCAACGCCTTGCTGGCAGGCCTTGACGCAATGCTGCAAGTAAAAAGCGGTATCGCTGGGCTGCTGGGCGTTCGGCAAGTCTGCCAGCAACTTTTTGGCCGCAGCCAAAGGCAGCTCAGTGTCAATCGGGTTGTCGTCGCTTTCCGGCTCGGACGGGTCAACGCGGATACCCGGTATCTCGGTTAAAAAGATCAATTTGTCGGCCTTCAGCTCAATCGCCACGCTGGTCGCTACTTCTTCCATGGTCAGGTTGAAGGCTTCGCCGGTGGGTGAAAAACCGAACGGCGACAGCAGCACCATCGAACCGAATTCAAGCGTCTGCTTGATGCCAACCGTGTCCACTTTGCGAACCAGCCCCGAATGCTTGAAGTCAATGCCGTCGACGATGCCAACCGGCCGTGCAGTGATGAAGTTGCCGGAAATCACCCGCACGGTGGAGCCGGCCATGGGCGTGTTGGGCAAGCCTTGACTGAAGGCGGCTTCAATTTCGTAGCGCAGTTGGCCGGCCGCTTCTTGGGCGCAGTCCAACGCCACCGAGTCGGTGATGCGCATGCCGTGCGAGTACTGCGCGGCATGGCCTTTGGCGGCCAGTTGCTCGTTGACCTGGGGCCTGAAGCCATGCACCAGTACGATCTTCACGCCCATGCTTTGAATCAGGGCCAAGTCTTGCGCAATGTGGGCGAGCTTGCCGGCTGCGATCGCTTCTCCCGCCATGCCGATCACAAAAGTTTTGCCACGGTGCAGGTGGATGTAAGGCGCGACTGAACGAAACCAGGGCACAAAGGTAAAATTAAAAACGGCGGACATGGGCTGTTCAGGTGAAGGAAGTGAGGTCTTTAAGGGCGGCTTCTGAACGGATAATGCGCAGTTGCTCCCGGATTCTTCCTCGATTTTCACCTAAGTTCACTGAAGTTAACCGCTTGTCCGCTATTTCACCCCCTGCCTTGATCATTGAGTTCCCCGAATCGTTGCCGGTGTCGGGTAAGCGCGACGAAATCACCGCCGCCATTGCGGCGCATCAGGTGGTCATCGTCTGCGGTGAAACCGGTTCGGGCAAGACCACGCAGCTGCCCAAAATCGCCTTGGCCATGGGCCGTGGCAAGCTCAATTACCCGGGTGGCCGCGGGCCGTTGATTGGCCACACACAGCCGAGACGCATTGCTGCCTCTAGCGTGGCCAAACGGATTGCCGAAGAACTCAAGACGACGCTCGGCGACGTCGTTGGCTACAAGGTGCGCTTTCAGGATCGCCTGAGCCGTGACGCTTCGGTCAAGCTCATGACGGACGGTATTTTGCTGGCCGAAACGCAGACCGATCCGCTGCTCAAAAACTACGACACCATCATCATTGACGAGGCGCATGAGCGCAGTCTGAACATTGACTTTTTGCTGGGTTATTTGCGCCAGCTGCTACCGCGCCGGCCAGACCTCAAAGTTATCATCACCTCAGCGACGATCGATGCGCAGCGCTTCGCGGACTACTTCGCGTCAAGCAAAGGTCCTGCGCCGGTGATCATGGTGTCGGGCCGGATGTTTCCGGTGGAACAGCGCTATCGGCCTTATGAAGAGTCGCGCGACTACGACTTGAACGACGCGATTGCCGATGGCGTGGATGAACTCTGGCGCAGCCCGCACAGCGCTGGCGACATTCTGGTGTTCTTGCCGGGTGAGCGCGAAATTCGGGAGGCCGCCGACCACCTGCGCAAACACCTGAGCCACCAGCCGCTGCTGAGCAATGCCGAAGTGCTGCCGCTGTTTGCGCGCCTGAGCCAAGCCGAGCAGGACCAGATTTTTGAAGGCCACAACGGCAGACGCATTGTGCTGGCCACCAACGTGGCTGAGACCTCGCTGACAGTGCCCGGGATTCGGTATGTGATTGACGCTGGCACCGCGCGGGTCAAACGCTACAGCTTTAGGAACAAGGTCGAGCAGCTGATGGTCGAGCCGATTTCGCAGGCGGCAGCGAACCAACGCGCCGGTCGTTGCGGTCGGGTGGCCGATGGTATTTGCATTCGTCTGTATGACGAGCAGGACTTTTTGGGCCGGGCGCGCTTCACTGATCCGGAGATATTGCGCAGCTCGCTGGCGGCTGTGATTTTGCGTATGAAGGCCTTGCACTTGGGTGCAGTTGAAGCGTTTGCCTTCATTGAGCCACCGCAGGGGCGCGCCATTGCAGACGGCTACCAGCTGCTGGCCGAATTGGGGGCTGTCGACGATGACAACGAACTGACCGCGGTGGGTCGCACGCTGGCCAAGCTGCCGCTGGACCCGCGCGTGGGCCGCATGATTTTGGAGGCCCGTGACCGACAAGCACTCGACGAGGTGATGGTGATTGCCAGTGCGCTCAGCGTGCAAGATGTGCGCGACCGTCCGATGGACAAGCAGACGCAGGCCGACCAAGCGCACGCCAAATTCGACGATGAAAAGAGCGAGTTCGCCGGCTACTTGAAGCTGTGGAAGTGGTTGGGTGATTCACGCGGCGGTCATGCGGCTGAACACAAGCTCTCGAACCGGCAATATGAAAACCTGCTGCGTGAGAACTTTGTCAACATTCGCCGCGTGCGCGAATGGCGCGACATCCATTCGCAGCTGCACAGCGTGATCATGGAGCAAGGCTGGGGCAGTCCAGCGCCGGGCCGCCCCAAGCTGGGCACGGCCCCCTCGGGGGGCAGCGACGACGCGAAGCGCGGAGCGTGGGGGTCATCCTTCAACAGCAAGCCGGCCAGCTACGAGCAGTTGCACTTGTCGATGCTGTGCGGCTTGCTTGGCAACTTGGGCTACAAAGCCGAAGACGAGGAAGCCTATCTGGGCGCGCGCGGCATCCGCTTTTACCGTCATCCCGGTGCCAAGCTGAGCAAAAAACCGGGCCGCTGGATTGTCGCCGCTGAGCTGGTGGAAACCACGCGCTTGTTTGGCCGTGGCATCGCCAACATCGAGCCGCAATGGGTGGAGCAAGTGGCCGGCCACTTGCTAAAAAAACAGCTGTTGGACCCGCATTGGGAGAAAAAAGCCGCGCAAGTCACGGCCTTGGAGCGCGCCACGCTGTATGGCTTGGTGATCTACAACGGCCGCCGCGTCAACTTCGGTCGTGTCGACCCGGTGGGCGCCCGTGAAATTTTTATTCGCGAAGCGCTGGTGGCTGGCAACTGGGACACCAAGCTGCCATTTTTAGCGGCGAATCAAAAACTCATCGTCCAGGTGCAAGACCTGGAACACAAAGCGCGCCGTCAAGACGTGCTCGTCGATGAAGAGCTGATTTACGCTTTTTATGACCAGCAATTGCCGACTGACATTTGCACCGGGGCCGGTTGTGAGCACTGGTACAAAGACGAAGTCAAAAAGCAGCCGCAGTTGCTGCTGTTGTCGCGCGAAGAACTCATGCGCCATGAAGCGGCCGGCATCACCACGCAGGCTTTTCCCCGAGCATTGCGCCTAGGGGGTGTGGACTGCAGCGTGAGTTATTTGCACGAGCCCGGTGATGCGAAAGACGGCGTCACGGTGGAAGTGCCGCTGTTTGCCTTGAACCAAGTGAATGACGAGCGCTGCGAATGGCTGGTGCCGGGTTTGCTCAAGGACAAGATTCAAGCGCTGATCAAAACGCTGCATCAGCGGCCGCGTTCACGTCTGGTGCCGCTGCCTGAAACGGCTGCCCGCATGGCGGCTGATTTGCTGCAGCCCGACAAATGGGGTGGTGGTTCGCTCACTGACGCTGTCCTCAAGTGGGTCCGCGATGCCACCTCGCTAGACATCAAACGCAACGACATGAAGCTCGACATGTTGCCGCCGCATCTGTTCATGAACTTTCGGGTGGTTGACGAACACGGTCGCCAACTCGGTTTGGGACGCAATTTGGGCGCGCTCAAGGGCGACTTAGGCGCACAGGCGCGCGGAGCGTTTCAAGCGCTGGCTGGTCTTAAAAACCTCAAGGTGGCGCCTCCTGTTGCAGAACCGACTACAGCGGCTTCAGGCCTTTCAAGCAAGGCACGTGGCGCCCATCCGGCCACTGCCAAAGTCACGCCAGCAGCGGCGCCCAAAAGTCCAGACCGCTACACCAGCTGGAGCTTTGGCGAGCTGCCCGAGCTCATGGAAATTCGCAAGGGATCACAAACCCTCATTGGCTTCCCGGCGCTGATCGACTTGGGCGATGCGGTGACGATTGAGGTTTTTGACGAACCCGACATGGCGGCGGCTAAACACCGCGCCGGGCTGCGTCGTTTGTTTTCTTTGCAGATCAAAGATGCGCTGAAATACTTAGAGAAAAATTTGCCTGATTTGCAAAAAACAGCCACGGCTTACATGCTGGTCGGTCGCGCTGCCGACAACTCGGGCGGCGGCACGCTTGAAGAATTGCGCACACAGATCATCGACGCGGCCTTGGACCGGGCTTTTCTGGTGGAACCCTTGCCGACAGGCGAGGCCGAGTTCAAAAAACGGGTGGACGACGGACGGGGCCGGCTGACCTTGATTGCCAGTGAAGTGGCACGTCTAGCCGCCAGCATCTTGATTGAGTTCGCCGCCGCCCAGCGCAAGATCAAGGACACTAAAAACGCTGCCGAAGCTTCTGCAGATGCGGCGCAGCAACTGCAGCGTTTGGTGCCTAAACGCTTTTTGATGCTGACCCCTTACGGGCAGCTGCAACATTTCCCGCGCTACCTGAAAGCCATCACATTGCGTCTCGAAAAATGGCGCGCAGACCCTGCACGCGACACCGCCCGTCTGGCCGAGATGAAGCTGCAAGAGCAACGTTATTGGCGGCTTGTGGCTGACCGCAAGGGTGCGGTCGATGCGCGCATGCAGGAATACCGCTGGCTGCTGGAAGAGTTGCGGGTGAGCTTCTTTGCCCAGGAACTTCGCACGCCGCAGCCGGTGAGCGTCAAGCGGCTAGACAAGGCTTGGGGGCAGATCAACTCTTGATCAGATCGCATCAATCCGTCATTGCGAGCGTAGCGCGGCAATCCATTTCCGCGCACCTCGAAGATGGATTGCCGCGCACCTCGAAGATGGATTGCCGCGCTACGCTCGCAATGACGAAGATGGACTACTCGCAATGACGAAGAGGCACTATTTATGCCGCGTATTCAAAGCTTCGCGAGTCGCTCCAACGCCGCCTTCAGCGTGTCGTCTTTCTTGGCGAAGCAAAAACGCACCACGCGCTGATCAAAACCATCGCCGTAAAAGGCTGACAGTGGAATGGCGGCAACGCCAATCTCTGTGGTCAGCCATTTGCAGAAGTCGGCCTCGCCCAAGTCGCTGACATCAGAAATATCGACGCACTGGAAGTACGTGCCTTCGCTCGGCAAGAGCTTGAAGCGCGTGGCAGCCAGGCCGGCTTGAAACAGGTCCCGTTTGCGTTGGTAAAACGCCGGTAGTTCGAGGTAAGCAGCAGGCTTGTCCATGTAACTGGCCAACGCATATTGCACGGGTGTGTTGACGGTGAACACATTGAACTGGTGGACTTTGCGGAACTCTGCCGTGAGCGCTGCAGGCGCTGCGACATAGCCAACTTTCCAGCCAGTAACGTGATAAGTTTTACCAAAGCTGCTGACAATGAAGGCCCGCGCCGCCAAGCCCGGAAAGCGCACGGCGCTGTGATGCTGTGCGCCTAGCGCAGCGTCAAACACCATGTGTTCATAAACTTCGTCGCTGATGAGCAAAACCTCTGTCGGCGCCAGTAAGGCTTGCAGCTTCAACATCTCAGCTTCTGTCCACACCGTCGCGCTCGGGTTGTGCGGTGAGTTGATGATGATGGCGCGCGTTTTAGGGTTGATGGCGGCGGCAATTTTCTCAAAGTCTGGCCGAAAAGTCCCGGGCGTCAGCGGCACCCGCACCACTTGTCCGCCTGCCAATTCGATGTTCGGCACATAGCTGTCGTAGCAAGGCTCCAGCACGATGACTTCATCACCGGGATGGACGATGGCGAGAATGATGGTGATGATGGCCTGTGTGGCGCCTGCCGTGACCGTGATTTCGGTGTTCGGGTTGTAGCTGCGGCCGTGCAGTGTTTGAATTTTGGTTGCGATGGCTTCACGCAATACGGGCACACCGGTCATGGGCGGGTATTGGTTCAGGCCGCGCTGCATCGCGTCTGTGACCGCATTGACCAAGGCCGGGTCACACTCAAAATCAGGAAATCCTTGGCCCAAATTGACCGCATTTTTTTCAGTGGCCAGCGCCGACATGACGGTGAAGATGGTGGTGCCGACATTCGGCAGGCGACTGGTCAGGGCGGGGGTGTGCTCGCGCACGGCGGCGGCAGATGTTAATAAGGTCATGGGGTCAAACTTCGTCGTCATGGAGGCGGCCAGACATGGCCTTGGCGATTTGCTCACGAGTCAGCTTGTCGCTCACCAGTTCCGCAAATTTATAAACAAAATTGCGCAAGTAAGCGCTGCGTTTGAAGGCCACCCGTGCGACGTTCACGCCAAAAAGCTGGCCCGCAGGCAGAGAAATCAGATCGGTGTTGGTGCCATCGTCTTTCAGTGCCATTTCAGCCACGATGCCAACGCCCAAACCGAGCCGGACATAAGTTTTGATAACGTCCGAGTCAATCGCCTCCAGCGCAATGCGCGGGTGCAAGCGCTTCGCGGCAAAGGCTTCGTCGATTTTGGTGCGGCCGGTGAAAGACGGGTGGTAGGTGATCAGCGGTTGCTCGGCCAGTTCTTCCAAGGTGATGTTGGTTTGGCGCGCCAGCGGGTGGTCTGCCGGCATCACCAGCATGTGCTGCCATTCATAGCAGGGCAGGGTGATCAGTTCGTCGTAATGGTCGAGTGACTCGGTGGCGATGCCGATCTCGGCCACCTCGTCAATCAGCATGCGGGCAACTTGGTCGGGCGAGCCCTGGTGCAGGCTGACGTTCACCTTGGGGAAAGCTTCGCGCAGCCGGGCGACGGGTTGCGGCAGCACATACCGGGCTTGCGTGTGGGTGGTGGCGATGGAGAGGGTGCCGCTGTCCTGGGCTGAAAACTGCTCGCCAATGCGTTTCAGGTTACCGACTTCACGCATGATGAGCTCAATGCTTTTCAGGACGTGCTGGCCGGGCTCGGTCACGCGTTTCAGGCGTTTGCCGTGTCGGGCAAAGATCTCCACGCCCAACTCTTCCTCCAACTCAATGATGGCCTTGGACACGCCTGGTTGCGAGGTGTGCAGGGCGCGTGCAGTTTCGGTCAAATTAAGGTTGCGGCGGACGGCTTCTTGAACAAAGCGAAACTGATGAAGGTTCATATCAAATACTGGCAGATTGGGAGATTCATTATGCCATTTTGGCGCTAAAGAAATCCTTTGATGCTTTGCTCAAGCCAAGGCGATATCCGCCATCAGTGCCGTCAGTTGCGGCGATTCGCCAGCGGTCGGCAGCAACTCGAGCCGCAGTCCCGGGTGGGCCGTGCGAATTTCTTCAATGATGACCGGCAGATCTTCGCGAGCGTGTTTACCGACGCCGAGAAAGAGCGGAAAAACACGGATGTGCAACACGCCAGCGGCGATGAACTCAGCTGCGGCCTGCGGCAGACTGGGCAAACACAACTCTAGGTAAGCGCAACTGACTTGCACGCTTTGATCGCGGGATTGAATTTCAGCGGCGACGGCCTCAATGGGAAGCCTCCAGAGCGGGTCTCTGGAGCCGTGGGCAAACAAGATGATGGCGGGTTTCATGAGGGTCTTCAAAGGGGATTCACTTTTATCGTCGAAGCACGAGCCAGCCAAAAGCGCCCATGGAAACAGCACCATACAAAAGCCCGGGGGTTGCCGCGGCCAGCCAAGGTTGCCAGTTTTGCAAGTTACCGATGTAGCCAAAGACATTGTTCAGCAGGAAAAAACTGATACCGATCATGACGCCGCCAAACACATAGGAGGTCACGCTGCCAGAGCGGAAATGCAAGTAGGCAAACGGCAGCGCCAGCATGACCATCACCAGACAACTCAGCGGGTAAAAAACCTTTTTCCAGAATTCGATTTCGTAGCGCTGGGCGGTTTGTCCGTTGGCTTTCAAATGCTGCACGTAGTTGAACAGGTCATAGGTGGCCATACGGTCTGGCTTGAGCAGCGCGACGGACACCATTTCCGCGCTGATGTCGGTCGGCCAGCGTTGCTCTTCTGCGTGGCTGATGCTCACGTTGGCAGATTCCGCTGCTTTGTTGGCACCGTCAAGGCTGGGCCTGATTTGAAAGTCTGTGCGCTGGGTCTTCTTGAGCAACCATGAGTCATCTTCGAGGAACTGTGCGGAGGCCGCTTCAGTGGTCGACACCACAAGGCCCTTGTTGTCGAACTCAAAGATGCGCACGCCTTGCATCTCGTTGTCAGAGGACAGCGCACGCACATTCACGACGGAGTTGCTGTAGGTCTGTTTTTCTTTGAGCCAAGCGCCAGTCTGGCCGATGGTGATACGCCCCTGGTATTTGGCTTTGAGCAGTTGGGCGCCCCTGTCTGCGACTGGCGCGATGTAGTCGCCTACCGCAAAACTGAGGACCACAAACATCCCGCCCATGGCTAGCAGCAACCTTAGCGCTCGCCACGGCCCGAGTCCGCTGGTGCGCAGAATGGTGAACTCAGAGCTCTGCGCGAGCCTGGCCATCACGAAAATAGTACCGATCAGAACGGAGATGGGGAGCAACTCATACAGGTGGTTGGGCAGTTGCAGACTCACATACAGCAGCGCGTGGCCGAGCAGGTAGGTGTTGCCTTCACCTGGCAAACCATTGCTTTTCCCGATGGCCTGAAGTTCGTCGACCAGGTCAAAAAAGAAAAACAGCGACAAAAATCCGATGGCGACCAGTGCAATCGACGTGAGTACCTCTTGGTAAATCAGCTTGCGAACGGTTTTCATGGCTGAACCTTTGCCTCCGTGGAAAGTTGGGCTACTCGGCTGCGCAGCATGTCTCTCAGGCTCCAGTTCAGGTGTCGCTTTGCCAGCCAAGCCATGCTGATGATGAACACGCCGCCATGCATCATGAGCAGCAGCGCGCTGAAGCTCACCAGTCCTAGCGATACCCAGCCTTGTCCGATGCTCATCAAGTTCGAGTAAACAACGAAGGTGAACATGACAAAGATGAGATTGCTGCTGCGCCCTGCGCGCGGATTAACAGCCGCCAGCGCCAATGCAATCAACACAAAATTGATGGCTGACAGGGCCAAGCCTATCCGCCAAGCCAGTTCTGCTAAGTTGCCACGGGTGGGGTACTTGATCAGGTTTCGGGTTGAGATGGTGCTGAGATCTTGTTCGCCAGGTCCCAGCACATTGCTATTGCCGGTGCGCACGCCATACTCTTCAAAATCACTGATTTTCAAGGCCGAATTGCCTGTGGAGTTTTCAAGGCGCTGGCCATTTTCAAGAATCAGCATTTGGGAGCCGCCCATCACTTCGATCCGCCCCGCACGAGCGGTCGTGATGGCGCTTTTGCCTTTGTCTGTCGAAGAGATAAAAATATTGTTGCTTCCGGTACGTCCTTCAGAGCTGCGGTCAATGAAAAATACACGACTGCCGCTTGAAGACTCTTGAAACTCTCCCGGTGCAATGCGATCCAGGTCGCCACGTTGTTCGTAGCGCTGTCGCATCTCCATGGTTTGTTCGTTAGACCAAGGCCAGACAAAAAGTGAGGCTAGGGCAATGACCAGTAGCACCGGCCAGGCAAAACGGAACAAGGGCCCGAGAAAAACAATCAAACCGCGGCCGCTGGCGAACCAGACCACCATTTCGCTGTCTTTGTACATGCGCGACAGCGTGCTGACCATTGAAATGAACAGCGACAAGGTGAGGATGATGGGCAAGCGGCCGAGTGCCGAATAAGCCATGATGAGCAGAACGTCCTGCGGACTGATGGAACCACGGGCGGCCTGCCCCAGGGTTCTGATCAGAACAATGGTCATGATGATGGTGATCAACACCACCAAGGTGGCACCGAATGAGCGCGCCAACTCTTTGCGCATCGAGGATTGGAATAACATTGAGCGACTATTTGCTTTTTTGCGTAACTGCTAGGCTTCAATTATGGACTTCGAACTCAAGACTTTGACACGCGCACGTGTCTGTACTGAAAAATGTGACGCCTTGGTCGTGCTCGTGCCGCTGGATGTCACCGAGGGTGACGACACTTTGTCGGCGCTCATCGAGGCGGCGACTCAGAGTGGTGACTTTGAGCGCAAGCCCGGCAAGCTGTTACAGGCCTACCGGACGACCGGCATTGCCGCCACCCGCGTGGTTCTCGTGGGCGTAGGCGAGAGCAGCGTTAAAAATATCCGCACGGCTGTGACCGCAGCCATGGGCGCTCTCAAAGGCGGCAACGCACAGCGCGTGGTGCTGTGTCTGAGCCTGCTCAAAGATGCCGGCGCCGCTCACATGCAGGCCGCCGTTGTGGCCTGCGGTGATGCAGCCTACAGCTACAGCGCTACCAAATCCAAGGTGATACCGGTCAAACTGCAGCGCGTCGTGGTGGCGGTTGCCAGTGCCGCTGAGGCCAAAGCCGGATTTGAAAAAGCGGTTGGCTTGGTCAAAGGCATTGCCTTGGCCAAAGAGTGGGGCAATCGCCCGGCGAATCACGCGACACCCGTCATGCTGGCTGCCGCGGCCCGTGAGCTGGCCAAGTTGCCGCGCATCAAGGCCGAGATTCTGGGCCCCAAAGAAGTCGCCAAGCTCGGCATGGGCTCCTTCATGGCCGTGGCGCGCGGCTCTGAAGAACCACTGCGCTTCATCGTGTTGCGTTATGACGGCGGCCTCAAAGCGGATGCACCCGTGGTGCTGGTCGGCAAAGGCATCACCTTTGACACGGGCGGTATTTCCATCAAGCCAGCGTCTGAAATGGACGAGATGAAGTTTGACATGTGCGGCGCTGCCAGCGTGCTCGGAGCCTTCCGGGCGCTGGGTGAATTACAGCCCAAGCTGAATGTGATCGGGCTGATTCCTTCTTGCGAGAACATGCCCGATGGCAAGGCCATCAAGCCCGGTGACGTGGTCACCAGCATGAGTGGCCAGACGATTGAGATTCTCAACACCGACGCCGAAGGCCGGCTGGTTTTGTGCGACGCCCTGACCTATGCGGAGCGCTTCAAGCCCCGCGCCGTGGTCGACATCGCCACCCTGACGGGCGCCTGCGTGGTGGCTTTGGGTGCCGTGCGCAGCGGCTTGTTTTCAAGTGACGACGCTCTGGCCCAATCTCTGCTGAGTGCCGGTGAACGCTCACTCGATTTGTGCTGGCGCATGCCGCTGGACGATGAGTACGCCGATGGCTTGAAAAGCAACTTTGCCGATGTGGCTAACGTCGCTGGCCGTGCTGGCGGCGCTGTCACTGCGGCCAAGTTTTTGCAACGTTTTGCGGGCAAATTCCCTTGGGCGCATCTGGACATTGCTGGCACAGCCTGGAAAGGCGGCGCGGCCAAAGGCTCGACCGGTCGACCTGTGGCGTTGCTGCTGGAGTATTTGCTGGAGCAGGCGGCAAAAGCGCCCGTGGTTGCCAAAGCGCCCGTCAAGAAACGAGTGAAAACCGTCAGCATATGACCGAGGTGGAGTTTCACTTCAACGTCGGTGACAAGCTGACCTACAGCTGCCGGCTGTTGCGCAAGGCGCGTGCTGGCGGCGCGAAGATCATGGTGACCGCCGAGCCCAACCTGTTGGCGCAGCTGGACCAGATGCTGTGGACGTTTTCGAGCACGGAGTTTTTGCCGCATTGCCGTAGTGATGCTGATCCGGCTACTGTGGCTGTCACGCCTATTTTGTTGGCGACGTCTCTGACCGACCCGGCTTTTGAAGGCATTCCCCATGGCGTACTCGTCAACCTCGGGCAAAGTGTGCCTGAGGGCTTTGAGCGCTTTGAACGTTTCATCGAATTGGTCGGCAGCGCCGAAGACGATCGGTTGTCGGCCCGGCAGCGTTGGAAGCACTACAAAGACCGGGGTTACGCTTTGAAGAAATTTGATCTGAGCAGTGCGGGCGAGAACGTATGAACGACACGCCACGACACGCCCCGCCGAATTTCGTCCCCACGTTGACTGAAGTGGTTCGGCCCGACACGCCACAAGCGCCAACCCCTTTCAGCACACCCCTCGGCGCCATCCCGCCCATGGCTTTGCCCGCCGAGTTTGCGAACCTGCTGCAAGGTTGGCCTGAGGGGCCCAATACATCACCGCAGCCTGCCATGGACTCCCGCGGTGTGGACATGACCGAACTGGCACCGGCCATGCTTGAACGCATTCTTCTGCGCGTTGAACTGTCGCTGGCGAGTCGTTTGCAGGCGACGGTTGACAGTGCGATCGAGTCGCAGATGCGCTCATTCAAGGTCGCCTTGAAAGCGCATATCAGTGAAACGGTCCTTGACGCGGTCAAGCAGGCGGTCATGCAAGAAACCCAAGCGCCATCGTCTGATTCGTTCCGGCGTTGATGTGTTGTCCGCAACCAAGGCGAGCTGGAACATGGCCGGCTCAAAAATTGCTGTATCTTTCGGCGTTGGGATAACTGTCTTTTCAATCGTCTTATTACTCTACACATCAGGCTAACTATGAACTTGAAACTCAAACTGACCGTGGCCGCCGTCTTGTCGCTGGGCGCCGGTTTAGCCGCTGCTCAAGAGACGCAGATCGTCAAAATTGGCCACGTTGCGCCCATGTCCGGCGGGCAAGCGCACTATGGCAAGGACAACGAAAACGGCGTGCGCATGGCCATTGAAGACCTCAATGCGCAGAACATCGTCATTGCTGGCAAAAAAATCAAGTTTGAAATCGTGGCCGAAGATGATGCTGCGGACCCCAAACAGGGCACGGCCGCTGCACAAAAACTGTGCGATTCCAAGGTCGCTGGCGTTGTCGGTCACCTGAATTCAGGCACGACCATTCCTGCCGCCAAGATTTACAACGACTGCGGCATTCCTCATGTCACGGGCGCAGCCACCAACCCAAGCCTGACCAAGCCTGGCTACAAGACCACTTACCGCATCATTGCCAACGACGACGCCCTGGGTGCGGGCTTGGCTTTTTATGCGGCTGACACGCTCAAGCTCAAAAAAGTGGCCATCGTTGACGACCGTACCGCCTACGGTCAAGGCGTTGCGGCTGTCTTTAAAAGGACTGCTCTGCAAAAAGGCATGCAGGTTGTTGACGAGCAGTTCACCACTGACAAAGCCACCGACTTCATGGCCATCCTGACGGCCATCAAGTCCAAGGCGCCTGACGCGATTTTTTACGGTGGCATGGACCCGCAAGGTGGCCCCATGCTGCGCCAGATGGAGCAACTCGGCATGAGCAACGTCAAGTACTTTGGCGGTGACGGCATCTGCACGACCGCCATCGCCAACTTGGCAGCGGGGGCAAAAACACTGAACAACGTGGTTTGCGCAGAGGGTGGCTCCTCACTGGCCAAGATGCCAGGCGGCGAAGCCTGGAAAAAGCGTTACGACGCCAAGTATCCGGGCCAGTTTCAGATCTACAGCCCTTACACCTACGACGCCACCTTTGTCCTGGTTGACGCCATGAAGCGTGCCAAGTCGACTGATCCGAAGGTCTACACACCGGAGCTGATCAAAACCAACATCAAAGGGGTGACCACCCACATCGCGTTTGAGCCGAACGGTGAGTTGAAGAATCCGGCGATCACTTTGTACGTTTACAAAGATGGCAAGAAAACCGCACTGAACTAAGCTGTTGTCAGTCCCCCTGAAAGCCGCCTTCAAAATGAAGGTGGCTTTTTTATACCCAACCCTGCCGCCAAATGTCGGCGTTTTTCAACTCTCGCCAGGCGATACGGTACCGGGATTTAGAAAGCACGGCCTCCAGCTCGACCCACTCCAGCGGCCCTTCAGGTGGTTCGGGTGCGATGACTTCAGCGACCAAAAAATGCTTTTCTTTGCGTGATGGCTGAACGGCCGTCCATTTGGTCAGCAACAGTTTTTTAGGGCTCAGTTTGTTCATGCTGGAGGGTGCTGTCAGTGCGCACTGGACATTTTCATCAGGATCAGCCCTGACAGGATCAGCATCGCCGCAAGTAGGCGGGTTGCCGTCAGCGGTTCTCCCAGCACCATGATGCCAACCAAGAAAGCGCCAACGGCACCTATTCCTGTCCAGACCGTGTAAGCAGTGCCCAAGGGCAACGTTTTCATGGCAACTGACAGCAATCCAAAGCTGCACAGCATGGTGATGAGGGTGATCACCGTGGGCACAACGCGCGTGAAACCGTGTGACTGTTTCATATAGAACGCCCAAACGACTTCCAGCAAACCGGCGATGAATAAAAAAAACCAGGCCATCTTTAACCCTCCTGAAAAAGGGCCGGGACGTCCCGGACATTGTGTCCCTGATGCGGGGGAGGGCGTAGCCTCACACGTTAAATGGTACCCCATGAACTCTCAAGGCATGGCTTCCAAGGGTTTGTCGATTTGATGTCCTCACTATTCGTAAAAGCGTAAAAGCTGCCCGCCCAGTTGCTTGTCAAAAAATACTTTTAAATTAATGCTGAAGGCATTGGAATGATTTATTTAGGCAATTGGTATTTTTATTTTTCTGAGTATCAGACGGTTCTCGGATAATAAGCAACCAAATGACCTTGAATTTAGACTTTCTCAGCTTGCCATTGTTGGCTGCTTCAGCATTGATTTTCATCAGTGTGCTGGCTGGCGTTTTCTCGACAAGGGTTGGATTTTCCTTTTTGCTGGCTTTTTTGTTGACTGGCATTTTCGCTGGTGTCGATGGTCCCGGCGGACTGGACTTTGACGATTACCGGCTCAGCTTCTGGGTGGGAAACATTGCACTCGTCATCATCTTGCTGGATGGCGGACTGCGAACCCATTACCCGACATTTCGCACGGGTTTGAAACCGGCCTTGTTGCTGGCCTCACTGGGTGTCGCTCTGACGGCCGCTTTCACCGCTGTTGCCGCCGTCTTCTTACTGGATCTCAGTTGGACAAGCGCTTTTTTACTCGGTGCTGTTGTCGGCTCAACCGATGCTGCAGCCGTTTTTTCCTTGCTCAAGACCTCAGACGTTCAGCTGAACGAACGTGTTGCCGCCACCTTGGAGATCGAGTCTGGTATTAATGACCCGATGGCTGTCTATCTGACCTTGACCTTGATCGGCTTGGCGACGGCTGCAGCCACGGGTGCTGCGAGCGATCTGACCTTCACCAGTTTTGCCACGTCCCTGGTCCAGCAATTTTTCTGGGGTGGTTTGCTGGGCATCGGCATCGGGCGTGTCTTTGCATTGTTGCTGCCAAAACTCCCCAAAATTCAGGAAATCGGTTCAGTCATCGCCTTGTTGCTGGCCATGGCCGGTTTGGTTGTCTTCGCATTCACCACCTGGGTCGGTGGCTCGGGCTTTTTGGCGGTCTATCTTTTTGGTATTGTGCTGAATCGTCGGGTGCCTGAGATTGTCAAGTCGGCGCTGTCTGCCCTTGACGGCTATGCCTGGTTGTCGCAAGCACTGATGTTTGTGCTGCTTGGTTTGCTGGTGACGCCTTCAGAAATCGTCGGTACGATCTGGCCCGCATTGGGCGTGGCGGCCATGTTGATGTTCATTGCCAGACCGCTGGCTGTGTTCATTTGCTTGTACCCCTTGCGATTTTCTTCCAAAGAAATCACCTACATCTCATGGGTCGGGCTCAGGGGTGCCGTCCCCATCGTTCTCGCCATCTTCCCGTTCATGGCCAACTTGCCGGAGGCACGCATTATCTTCAACGTGGCCTTCGTGGTGGTGCTGGCGTCACTGGTTCTTCAAGGAAGCACCATCGGCTGGTTTGCACGTCGAATGGGCGTGTTGTTGCCAGCCCATGACGATACAACGAGTGTCCGCGCCACCTTCGGCGACTTCACACTGCAAGCCAACGTGAGCGTTGCCGAGCTGTGCGACTTTTACCGCTTGAAAACCCCTTTGGACGCCGACTTGTGCGTTGATGTGTGGTTGGCCAAAGTTGTCAAAAGGCCCTTGGTGGTGGGTGATCGCGTCGCGCTTGACTATGCTGAACTAAGCGTTCGCAGCATGGTCGATGGTGAAGTCATCACCGTGGGCCTGAAGCTGCCATTGGCGACACAAGAGCTGCCGCAAGAGCCGGTTTGGGACAAATGAGTGCGACAGCGGCGCAACCGGTGACCACCGTCACGTCGCACTGTGGCTGTGAACGCCGGGCGATGGTCGGTGGGCTCAGGCACGGGTTGAGCTCACCGTGGTGACGAGGAGACAAGGTAAGCTCAAGGGTAAACCAAGGGAAGAAAGCAGTCCGGAGCTTTCTAAAATGGGTTGCGCTAACTCTTGTCTCCTAAGGAATCAGAACTTGTCCAAAATCAAAAATAGCACCGTTGAATCTGGTGCCGAACCAATGAAGAGTCCTGAGATCAAGGCCGTGCCAGTTCGTGTGATCAAGAAATATCCGAACCGTCGTCTCTACGACACCGCCACCTCGACCTACATCACTTTGACGGATGTGCGCCAGCTCGTGATGAGTGGCGCGGTCTTTATGGTGCGCGATGCCAAGAGCAGCGAAGACCTGACACGCAGTATTTTGCTGCAAATCATCCTCGAAGAAGAGACCGGCGGTGCGCCGATGTTCACTGAAGCGGTGCTGGCCAATATCATTCGTTTCTACGGCAACGCCATGCAAGGTTTCATGGGGGCGTACCTTGAGAAAAACGTCGAGTCCTTCATGGACTTGCAAGTCAAGATGAGCGAGCAGTCCAAAGGGATGTCGCCTGAGACATGGGCTCAACTCATGAAGGCTCAGTCACCGATGATGCAGGGCATGATGGGGACTTATGTCGAGCAGTCGAAATCACTTTTTTCGCAAATGCAGGAGCAAATGCAAAAGCAGAGTGAACAGATGCTGACCGCGTTTGGTCTCAAGCGCTGACATATCAATTCAGCGCACTCAGGACGCAAAAAAACCCGGCGTGCCGCAAGGCATCGCCGGGTTTTTGATGGGCGTTGTTGCTTACAAAACTTCGCTGGCAAAGTCCGCCAGCCGCGAACGCTCGCCACGTGCCAGGGTGATGTGGCCCCCATGCGGCCAACCCTTGAACCGGTCCACCGCGTAAGTCAGGCCTGAAGAACCTTCAGTCAGGTACGGCGTGTCAATCTGGGCTAGATTACCCATGCAGATGATCTTCGTGCCCGGCCCGGCCCGGGTGATGAGTGTCTTCATTTGCTTGGGCGTCAAATTCTGCGCTTCGTCAATGATCACGTACTTGTTGAGGAAGGTGCGGCCGCGCATGAAGTTCATGCTTTTGACCTTGATGCGCGAGCGGATCAGTTCATTGGTGGCGGCGCGACCCCATTCACCGGAGCCACTTTCTGTCTTGCCAAGCACCTCGAGGTTGTCGTCCAGTGCGCCCATCCATGGGCCCATTTTTTCTTCTTCGGTGCCCGGTAAAAAGCCGATGTCTTCACCGACTGAAACGGTGGCCCGCGTCATGATGATCTCGGTGTAGCGCCGGTCGTCCAGCACTTGCGTCAAACCGCTGGCCAGCGCCATCAAGGTCTTGCCGGTACCCGCATTGCCGGCGAGCGTGACGAAGTCGACTTCCGGGTCCATCAGCAGGTTCATCGCGAAGTTTTGCTCGCGGTTGCGCGTGGTCACACCCCAGACCGCATTTTTAAGATGGTTGAAATCCTTCAGCGTCTTGAGTACCGCGGTTTTGGCCCGAATTTCCGTCACTCGCGCATACAGCGGTGGCTCGCCAGGGGCCTCAAAGTAGACAAACTGGTTGATCATCAGGCTGGGTACGATCGGGCCGGTGATGCGGTAGAAGGTGTGGCTGCCTTGCTGCCAGCTTTCAATCGTTTTGCTTTGCTGGGTCCAGAAATCAGTCGGCAACGCCAGGGACCCCGGGTACAGCAGATCGCCGTCTTCCAGCGTCTTGTCATTTTGGTAGTCGTCGGTGAGCAGGCCAAGGGCGCGAGCCTTGACGCGCATGTTGATGTCTTTCGATACCAGCACCACTTCACGCGGTGCTTGTTCTTTGCGCAGGGCTTCCACGACGCCCAAAATCTGGTTGTCAGCCTTGCCTTGCGGCAGGCTCATGGGCAGTGTGTAGTCGAGTGGTCGGGTTTGAAACAGCAAGGAGCCGCGCGCTTCTGTATGCCCGGTCGTGTCCAAGCTCAAGCCTTTGGCAATGTCTGCGCCTTGCGCGCCGGCCAGTGCGTCCAGCGTGCGGCTGGTTTGACGCGCATTGCGCGCCACTTCGCTCATGCCTTTTTTGTGACCGTCGAGTTCTTCCAGAACAATCATCGGCAAAAAGATGTCGTGCTCTTCAAAGCGGAACAGGCACATCGGGTCGTGCATCAGCACGTTGGTGTCGAGAACAAATAGTTTTGTCGGTCCGCTGGCTTTTGGCTTGCGAAGCTTGGCTGCTGGCGCTGGCGTTTCCTTTTTGGCATGGGTTGACAACGACTTGACCGGGCTTGGACGCGTTTTTTCTGTTTTCTCTAAAAAGGCGATCGGTTGCTCAGGCTCAACTACCGGGTGTTTCTCCAGTGGCAGCGGGCGGGATCTAACGGGTACGTCAACAGGCCCTGATTTTCGGCCAGCCTTAGCAGAAGGGCGTGCAGGCGCGTTCAAAGCGTCGGCTGAAAGCAGGGCGGCACGTTTGGTCGGGGCGGGTGGCAGGGGCATGGGCTTGTGACTCACAAAGTGAAGTTAAGGATTCCGGAAACAAAAAAGCCGCCTCGTTGCCGGGGCGGCTTTGATGTGAATGGCAGTTGGCGTGTCAACAGCATACATCCATTATGCACGACGAAAATGACAGTTTCCTGCAATTGAAGTGCACTTGAATTAAGCGGCTTTCTCAGCTTTCTCGGCTTTGTTGAGCTCTTTGACTGCCTTCAACACGTCCTCGACATGGCCAGGGACCTTGAGGCCGCGCCACTCTGCTTTGAGCTGGCCGTCTGGGCCCACCAAAAAGGTGCTGCGCTCAATCCCTTTGACTTTTTTGCCGTACATGATCTTGTTCTTGACCACGCCAAACATATGGCACATTTTTTCTTCTGTGTCGGCGATCAGCTCGAAAGGCAGCTCAAGCTTGGACTTGAACTCGTCGTGGGATTTCATGTTGTCTCGCGACACACCGAACACCGTTGCACCGGCCTTCACGAAATCCTTGTATTTGTCACGAAATTGCATGGCTTCCGTGGTGCAGCCTGGGGTATTGTCCTTCGGGTAAAAATACAAAACGACAACCTTGCCCAAATGGGTTTGGTTGGAGACTTTGAGACCGCCTGTGGCGACGGCTTCAAATTCGGGGAGGAGTTTATTAACGACGACTGCCATACTGCGTAGACCCTGACAAAAGTTGTGATTGGGCGTTGGCTTTCAGCTGCAAAAGAGGCTGTCATGCTCAGTTTTGCGCCTAATGCAACCCAACATTTTACTCTGAAAGAGGTTTTGCGAGCAGGCTCTTCAGTTGGCGGGCTCAATCAGTAGAGCGACCATCACATGGCGCCCCTCGCCCGCGAGGATGTTGTAGGTCCGGCAAGCGGCCAGCGTGTCCATGGTTTCAATGCCAATCCGATGGGCCATCAAACTGCGCAAATGCGTGGGTGGTGGAAAGCGCAAGCGCGTGCCACTGCCAAAAAGTACCAGCTCTGAGCGGTAGGCGGCCAGTTGGTCAAAGTGCTCAGGGGTGAGATCTTCAAAACGTGTGCAATGCCAGTCAACCAGCTCACCGCGTGAGCCGATGATGACGCTGCGCTCAATTTTCTCGCCGACACCGTTTCGACCCAAACCGACCCAGCCCGGCCCGTAACCAAGGATGGACTGGACGTCAAGGCGGTCTGGTTGAAGTTTCATGGGGAATGGACGGTGTTTTTGGGGTGAAATTCAGGCCGCAGTGTCAGTATCAACTGAGCATGCCACATTGACGGGTTGACGGCTCTTGAGGTGTTATTTTATGTGGTCAAATTATGGGTTCCGCTTAGCCTTGCTGGTCTTAGACATTCCCATGGCAACCAACCAGGCTCAGGCCAAGACTTGAGCGAAAGATTTTTTCATGCAAACGCCAACCAAACCCATCACCAAATCCGCCAAACTGGCGAACGTCTGCTACGACATCCGTGGTCCGGTGATGGAGGCGGCGCGGCAGATGGAGGAAGAAGGTCACAAGATCATCAAGTTGAACATTGGCAACTTAGCCGTTTTTGGCTTTGACGCCCCTGAAGAAATTCAGCAGGACATGATCCGTAACCTGCCCAACTCTGCCGCTTATTCTGACTCTAAAGGCATTTTTGGCGCCCGCAAGGCCGTCATGCATGAGACGCAAAAGCAGGGCATCAAGGGCGTCACGCTGGACGATATTTACCTCGGCAATGGTGCTAGTGAGTTGATCGTCATGGCGACCAATGCGCTGCTCAACGATGGTGATGAGTTGCTGTTGCCGGCCCCCGATTACCCGCTGTGGACAGCGGCGGTGAGTTTGTCGGGTGGAACGCCGGTGCATTACCTGTGCGACGAGGCCAATGGTTGGATGCCGGATCTGGCTGACATCAAGCGCAAGATCACGCCCAACACCAAGGGTATCGTGGTGATCAATCCAAACAATCCAACCGGTGCGCTGTACTCGGATGACCTGCTGCGCGAGATCATCAAGCTGGCGCGCCTGCATGACTTGGTGATCTTTGCCGACGAGGTCTATGACAAGGTGTTGTACGACGCTCGCAAGCACACCGCCATTGCCAGCCTGTCTGACGACATCCTCACGTTGACTTTCAATTCCCTGTCCAAAAGCTATCGCTCTTGCGGTTACCGCGCGGGCTGGCTGGTGGTGTCGGGTGACAAAAAGCGCGCGCGCGACTACATCGAAGGTCTGAACATGCTGTCGAGCATGCGTCTGTGTGCCAATGTGCCGGGCCAGTGGGCGATTCAAACGGCGCTCGGCGGCTATCAAAGCATCAACGACTTGGTGGGTGAGGGTGGCCGTTTGCGTCGGCAGCGCGACATTGCGCACGAGCTGATCACGGCCATTCCGGGTGTGACTTGCGTCAAGCCTAGCGCTGCGCTGTACATGTTTCCACGGCTTGACCCGAAGATGTACCCGATCGCTAACGACCAGGATTTTATTTTTGAAATGTTGCAGGAGACCAAGGTCTTGCTGGTCCAAGGGACCGGTTTCAACTGGCCCTCACCAGACCATTTCCGCATTGTATTTTTGCCGCACGAAGATGACCTGCGTGAAGCCATTGGCCGCGTCGCGAAATTCCTCGAAGGCTACCGCAATCGCAGTGTGGTGGCGCCCAGTCTGACGGCCGTTAAAGCCGCAGCATAAAAAGCTTTTTACTTTACTCAATCAAGCATGAAATCAAGCAATCTGACGCCTATCAAAGTGGGCCTTCTGGGCATTGGAACTGTGGGCAGTGGTGTCTTTAACGTGTTGCAGCGTAATCAAGAAGAAATTCTGCGACGCGCTGGCCGTGGCATTGAAATCGCCATGGTGGCCGACCTGGACACGGCGCGCGCGCAGGCGGTAGTCGGTCCCAACGTGCAAGTGGTGAATGACGCGCGGGCGGTCATTGCCAACCCTGAGATTGACATCGTCATTGAGTTGATCGGTGGTTACGGGATTGCGCGGCAACTGGTGATGGAAGCGATTGAGGCGGGCAAACACGTGGTGACGGCCAACAAGGCCTTGATTGCTGTCCACGGTACTGAAATTTTCGCCGCAGCACACCGCAAGGGCGTGGTGGTGGCGTTTGAAGCGGCGGTGGCGGGCGGCATTCCGATCATCAAGGCGCTGCGTGAAGGCTTGACTGCCAATCGTATTGAGTGGATCGCCGGCATCATCAACGGCACGACGAATTTCATCTTGAGTGAAATGCGCGACAAAGGTTTGGACTTTGACGTTGCTCTCAAAGATGCGCAGCGACTCGGCTATGCCGAAGCCGATCCGACCTTTGACATCGAAGGTGTGGACGCCGGGCACAAGGTCACCATCATGTCGGCCATCGCTTTCGGCATTCCGGTGCAGTTTGACAAGGCCTATGTCGAGGGCATCACCCAGCTGAATGCACAAGACATCCAATACGCAGAGCAGCTGGGTTACCGCATCAAGCTGTTGGGCATCACCAAACGTGTGGCCAATGGCATTGAGTTGCGCGTGCACCCGAGCTTGGTGCCGGCGAAGCGTTTGATCGCGAATGTCGAGGGTGCAATGAACGCCGTCATGGTGCAAGCTGACGCCTTGGGTACCACGCTGTATTACGGCAAGGGCGCCGGCAGTGAGCCGACAGCCAGCGCCGTGATCGCTGACCTGGTGGACATCACGCGCTTGCACAGCGCTGAAGCTGCTCAGCGCGTGCCGTATCTGGCTTTCCAGCCGGACGCCATGAGTGACGCGCCGATTCTGCCCATGAGTGAAGTGGTGACCAGTTATTACCTGCGCCTGAAGGTGGCAGACCAAGCCGGCGTGTTGGCCCGAGTGACTGGCTTGCTGGCCGAGGCCGGTATCAGCATTGACGCCATGCTGCAGCGTGAAGCTGACGACGTGGGTGGCGCAGGTTCAACGCAGACGGATCTGATCATCCTCACGCACGACTGTGTCGAAGCCAAAATGAACGCAGCCATCGCGCAGATGCAGAGTCTGCCGACGGTGCTGGCGCCGATCACCCGTATCCGCAAGGAGGAACTGGCCTGATGCGCTACCTCTCCACGCGCGGCCATACCGACCGCAAACAATTTTGCGAAATTTTGCTAGAAGGCTTGGCGCCCGATGGTGGCTTGTACCTGCCCGAGCAGTACCCGGTGGTCGACGCCG
This sequence comes from Comamonadaceae bacterium, assembly GCA_947450765.1. Lineage (GTDB taxonomy): Bacteria > Pseudomonadota > Gammaproteobacteria > Burkholderiales > Burkholderiaceae_C > Polaromonas. The sequence goes on along the minus strand of CANFXC010000002.1, from coordinate 49,775 downwards.
TCACACTGGCGGCTTGGCGCGAGGTTTACCTCCAGCAGGGTTACGCCGACTTGGCTTTTGAAATTCTCTCGCTCTACATCGACGATATTCCCGCCGATGATTTGCGGGCGCTCTGCCGCAAGACCTACACCGCAGCAGTGTTCGGCAGCCCTGAAATTGTGCCGCTGAAAAAATTGCAAGACGCGGCAACGGATGCTTCTCAAGCCGGCTTTTATCTGGAAGCCTTGTCAAATGGCCCGACGCTGGCCTTCAAAGACATGGCCATGCAACTGCTCGGCAACTTGTTTGAGTACGAGCTGGCCCGCCGCAACGAAGAACTCAATATTTTGGGTGCGACCAGTGGCGACACCGGCAGCGCCGCTGAATACGCCATGCGCGGTAAAAAAGGCGTGCGTGTTTTCATGACGTCGCCGAATGGCCGCATGAGCCCGTTTCAGCAAGCGCAAATGTTCAGCCTGCTCGACGAAAACATCCACAACATCGCGATCGATGGCGTCTTCGATGACTGTCAAGACATCGTCAAGGCGGTCTCTAACGACTTGTCGTTCAAGCGCCAATACAAAATCGGCACCGTCAACTCGATCAATTGGGCGCGGCTGTTGGCGCAGGTGGTTTACTACTTCGCCGGCTATTTCCAATTGCCCGAATCAGCGACTGGCGGCAAAGCCAGCTTCACCGTTCCCTCTGGTAACTTTGGCAACGTTTGCGCCGGTCATGTGGCCCGCATGATGGGTTTGCCGGTTCACCAACTGGTGGTGGCGACCAACGAGAACGATGTGCTGGATGAATTTTTTCGCACCGGTGTGTACCGCGTTCGGGTCGGTGCAGACACGCACGAAACCTCCAGCCCGTCGATGGACATTTCCAAAGCATCGAACTTCGAACGCTTTGTCTTTGACCTGTTGGGCCGTGATGCCGCACAAACGCAAGACTTGTTTGGCCGCCAGCTCAACGAGCAAGGCTTTTTCGATTTGAGCGCCCATCCGGCTTTTCAACAGGCCGCTACGCGCTACGGTTTTGTCAGCGGCAAGAGCACACATGCAGACCGCTTGCAGACCATTCGCGAAACCTTTCAGCGCTTTGCCACTGTCGTCGACACGCACACCGCCGACGGCGTCAAAGTCGCGCGCGAGCACCTCACACCCGGCGTCCCGATGCTGGTGCTGGAGACTGCTTTGCCGATCAAATTTGCCGCGACGATTGAAGAAGCGCTGGGTCGCCCACCAGAGCGTCCGCCGGGTTTTGACGGTATCGAAGCCTTGCCAAAACGCGTCAAATTGATGCCTGCAGATGTGGCCTTGATCAAGGCTTATGTGGCTGAGCATGCGCACTGACTTGACCTCAACCAATCGCCTGCTGCGGGGCAAAGCATGAAAGTGGTTGGCTTCGCCGGCTACTCCGGCTCCGGCAAAACGACGCTTGTTGAGCAGGTGATTCCGGCGCTGAAAATGCGCGGGCTTCGGGTCTCCATCGTCAAGCACGCACACCACAAATTCGACATTGACCGGCCTGGCAAAGACACCTGGCGGCACCGCGAAGCCGGCGCCTTTGAAGTGGTTGCGGCTTCCAACACGCGCTTAGCGCTGATGCGTGAATTCGAAAAGCCGTCCGAGCTCAGCGTGCACCATCTGATTGCCGAGCTGTACACCGGTGTTGACTGGGTGTTGGTCGAAGGTTTCAAAAGCAGCGACTTGCTTAAGATTGAAGTTTGGCGCGCACCGACGGCTGATTACGCGCCCTTGCCAGTGCGCTACCCCGACGATGCTTTCATCGTGGCCATTGCCACCGATGCACCGCAAAGTCTGCCCGTGCCAACCTTGCTGCCGGTACTGGATTTGAACGACCCTGACAGTGTGGCTTCGTTCCTCGTCCAAAATGAAAATCGCTTCGACTACGACGCTGACAACTACCAATTTTGAAAGGGGCTGAGCTTGCTCAATCCTGCGACACCTGCTGCGACAACTCCCATGCCAGTTCGCCAGCCATTGCGCCCGCTGGATGAAGCACTGGCCGAGTTGTTGGCCATGGCTTTGCCGCTGGCCGACCTTGAGGCTGTCTCCACATTTGACGCTGATGGCCGCGTGCTCGCTGAAGATTTGATCTCAAGCCTCGACGTGCCTGGTCACGACAACAGTTCGATGGACGGTTACGCCGTGCGCTGCGCTGATCTGGCCACAAGCGATGTGTTGCAAGTGACCCAGCGTATTCCCGCAGGCAGTTATGGTCACGCGCTGGAGGCCTTGGCTGCTGCGCGTATTTTCACGGGCGCACCGATCCCGCCGGGTGCAGACGCGGTGGTCATGCAGGAGGACACTGAACTCTTGATCGACAGCGCCAGCGTGCGCTTGTTGAGCGTTCCCAAGGCAGGTCAATGGATTCGGCGCCAAGGTGAAGACGTGGCGCTCGGCGCCGTGGTGTTGGCGCGCGGCCAACGGCTGTCGCCAGCGGCTTTAGGGCTGGCGGCCAGCATTGGTTTTGACAAACTGCAAGTGACGCGCCCGGTTCGCGTGGCACTTTTTTCGACCGGTGACGAACTCGTGATGCCGGGTGACGTTGCGGCAGCAGACATGCCGCCGGGTGCCATCTACAACTCGAATCGATTTTTCTTGCGGGCCATGCTCAAGCGCTTGGGCTGCGAGGTGACCGACCTCGGCATCGTGCCCGACCGGCTTGACGCAACGGTGCAGGCACTCGCTGCCGCTTCGCTGGAACACGACCTCATTCTCACCAGTGGCGGCGTCTCGGTGGGTGAAGAAGACCACATCAAACCTGCCGTGCAGACACTGGGCGAACTCAAGCTCTGGCAGCTGGCCATCAAGCCGGGCAAGCCCTTTGCTTATGGCCGTATTCAGTCCTCCAGTGCTGATCCGTTCGCGCATTTCATCGGCTTGCCGGGCAACCCGGTGTCGAGTTTTGTGACCTTCATGTTGCTGGTGCGCCCCTTTGTCCTCAAGCTCTTGGGTGTGACGGCGTTGGCCCCACAAGCCATGACGGCCGTGGCCCAATTCAGCTGGCCCAAGGCCGACAAGCGCCGCGAATTTTTGCGTGTGCGGCAGTTGGCTGGCGGCGGTCTTGCGCTGTTCGACAACCAAAGTTCAGGCGTGCTCACCTCGGCGGTTTGGGGTGATGGACTGGTCGACAACCCGCCAGGCAAAACCATCGCGCCGGGCGACGTGGTCAGCTACATTCCTTTTTCTGCACTGTTGTCCTGAGCCGCCTGCAAGACTCCTGAAGTTCATCACATCAAGCCCATGAAAATCACCGTCAAATATTTCGCCTCCATCCGTGAGGCGCTGGGGCAGGGCACTGAGCAGCGCGAGACCACGGCCACCACCTTGGCCGACTTGCGCAACGAATTGCTGGCCGTCAGCGCGGCCCATGCGCAGGCTCTGGCCCGTGGCAAACCGGTGCGCATGGCGCTAGACCAAATCATGAGCGATGAGTCAGCACCTTTGCGTGAAGGCTGTGAAGTGGCTTTTTTCCCACCCGTCACCGGAGGGTGAGATGCTTGCCCGCGTTGCCGTTCAAACTGAAGACTTCGATCTTTCCACCGAAATTGCGGCGCTGCGTGCAAGTGATAAACGCGTTGGTGCGGTGTGTAGTTTTGTCGGCACGGTGCGCGACCGCAATGAGGGTGATCAAGTCGCCACGCTGGAGCTTGAGCACTACCCGGGCATGACCGAAAAAGCCATTGAGGCCATGATCGATGCGGCGATGGCGCGCTTTGACATCTTTGCGGCGCGGGTGATCCACCGCGTTGGGCTGCTGCAGCCTTTGGATCAAATCGTCATGGTGGCGGTCACATCGGCGCACCGTGGTCAGAGTTTTCAGGCCTGTGAGTTCCTCATGGACTACCTGAAGACGCAAGCGCCATTCTGGAAAAAAGAAGAGACACCAGGCGGTGCACGCTGGGTCGATGCCCGCGTCAGCGACGACGTTGCACTGGCCCGTTGGGGACTTCAAACATCTAACGCCTGAGGTGCCGTCAGGGTTTTTCCGCATCCCGTTCATTCGGGACAAATGCAGCCCGAGCATCTTTTTCAAGCCCTCTTGTCAGTGTTTGTAAAAGACTGAGCAACTGGGCTTGTTGCTCCATATTGAGGGGCGCCATCAAGCGTTGATAAGCCCGTTCAGTGGGCTCATGTGCGTGGGTCAACAAGGCCTTCCCTTCAGCCGACAGCGAGATCGATAAATTGCGCCGACTGGCCACGGCTGCATTACGGGTAATCAGTCCACGCAGCTCTAAACCGCGCAGCACACGCAGAACAGTCACTTTGTCAAAACCCAAAGCACGAGCCAAGCTTGACTGGTCGATCCCAGGTTTGGCCCTCAGCACGCTCAAAACACCAAACTGGGCTGGCGTCAGGCCCACCTGTCGGCATTCATCTTCAAAAACGGCGGCAGAAATTTGATGTGCCCGACGCAGCAAGAAACCAGGGCGTGCATAGAGTTGTGTGAGTTGGTCGATGGCTGGCACGAGAGATTGAGTCATGAAGGGTGGAGACACTTGGCGCTGCAAACATCGAACCAGATGAATGGATAAGTTTGCTTAGGGATTTCATGGATTGTCCATGATGGATTCTTCATAATAATCGTTAGCATGCAAACAAGTTGTCTCTATTCATGACTCCGTCCATCTTATTTATGTCACAGCGATTCAGGGCTAAAGATCAGCGTGTCGCGCTGATCTTTAGCGTCGTGCTAACGGCACTTGGTATGTTGAATGCAGGTCCTGCCAGTGCCCAAACGGCTGCTGCCGCACTCACGTCGATGATGCCATCGTCCACACCGCTCAGGCTGATTGTTCCTTTCACGCCCGGTACGGGTATAGACATCGTGGCCCGCACTGTGGGGCCTAGACTGGCTGAGCGTCTGGGACGGCCCGTGGTGGTCGAAAACCGTGCAGGAGCGTCTGGCAACATTGGGACTGAGGCCGTTGTGCGCGCAGCACCGAATGGATCGACGCTATTGGTCAGCGTCAACACGCTGGTGATGAATGCCAGCCTGTACCCGCAACTGCCGTTTGACCCTGTCAAAGACCTCACGCCCGTGACCTTGACGAGTTGGGGGCAGCTGGTGCTGGTGGCCAGCACCAGGAGCGGGTTCAAGGTTGCCACTGATTTGGTACAAGCGGCGCGCAAGGCACCTGGGCAGATCAATTACGGCTCACCTGGCGTCGGGACACCGCACCATTTGTCGATGGAGCTGTTCAAGGCAACGGCCGGCGTGTTCATCACGCACATTCCATACCGAGGCACCGGCCCGGCGTTGACGGACTTGCTGGGTGGGCAGATTGACACCATGTTTCTGCCGATTCATGTGGCCTTGCCACACATCAAGTCCGGCCGTTTGATCGCGCTCGGGATTGGCAGCGACAAGCGCCACCCACTGTTGCCAGAGCTGCCGACGCTGGCCGAAGCCAAGGCGGGCAATGTGAATGTGGAAATGTGGTTTGGCATCTTTGCGCCGCTCGGTATGGCGCCCGAGATGGTGACGATGTTCAACCGCGAAATCCGGGAAATCTTGCTGACTGACGAGGTCAAGAAGGCCTTTCAGGCGCAAGGCATGGATCCCAGCGGCAGCACGCCAGCCGAGTTCAAGCACCTTGTCGAAAAAGACGCGCAGCGCTGGTCGCAGTTGATCAAGAGTCAGAAAATTTCCGCAGAATAAAAAACACACGCATCATGAAAATAGCAATTGTGGGTGGCGGCATTGGTGGCCTGAGTCTGGCTTTGGCGCTTCATCAGCGTGGGCTGTCATGCCAAGTTTTTGAAAGCGTTCCCGAGGTCAAAGAACTGGGCGTTGGCATCACGCTGCTGCCGCACGCGGTCCGCGAACTGGCCACGCTGGGTGTGTTGCCGCAACTGGAAGCCATCGGTATTGAAAACCACGAGAGCGTGTTTTTTAACCGCTTTGGTCAGTTCATCTACAAGGAGGCGCGGGGTCGGCATGCGGGTTATGAACTGCCTGAACTCGGCGTTCCGCGCGGCAAGCTGCACCTGATTCTGTATGAAGCGGTGCTCGCCCGTATGGGCCCTGATGCGGTTCGAACGGATCATCGTTGTGTCGGTGTTGACCAGAGCGACAGCGGCGCGACGGTGCATTTTGTGCAGTCATCAACCGGTGCCCCATTGCCGTCTTTTGAGGCCGATGTAGTGATCGCTTGCGATGGTGTCAATTCGGCGGTTCGACGTCAGTTTTACCCGGATGAAAAAGTCGCCTTTGCCGGCATCAACACGTGGCGCGGCGTGACGCGGCACAAGCCGATCCTCACAGGCAACAGCTACATGCGCGTCGGCTCTATCGAAACCGGCAAGATGGTGATTTATCCTATCGTTGACCAGATTGACGCGCAAGGTAATCAGCTGATCAACTGGGTTGCTGAAATTCAGCAAGACCTTGAAGCGAAGAACGATTGGAACCGTCCAGGGCGGCTGGAGGACTTGTTGCCAATTTTCAAAGACTGGCGTTTTCCGTGGCTCGATGCGGCAGAACTGATGGCTCAGTCTGACAAAATTTTAGAGTACCCGATGGTCGATAAAGACCCGGTCGCGCAGTGGACATTTGGCCGTGTGACGATGTTAGGCGACGCGGCGCACCCGATGTACCCGCGCGGCTCCAACGGTTCAGCGCAGGCCTTGATTGATGGCCGCATCTTGGCCGAATTGTTGGAGCGCCATGTCAAAGAGGGCAAAGACCCGCGGGCGGCGCTGTTGGCTTATGAGGCGATTCGTTTGCCGGCCACAGCCAAGGTGGTGCTGACGAATCGGTCGGTGCCGCCGGATTTCATCATCATGAAGGCTGACGAACTCAGCGGCGGAAAACCGTTCGCAAACATCGATGAACTCATCAGCCAAGATGAGTTGCGGGCAATTTCAGACCATTACAAGCAGGTGGCGGGGTTTTCGCTTGAATCGTTGAAGGCCTAGTTCAGGTAGCGCGGCTTGTCCGCGTCGAGCGCAAGCGCCATCGACTCATGCTCGTGCTCGCGCTCTTTAGGCGGCATCTTGCCGGCGTTGATTTTGACAGCGACACCTATCTCGTTTTCCAACCAATGCGAGGTATTCAAGGCCTGGTTCAACAATGACACCAGTCCGCGGGACAGCTGCGCGTCCAACTTGACATGCAAAGTGCGCGTGTTTTCAGCGAGCTTTTCAAGCATGTTGAGTTCGAGCTCGCCACCCGCAAGCGCTGTCATTTTGACTTCAGTCACCAACAGAGGCTCAGGTCCGAGCGGCAGTGCGGTGAGCTTTTCACGGTACGGCGTTTGGAAGTCGCTGTTGTAGCTGGCGGCTTCTTGCTGGAAGTTTTTCAGTAGCTGTTGGCGCTGTTCATCCAGAGGCGCGGCTGGCCTCAGTGGAATGGCTTGCCGGGAAATTTGTTCGGCCGATGCTTTTTCAAGGAGCGGCAGCAGACCCAAGGTCAAACGGCGTGTGAACCACAGCCGAACCTCTTCATCGCTACGGGTGTTGATGCGTACCAAAAAGCGGTCGTGCTCATGGCTGTAGCTAACGCAAACCTGGTGGATATTCATGGCTTTAATTTTAGGGTCAAGCTCAACTTCACAGCGCAACTGTTACGTTTTCATCTGAAAGCTATTGAAAAAATAAGAAAGCCCCCACAGATAGGCGTACTAATTTTTCGGAGCCAGCATGCGTCAAGACAAACTCACCACCAAGTTCCAAGAAGCCTTGAGCGACGCTCAGTCCTTGGCCTTGGGTAATGACAATGGCTACATTGAGCCGCTGCACCTGCTGTCCGCGATGCTACGGCAAGAAGAAGGACCCCGGGCTCTGCTGCAGCGCGCTGGCGTCAATATGTCGGCGCTGCAGTCGGCCACCGACGCAGCCGTCAAGAAGCTGCCACAAGTGCAAGGGCAGGAGCAAATCCAGATCAGTGCGGAGTTGGGCAAGCTGTTGCAAGCCACTGAAAAAGAAGCCATAAAACGTGGTGATCAATTCATCGCTGGCGAACTTTTCTTGCTGGCGCTGACCGACAGCAAGAGTGACGCTGGCAAGGTAGCGCAAGGCAACGGCATGACACGCAAGTCCTTGGAGGCCGCGATTGAAGCTGTGCGCGGCGGTCAAAACGTCAACAACCCAGAGGCCGAAGGCCAACGCGAAGCTCTGAAAAAATACACCATGGACCTGACCGAGCGCGCCCGCATGGGCAAGCTCGACCCGGTGATTGGCCGCGACGATGAAATCCGCAGGGCCATTCAGGTGCTGCAGCGCCGGACCAAAAACAACCCGGTGCTGATCGGTGAGCCGGGCGTCGGCAAGACCGCAATTGTCGAAGGCTTGGCGCAGCGTATTGTCGCCGGTGAAGTGCCGGATTCGCTCAAGGGCAAGCGTGTGTTGTCACTCGACATGGCTGCCTTGCTGGCCGGCGCCAAGTTTCGCGGTGAGTTTGAAGAGCGCCTGAAAACCGTGCTGAAAGAGCTCGCCAAAGACGAAGGCCAAACCATCGTTTTCATTGACGAGCTGCACACCATGGTGGGCGCAGGCAAAGGCGAGGGCGCAATGGACGCGGGCAACATGCTCAAGCCCGCCTTGGCGCGCGGCGAGTTGCATTGCGTGGGCGCCACCACGCTCGACGAATACCGCAAGTACATTGAAAAAGACGCCGCCTTGGAGCGTCGCTTTCAAAAGATTTTGGTCGGTGAGCCGACGGTGGAGGCGACGATTGCCATTCTGCGCGGTTTGCAGGAAAAGTACGAAGTCCACCACGGCGTGCAGATCACCGATCCGGCCATTGTGGCTGCGGCCGAGCTGAGCCACCGCTACATCACCGATCGCTTTTTGCCGGACAAGGCGATTGACTTGATCGACGAAGCCGCGGCAAAGATCAAGATCGAGATGGACTCCAAGCCTGAGGTCATGGACAAGCTAGACCGCCGGCTGATTCAACTGCAAATCGAACGCGAAGCCGTGCGCCGCGAAAAAGACGAGTCCTCGCAAAAGCGCTTCAGTTTGATTGAAGAAGAAATCGTCAAGCTGCAAAAGGAAATCTCCGACTTTGACGAAATCTGGCAGGCTGAAAAGGCGCAAGCCCTGGGCTCCAAAGACGTCATGGAAGAGATCGAAAAGACGCGCTTTCAAATCGAAGAGCTCAAGCGCAAAGGTGACTTCAACAAAGTCGCAGAGCTGCAATACGGCAAGCTGCCCGAACTTGAAAAGCGCCTGAAAGCCGCCAAAGATCACGAAGAGCAAAAGGGCGCGACCAACGCTCCCCGGCTGCTGCGCACGCAAGTGGGCGCCGAAGAAATTGCCGAAGTGGTGAGCCGCGCCACGGGCATTCCTGTGTCCAAAATGCTGCAGGGTGAGCGCGACAAATTGCTGCAAATGGAAGGCAAATTGCACGAGCGTGTGGTCGGCCAGAACGAAGCCATTGGCGCTGTGGCCAACGCCATCCGCCGTTCACGCTCGGGCCTGAGTGACCCGAATCGCCCGACAGGTTCTTTCCTTTTCTTAGGCCCTACCGGCGTTGGTAAGACCGAGCTGTGTAAGGCACTGGCTGGTTTCTTGTTTGACAGCGAAGACCACCTGATTCGCGTCGACATGAGCGAGTTCATGGAGAAGCATTCAGTCGCTCGCTTGATCGGTGCACCACCGGGTTATGTCGGTTACGAAGAAGGCGGTTATTTGACTGAAGCCGTGCGCCGCAAACCCTACAGCGTGTTGCTGCTCGACGAAGTTGAAAAAGCCCACCCAGATGTTTTCAACGTCTTGCTGCAAGTGCTCGACGATGGCCGGTTGACCGACGGCCAAGGTCGCACCGTCGACTTCAAAAACACCGTGATTGTGATGACCAGCAACATTGGCTCGCCCATCATTCAGTCGATGGTCGGCCAACCGTATGAGGACATCAAAGACGCCGTGACCGACGAGTTGAAGAACTACTTTCGGCCTGAGTTTTTGAACCGCATCGACGAGACGGTTGTTTTCCACGCCCTCGACGCGAGCAACATCGAGTCGATTGCCCGCATCCAGCTCAAGGTGCTGATGGCGCGCCTGCAGAAGATGGACCTGACGATGGAAGTCTCCGAAGCCGCGATTGCCGAGTTGGCCAAGGTGGGTTTTGACCCTGTGTTTGGGGCGCGGCCGCTTAAGCGTGCGATTCAGCAACGGATTGAGAATCCACTGAGCAAGTTGCTGCTCGAAGGGCGCTTTCCGCCAAAGAGTACGATCCCCGTGGATGTCGATCCGATCCGTGATCCTGGCGTGTTCAGCTTTGGCGCTAGCCCCGCGGCTTGAATGATTTGAACTGCTGCGCCATGTCTATGTAAAGCGACTTGTCGCTTTCGGTGTGGGCCGGCGGCGTGACCAACTGCAGCACAAAATAAAAGTCACCGGGTGTGCTGCCCGGAATGCCGCGACCTTTGAGACGCAACTGACGACCTGAACTCGAAGCCGCTGGGATTTTGACTTCAACGGTTCCGGTTGGCGTGGGCGCTTCAACCTCCGCGCCAAGTGCCGCTTCCCAAGGGGTGATGGGCAGGTCAAGGTAAACGTCATGCTTGTCGACGCGGTAATTGGGGCTGCCGGCTGCGCGCGGCCGAAACGCCACTTCTAAATACAAGTCACCCGCTTGACCACCACCCGCACCCGCCGACCCTTGGCCGGCGAGTCGGATGTGTTGCCCGGCGCGAATACCTTTGGGCACGTCAAAGCTGATCTGGTGGGTTGCCTCAACGTTGCGCCCTTGGCCGTTCGGCTGTGGCAACCGCAGGCTGAGTGTTTTTGCGGCGCCGCTGTAAACGTCTTCCAAGTCGATCAGGATCTTGGCGTGGTGGTCTTGGCCCCGGCTGCTAAAGCTCGCTCGGCGCGTGTGCGCGTTGCCGCGTTTTTCCGAACCACGCCTAGGTGGCGCGGTAAAACCATGGCTGAAGAGTGACTCAAAAAAGTCGCTGAAATCAGCCCCTGTGCCAGCCCCTGAATTTGTAAAACCCCAGTCAAAGCCACTGCCTGCGTGCTCAGCGCCAGCGTTCCAGTCGGGCGGTGGCCTGAAATCCTGTCCAGCTTTCCAATGCGCTCCAAGCTGGTCATAGGCCGTGCGCTTTTCGGGGTCGCGCAGCACTTCATAGGCTTCTGAAACGTCTTTGAATCGAGCCTCGGCATCTTTTTCGTGGCTGACGTCGGGGTGGTACTTGCGTGCAAGTTTCCGGTGAGCTTTTTTGAGTTCGTCAGCGCTGGCGCTGCGCTCAACGCCCATGATCTTGTAGTAGTCCTTGTATTCCATGGATGGCCCGAAGTTGACTCATCGCAAGGTAGCAAAAATGGGCCTGCGGGTGTGTCAGCGGTGACGCCAATCCGCATCAGTTCCGCGCTTATTTTGGCAATCCAAACACCTGAACCCAATACACACCGCCATCGCTTTGCGGGTTCACGGCAAAAGCCAGTCCCATCTCGGTATAGCTGGGCATCATCAAATTGGCGCAATGCGAGGGACTTTTCAGCCAGCCTTGCACGGCCAGATCCGCATTCATCTGGCCCGAAGCGATGTTCTCGCCAATCGCTTGCCACACGTAGCCAGCCCGGTTGGCGCGTTCTGACACATGTCGTCCATCATGGCCGGTGTGGTTGAAGTAATTAAGACGCGCCATCTCATCTGCATGGGCTGCGGATGCCGCATGAAGCCGTATATTCAGCCGCACCGGCGGTGCCGCTGTCAATGCTTCGGTTCCGCACAGGCGAGGTTGGCTGCGAGCCTGGTTCACCAGCGACAGCACGCGGGCTTCAATTTGATCCGCATCGGCTGACTCGGGTGGCAAAAAAGGAACCGCCAAGACGATCCAGGTCTGCGTTCCACGGGCATAAAATCCTAAATCTTTGAACTCAGCATCCATCAGCGTGTTGCAGGAGTGCTTAGCAGCGCCTTGCGATATAGCTCGTGCGCTGGTGTAGCCACTGAGTGCGATCAGCGTTGTGCGTGGTGAGCGGTACGCAGCAGATTTCAGGGCTTCGGCCAGTTGGACCCCGCCTGCAACGCGTGCCGCCGCTGCTGACAGGCGTGGATCATGGCGCAATCCTGTCGTTGGGTTGGTGTTGCCACCACAGCCTCGTGAGCGCACGTCGTTCAGTGCATTCAGCAGAGACTGATGAGGGGCGGTGTCGCTTTTGGTTTGCGCATGCGCTGGCTCAGCGTTCAGTGCGGTCAGACACGCGAGTGTCGCAAGCCAGATGACAATGAGGTTGGCTTTGCCTGTGGACGATCTGAATGAGACGCGCACAATTGGTGCAACACCTGAAAGATCCAGCAAGGTGGGACATCGGTAAAGTGACACAAATAGGCCTGATAACAATTTTCAGCTGATCTTAACTTCTAGAATTATTTTGACATCACCATGACGACAGCCCCAACCTTGAATAACAGCGTCCCGCTGAGCCGTGACGCCGGCGTGATTGGACTGGTCGGTCTGGCGCACATGGTCAGCCATTTCAGTCAACTTTTATTGCCATCGCTTTTTCCCTGGCTCAAGGACGAGTTCAGTGTGAATTACGCCCAGCTCGGCTTTTTGATGACGATTTTTTTCGTCGTTTCCTGCGCGGTGCAGACGGTCTCTGGGTTTGTCGTCGATCGGTTCGGACCGCGGCCGATTCTTTTCGCGGGGCTGAGCTTGGTGGGCTTGGCGGCCTTCGGTTATGCCATCAGCACCAGTTACTGGATGCTCGCCGGTTTTGCTGTGTTGGCTGGCATTGGCAATGGTGTGTTTCACCCCGTCGACTACACCTTGCTCAACCGCAAGGTGAGTTCATCGCGTTTGGGTCACGCCTACAGCGTTCACGGCATCACCGGCAGTCTCGGTTGGGCTTTGTCACCGGCACTGGTGGTCAGCTTGACGCTGGCCTATTCATGGCGGCTTGCGTTGATGGCGGCTGCTTTGGTGGCCTTCGCCGTGCTAGCCGTGCTGGTTTTGAACCGCCGCCAACTGACGCTGCCGCCGGCGCCGCCTGCCAAGGTTTCGGCAACGGTCGGCCCCGAAAGCAGTCTTGATTTTCTGAAAATCCCGGCAGTCTGGATGTGCTTTTCATTCTTTTTTGTTTACGCCATCGGCTTGAGCATCGTGCAGGCCTTTGCCCCTGAAGCGGCGCGTCGTCTGCATGACGTGCCTCTGTCTTTGGTGGCGATGTGCCTGACGGTCTTCATGGTGGGCAGTGCTTGCGGTATGGTCAGCGGCGGTTTTCTGGCAGCCAATCCGGAGCGTTGTGAGCGGATTGTGGGCCTGGGTTTTGGTTTTGCCGCGATCATGTCCGTGACCTTGGCTCTCGGCAGTTTTTCCTCGCCAATTATCGTGCCGGTGCTGTTTGCGTTGATGGGCTTTTCGTCCGGTCTGGCGGCCCCGTCACGCGACTTGTTGGTGAAACGCTCAACCCCTGACAACGCCAGTGGTCGTGTTTACGGCGTGGTGTATTCGGGGTTAGACATTGGGCAGGCCCTCTCGCCCCTGATCTTTGGTGTGATGATGGACCATGATAATTTCCGAGGCGTGCTGCTCGGCTTGGCCTTGGTCCAAGGCGTTTTGATCGTCAGCGCGTTCAGCGTTCGGCGCGTGCGCCGCACAGCGCTTTCGACGGCTTGATATTTCACGCCACGCTGCTGGCGCTAAAGACTTCCTTTCTTCATAATGAAAGTCTGCCGCGTCCTTCTCGGGCCGGCTCATCTGTCAGCCTGCCAGTCAGGCAAGGAGAAGATCTTGACGCATCCCAAAACGCCATCAGCTGAGGGCGAATTCGCCCATTGGGTCGACGAAAAAACCGAGGCGTTGAAGTTCGAGCTGGGTGAGAAATTTCCTGTCATGCCAACTGAACTCCATTCTGACTCTGTGCCCGTGGAGACCAGTGTGCAAAAACTTGAAGAGGTTTTACTCGAGCATGTAACCCCAACGCCGGAATTTCTGGCGGAGTTGCAGGCGCTGGAAAACACGCCACCTTTGTCTGACGCAGAACTTGAACGACAAGCCCTTGAGGCTGGTGGTGCGGACAACGACATCAGCACACCCGAGTAACTCACGGCGAAATCTGGCCTCCAGTCGCGGCACAATATCGGCATGACAAAACAACTTGCCGGCCACCTTCTCGTTGACTGCCTGATCGCCCAGGGCGTGACCCACGCCTTTGGCGTCCCGGGCGAAAGTTATCTCGCTGTACTGGACGGACTGCATGCGCGTCAAGGACAAATTGACTTTGTGATTTGTCGGCAAGAGGGGGGTGCCGCCTTCATGGCCGAAGCCCATGGCAAGCTCACCGGGCGGCCCGGCGTCTGCATGGTGACCCGCGGGCCTGGCGCAACCAACGCGTCGATTGGGGTGCATACGGCCTTTCAAGATTCGACGCCGATGGTGCTGCTGGTTGGTGACGTGGCCAGCGATTGCCGTGATCGCGAAGCCTTCCAAGAGGTCGATTACGCCAGCTTCTTCGGGCCCAGCACCAAAGGTTTTGCCAAACGTGTCGAGCGCATAGACGACGCCAATCGCATTCCTGAATACATTGCCCGCGCTTTTGCCACCGCGATGAATGGTCGGCCCGGACCGGTGGTGCTGGTGTTGCCTGAAGACATGCTGACAGAAATGACTGCCGCACAACCCTTGCCCAGGGTTGAGGCGGTGCAGGCCTGGAGCGATCCGGGTTCTTTGCGCACGCTGCGCGAGATGCTGTTGGCGTCCAAGCGACCGTTGGTGATTGCGGGTGGTGGTGGTTGGACCCCGCAAGCCGCACAAGCCTTGCAACGCTTTGCCGAAAATTGGCAACTGCCCGTGGGCAACGCTTTTCGTTTTCAGGACACCTTTGACAACCACCATCCGCTGTACGCTGGAGATGTCGGTATTGGTCTGAATCCCAAGCTGGCCGCACGTATCAAAGAGTGCGACTTGATCATTGCCATTGGCCCTCGCTTGGGCGAGATGACGACCGGCAACTACACGCTGATCGAAGCGCCCAAGCCGCTGCAAAAGCTGGTGCACATTCACGCCAGCGCTGAAGAACTCAATCGCGTCTTTCAGGCCGACTTGGCCATCAACGCGACGATGAATGCAGCGGCCCGCTCACTGGAAGTATTGACCGCGCCCGTGTCGGTGGCGTGGGAAGCTTGGACCGCGTCAGCCCATGCGGATTACTTGGGTAACTTGGTGCCGCAAGCGCTGCCCGGTGATGTTGATATGCCAGCCATTGTGGGTTTGCTGCAAAAGCATTTGCCTGAGGACGCCGTGCTGACCAACGGTGCCGGCAACTTCGCCAGTTGGATGCATCGCTTTTACAAACACCACGGTCTTGTCAAAGGCCACAAGACGCAGCTCGCACCCACCGTGGGCGCCATGGGCTACGGTGTGCCCGCTGGCATTGCGGCGGCCATCACCACCGGACGGGTGGTTTTCACCATTGCCGGTGACGGCGACTTTTTGATGAATGGTCAAGAGTTGGCGACCGCCGTGCAACACGGCGCCAAAACCATCATCGTCTTGCTCAACAACGGCATGTACGGCACCATTCGCATGCACCAAGAGCGCGAGTACCCCGAGCATGAAAGCGGTTCGCGCTTGAAGAACCCTGACTTTGCCGCGCTGGCCCGTGCTTACGGTTATGCCGGCGTGCGCATCACGCGTACAGGCGAATTTGAAGCTGAGTTGTTGGCCGCATTGAGTCGCGCTGAAGGCACGCTGATTGAAGTCATGCTGGACCTGGAAGTCATCAGCACGCGCGGGACGCTGTCGGCCATCACGCGTCAGGCCAAAGCCGCAGCCTAAAAATTTTTAGCGCTTGGCCTCAAAGGGCGCACCGCCAAGACGGGCGCCAGCTTTGATCCCTTTTTTGGCAAACCAGCCCTGGTTCATCTCCAGCACAAAGCGAACCGGCTTGGCCGAGCAGTGCGAGTCGGTGGTCTGCGGCTTCATGTCGACGAGGTTGACGATGGTGCCATCGTCGGCCACAAATGCGGCGGTCAACGGCAGCAGCGTGTTTTTCATCCAGAAGCACTGCTGGGAAGGCTCCTCAAAAATGAAAATCATGCCTTCTTGTTGCGGCATTTCTTTCCGAAACATCAGACCGATTTCTCTCTGTTGGGGCGAGAGCGCAACTTGTGCCGTGATTTGGTACATGCCGGCTGTCAACATCGTGCGTTGCAAGTCCAGTTGAGGGGCGTTTTGAGCAAAAACGGCGACTGAGCCGAAGAGGGCGATAGCCACTACTAGAGATTTGATGGTTCGCGAGGCTGTGAGAGTTGGCGGCGAAAGACGTTGGTTCATGACTCGCATGATAAAGGCCGCTTGTTGCCGCTGCGTAAAGGTTGACAAAATAGCGGCAAAAATCGGAACGAAAAGAACCCGCCGAAGCGGGTTTTTTTGCAAAACTAAGCGTTACTTTGCAGCAGGCTTAGCTTCTTCTTTCTTGGCAACTGGAGCCGCGGCGGCCTTTTCTTTCTTGGCAGCTTTCTTTTCAGCTTTTTTCTCAACTTTCTCAGCTTTTGCGGCAGGGGCAGCGGGTGCCGCGGCAGGTGCCGCAACGGCCGCAGGCGCAGCAGCTGGCTTAGCTGCCGGGGCTTGTGCGAAAGCAGTCGCAGCGAACAGACCAGAGATCATGATGGCGAGAATTTTGCTCATTTGGAATTTCCTATTAAGTTTTGGAAACAACGTCCATTAAATTTGATGGACTACACCCACAACGGCGGGCGCAACAAGCGGTTGACACGGGACCTGTAAAAAATTTCATTGACTTTGATTGTTTGGAATATTTAACGCTTTAGGTTTATAAGCGGAGTTCCTGAAAAGTCTGCTCTGAAACAGCAATGGCCCCGAATGATGCTGAGACTCAAACTGCTCGCTAGAATGAATTCCATGGCTACGAAATCCCCTAAAGTCCCCGCGCCGCCGAAGGCGCCCGTTTCCACGCCCAACAAACCTGAAGATGGCCAGGGCGGTGGTTCTCTTGTGCTTGAGCGGCGCACCCAGAAGGTCATGCCTCCGCAAATGTACCAAGTGGTGCTGCTGAACGATGACTACACCCCGATGGAGTTTGTGGTGGTGGTGATTCAAGAGTTCTTCAATAAAGACCGAGAAGCCGCGACCCAGATCATGCTGAAAATTCATTTGGACGGCAAAGGCGTCTGCGGCGTATTCTCCAAAGATGTCGCGGCGAGCAAGGTTGATCAGGTCACGGAAGCCGCCCGTCGAAACGGTCATCCCTTGCAATGTGTCAGCGAGCCTGTTGAATTGTGAAAACTGCCCCCATCTGCTCTTCAATAGTTTTTATATTTTGTGTCGCTAGCCGAAAGGAAAATCAATGATTGCCCAGGAATTAGAAGTTAGCTTGCATATGGCCTTCGTCGAGGCCCGGCAACAGCGCCACGAGTTCATCACCGTGGAACACCTCTTGCTGGCGTTGCTGGACAACCCAAGTGCCGCCGAAGTGTTGCGTGCGTGCTCGGCCAATGTGGATGACTTGCGCAAGGCCTTGAGTAATTTCATCAAGGACAACACACCGCAGGTCGCAGGTACTGACGACGTTGACACCCAGCCGACGCTGGGTTTTCAGCGCGTCATTCAGCGCGCCATCATGCATGTGCAGTCCACCGGCAACGGCAAGAAGGAAGTCACCGGTGCCAACGTGTTGGTGGCTATCTTTGGTGAAAAAGACTCGCACGCTGTTTATTACCTCCACCAGCAGGGCGTTACCCGCTTGGATGTGGTGAATTTCATCGCGCACGGTATCAAAAAGAGCGACCCGCCTGAGCCGACCAAGGCCGGTGAGGGCGCGGCTGAAACCGAAGAAACTGCCGAGAAGTCTGAGAAGGCTTCGCCGCTGGAGCAGTTCACCCAGAACCTGAACCAGCTCGCCAAAGAAGGCAAGATTGATCCGCTGATTGGCCGTGAGTACGAGGTCGAGCGGGTCATTCAGATTCTTTGCCGCCGACGCAAAAACAACCCCTTGCTGGTGGGTGAAGCCGGCGTTGGCAAGACGGCGATTGCCGAGGGCTTGGCTTGGCGCATCACGCAAAAAGAAGTGCCAGAAATCCTGGCCGAAGCGCAGGTTTACTCGCTCGACATGGGCGCTTTGCTGGCCGGCACCAAATACCGAGGTGATTTCGAGCAGCGCCTGAAAGGCGTCTTGAAAGCGCTCAAAGACAAGCCGAACGGCATTTTGTTCATCGACGAAATCCACACCTTGATCGGTGCCGGTGCGGCTTCGGGCGGCACCTTGGATGCGTCGAACTTGCTCAAGCCTGCGCTCAGCTCGGGTCAGCTCAAGTGCATCGGTGCTACCACCTTCACCGAATACCGCGGTATTTTCGAGAAAGACGCGGCCCTGTCACGTCGCTTCCAGAAGGTTGATGTGGTCGAGCCGACGGTGCAAGAAACCGTTGAGATCTTGAAAGGTCTCAAATCTCGCTTTGAAGAGCACCATGGCGTCAAGTACGCCGTGGCTGCACTGCAGGCGGCGGCAGAGCTCAGCGCCAAGTACATCAACGACCGTCATTTGCCCGACAAGGCGATTGACGTGATCGATGAAGCCGGTGCGGCTCAGCGGATTTTGCCGCCTTCGAAGCGCAAGAAAACCATCACCAAAACCGAGGTTGAAGAAATCGTTGCCAAGATCGCGCGCATCCCGCCCGCGAATGTTTCCAACGACGACCGAGGCAAACTCAAAGTCCTTGAGCGTGACCTGAAAAGCGTGGTCTTCGGCCAAGACAAAGCCATTGATGTGCTGGCGTCAGCCGTCAAGATGGCGCGTTCGGGTCTGGGCAAGGGCGACAAGCCGATTGGCTCGTTCCTGTTCTCCGGCCCCACGGGCGTCGGCAAAACAGAAGCTGCCAAGCAGCTGGCCTACATCATGGGCATCGACCTGATTCGCTTTGACATGTCGGAGTACATGGAGCGTCACGCCGTCAGCCGCCTGATCGGTGCGCCGCCGGGCTATGTTGGTTTTGACCAAGGTGGTTTGTTGACCGAAGCGGTGACCAAGAAGCCGCATTGCGTGCTGCTGCTCGACGAGATCGAAAAAGCCCACCCAGACATCTTCAACGTGTTGTTGCAGGTCATGGACCACGGCACGCTGACAGACAACAACGGGCGCAAGGCAGATTTTCGCAACGTCATCATCATCATGACGACGAATGCGGGTGCCGAGACCATGAACAAGGCGACCATCGGCTTCACCAATCCGCGTGAAGCGGGTGACGAAATGGCTGACATCAAGCGCTTGTTCACGCCGGAGTTCCGCAACCGTCTGGATGCCACCGTGAGTTTCAAGGCGCTGGACGAGTCGGTCATCTTGCGGGTGGTGGACAAGTTCTTGCTGCAACTGGAAACTCAGCTGGCAGAAAAGAAAGTCGAAGTCACCTTCACCGACGCTTTGCGCCAGTACTTGGGCCGCAAAGGCTTTGACCCACTGATGGGCGCACGCCCGATGCAGCGGCTGATTCAGGACACGATCCGTCGTGCTCTGGCCGACGAATTGCTGTTCGGCCGCTTGGTCGACGGTGGTCGCCTGACGGTTGACATGATCGTCACCAAAGACGACAAAGGCGTTGAAACCGGCGAGGTCAAGCTGGACATCCAGCCGCTGCCAAAGAAAGAAGGCAAAGCCAAGCCAGAGCCGCAAGCGGCGACGGCTGACTGATCAAGCTGCGCTCTAGAAAAAGCTCGCTGAAGTTCGCTTCAGCGGGCTTTTTTCATGGTGACGCAAGCACAGGTGCAGAAAACACCGGCCCGGGAAAAATAGGCCCCATTGTTCCGCTTTCCCACGCGGGGTATTTGTGCATGACGCTTTCAAACAGCGCGCTTGAGACAATGCGCTTCAGCCACGCTTGAAGCGCCGGCCAGTCTTGCTGTTCAAACCAGAGCGAATCGGTCTGCGCAAATTGCCGCACAAAGGGCGCGATGGCCATGTCGGCCAGTGCGGCGGCAGGGCCAAACAACCAGCCTTCGGGTGTCAGTTGCTGGTCCAGTTGGCTTAACCAAGCGCCAGCGGCAGCGCGGTGCTCTAGGGCATTGACGCCTTCATAACGTCCCGGATATTTATACCTGTCCAAGTGGTGCTTGAAGGTTTTGTCGCAGTCGTCGATGAGCGATTGCACTTGCGCCACCTGCTCAGAACTTGAAGTCAGCCATTGCGCCGGATCGTTGAGCTGCAAGGCCCAGTTCATGATGTCCAGACTTTGGTCGATCACTTCGCCGCTTGGCAGCACGAGCACTGGCACAGAGGCTTTGGCTGATGCGCTGAGCAACTCTGCAGGCTTGGCTTTGAGTACCACCTCGCGCAACTCGCAGGTTTGGCCGCTGATGGCCAGTGCCAGCCGCGCTCGCATGGCATAAGGGCAGCGGCGAAATGAATACAAGACCGGCAGCGTGCCTTGCATGGTCAGAGGCTTGTCTTTTCCGTGGCTTCTGCCTGCTTGGCCGCCAAGCCACGTTTGATGCCGATGTGCCGTTCATTGCGTTGTTGTGCAAAAGCGATTTGACGTTGGCGTTCCCGAAAGCCTTCTTTTTGCGCTTCGGTGGTTTTGTCGTGACAGCCGGGGCAACTCACGCCCTCGACATACAGCGGCGAGAGTTTGTCTTCGGCGCTCACCGGGTCGCGGCAGGAGCGGCACAGCGCGAAGTGGCCCGGTTGCAGAGCGTGATCGACCGAGACGCGTTCGTCAAAAACAAAGCACTCGCCGCGCCAGCTGCTCTGCGCTTCAGGCACGGTTTCCAAGTACTTGAGAATGCCGCCTTCGAGGTGGTAAACCTCATCAAAGCCTTGGGTGCGCATGAACGCAGTGGACTTCTCGCAACGAATGCCGCCCGTGCAAAACATAGCGACCTTGGGTTTTTTTCCGCCACGGTCTTGCAGCCGTCCTTCAGGTCCCATTTCACGGCGCACCCAATCCGGTAGTTCTGAAAAACTGGTGGTGGCGGGGTTGATCGCACCTTCAAAGGTGCCAATGGAGACTTCGTAATCATTGCGGGTGTCGATCAGCACCACGTCGGGGTCGCTGATGAGGGCGTTCCAGTCTTGTGGCTTGACGTACTGGCCGGCCATGCGATTCGGGTTGATGCCTTCCACGCCCATCGTCACGATTTCTTGTTTGAGGCGAACCTTCATCCGGTAAAACGGGGCTTTGTCGCTGTGGGCTTCTTTGTGCTCCAGCGCGGCCAAGCGCGGGTCAGCCCGCAAATGCGCCAACACTGCGCGCACGCCAGCCTCAGGGCCAGCGATGGTGCCGTTGATGCCTTCAGCCGCCAGCAGCAGCGTGCCCTTGACGTCATGTGACTCGCAAAAGGCCTGCAACGGCGCTTGCAAATCGGCGAAGTCGGGCAGGTCGACAAATTTATACAGTGCGGCGGTGAGAAAGTCAGACATATCGAATTCAGTGATGCCAAGCGAGGGCGACGGTGTCAGTTAGTGGAATGGGCTATTTTCCCAGAATCAGTCGTTTAAAAGTCTGATCTAGCGCAACAAGACTGTGACACTGGGTCAGAAAATTTGAACTAGCGGGTCCCAAAAATACGGTCGCCCGCATCACCCAACCCTGGCAGGATGTAACCGTGGTCATTCAGCTGACGGTCGATGGCGGCGGTGAAAATCGGCACATCCGGGTGCGCTGCCTGCAGTGCCGCAATGCCTTCAGGGCAAGTCAGCAGGCAAACAAACTTGATGGATTTAGGATTCAGTTTTTTCAGTCGGGCTATGGCTGCAATGGCTGAGTTGCCGGTGGCCAGCATCGGGTCCACCACGATGACGCCCCTTTCTTGCATGTCTTGCGGCATCTTGAAGTAGTACTCCACCGCCTCCAGCGTGGCCGCGTCTCGGTACAGGCCGATATGCCCAACGCGGGCACTCGGCACCACGCTCAGCATGCCTTCCAAAATACCGTTGCCAGCTCGCAAGATCGACACAAAAACCAGCTTCTTGCCGTCGATGACCTTGGCCTGCATGGTCTCCAGTGGGGTTTCAATCTCAACCGTTTGCATCGGCATGTCGCGGGTGATCTCGTAGGCCATCAACATGCTGAGCTCATTCAGCAGGGTGCGAAAAGTGCTGGTGCTGGCGTCTTTGCTGCGCATCAAGCTGAGCTTGTGCTGCACCAGTGGATGGTCAATCAGCGTCACTGGGGCGCTGGGTTTGCTGCTGGATGCTGGGCTCAGGGCTGGGGAGAGGGGTATGTTCATCAAGTGGGTTTTCCGGTGTTTCGGCTGAAATGCTGTTGTGTTTGAGCGGTGCGTCAGGCGAAAAGTAAAATGCAGCGCTAGATTAAATCAATTCATCCATTTCAGAGGGATTCTTCGTGGCCGGACACAGTAAATGGGCGAATATTCAACACCGCAAGGGTCGCCAGGATGAAAAGCGTCAGCGCGTCTGGACCCGTGTGATGCGTGAAATCATGGTCGCAGCCCGCATGGGCGGTGGTGACTTGGGCACCAACCCACGTCTGCGGCTGGCCGTTGACAAGGCCAAGGCCGCCAATATGCCGGGCGAAAACGTCAAGTACGGCATCGCGAAGGCCACGGGTAGCCTCGAAGGTGTGCACTACGAGGAAGTCCGCTACGAAGGCTACGGCATTGGCGGCGCGGCCATCATCGTCGACTGCATGACCGACAACAAGGTGCGTACCGTGGCTGAAGTGCGGCATGCATTTTCAAAGCACGGCGGCAACATGGGTACTGAAGGCTCGGTGGCTTTCCAGTTCAAGCATTGCGGGCAGTTGATTTTCGCGCCCGGGGTGAGCGAAGACAAAGTCATGGAGCTGGCGCTGGACGCCGGCGCAGACGATGTCATCACCGATGACGACGGCGCCATTGAAGTGCTGACACCGTACACCGATTTCGAAAAGATCAAAAACGCTCTTGAGGCCGCGGGTTTGACGGCCGAGGTGGCTGAAGTCACCATGCGCGCCGAAAACACAATTGAGCTGAGCGGCGACGATGCGCTGAAAATGCAAAAGCTGCTCGACATTCTGGAAGACTTGGACGACACCCAAGCCGTCTTTCACAACGCGGCCTTGTCGCTTTGAACGCTTTAAAAATTAACAAAAATGAAAGCTCCAGCATGAAAGTAGTCTCATGAAAGTATTGGTCGTTGGCGGCGGTGGCCGTGAACACGCGTTGGCTTGGAAGCTGGCGCAGTCCCCCAAGTTGCAAGCGGTGTATGTGGCGCCTGGCAATGGCGGAACAGCGCTGGATTTACGTCTAGAAAATATCCCCATCACTGACATCAAGGCGCTGCGCGAATGGGCCTTGGCTGAAAAAATCGTCTTGACGGTGGTTGGCCCCGAACAGCCACTGGCCGCTGGCATCGTGGATGACTTTCGCGCCCACGGCTTGCGTGTTTTTGGCCCGACCCAAGCTGCCGCGCAACTCGAAAGCTCGAAGGCTTTTTCCAAGGCCTTCATGAAGCGCCACGGCATTCCGACCGCCGAGTACGAAACCTTCTCAGACCCAGTGGCCGCGCATGCGTACATCGACAAAAAGGGTGCGCCCATCGTTGTCAAAGCCGATGGCTTAGCCGCCGGTAAAGGCGTGGTGGTGGCGATGTCGTTGCAAGAGGCGCACGAGGCAATTGACTTCATGCTCGCACCCGACGCCAACTTCAACCCGCTCGGCGTGACGCACAACGAAGGCGGCGCACGCGTGGTGATCGAAGAATTTTTGCAGGGCGAGGAAGCCAGTTTCATCGTCATGTGTGACGGCAAGAACGTCACGCCACTGGCGACCAGCCAAGACCACAAGCGTCTGCTCGACGGTGACGCCGGCCCCAACACCGGCGGCATGGGCGCTTACTCGCCCGCACCCGTGGTGACGCCGCAGATCCATGCCCGCGCCATGCGCGAGATCATCATGCCGACCATCAAAGGCATGGAGCAAGACGGCATTGTGTTCACCGGGTTTTTGTATGCCGGGCTGATGATTGACGCTGAAGGTCACCCCAAAACGCTGGAGTTCAATTGCCGCATGGGCGATCCGGAAACGCAGCCGATCATGATGCGCCTGAAGTCAGATTTGTACGACGTCATGATGGCCGCAACGTCCGGTCAGCTGGACCAAGTTGAGCTGGAGTGGGACACCCGACCTGCGTTGGGCGTGGTCATGGCTGCAGAAGGCTACCCGCTCAATCCGCGCAAGGGCGACTTGATCACCGGTGTGCCATCGTTGGAGAAAATGCAGGAAGCCGACGTCATGGTGTTTCATGCAGTTACGGTGCCCGCATCCAAAGGTGAGGCACTGACTTCAGGCGGCCGTGTCTTGTGCGTCACGGCTCTTGGAACCACCGTCAAAGAAGCTCAAAAGCATGCTTACGATCTGGCCTCCAAGATTCATTTCGACGGCGCTCAGTACCGCAAAGACATTGGCTACCGGGCCATCAAGTCCTAATACAACCGAGACATGACGTTTAACTTTTCTTCAGATAAAACGGCTGTCGCCAATCACACATCAGGGCACATTGACAGCGTTGTTGGCCGTGATTTTTTGCTTGGCTTGCAGCAGCGCATCACATCGGCTGTGGCCGCACTCGACGGCCACAGCTTCGTTTCTGACGCGTGGGAAAAAGCACCGGGCGAAGCCTTGCAGGGCAACGGCGTTACGCAAATTTTGGAGCAGGGCAGGGTGTTTGAGCGCGCCGGTTGCGGTTTCTCGCATGTGCGCGGTGCTAGTCTGCCGCCGTCTGCCACGCAGCACCGGCCCGAGTTGGCGGGCGCACCGTTTGAGGCCATGGGCGTGTCGCTGGTTTTTCATCCACGCAACCCGTATGTGCCGACCGTGCACATGAATGTTCGCATGCTCACTGCTACGCCTGCGTCGGGCGTGCCAGCCGTTTGGTTTGGCGGCGGCATGGACCTCACACCGTTCTACGCTTTTGAAGAAGACGCGGTGCATTTCCATCAGGTTTGCAAGGACGCGCTGACGCCGTTTGGTGAAGACAAATACCCGCGTTTCAAAACTTGGTGCGACGAGTATTTTTACTTGAAGCACCGGCAAGAACAGCGCGGCATTGGCGGCGTGTTTTTTGACGACTTTCAGGAGCTTGGCATGGAGGGCAGTTTTGCCATGATGCAGAGCGTGGCGAATGCTTTCTTGACAGCGTACCTGCCCATCGTTGAGCGCCGCATGGACACGCCTTATGGGCCAACTGAACGCGAGTTTCAGCTCTATCGGCGCGGCCGATACGTTGAGTTCAATTTGGTCTGGGACCGCGGCACGCATTTCGGTTTGCAATCAGGCGGGCGCACCGAATCAATTTTGATGTCGATGCCGCCGCTGACGAGTTGGTCGTATCGGCGCGAAGATCCGCCAGAGTCGCCAGAAGCGGCTTTGACCCGTGACTTCTTGGTCCGAAGGGCCTGGGTTTGAAGCGTATCGGTGTTTTTGGCGGCGCCTTTGACCCACCGCATTGCGCGCATTTAGCGCTGGCTCAAACGGCCATTGACCAATTAAAGCTGGACGAACTCAAAATCATCCCGACCGGCTACGCCTGGCACAAAGACCGGCCCTTGAGTGCCGCTGAGCATCGGCTGAAGATGGCGCAGCTGGCCTTCAGCGGCCTTGACCGCGTCAGCGTCGATACGCGTGAAATCAAGCGCGAAGGACACAGCTACACCATCGACACACTGGAAGCGCTGCAGGCTGAAGAGCCTAATGCCGAGTTCTTTTTGCTCATCGGTGGCGACCAGCTGGTGGCCTTCACGCGGTGGCACCGGTGGCAGGATATACTCTCGCGGGCTACAGTTTGTGTAGCTGAACGCCCGCTGCAGGCCAGCGCGCCAGCCGATGTGCTGGCGCTAGTGCCCGCTTTGCGGCAGAGCATTCACCTGCAACTGCCTCCCATGACTGTCAGCGCAACGGCGATTCGCCAGCTAATTGCCACTCACACCGGCTCCCCCAATATCTCGCAGCCAGATCTCGCCGGACTGGTTCCGGACGCAGTAGCGCGTTATATTTCACTCCATGGGCTGTACCAAGCCCAACCAACCTCTCTTTGAGCACCACCGCATGACCGACAACACCCACAGCGCCGACAAAAAAGACATCCAAAAACTGCAGCGAGCCATTGTTGATGGCTTGGAGGATGTGAAGGCGCAGGACATCCAGGTGTTCGACACGGAGCACATCACGTCTTTGTTTGAGCGTGTCATCGTCGCTTCGGGCACCTCGAATCGCCAAACCAAGGCACTGGCCGCCAGCGTGCGCGATGCTGTGCGTGAGGCTGGTTTTGGCAAACCCCGCATTGAAGGCGAGCAAAACGGCGAGTGGATCATCGTCGATTGCGGCGCTGCTGTGGCGCACATCATGCAGCCCACCATTCGCCAGTACTACCACCTCGAAGAGCTGTGGGGCGACAAGCCCGTCAAGCTCAAACTTGGCGCTGTCGCACCGTTGGTCAAAGCGTCTCGCGCTGCCGCTTTGGCTGCCGCTGAAGCCGCAGCCGTCGTCGCGCAAGCGCCTAGCGGCCGTACAGCCGCTCGCACCGTGGCGCGTAACGCCGCTAGAAAAGCTGGCCGCGTCAGTGGTGAGCCAGCACCTGTCAGTGCCAAAACAGCCGCCAAGAAAGCACCCGCCAAGCGCGGCGCAGCCAAGGCGGCTCCTAAGCCGTCCGTGAAGGCGGCGGTCAAAGCCATCGTTACCAACACGGCACCGCCGAAGGCCACTGCCAAGCCGCGCGCCAAACCAGTGGTCAAGTCGGTTGCCGCCGCACCGGTGAAAGCAGCACCAGCCAAAAGGGCCGCGCCAAAAAGCTTGGCTGCCAAAACGGCTGCTCTGAAAAAGCCGGTAGCGCCCAAAGTCGCCGCTAAGCCAGTAGCTGCCAAGAAGGTCGTGGCCAAGAAAGTGCCTGCTAAGAAGGTCGCGGCCAAGAAAACTCCCCGGAGCGCATGAGGCTGCAGATCGTCGCAGTCGGGCAACGGGTGCCCGACTGGGCGCAGACCGCCTACGACGACTACGCCAAGCGCTTCCCGCCTGAACTCAAAGTCGAGCTGAAGGCGGTCAAGACCGAAGCCCGCGCATCCAAAACGCTTGAGAACTTGCTTGCTGCAGAGCGCACGCGGATTGAAGCGGCGATTCCAAAAGGCATGCGTATCGTCGCCCTGGACGAACGCGGCACCAACATCACCACCGTCGCGTTGGCCGACAAACTTCGGCATTGGCAGCGCGAGGGCGATGACGTTGCCATCGTCATCGGCGGCCCTGATGGGTTGGACCCTGGTTTCAAACAAGCCGCCCATGAACGCATTCGCCTGTCTGACCTGACACTGCCACACGCCATGGTGCGCGTGCTGCTGATTGAGCAGCTATACCGCGCTTGGAGCATCACGGTGAACCATCCGTATCACCGAGAGTAGCCATGTCTGATTTCATTTACCTAGCGTCCCAAAGCCCGCGTCGGGCGCAGTTGCTGGAGCAACTGGGTTTGGCTTTCAAGCGGCTGTTGCCGGACCCGACAGAAGACGCCGAAGCGCTGGAAGTGGTGCACGGGTCTGAAGCACCGGCGAGTTACGTCCAGCGCGTCACCCGGCTCAAGTTGCAAGCGGCTGTGGCGCGCATGCAGCGGCAAGGTTTGCCGGCTGCGCCTGTCCTGTGTTCAGACACCACCGTCGCCTTGGGTCGAACCATTTTGGGCAAGCCAGAGAACGACGCCGATGCGATCCGCATGTTGACGTTGTTGTCGGGCGCGACGCACCGCGTGCTGACCGCGGTGGCTGTGCAGTACGGTAAAAAGATGGCCGAGGCTTTGAGTATTTCAAACGTCACCTTTGCTGAGATGACGCGGGCCCAAATCAAAGCTTACGTTGCCTCTGGTGAGCCCATGGGCAAAGCCGGCGCTTACGCGGTGCAGGGCAGGGCGGCGGTTCACATCACCCGCATCAACGGCAGTTATTCGGGCATCATGGGTTTGCCTCTGCATGAAACTTCATTGCTCTTACGCGCCGCTGGCGTGAAGATCTGACACAAGGATCGCCCCATGTCACAGGAAATCCTGATCAATTGGTCACCCCAGGAAACCCGTGTCGCCGTGGTCGAAAACGGCGCAGTGCAAGAACTCCACGTCGAGCGCGCCCTTGAGCGCGGCTTGGTCGGCAACGTCTACCTCGGCAAGGTGATGCGCGTGCTGCCGGGCATGCAGTCGGCTTTTATTGACATCGGGCTAGACCGTACCGCCTTTTTGCATGTGGCTGATTTGATGAGCAGCATCAACAGTCGCCACGCTGAAGCTGAGCCTGGCAAGGCCGAAGCCGCACCGCCTTTGCCGATTGAGAAGCAGCTGTTTGAGGGGCGAGCCATCATGGTGCAAGTCCTCAAAGACCCGATCGGCACCAAGGGAGCTCGCTTGACGGCGCAGGTCAGCATTGCTGGGCGTTTGCTGGTGTTTTTGCCGCAAGACCGGCACATTGGCGTGTCGCAAAAAATACCGCCCAAGCAACGTGAAGAGTTGCGTCTACGTTTGCAAGCCCTTGCTGGCGAGGCGGGTGGCGGTTTTATTTTGCGCACCAATGGCGAAGATGCGAGTGACGCTGAACTCGGAGAAGACATCGCGTACTTGCGCAAGACATGGGCCCGTATCAAAGATGCCTCCATGCGCTTGCCACCGACCTCGGTCTTGCACCAAGATCTCAATTTGCTGCAGCGCGTTTTGCGCGATGTGGTCTCTGAAGCCACGCAAAGCATCCGTGTTGATTCGCGCGATCAGTTTGCGCAGTTGCAAACCTTCGCCACGGAGTTCATGCCCGCGACGCTGAAGAAAATTCAGCTTTACGCCGGCGAGCGCCCGATCTTTGATTTGCTGAACATTGACGAAGAAATTGCGCGTGCGTTGGGGCGCCGGGTTGAGCTCAAGTCGGGTGGGTACTTGATCATTGACCAGACGGAAGCCCTGACCACGGTCGATGTGAACACCGGCGGATTCGTCGGCGCGCGCAACTTTGACGAAACTATTTTCAAGACCAATCTGGAAGCCGCGCAAACCATTGCCCGGCAACTCAGACTGCGCAATCTGGGCGGCATCGTGATCGTTGACTTCATTGACATGCTGCGCGACAACCACCGTGACGCTGTGTTGGAGGAGTTTAAAAAACAGCTGTCGCGTGACCGCATCAAGACCACCGTCAATGGATTTTCTGCCTTGGGTTTGCTGGAGATGACGCGAAAGCGCACGCGTGAGTCGCTCTCGCATCAACTCTGTGAGCCTTGCAGCGCTTGCAGCGGCAAGGGTGTGGTCAAGACTGCGCGCAGCGTGTCCTACGACATTCTCAGGGAAATACTGCGGGAGGCCCGTCAGTTCAATCCGCGAGAGTTTCGGGTTGTGGCTGCGCCGCAAGTCATCGAGTTATTTTTAGATGAAGAGAGCCGGCATCTGGCCGACTTGAGCGCTTTCATCGGTAAGCCGATCTCATTGCAGTCTGAGGTTGCGATGGCGCAAGAAAACTACGACATCGTGTTGCTTTAAAGTCAGAGAGACTTGCTGCCGGTGTTAAAACCCAGCTGGTGAAGGTAGCTGTAAGCGCCGCCTTTGGCCAACAACTCTGCATGGGTACCAGACTCCAGCAGTCGCCCACTTTCCAACATGATGATTCTGTCGGCATGCTGAATCGTTGACAGTCGGTGCGCAATCACGATAGAGGTCCGGTCGGCCGTCAGACGCTCTATGGCTTGCTGAACGGCTTGCTCAGACTCTGTGTCCAGCGCTGACGTGGCTTCGTCCAGAATCAAAATCGGGGCGTCTTTGTAAAGTGCTCTGGCAATCGCCAAGCGTTGCCGTTGGCCACCGGACAACTGCATGGCGTTGTGTCCGAGCAAGGTGTCAATGCCGTCCGGTAATTCAGTCAACAGCTTTGCCAGGTTGGCAGCTTGCAGGCAGTGAGTCACCCGTGCCCGGTCTACCGGCTGACCCAGTGCGACATTCGAGGCAATGGATTCATTGAGCATGACCACGTGCTGACTGACAAACGCAAACTGCTCGCGCAGCGATGTCAAGTTCCATTTATCAAGCGCCACGCCATCCAGGCTTATCACGCCGGAGGAGACATCCCGAAAGCGCGGCAACAAATTGACCAGCGTGCTTTTACCGGACCCTGAAGTGCCCACAATGGCGATGGTTTCGCCCGGTTGGATGCTGAAGTCGAATTGGTCAAGCGCTGGATTCGCGTCGGTCTTGTAGCGCACCGTCACGTTGGTGAAGGTGATTTCACCGGTGGCTCTTTGCTTGCTGAAGGTGCCGCTCGTTTCATCTTCGATTTGCTCGAGAAGATTCAAACCCCGCTCCAGTGCAGCGATGCCACGGGTGATCGGCGTGGCTGCATCCGACAGACTTTTGATGGGCGCAATCAGCAGCAGCATGGCCGTGACAAAGGCCACAAAACTACCGACCGTGGTGGCGCCATCAGCGCTTTGCAGCAAAGCAATCGTGACCACAGCGGAGAGCGCTACGGCGGTCAGCAACTGGGTGAGAGCGCTCATGCCGGCATGCGCAACCGTCGATTTGGTCGACAAGTGACGCAGGGATAGACTGAGCTGATGAAAGCGTTTGGATTGAATTTCTTGTGCTGCGTACAAGCGTATGTCGCGATGCGCCAACACGTTTTCTTCAACGACATAGGCGAGGTCGTCGGTAGCCGTTTGACTTTCTTTGGTGAGTCGATACAGGCGCTTGGAAAGGACCCGTACGACAACGATGACAGCGGGAAAAACCAAGGCCACAACCAGCGTCAGCCGCCAATTCAAGTAGAGCAGGTAGCCCACCAGTGCCAGCATGCTCAGAATGTCGCGGGCGAGCCGCATGGCTGCGTTGACCAGCAAACTGGAACCGTTTTGAACTTCATACACCACGGTGTTGGCAAGGGTGCTTGACGTCTGTTCGGTGAACAGGCTGAAGCGTGCGCTCAGAATCTTGTCGAACATCGCCTCGCGGAGTTTTTGCAGCCCCAAGTTGGTGACACGGGCCAAACCAAACTGCGCTAAAAATCCGGCCAGTCCGCGCACACCAAAAAGAAGCATCAAGAACAAAGGCACTTGCCAAAGACTGAGTTCACCGCCTGACTTAAAACCCCGGTCCAGCAGCGGCTTCAGCAAGGCGGGCACCATGGGCTCTGTGGCGGAGGCCATCAGGGTGGCGACAATGGCCAAAATCCAGCCACTTTTTGAACTGCTGAAATACGGCCAAAGCCGGACGACGCTTTCAGGAAGCGTGCGTTTATGAGCAGTCGCAGGGGGTGTTGGAGCAGCCGCTGGAGGCGAAGAAGAATGGTTCAAGAGCTTTTTCCTGGTTGCCTGCTCGGGTGGCATTATCGGTGAACTTCACCGATTTAACGTCTGGACGGAGTCTACGTGGTTTGGTCCTGTTGGCGTCTGGGTTGGCGATATTTGGTATTCATTTGTTTCGTTTAGACTTTGGGCCTCTGTCTTGGTCTTAGCGATGTGTACCATGCAGGCTAAAAATGCATTTGCGCCGTATCTCCAATTGAATTGTCTGGGTTGTCAAATTGAATAATGATTTTCGTTTTGTAAATCTTAAAAGGCGGGGCGCACTCAAGGCCTTGACTTCAGCCACGCTTCTGGCTGTCAGTGCCATGCCCGCACTGGCCCAGTTTCGTGTCGAGGTGACCGGCATTGGCTTGACTCAATTGCCCATCGCCTTGCCCGCATTCAAAGGTGAGGGTCAGGCCTCACAAAAAATCAGCACCATCATCAAAGCCGACCTTGAACGTAGCGGTATGTTTCGTTCTGTCGACGCCGCTGGTTTGCAGGCAGATGAAACCACCCAGTTTGACGCTTCTGCGTGGCGCCAGCGCGGTGCTGACTCTGTGGCCACCGGCAGCATCAGTCCGTTGGCTGACGGCCGCTTTGACGTGCGCGTGCGTTTGTGGGACGTGGTTCGCAGCCAAGACTTGGGCGGTCAAAGCCATGTGGTTTCGGCGGGTGACCTGCGCTTGGCAGCGCATCGTGTGGCTGACTTCATTTATGAAAAACTGACGGGTGAAAAAGGTATTTTTGCCACCCGCATTGCCTACGTGACCAAGACCTCGCAGCGATTCAATTTGTGGGTCGCAGACTCCGACGGTGAGAACGCTCAGTCTGCGTTGACCAGCCCTGAGCCGATTATTTCTCCTTCATGGTCGCCAACAGGTGCCCAGTTGGCCTACGTGTCCTTTGAGTCCCGCAAGCCGGTGATTTATTCACACGATGTATCGACTGGCAAGCGCCGTTTGCTGGCCAACTTCAAAGGATCCAACAGCGCGCCGGCCTGGTCGCCAGACGGTCGCCAACTGGTGGCCACGCTCAGCCGCGACGGTGGCTCACAGATTTTTGCGATTGACATCAATGGAGGTGAGCCGCGTCGGCTGACGCAGTCGTCGAGTATTGACACCGAACCGACTTATTCGGCCGATGGCAAGAGTCTTTACTTTGTGAGTGACCGCGGCGGCGCACCGCAAATCTACAAGATGTCACCGTCGGGCGGCAATCCGCAACGCGTGACGTTCACGGGTTCGTACAACATCTCTCCGGCGCTGAGTCATGACGGCCGTTGGATGGCCTATATTTCCCGTATCGGCGGTGCCTTCAAGCTCCACCTGATGGATTTGACCACTGGAACTTCTACCGCCTTGACGGACACCAGTGCGGATGAAAATCCCAGTTTTTCGCCCAACAGTCGCTTGGTTTTGTACGCGACGCAACAACAAGGTCGCGAGGCCTTGATGACAACGACCCTTGACGGAAAAATCAAGGCCCGTCTGTCCGGTGCCAGCGGTGATATCCGCGAACCCGACTGGGGTCCGTTTCAGCGTTGATTTTTTCTTTTTTCCCTTTCCGTTTTTTTTCACGAGGTCTCCATGAAACGTATTTTTTCTGTTCTGTCCGTACTCACACTTTCTTTGGTTCTGACTGCTTGCGGCTCTAATGTCAAGCTGAGCGATGTCCCTGTCGAAGACCGCACCGTTGCGGGTGCTGGCGGTGCGGGTGATCTTGGGGGCAAGGCATCAGGCAATGCTGTGGCACCAGTCGAGATCATGAGCACAGACACCACGGCTGCCGGCCCGGTCGGTGCTGCACGCGTCTTTTATTTCGATTACGACAGCTTCACCATCAAGCCTGAGTTTCAGGGCGCGATTGAAATGCATGCCCGCTTCTTGACCACCAACAAGAACCGCAAGATTGCCATTGAAGGTCATACGGACGAACGTGGCGGTCGCGAGTACAACTTGGCGCTCGGTCAAAAGCGCTCTGAAGCCGTCCGCCGTGCCTTGTCCTTGTTGGGTGTCGCTGAGACCCAAGTGGAAGCTGTGAGTTTTGGCAAAGAAAAGCCAGCCATGACGGGTGAGACAGAAGAAGCTTTCTCCAAAAACCGTCGCGCTGAAATCAGCTACCGTTGAATCGACCGGTTGACGCTGTGATGCCATCATTGAAACAGTGCTTTAGAGGTGCCTTCCTGGTCGGGGTCTTGCTGTCAATGAGCGCAGCAAACGCCGCATTGTTCGAGGACGACGACGCGCGCAAAGCCATTCTGGATCTGCGCCAAAAGGTCGACGCGATTCAGCAGAAAAGTGTCGAAGATCTCCGCAAAGCGAACGAAGAGAATGCGCTGCAAATTGCGCAGCTTCGCCGAAGCTTGCTCGACTTGGCGGGTCAGATTGAAAGTTCGCGTGGCGAGATGGCCCGTATGCGCGGTCAGGATGAGCAATTTGCACGAGAGTTGGCTGAGGTTCAACTGCGTCAAAAGGACATGCTGCAGTCGACTGAAGACCGGCTCAGAAAATTCGAACCGAGCAAGGTTCGGGTAGACGGTCTGGAATTTGTCGCTGAACCTGCTGAAGCGCGAGATTTTGATGCCGCGTTGGCCATATTGCGCAAGGGCGATTTCGGTTTGGCTCAATCATCTTTGACAGACTTCCTCAAGCGCTACCCTAGCAGCGGCTACAACCCTTCCGCCTTGTTTTGGTTGGGCAATGCCCACTACGCTCAGCGCAATTACAAAGAAGCCGTCATCAATTTTCGGGCTCTGATGAGTGCTGCACCTACGCACCTGCGTGCGCCAGAAGCTTTGTTGTCGATTGCCAATTGCCAAGTTGAGTTGAAAGATGCCAAGGGCGCACGCACGACCTTGACTGAACTTCTCAAGGCCTACCCGCAGTCTGACGCCGCGACGGTTGGCAAAGATCGTCTGGCCAAACTGAAGTAAGCCGATAAGCCGCGCCATCACCTTAAAATACGGGTGATGGACATCACTGCGCTTCAAACCCTCAACAGCCAAATTCTTTGGGCTGCCTTTACCTTGTCGGTGCTTTTTGGTGCGATTTCACAGCGCACCCACTTTTGCACCATGGGGGCCGTCAGCGACATTGTGAGCATGGGTGACTGGACCCGCATGCGCGTGTGGGGCCTGGCAGCCGGTGTCGCCCTGATCGGTTTTGCTTGCCTGGCGGCTGCCGGGCTGATTGACCCGACCAAGACGCTTTACGTTTCCAACCGCTTTCTTTGGCTGTCTGCTCTGGTGGGCGGCTTGTTGTTTGGTTTTGGCATGGTGTTGGCGTCAGGCTGCGGCAGCAAAACGCTGGTGCGCGTGGGTGCTGGTAACTTGAAGTCTTTGGTGGTTTTTATCGTCATGGGTCTGGCCGCTTTTGCCACACTCAAAGGCATCACGGCGGTGTTGCGGGTCAACACAGTCGACAGCATGGCCATCGATTTCTCGACACCGGCAACTCTCGGACAGTGGCTGGCTAATGCAAGTGGCCTACCGCCTGCTTCAACGGCTTTTGCGCTCGGTCTGGCACTCGGGTTGGGCTTTGTCGTGTGGGCTATGGCCGGTCGTGATTTTCTTCGCTTTGACAACTTTCTTGGCGGCCTTGGCGTTGGCGCCATCATCACTGCGTTGTGGTGGGTCAGCGGCAGCTTTGGTTTTGTGGCAGAACATCCTGAGACCTTGGAGGCGGTATTTTTGGCCACCAACTCCGGCCGCGCCGAAGCCATGAGCTTTGTGTCGCCGGTGGCTTACACACTGGACTGGTTGATGTTCTTCAGCGACAAAACCAAGGTTTTGACCTTAGGCATCGCTTCTGTTGTCGGCGTTGTTACCGGCTCAGCCATTTATTCATTGCTCACCCGCTCGTTCCGTTGGGAAGGCTTCGGCGGCACCGAAGACACGGCCAACCATCTCGTCGGTGCCACCCTCATGGGCGTTGGCGGTGTGGCGGCCATGGGCTGCACCATCGGACAAGGTTTGTCCGGCATTTCAACCTTGAGTGCCACCAGCTTTGTGGCTTTGGCAGCCATTTTGTTGGGCGCTGTTGCCGGGCTCAAATACCAGATCTGGCGCCTAGAGCGCACGCTGTGATGGCGGTGTTGTTTGTGGAGGATGCGGGCAGTGCCCCGGCTGATCTCGAGCGACGCTTCGGCGGGCTTGCCCGGCTCTACGGCCAGGCTGGTGCTCAGCGCATTCGCCAAGCCCACGCTGTGGTGGTGGGCTTGGGCGGTGTCGGCTCATGGGCTGCTGAGGCACTGGCCCGCAGCGGTGTTGCCAAGCTCACGCTGATTGACCTAGACCATATTTCTGAGTCCAACATCAACCGCCAACTTCACGCTCTGGACAACACGCTAGGTCAGTCCAAGGTCGAGGCCATGCGTGAGCGGATTCGGTTGATCAACCCCAGTTGCGTCGTGACCTGTGTTGAAGAATTCGTCGATGCCAGCAACTGGCCGCACATTGCCGGTCTGGATGCTTTGGACAACGCCGCACCCTTGGCCGTGTTAGATGCCTGTGACCAAGTCAGGGCCAAAACAGCCATGGCCGCATGGGCTGTTCAGCAGGGCGTTAACTTCATCACGGTCGGTGCTGCAGGCGGTAAGCGTCACGCGCATCGCGTTGACATCGAAGACCTCTCACTCACCACACACGACCCGCTGCTGGCGCAGCTGCGTTACCGGTTGCGCAAAGAGCAGGGCGCTGCCCGCGTAGGCAAGATCGGCGTTGCCTGTGTCTTCAGTCGCGAGTCTGTTGTCCAGCCCGAAGCAGTTTGCGAAGCAGACCTCACCGACGATTCGAATGACGGCAGCTTGAATTGCCACGGCTACGGATCGGTGGTCAGCGTGACATCCACCTTCGGCGTGTGTGCTGCAGGTTGGTTGTTAGATAAAATTGCTTCCAGTTCTCAGAACAAGCAAAAAAGGACGCTATAATTTGAGGCTCAGCTGATGAAGACAAAATCCAAATCAGAGGAGAGCCAAGAAGAACAAGTGGGACGTTAGCTCAGTTGGTAGAGCAGCGGACTTTTAATCCGTTTGTCGTGGGTTCGACCCCCGCACGTCCCACCAGATTCTTCAATGTAATTAAGCACTTACGAGTTATCGTCAAGTGCTTTTTTTACGTCTGTAGTCTGTTCAATACTGCGGGGTGACACGATCAGGGCGATGGTTTGTTGACGGTGATTCATGTTTTTCCAAATATACCGACGTTGACTGGCCAGTGGTGCCACCTTCAACCCGTGGTCAACGCGAGAAAGATCAAAAAATGACGATCGATACTGAAATCCGCCATGTGACGAAGCCGGGCGCGAATCTGTTCCGGGAACTCGGATTTTCTGCCGAGGAAGCTAACCGGCTGCAGGCCGCTTCTCACAAAAAAATCAACGACACGCAGCAGCTTAAGGAGCAACTGATGTCGGAACTGGCCGCTTGGATTGAGCAGCATCAACTTAAGCAGGCTGAGGCGGCGGAGATCCTGATGGTGTCTTGCCCTCGCGTGTCTGATGTGGTGAATAAGAAAACGGCTAAGTTCACTATTGATGCGCTGGTCGAGATGCTAAGTCGTGACTGCAAGCCGGTCAGGTTGGCAATCGGCTGAGCCTCACATAGCTGACATTTAAGCACCCTGTTACTAAACGATCAGGGGACTGCCACGGCCATCGGTCTCGTGATTTTGCTTGGACTGTCGGCGCCAACAGGCTGTGACTGGCATAGTCGATACCTGACAGCTGTGCATAATCGGCCAGACTGCGTTGCTGACCAAGCCCGTACACGCCCAACGAGCGGCGCTGATAAAGCCGCCCGCCACATGGCAACCGCGTACCGGCTCGCTGGTAAACACATTTTCGGCCCGAAATCGCAGGGTGGCGTTGTGGGGACTGAGCTGCGCTTCGGGGTGTGGTCGCAGCACCAGCGTGGTTTTATCGCTGACATTGATTTTGACGATCGGTTGGTCATTCTCAAATTCAAACCCGTACGGGTAGGTGCTAACGATGGGTTGTTGCGACTGGCCGTGCAGTGCCTTCAGTTGGACGATGAGTTGTGTGTCCCAGTTAGGCTCAAACAACATGTGCGAGTCGATTTGTAACAAATAGACCTGGTCTTGGTAGCGCAGAAGCCAGCGAACGGGCCCAGCAGACGCCCCGACTTTCTATCGGACGGACATAGCTCTAGCGCAGGAGCGAACTTCTCACCAATGCCCGTAATTCGCCCCCCCAGTGCGCCCGGTGCTGGTCAATGATGCTAAAGACCAAAGCGTCCGCATTTGTGGCTTTGTTACAGGCGTCCTGCACGGTGTGTAGCAGGTAGGGGCCGCAAATACAGGCAACAGAGCTGTAGCTGACGGGGTAGGGCGAGTGTTTGTAGGTTAAAGGTGTACAACTATCTAACTCATTCACAGTGTCATAGTGATTGCCAAGCTAGCGTTTTTACAACGCACAAATCACCATATAAGTAATTTTTTAAAACTATTTTTGTAGCAATATCTGTTTGTATTTTCTTACTATTAGTAACTTATTTCGAGGTAGCTACTTTGCAACAAGAATTACGATCACGTCAGAAATTAATTTAATTTGTAATTTAAATTCATTAATCTTTTTGTAAACGTTGGCAAAGGCTTCCATGGCGGATAAAAATCGCAAGAATCGCAAAAATAGCACCGCATCGAAGTCAACGCAATCATTGCTGGCTGCCGGTTTGGCCCTTATTGTTGCTGATCAGGTACTTGCAGCCGTTGGGCAAAATTCAGGTGAGGTCTTTAAGGGCAAAGGCACACAGCCCCTCGACAAGCAGATTCCAGTCGCTGAAGCACTGCTGGTAGCTGACGCGCCAGTAGAAGACCTTTTGTCGCAGGCAGAAGACACAGCCTTTGCTGAGCGTGTGAGCGCCACTGTGCAAGCTGCATCAGAAGATTTGCTAATAGTCTCCGCAGATGCGGTTGTTTTGGAGGTGCCCGCTGAGTTGGGCAGTGCCCTTGCAGAAGCGCAATTAGCAGAATTGCCGCCTCATGCGAACGAATTACTCCTTGCGCAGGCCGATATTGGGGCGTCTGGAGCGGGTGAGACAGCTGCCGCTGGTGGCGCTTCAGCTGCCGCTATTTCTCCCTTGGCGATTCTTGGCGCAGTCGCGGGTATTGGTCTAGCCGCTGGTGGTGCTGGTGGTGCTGGTGGTGGTGGTGGTGGTGGTGCAACTAATACTGGTCCTGGTCCACAGGGTGTTGGTGGCCCGGCGGCTGCCGCCACTGTGGTCGACGGTTATCTTGCAGGCTCAACTGTCACCCGTGCGGATGGAAGTGGCAACTCTGTCACGACAGATGCTAAGGGCGGATTTACAGGCCTGACTGGCACGGGTGCCATCAGGGTTTCAGGTGGCATAGATCAGTCCACAGGTCAAAAATTTACCGGTGTTCTATACGCGCCCGAGGGTTCTGGTGCGATAACGCCTCTGACCACGCTGGTCAATAGTTTGGTCAGTAGCGGCATGTCGGCTAATGATGCTAAAGCTGCTGTTCTCGCTAAATTGGGGCTGCCTGCTGGCTTTGATTTGTTGAATGCTGATCCGGTTGCACTTGCTGCGGCCGGTGATATGAACGCTTTTGCTGTGCTCAAAGCTGGTTCTGCCATCGCCACTCTGCTGCAGACGCTTAGCAATGGTGATCCAACTGCTTTTGGTACCGTTGCCAATGCATTGGCCAAGTTGTTAAATGATTCGTCTGGTCAGATCAACTTTGCTGATGCAGACTTCCTTAAAAAGCTTGTTGCAGAGTCGGGAGTGCCATTCGCTGGAAGTTTTGAAGACTTGGTTGCAGGTTTGATTGCAATTGGTGCGGCGACCAGTTTGGCAGGCATGGCAAGAGCCCAGGCCGAGACATTGACGAAAATGCTGGGTTTTGATGAGTATGAGCCAGCTGGGTTGACCAAAATAGGGGCTTCTCTAGTTGGTCTGGCGGGAATGGGGCTGAATCATGGTGTGGCCGGCGCCGCAGGTGATTCATTTCTTATCCAGGGTGGTATCGGTGGCATAGGTGCCGCCACCCTCGACAGTCTGGGTCTGAGCTTCGCGCAAAACCTCGATGTCATGCTTGATCTGCAGGCAGGTGATGCGGCAACCGATGGCGTAGTCGACAGCACCATCCAGCTCAACTCAAGCTTGGCCGGTTTGGCGGGTCTGGGCATTGACCACATCACGGGTGATGCTGGTCAAGATGTGACGATCACCGGCGGTCTTGGCAACATTGGCCTTAACACCGTTGAGAGTCTGGGCTTGAGCTTTGCGCAAAACCTCGATGTCACGCTTGACCTGCAAGCGGCCGATGCCAACATGGATGCTATCGCCGACGGCACCATCCAGCTCAACTCAAGCCTAGCCGGTTTGGCGGGTCTGGGCATTGATCACATCACGGGTGATGCCGGTCAACATGTGACGGTCATGGGCGGCGTGGGCGGTAACGGTTTTGACTTAGACGCACTGGCAGCTGGTGGCTTCGGCTTCGCCGACAACCTGAATGTCGCGTTGCAGGTCGGCGATGGCGATATGGCTACTGCCGACGGCACCATCCAACTCAACTCGAGCTTGACCGGTTTGGCTGGTCTGGGTATTGACCACATCACCGGCGATGCCGGTCAGGATGTATTCATTAACGGTGGCTTGGGCAATAACGCTGCTTTGACTGCATTGGCCGCAGGTGGTTTTGGATTCGGCAACAACCTGGACGTCACTCTGGGCGGCCTGAATGCCGCAGCCCTGGACAACTACTCAGGTGGCGCGGGGGCCTTGG
This sequence comes from Comamonadaceae bacterium, assembly GCA_947450765.1. GTDB lineage: Bacteria > Pseudomonadota > Gammaproteobacteria > Burkholderiales > Burkholderiaceae_C > Polaromonas. The sequence goes on along the minus strand of CANFXC010000002.1, from coordinate 9,804 downwards.
CTGGCTGGAGTGGGGCGACGACTGACCTGGCTGCCATCGGTGTTGACACCATCAGCGTTGGCACGGCCGATGTCTCACTTGACGACATCTCCGCCCTCATCAGCAGCGGTCTCGACTTTGCTGGCGCCGACAACATCAGCTTCATTGATGCGTCTGTCGAAGGTACTTTGATGGCAGGCGGTCACGGTATCACCCTGGACGACTTGGCAGACCTGGGTATCGACACCATTGACGCCGATGCTGATGCGGTCAACACCTTCACGCTTGTCGCTGGTGGTGACGTTGCAGACGCGATGTCAAGCGTTGACCTTGAGAAAGCGCTTGCCGACATTCTGGCCAAGTTTGACGGGGCAGTCTTTGCGGACGAAGACCTTGTGTCGCTCGATATTGGTGACAACGCTACGGCAGTTGCAGGTCTTGGTCAGGCATTTCTCAGCGAAATTGAGCTCCTTGGTATCGACTCCTTCAGCAATGGCGGTGACGAGATCTGGAACAAAAATACCACCACATAGCGCTGAAGCAATACATGGATTGCCGCGCTTCGCTCGCAAAGACGCGGGGTTATGGATTGCCGCGTCGCGCTGCGCAATGACGAAAAACGCCCCAAAACAGCGATCTTTGAAGGTCGCTGTTTTTTAAATTTTCCCCACCGGTATGTCCAGACTCATTGATCGTTTCCTCAACACCAACACCACGGGCAAACCCGGCAGTAATCCGGTTTCTGACTTGCTGCGTCAATGCAAGCGGTCGTTTATGTTTGTCGCGCTCCTGACGTTTTTCATTGAGCTGCTTTCCATCACCCCGATCATCTTCATGTGGAACATGTTTGACCGGGTCATCTCCAGCCGCAGCGGTATCACTCTGGTGTCGCTCACCGGGCTGGTGTTGCTGGCCTACGGCTTTTGGTCCAGCCTGGAATGGGTGCGCACCCGCCTCATGATTCGTATATCTTTGCGCATCGACTGGGACATTGCTGCCCGCGTTTTTGACACCTCTTTTCGCCGTTACGTCGCCCGCAAAGATGTGGACGTGCATCAGGTGCTGGGCGACGTCGTTCAGCTGCGCCAGTTTCTGACTGGCGCGCCGCTGCTGGCGCTGATGAGCGCCCCTTACGCCATCATTTTTATCTTCATTGGCTGGGCTTTTCACCCCTACCTGGCCATCTTTATTCTGGTCGCCACCATTATTCAGCTCATGGCGGCCTACGCCACCAGCCGCATCACCACGCCGGCCCTGCGTGAGGCCAACAACGCCTCAGCTGAAGCCAAGCGCATGGCCGCGCAAAGCCTGCGCCAGTCCGACACTGCGCTGGCCCTGGGCATGCAAACCGCCATTCGCCAACGCTGGTTTCAAAAGCACCAAAACTTTCTCGGACTGCAAGTCAACGCCAGCGAGTCGGCTGGTCTGGTAGGCGGCTTCACCACCTACCTGAGCCACGCGCTGCCGTCCCTGCAAATTGCGCTTGCCTGCTACCTCGCCATCGAAGGCCACATCACCGGCGGCATGGTCATTGCAGCCACCTTTTTGCTGACCCGTGCCATCAGCCCCATCAAACAAGTCATGGGCAGTTGGTCCAGCATTCAGTCGGCCAAACAATCGCTGGAGCGGCTCAACGCCATGGTGGCCGAAGACGAAGTGGTGGCCGAGCGCATGCCATTGCCCGCGCCGCTGGGCGTGCTTGACGTGCGCGAGCTGGTGGCCCAGCCCGGCGCCGCCAAACGCCCCATCATTTTCAACCTCAACTTTTCCGCCAATCCGGGGCAGGTGCTGGCTTTGCTCGGCCCCAGTGCCGCCGGCAAAACCTCGCTCATCAAATTGTTGGTGGGCTTGTGGGAGCCCAACCGCGGCCATGTACGTCTTGATGGCGCCGAAATCGCCCCCTGGATTCGCGACGACCTGGGCAAATACGTGGGCTACGTGCCGCAAGACATCGACATGTTTGAAGGCACCGTTGCCGAAAACATTGCCCGCCTCGGCCCGGTTGACCCCGACAAAGTCGTCGCCGCCGCCAAGGCCATTGGCATGCATGAAATCATTTTGAGCTTTCCCAACGGCTACGAAACCAAACTCTCCGAAACAGGGCACGCCCTCACGGGTGGACAAAAGCAGCGCCTGGCCATTGCCCGTGCCGTCTACGACGACCCGGTCTACCTGGTGTTTGACGAACCCAACGCCAACCTTGACGACGACGGCGAGCGCGCCCTGACCAAGTTGATTCAAAACCTCAAGGCCCGCAAAGCCTTGGTTGTTTTCAGTAGCCATCGGCCCAAACTACTCGGCGTGGCCGATCTCGCACTGGTCCTCAAAGACGGCCAGCAAGTTGCCTTCGGCCCACTCAAAGAAGTGCTCGGCCAGCTCAACCCCGCCGCAGTCAAACCAGCGGTCACGCCCGGACCTTTGCCAGCGCTCAAACCACCCGTCCCCGAGCCAACCCCAACCCCTGTCACTCCGCCAGTCATCACCCCAGAAAGCGCCAAATGAATCCCTTCACATGGTTCATGAAGCTGGTTGATGCGATCTTTGCTCGGCTAGGAAGTTGGGCCAAAACCTTCAATCCTTACGTCCCCGAAGACTTGGCCAAAGACGGCATCGAGCCCGTACGCATTGAAGAGTCCCAAGTTAAAAAGCAAGCCGGTAAGGTGGTCTTTTTAACTTTCGTTATTTTTATCGTCTGGTCTGTTACCGCCCCGATGGACGCCGGTGTTGCCGTCAGCGGCACGGTCGTCGTCATGGGTAGCCGTAAGGCGGTTCAGCACCCAACCGGTGGCGTGGTCGACGAAATCCTGATTCGCGAGGGCGACCAAGTCAAGCAGGACGACGTGCTGATTCGCATCAACCCCCTGAACATCGACGCCAACCTGCGCCAGTCCGAATACGAATTCATCAACGCCGCTGCGGTCTACTCGCGCCTGTTGGCCGAGCGAACTGAAACGGCCAATATCACCTGGGATAAAGATCTGAATGAGTTTGGCCAGAACGAGCAGGTCGCCGAGGCCAAGCGTTTGCAAACCGCATTTTTCAGGTCACGCCGTGCCGAGCTCAGCGACCAGCGCGCCATCATGCTGGAGCAAAGCCAAGGCCTGCTGCAGCAAATTGCAGCCCAAGAAACAGTCCTGCAATTCCGTCTGACCCAGCTCACGCCCTTGGTCGAAGACGCCAAAAGCATGCGCAAACTTGCCGACGATGGTTTTGTCCCCCGCAGCAAAGCCAATGAGGCCGAACGCAGCGGCAGCGAGGCCCAGGCCGGCATCGCCAACCTTCGCTCACAAATCGCCAGCATCCGTACGTCACTCGCCTCCAATCAACTGGAGCTCAGCAAACTCAAGGCCGCCTTCACCAAAGAAGTCGACGCCGAGCTCACCGAGTCCCAAAAAGTACGCGAAACCGTCCGCTCCAAAGTCCTCTCACTGCGCTTTGACCAAAGCCTGACCAATGTCCGCGCCACCGCTGCCGGCACCATCGTCGGCCTCAAGGTCCACACCGTGGGCGGTGTCATCACTGCCGGCCAGATTCTCATGGAAATCGTACCGCCCGACCTCGGCCTCATCGCAGAAGTCGCCGTGCCACCCCACCTCATCGACAAAGTCCGGGTCGGGCTGCTGGCTGACATGCGCTTTTCTGCTTTCAACAGCACCACCACCCCGGTCGTGCCCGGCATCGTGCGCCTCATCGGCGCCGACCGGCTGCCCCCGCTGCTACCCAAGTTCCCAGAGGAGTACTACCTCATGCAAGTAGAAACCACCAAGGAAGCACGCGAAACCTTGGCCGAGAACACCATCCTGGCAGGCATGCCGGTCGAAGTCATCGTCAAGTCTGGCGAACGCACTTTCATGAGCTACATGCTCAAACCACTGGCCGACCGTTTTGCCCGCTCCTTCAAGCAATGACCCTTGCCATGAACCTATTGCGCACACGCTCCCTGCTGGTCTTGCTGACCAGCCTTTTTGCTGCTCACAGCGCAGTGGCCAACAATCTGTTTGACGACTACCTGTCCGCCCGCAAATACGACGCCACCTTTGCAGCCTCTTTTGCCGACTACGAGACCGGTCGCATTCAGGCGCGCATGGCCGGCAACGCCTATTACCCCGAAGCCCGTTTCAGCCGCGCCCAGTTGCCCAATGAAAGCGGAGATCGTCAAACCGTCACCATCAACCAGCCCATCGTCAACGCCGACCGCTGGTTTAGTTTGCAAGAGGCCGATCCCCGCAACGCCTTGGCCGATGTTGGGTTACAAAAAAACCAGTTCGAGCTGGCCCAGCGCCTGTTCGGCGTTGTCAGCGCTCTATCAGCCTCGCGTGAAAAGCTGCTGCTGAACCAGACCAATATCGCCGCCCTGCAAGCCCAGACAGATTCGGCCCAGAGTGCCTTCCAACTTGGCATGGGCACCGTCACTGACGTCTACGACGCCCGGGTCCGGCTGGCTCAGGCTCGCGCGCAAAGTCTCACCCTGAACTCCACTCAACAGGCGGCTACACGGCAATATGAAACCATTGTCGGCACACGCCCCGCTCCGGGCAGCTACACACTGGCCAACAACATGTCGGAGCTCAAGCTCCCCGCGCTGGAAACCTTCATGGACCAGGCACGCACCATCAACCCCAACGTTCGCGCCAGCGAGATCGGAACCCTCATTGGTGAGCTAACCCGTAAACGGGCTAAGGCCGTGTTTTTGCCCTCAATCAACGCCTCGGTGCAACGCTCCCAGTTTGGCGACAACACCATCACCAGCAGCGGCATTGCCCTGCGTTTGGACATTCCGCTGGACATGAGCAGCTATGCGCGCATAGAAACTGCCGACCTCGCGCTGCAAAAACTCAAAGACACCGAGCGCGCCGTCAAACAACAAGTCGAGCTTGACATCGAGCGCCTGCACAGTGACGTCCAAGCCTCCCTGTCAGAAATCATCATCCTCCTCGACGCCATCAAGGCCGCCGAACTCAGCGTCAACGCCAACGAGCAAAGCTTCAAAGGCGGCGTGCGCTCCTCGCTTGACGTCCTCAACGCACTGCAAGCCCTGCACCAAACCAAAAACGATTACGTCACCGCCTTGCTGCAATTAGGCGATCGTCTGCTAAGCCTGCAAATCACCGCCGCCGTAGACATCGACCTTGCTCTCAAACAAGTCCAGACCCAACTGTTCAAGCCCTAAGGTCGCCGGCAACCCCATGATCCCCTCCGTGCGCACGCTCCTGCAGCAAGCCGATGCCGACCGCAAAGGCATGAACTGGCACGCCGCCTGCATCGGCTACAAGCTGGCCCAGCAGCAAGAGCCGGACAGCGCCACCATTGCTCACAATCTGGCGCTGTGCCAACTCGCGCAGGGTGAAATCGAGGCGGCCATCATTCAGTGCAGGCGCGCCATCAAGCTCAACCCGCAACTCTGGCAGTCGGGTCTGGTGCTGGCCAAGGCCCTCATCAAGCGCAACGACAAACCCACCGCGCTGCTGCTGCTGCAGCGCCTGCACGCCCAGCTGCCGCAAAGCGCCGACATTCGCGTTGAGCTCGCCACCCTCAGCCTGCACCTGCTCGGCGACGCCCCCGCTGCCCGCCAACTTGTCGCCCCCCTGTTGGGCTCGCTTCAGCATGGCCGCGACGCGCAAATAACCACGCTCGTCACCCAACTCTACGACCGCGACCCAGGCACCACAGCCAAACAAGTCAACCAAGCCTTTCTTGACTTTGGCGCTCAGCAGTTGCCCCTTGGCGAGGCCGTCTGCGCCCAAGTCCAAAGCATCACCCGCGCCCAGCCCGAGCCAATGGCAACAGCTGGCAATACACGCTTGCGTGTTGGTCTCATCTCCCCGCAATTTTTTGCATCACCGGTTTACTTCTTTGGCTTTGGTGCGCTGCAACGCCTGGGCCTGGCGGTTGACCTGGTCATCTTCAACCGCGGCACCAAGCGCGACTGGGCCAGCGACGCCTTCAAGCGCATCGCCACCGACTGGCTCGACGTCGCCCCCCTCGGCGCCGAACAACTGGCCAAAGAAATCGCCCGTCACAACCTCGACGCCCTGATTGATTTAGGCGGCTGGATGGACCCCGTCGCCCTCAGCGCCCTGTCTACCAAGCCCGCCAAAAAACTCTATAAATGGGTCGGCGGCCAGTCCGTCACCACCGGCCTCAAAAGCTTTGACGGCTTTTTAACCGACCGCTACCAAACCCCCAAAGGCAGTGACGCCCTTTACAGCGAACCCCTCATTCGCCTCAAAGCCGGCTACGTCACCTACACCCCGCCACCCTATCTGCCTGCGCCCCAGCTAGCCGCGCCAGACGCCACCCCAGCCACCACCCTGGGCATCATTGCCAACCCAGGCAAAGTCTCGCGCGCCTTTTTGGCCGACCTGGCCCAGCGCCACCAGCGCTGGCAAAACAACAGCAGCAGCCCGGTCAACCTGCGCTTTATTGACTACCGCTACCAGCACCTAGAGGTGCGCCAGCGCGTACAAGCCGCCTTTGCCAGCACAGAAATTCAATTCGTCAGCCCCGCCAGCCACCTCGCCTACCTCACCGCCGTCAGCGCGCTAGACGCCACCATCGACACCTGGCCCTACAGCGGTGGCCTCACCACCATAGAAGCCCTGGCCGTCGGCGTGCCGGCGTTCACCCACATTGGCGAGCTCTTTTGTGAGCGCCACACCCATGCCCACTGCCGCTACGCCGGCATGGACCTGGCCGACTTCCGCCTAGACCGCTTCAACGGCCAGCCCAGCCCCGGCCGAACCGGCCAAACACTCCTAAAACCCGGTAGCCCACGCACCGACCACGCCCGACTGGCTGACGAACTTTTGAGCGTCCTCGAATGAATCACATCACTGACACGGCACACACACCATGACAACTAAAACCACCAAAGCCACGCCAGCTAAATCTACAAAAGCCGTGCCCAACGCCTTTAAAACAGTCAAAGCCAAGCCAGCCAAAAAAGCGCCAGCAAAAGCAGTCAAGCCAGCCACAGCCAAAAAAAGCAAAACACAAGTCGCTCCAGCAAACGCCTCGCTGCGCCTATTTCAAGTCAAGGTCAACGGCCAGGCATTGGCTGACCCGTTTTGCGAATCCTTCACGCTGCCCTCCAGCGGCTCATTGCCGCTCATCGACGGCATGCGCCTGCTCAGCCAAGACCCGGCCCTGCAAAACAGCCCGCTCTGGGGCCTGCTGCCTGCCGACTTCACACAGCGCACCGGCCTCAACAGCACCACCCTTGGCGAGGCCATTGCGGCCCGTCCCGGCTTTGACGTCTACTTCTGCCACGCCCACCCCGAGCTTGAATCTGTCTATCACAACCCCTGGCTACAAGCTGAAACTACGCACCCCAACTTTCTCCTCCTAGCCCGCGAGTTCCTCAAAGCCGCCGGCCTGTCGGATGCCCCGCTGGACACCCTCAGCCACTCCTCCCTTTTTGCCACCGGCCACCTCATCGTCGCCAGTCCTGCCTTCTGGGTTGACTACCTTGCATTCATAGACAAAGCCCTTAGCCTGGCCCTGCTCAACGTCGGCAAAACCGCCCGAAATGCCCTGTTTGAAGAACAAACACCCCCCGGTAAATTCAGCTACCTCTACCGCATCGTGGCCCGCTTGCTCGGCCACTTTCTCATGGCCAAAGCCGGCACCTGGAAAGCCTGCAAACTCGCCTTGCCCCAAGACGCAACGCTCAACCCCCATCTGCGCCTTTTGCGCGAGATGAAAGACAGCGCCATCACCCAACAATCGCGCTGGCTCACTGCGTGCTGGGCCAACTACCGCGCCCTCTACTTTGCGCAAACTCTGGGCAAGGGCTGGATGGCCAACAACCTGCCAGCCATCAGCCCCAAAACCCTTAAATTTGGTCCCGCCAACAACGGTATTGACTACGACTATCCCCGCACCACTGAAGGTACCTCTGCATGAAATGGCAACTCCTGCACGCCGCGCAACTGGCCCAGCCGTTGCCAGCCGACTGGGCGCAGGCGGGTACGGTCATGGTCATGCCCAGCACCAACTCTGACCAGGCCAGCCAAGCTGCCCAACTCATGTGCAGCCGGGCAGGGGAGGCCGACGCGCTGCTGTTGGTCGTGCTCGACGACGCTCGTCAAGGCTTCATCCACATCGCCAACCAAGTCTTTGCCGCCACCACCAGCACTTGGTTTGGCTACGTCGCCCAAGACGCCTTTGCCGGGCGCCAGTGGCTCGCCACCGGCGTGCTAACCCTGACGCTCAAAGCCAAAGGTCTGCTCGCCTTCAACGACGGTAAATGGGGCGGCGCCCTGGCCGCTTTTGGGCTAGGCCGGCGCAGCTGGTTCAGCCAAAACTACGACGGTCAACTTTTTTATCCAGGCTATACCCAGCACTACGCCGACACCGAACTCACCGTCCTCGCTATCGGCAACGCCCAGTACTGCTACAGCCCACAGGCCGTGCTGGTAGAGGTCGACTGGGGCAAAGACGCCAAACCCGTCAACGCACTCGACAAAACACTGTTTGCCCAACGCAAGACCGGCTGGCTCAAGACCCGCGTCAAAAACACCGCCTGTCTGGAAATATTCAAATGACCACCCTTTGCATCACGGGTAACCACCCGCACGCCCTGACCCAAATCGCCGCCCAGCTTGGACAGGCCGGCATGGCCGCAGCCCAACCCCTACAGCGGGACCCCAGCGTCTCCCTTCAAGTCTGGCACCAACGTGTGTGCGGCCAGTCTGTCGGCATAGTTCAACCCAGCAGGCTCTGGGAGCAGCTGGCCGTTGACCTCATGCTTTCCAACCTAGACGCCCCCGTCTGGGGGTGGGCCGACATCCAAAGCCACCAACTCCTCGACTTTTGGGCCCAGCTAGACGGCGACATCCGCTTCGTCCTGCTCTGCCAAACCCCAAAACAAGCCATCGCACAACTGCTAGCCTCTGGCGCTGCGTACAAAGATGGAAGCGGGGATGGATTGCCGCGCTTCGCTCGCAATGACGAGAGCGGGTTCGTCTCTGCGAGCGCCGCCGTCTCTGCGAGCGAAGCGCGGCAGCCCATGACCCCTGCCTCCAACACCGCACAAGCCCTAGCCGAATGGCACAGCCACCACCAAGCTCTGCTGCGCTTTCACCTGCGCCACCCAAGCCAAAGCGTCATGGTCTGGGCCGACCAAGCCCAAATCGCCCCCCAAGCTCTGGTAACCCAACTAAACCAACGCTGGCGCCTGGCTCTAAGTCCTCAAGAAGGGGCCATGGACTGCCACGCTACGCTCGCAGAGACGAACCCCTCCGTCATTGCGAGCGAAGCGCGGCAATCCATGCCCCTTGTCCGTCTTTGCGCCTTCAGCGCGGCAACCCATGCCCCCGGCGCCCCCACCGCCATCATCCAGCATCTCGTCAGCCACATCGCCGGCCTGCACCCCGAGCTTGACGAACTCGAGCGCGAACTACACGCCACCATCACCCTGCTGATTGAGCCGTCAGACCAAGACCAAGAAGAAGGGCAGGGCGAAGCCTCCGCCATCGACGCCCTCATCGACAGCTACCACCGCCTCACCGACCGCCGTGCTGAACAAGCCGCCTTCCAGGCCCAAACCGACGCCAACAGCAACACACTAGCCCAACGCGACCAAGAATCCAGCGCCAAAAGCGAAGCCCTGACCCAACGCGATACAGAAGCCAAGGCCAAGTCACAAGCCCAAGCCCAGTTCAAAGAATCCCAACAAGAAGGCGAGCTGCTGCTGCTGCAACTGCACCAGGTTCAAGAAGAGCTAGAAAAACACTTCCTGCAAAACCAGGACACCCAGGCCGAACTCAAAAAATTAGGCGACACCAGCGCCTCGCAACTAGCCGCCCTCAAGACCCAGCGCGA
>CANFXC010000001.1 GCA_947450765.1 Comamonadaceae bacterium | reverse complement strand
CTGATCGATAACAATCTCTTGGCCTACGTCCGCAGCAATCTGTTCTACTTTAATTTTTTCACCAGTAGCAACTTTGTATTGTTTGCCACCGGTTTTTATGACCGCGTACATGTAAGACCTCGTCTATTGAGTTCTGCAGACGGATTTCCACAGAGCCCTCGATTATAGCCTTGGCTAGAAAGTCTTGTCGAGCCTTATTTTTAGCAGTCGTTGGGCGTCAACCGTCATGGCTGGTTTGCCCCTTGCGGCGCTCTCTCAAGACGGCCTTCCTATAATTACGTCAAATTCTGGTCTGGACTCCTCTTTGTCACTCAACTCCTCAAGTACCGCCGCCGCTTTGGCGCTTATCACTGGCGACATGCGCAGCATGGATGCGGTCGTCGAGCAGCGTCTTAGCTCCGACGTTGCTCTGATCGGTCAGATTTCACGCTACATCGTGGCGGCGGGGGGCAAGCGCCTGCGGCCGGCGCTGCTGCTGCTGATGTGCGGCGCCCTTGGTTACAAAGGTGAGCAACGCTTTAATCTGGCCGCGGTGGTCGAATTCATTCATACCGCCACATTGCTGCACGACGACGTGGTGGATGAGTCCACCTTGCGGCGCGGCCGCGAGACGGCCAATGAGGCTTTCGGCAATCCAGCCAGTGTTCTTGTCGGCGATTTTTTGTATTCGCGCGCCTTCCAAATGATGGTCGACGCCGGTGACATGCGCATCATGCGCACTCTCGCTGAGGCGACCAACGTGATTGCCGAAGGCGAAGTTCAGCAACTCATGAACATGCACGATGCGAATCTGTCCGAAGAAGACTATGTGCGGGTGATTCGTTCAAAAACCGCTAAGTTGTTTGAGGCCTGCGCGCGTATTGCCGCTTTGCTGGCGGGCTCCAGCGTGGCCGTTGAGGCTGCTTGCGCTGACTATGGGCAGGCCCTTGGCACGGCTTTTCAAGTGATCGACGACGTGCTGGATTACGACGGTGACGTGTCGGAGATGGGCAAAAACTTGGGTGACGACTTGCGCGAAGGCAAAGTCACACTCCCGTTGATCATTGCGATGCAGCGCGGCACAGAGCAAGAGCGTGGCACCCTGCGTTTGGCCATTGAGACTGGCGGAACCGAGAAAATGGCTGAAATTGTCGCCATCGTGCAACGCACCGGTGCACTCGACGCGACCCGTGCATGCGCTGCCTCAGAAGCGCAGCGGGCCATGGATGCTTTGGGTACTTTGCCGGATAGCAATTATCGCGCAGCATTGATGAGCCTGGCTTCGCAGTTGCTTGAGCGGCGTGCGTAATTCATCGACGAAACTCTATCAATCTCAGCCTTCATCAATATAGTGCCGCGCGCTACGTCACTGAACGAGTTCTGTGCCGTGGTATTCGTGATGTGACATTTGCACATTATTTTTGACGCTCAGTGAACTTGATGTTTATCCGAGTTCATGAGAATTGAATAAAACAGTTGATTTTCTCTTGGGTAAGGTGACGCTGTGTTTTGAGGGTTGGATTCAAGTCGGCATCTCTCTGAAATGAGTTGGCCAATGGTTTAGAATCTAGCTTTTATAAAAAGGATCACCTATGAGCTCTTTGAAAGATCTGCTGTCGCAAATCGAATCCCTGCAAAACCAAGTCAATGAAGTTCGCCAGCGCGAGGTTGGTGAGGCAATCGCCAAGGTGCGTGCGATTATTGAAGAGTATCAACTCACCGCGAGTGACGTGTTTCCAAGTGGCAAGTCAAAGTCTGCCGCCAAGAAGACTGGCAAAGTAGCCCCTAAATATCGCGACCCCATCAGTGGTAACACTTGGAGCGGGCGTGGCTTGGCTCCTAAATGGTTAGCCGGTAAGAACAAGGCTGACTATTTGATTGCAGCTTGATGATTGACTAATCAATATTATTTCTTAAAAAGCCCACTTGATGTGGGCTTTTTTGTTTGTCTCGACTGACATTAATGAGTTCAAACAAATAGCCTTTTTAATTCGAGAAAAGTTAACCGATCGTAAGATCGACAAACAGTCGGGCATGCCTATCATCGGTTTGGTTCTATTGTTAGAAGTATAACGATTAGGTTTACAGATGGGTTCTCATCAACGATGATCGGCTTATGATTTTGAAAGAAGCCTATCGTCGCCGCTGACACTCCGCCGGATCGATTGGCGCTACTCAAGGCGTCGACGCTGGTCGACGACACGCCAGCGGTCACGTTTTTGCAGAGAATGCTGCATCAAGCCGTCAATATGCACGCCTCAGATTTGCATTTTGAACCGTATGAATTCAATTATCGGGTTCGGTTTCGCATTGATGGTGAGCTTCGGGAAATGGCCACTCCACCCGTTGGTTTGAAAGACACGCTGGCCTCCAGAATCAAAATTCTCTCGAGGCTTGATATTGCGGAAAAGCGTGTTCCGCAAGATGGGCGGATGAAGCTGACCTTCGGACCGGGTCAGATCATTGACTTTCGAGTGAGTACCCTGCCAACGCTCTTTGGTGAAAAAATTGTTATTCGGATTCTCGATCCGAAGGCCGTACAAATGGGTATGGATGCGCTGGGCCTTGAGCTGGAGGAAAAAGAGCGATTGTTGAGTGCTTTGCGTCGTCCTACGGGCATGGTGTTGGTGACAGGCCCGACCGGTTCTGGCAAGACGGTATCGCTGTACACCTGCCTTCATTTGCTGAACCAGCCTGGCGTTAATATTTCCACCGCTGAAGATCCGTCTGAGATCAATTTGCCGGGCGTGAATCAGGTCAATGTCAATGAGAAAGCTGGCTTGACCTTTGCTGTCGCCTTGCGGGCTTTTTTGAGGCAGGACCCGGACATCATCATGGTCGGAGAAATTCGGGATATTGAAACCGCCGACATCGCCATTAAAGCGGCTCAGACTGGCCATCTGGTTTTGTCAACGCTACACACCAATGATGCTCCGACCACGCTGACGCGCATGAGAAACATGGGGATCGCCTCCTTCAATATTGCCTCCAGCGTCATGCTTATCACCGCGCAGCGTTTGGTGCGACAGCTGTGCATACATTGCAAGGTTCTCGCTGATCTGCCCAGTGACACCCTCATCAGGGCGGGTTTCAAACCGGTCGAACTGGATGGCAGTTGGACGCCCTACCGGGCGCAAGGTTGCAGCGCCTGCAACAGTGGCTATAAGGGGCGTATCGGAGTGCATCAGGTGATGCCTGTGTCGGATGAGATTCAGCGGATTATTCTGAGAGACGGTAGCGCCATGGAGATTGCGGCGCAGGCCGAATTAGAGGGCGTGAAAAGTTTGCGCCAGTCGGGCTTGCTGAAAGTTAAACTCGGCTCGACTTCGCTCGAAGAAATTTTAAGTTGTACCAATGACTGAACAACCCGCTCATTTGAATCCTTGAACCTTATGGCCCCAGCGAAAGCCTCACAGCAGCTCCGCGATATCGTCTTCGAATGGGAAGGCACCAACCGTGAAGGCAACCCTGTGCGCGGTCAAACTCGGGCTATGGGTGAAAACCATGCCAAGGCTGTGTTGCGGCGGCAGGGGGTGCAAGCCCTGAAGGTCTCACGACAGCGGCGATCATCAGGTCGATCTATTTCCCCTCACGATGTGGCCGGTTTTACCCGGCAGTTGGCAACCATGATGAATGCCGGCGTGCCGTTGCTGCAATGTTTTGACGTTGTGGGCCGAGGTCACAGCAATCCGCGCATGGTCAGGCTGCTCAACGATATCCGCAGTGATGTCGAAAGCGGCACCGCTTTGAGTGTCGCTTTCGGCAAACACCCCTCCTATTTCAATTCGCTCTACTGCAATCTGGTGGCGGCTGGCGAGGCGGCCGGTATTCTGGATGCATTGTTGGACCGCTTGGCTATCTATATGGAAAAGGCTGAAGCCATAAAATCCAAAGTCAAATCGGCCTTGAGTTATCCCGCCGCAGTCATGAGTGTCGCCTTTGTTGTGATTGCGATCATCATGATCTTTGTCATACCGGCTTTCAAGAGCGTTTTTTCGTCGTTCGGCGCAGAACTGCCAGCGCCAACTCTTTTTGTAATGGGTGTCAGTGAGTTTTTGGTCGCGTACTGGTGGCTCATGATCGGTGTTGGGTTTGTGACTGCTTATGTGCTGATGGGGATTTGGCGGCGTAGCCAGAAACTGCAACGATTGACAGACCAATGGTTATTGAAGTTGCCAGTTTTTGGCTCACTGCTCGAAAAGGCCTGTATTGCCAGGTGGACAAGAACGCTGTCAACGTTGTTTGCCGCTGGCGTACCGCTCATTGACGCGCTTGAATTAGCAGGTGGAACCAGCGGAAATTCGGTTTATGTGAATGCAACGTTCAATATTCAAAAAGAAGTGTCCTCGGGTGTCAGTTTGAATGTGGCCATGGCGCGCGCTGGGGTATTCCCAAACATGGTGGTGCAGATGTGTGCGATTGGCGAAGAGTCGGGTGCTTTGGATCACATGCTAGGTAAATCGGCTGATTTTTTTGAGGCCGAAGTAGATCAAAAAGTTGCTGCTTTGGCGAGCTTGATGGAGCCCTTCATCATCGTGGTTCTCGGGTCACTGATCGGTGGAATTTTGATCTCGATGTATCTGCCAATCTTCGAGCTCGGGCAGGTGATTTGATGTTGACATTTGCTTGGCCGCATGCATTGCCCCTGCTGGCGGGACTGATGGGGTTGATGGTCGGCAGCTTTCTCAACGTCGTGATTCATCGATTACCGTTGATGATGGAGCAGCAATGGGTCAAGGAGTGCGCTGAATTTGCGGGACACTCAGCTGATCTGAGTGCGGAGCCAAATGCCGAATCAGAATCTGGACAAGTTCTTAGCCTGTCGCAGCCGCGTTCGCGTTGTCCTCATTGCGGCCATCCGATTGCCTGGCACGAGAACATTCCAGTCGTGAGTTACCTTTTTCTGCGAGGCCGGTGTTCAGCGTGCGGCGTGGGTATCAGCGTGCGGTACCCCTTGGTCGAGTTGGTGATGGCAGGCTTGTTTTACTTTTGCGTGTCTCGCTGGGGTGGAACACCCACGGCGGTAGTTTGGTGTGGGTTTTCTGCTGCGGTGGTGACGCTGGCGATGATCGATTGGGACACCACCTTGCTGCCAGATGACATCACCCTGCCGCTGGTGTGGAGTGGCCTGATCGTCGCAGCCCTGCAATGGAACCCAGGCGTCAGCCTGAGCGATGTTCTCTGGGGTGCGGTGGGCGGTTATCTGTCTTTGTGGGGGGTGTATTGGGCCTTCAAACTTGCCACTGGCAAAGAGGGTATGGGTTTTGGCGATTTCAAACTATTTGCGGCGCTGGGGGCTTGGTTCGGCTGGGCTGCGTTGGTGCCCATCATTCTGATGGCCTCAGTGCTGGGCGCTGTGGTCGGCATGGGTCTGAAGTGGTCGTCGAAATTGCGTGAAGGTGGCTATGTGCCCTTCGGCCCATTTTTGGCCATCGCGGGTCTGACGGCGCTGTTTTTTGGACCGCAGGCGATCTTGCGTTGGACGGGGCTTGCGATATGACGCAGCCATTCGCTGCGCGTCGAATCGGACTCACCGGCGGCATCGGCAGTGGCAAGAGCACCGTGGCCGAGATGCTGGCTGAATGTGGCGCGGTCATTGTGGATGCGGACGCAATCTCACGTCAGCTGACGGCGGCAGGTGGCGCGGCCATTCCGGCTATTCGGCAAATCTTCGGCGCAGCCTTCGTCACGTCAGCGGGTGCGTTGGACCGGGACGCCATGCGTCAGCAGGTTTTCTCTGACCCGGCAGCGAAACTGCGCTTGGAAGCTATCGTTCATCCGCTCGTGGCGGCAGAGACTGCCCGGCAAGCGAGTGCCGCAGAAAGCAAGGGCACCCGTTGCATTGTTTTTGACGTTCCTTTGCTGGTCGAGTCTGGCCGCTGGCGGGCGCAATTGCATCAGGTGTTGGTGGTGGATTGCACCGAAGAGAGGCAAATCAGCCGGGTCATGGCCCGCAACGGTTGGACCCGTGAGGCCGTGCAAAAAGTTATCGACGCCCAAGCGAGCCGGACGCAGCGACTGGCTGCTGCAGACATTTGCATTTACAACGAGACACAGTCGCTGGCAGAATTAGCCGGTCTGGCACGGGCTGCAGCTGCGCGCTTCGGGCTATGATGTAATAGTGCCCGGTCTGCCGGCCTTATCAACGTCGATAAAGATATCGCTGTGATCCTTTACGAGTACCCATTTAACGAACGCGTACGGACTTATTTGCGCCTTGAACACCTGTTCGGCAGGTTAGGCGAATTGGCCGAGCGCGACGATCCCATCGACCACCATTACGCCATCACCACGATCTTCGAGATCATGGATGTGGGTTGCCGTGCCGATTTGAAAACCGACGTCCTCAAGGATCTCGAAAAACAAAAGCATGTGCTGAATGGTTACCGCGGCAACCCGGCTATCTCGGAAGCCGCGCTTGACGAAATCATCGGCCAGTTGGACAGTTATTTTGCAACCCTGAATGCCTTGCCAGGCAAGGCCGGTCAGTCATTGACAGAAAATGATTGGCTCATGGGGATTCGCAGCCGTGCCGGCATTCCGGGCGGTACGTGTGAGTTTGACCTGCCCGCTTATTTCGCATGGCAGCACCTGAGCGGTTCGCGCCGGCGGGAAGATATTCAACGCTGGATGTCGACGCTGGTGCCGTTGGCAGACTCGATCAGTCTCTTGTTGAAGCTGTTGCGCGATGCTGGGCTGCCGCAAAAAGTACTCGCCTCGGGTGGTGTTTATCAGCAGACGCTGCCGCAAGGACGGACCTTCCAGTTGTTGCGGCTGCGGCTTGATTCTGCGAACGGACTGGTGCCTGAAATCAGCGCTAACCGCCTGATGGCATCTGTTCGGCTGATGCGCCATGCCAGCGATGATCGCTTGCATTCTGCGGCTGAAGATGCCGAATTTGAGCTCACGCTCTGCGCTTAACGCTTGAAATAGCCAGTTAAAAATAGCCAGTGAAGGGCTGTTAGCTTTGCGCTGACGGCCCCGTCAAAGACTTGATGATGACCCCAAAGACTTCTGATTCCAAAATTGTGACTTGCCCGAGCTGCGGCGGTGACAGTGTGTATGCGCCCAGCAATGCTTTCAGGCCGTTTTGCAGTCAGCGCTGTAAAAACATGGACTTGGGCGCTTGGGCCAGCGAGAGCTTTCGTTTGCCAGCAGACGCCCCACCTGACGATCAGGTTTACGGGGACGCCAAGCTGCAATAGCTTGGCGTGAACGGTCCGATCAGCTTCAGGCTTCGGGCGTGCCGATGACCTGTTGCAGTTCACCGTTTTGGTACATCTCCATCATGATGTCCGATCCGCCAATGAACTCGCCCTTGATATACAGCTGGGGAATGGTTGGCCAGTTGCTGTATTCCTTGATGCCGTGGCGAATGTCTTCGTCTTCCAGCACATTGACGGTCGCTGGTTTGTTCACGCCGCAGGCTTTCAGCACCTGAATGGCCTTGCCAGAAAAGCCGCACATTGGAAATTGGGCGGTGCCTTTCATGAAAAGAACCACGTCGCTGGATTTAACGATGTCATCAATGCGTTGTTGGGTGTCGCTCATGGGAATACTCCGTTGGTGTGGTCTTGGCACGCTGGCCAGACGTTAAAAATCGTGTGGACAGATTATCGGACGCTTTTAATCCCGCTGCGCAGGTCCGGTTTCAGACCGCCAAAACGGCCACCCGAGCAGCGCTGAATGCCGGCCAAGTCGGCACGGCTGGAGACATTCTCAAAGCCTTGTTCTTGCAGCAGCTGAGCAACGGCCTCGGCTTGGTCGTAGCCGTGTTCCAGCAGCAACCAGCCGCCAGCCTGTAAGTGCGCGGGCGCACCAGCAATGATTTGGCGCAGATCGCTCAATCCATCTGCGCCTGCCGTCAGCGCTTGAATCGGTTCGTGCCCCAAAGCCGCCAAATGCGGGTCGCCGTCGCGGACATAGGGCGGGTTGCTAACGATCACATCAAACAGGCCGTTGACCTGCTCAAACCAGCGACTGATCTCAATCGACACGGCCAAACCTAGCGCCGCCGCGTTGCCACGGGCAACTGCCACGGCGTCAGCGCTGGCGTCGATGGCGCTGACATCTGTTGTTGGGCGCGCGTGTTTGAGTGCCAAGGCGATGGCACCGCTGCCGGTCCCGAGGTCGAGCACTTTGGCGCGGCCCGCAGGCAGCACGTCAAGCGCCCAGCTGACCAAGGTTTCAGTGTCTGGCCTGGGGATCAAGACGCGTGGATCAACAGCCAGCGGCAGGCCAAAAAATTCTTGTTGCCCGACGATGTACGCCAGTGGTTCGCCGCTTGCCCGACGTTGGCTGTGCACGCGAAAGCGTTCGCAGGCCTCGGGCGACAGCGGGTCGCGGTCATGGGCGATCAGCCAAGCACGACCGCCATGCGGCTTGCCCAGCACATGCAACAACAGCAACTGCGCATCGAGCCTGTCCAACCCCAAGCTGCAGGCGGCAGCGATGGCCTGTGCGCAATTCAAGGCTTCAGCCATTTCGGTTTTCCAGTTCGGCCAACAGCTCCGCGCCGCGCTCCACTTGCAGGGCCGTCACCACATCTTCGAGGTCGCCCTCCATGATGTAGTTGAGTTTGTAGAGCGTCAGGTTGATGCGGTGGTCGGTGAGCCGGCCCTGCGGAAAGTTGTAGGTGCGGATGCGGTCGCTGCGGTCGCCACTGCCGATCAAGCCCTTGCGCGTTGCGGCGTCTTTGGCGGCGCGTTCAGAGCGGTCTTTTTCATGGATGCGGGCGGTCAGCACTTTCAAGGCCTGGGCTTTGTTGCTGTGCTGACTGCGGCCTTCCTGGCACTCGGCGACGATGCCGGTGGGCAAGTGGGTGATGCGCACGGCCGAGTCGGTCTTGTTGATGTGCTGGCCACCAGCGCCACTGGCGCGGTAGGTGTCAATGCGCAAATCGGCCGGGTTGATCTGGATCAGCACCGCCTCGTCGGGCTCGGCCAGCACGGCAACCGTGCAGGCGCTGGTGTGGATGCGGCCCTGGGTTTCGGTGGCCGGCACGCGTTGCACCCGGTGGCCGCCTGATTCAAAGCGCAGCTTGCCGTAGACGCCCATGCCGAGGCTGTCGGGCTGGCCTTCCATGCGGACCACCACTTCCTTGTAGCCGCCCAGCTCCGACGGTGACTCGCTGATGATCTCGCAGCGCCAGCCGCAGCGCTCTGCATACCGCGTGTACATGCGGAACAAGTCGGCCGCAAACAGCGCGGATTCATCGCCGCCCGCACCCGCGCGAATCTCCAGAAAGGCCGGCCGTGAGTCGTCCGGGTCTTTGGGGATCAGCATCAGCTGCAGGGCTTCGTCGAGGCGCGTGATGTCGGCTTTGGCCTCGTCGATTTCGTCTTCGGCCATGGCCGTCATGTCGGGGTCTGTCGCAGCTTCCGCGAGCATGGCTTGGGCGCCGGCCAGATCAGCCTCGCGACGCGTCAGTTTGTTGTATTGCGCCGTGATCAGACTGGCTTCGGCGTGCTCGCGGGTCAGGTTGCGAAAGCGCTCCATGTCGCTGACCACGTCGCTGGCCGAGAGCAGTGCGTCAAGCTCGTGCAGGCGAAGAATCTGGCGTTCCAGTGTTTGGCGAAGAAATGGTTTCATCAGAGAGTTCAGGGCGATAGCGAGGGAAACAGGGGCAAAAACATGATGGCCAGATCAAAGGGCGGGAAGGCCAGTTTTTGCGAGGAGCGATTGAAGGCGGGTCTGCGGACCGACAAAGTCGGCGCGAGCTTTGGCGTGAGGATCGCCGCTAAAGGCTGTTGCGCTCTTTGGGCAGATTGCCGCGCAGGAACAACCTTGAGACAGCGCGGGCGGTGCTGTCCCGGTTGTCGGCATCGCTGGCGTGGAGTTCGGCCATGGCGCCGTGCAGCATCTTTTGTGTCAGCCCGCGTGACAGCGCTTCGAGCACGGCTTCCACCGGCTCGCCCTTGGCCAGCATTTTTTTGGCGCGGTTGATTTCCAGTGCGCGCCATTCGTCGGCTTGGGCATTCAGCTGTTGGATCAGCGGGACGGTGCCGCGCTGGTTCAGCCAATGCATGAAGTTTTGCACGCCGGCGTCAATGATCACTTCGGCTTGCGCCACCGCCGCTTGCCGGTTGTCTTTGCCGGTCTGCACAACTTTTGCCAAGTCATCGACGGTGTAGAGATAAATGTCTTCGAGCGCCTGCACTTCGGGTTCGATGTCGCGGGGGACGGCCAAGTCGACCATGAACATGGGCTTGTGCTTGCGCAATTTGAGGGCCCGTTCCACCGCGCCCAAGCCAATGATGGGCAAGGTGCTGGCGGTGCAACTGATGACGGCGTCGAACTCATGCAGGCGCAGCGGTAGGTCGGCCAGCCGCATCACTTCTGCGCCAAAGCGACCCGCCAGTTTTTCACCGCGCTCTAGCGTGCGGTTGGCAATCGCCATCGATTTCGGGTTCTTGGCGGCGAAATGAGTTGCCGCCAGTTCAATCATTTCGCCGGCCCCGACAAACAACACCTTGATGTCGCCGAGGTCTTCAAAGAGTTGGCCGGCCAAGCGCACCGAGGCGGCCGCCATGCTGATGCTGTGAGCGCCGATTTCGGTGTTGCTGCGGACTTCTTTGGCCACCGCAAACGAGCGTTGAAACAGCTGGTGCAGCGTGGTGCCCATGGCACCGGCATCTTCGGCGGCGCGCACCGCGTCTTTCATTTGTCCGAGGATTTGCGGCTCGCCCAGCACCATGGAGTCGAGCCCGCTGGCCACGCGAAAGGCGTGGCGTGCGGCATCGCCGTTGTGCAGGGTGTAGCTGTGCGATCGCAGCAGCGCGGGGGAGACGCCGCCGTTGTGCGCCAACCAGTCGATTGTTTTGTCGAGATCGACGTGCTCGCCAGCGCAGTAAATTTCAGTGCGGTTGCAGGTCGACAGCAGCGTGGCTTCAGGTTGGCGCGTCAGCGAGGCGCGCAAACCCTTCAAAGTAGGCTCAATCTGGTCGATGGCAAACGCAAATCGACCTCGCAAATCAAGCGGTGCTGTGTGATGATTTAAGCCGAGGGCCCAGACTGACATGCGCTGATTATAAATTTTTGGCTGACCGGGGCAGGTGGCGCGCCTCAAAATGGCCTTTTTCGATGGGCCGTGCGCTTAAACTGCATCGCAACTTTCTAGATCAGCCCATGACCTTTTATCTTCTGGCCAACCATTTGCTGAACTTCGTGGCGCCCGCTGCTTTTCTGGCTTTGCTGATGGTCGGTCTTTCCGCGTTACTGCCTTTTTCAAAATCTAAAGCTGGCGGAAAAGCCGCTCGCTTGAGCAGCCCCGGTTGGCATTTGCAGTTGGCGCTGGTGTTCGCGGTTAACTTGCTGGTCACCGTTTGCGGCTTGGTGGTTTTTGGTCATGACGGCAGATTGCTGACCTACGCCGCCATGGCGCTGGCGGCGGCTTTGGTGCAGTGGCTGTTGCTGCGCGGCTGGAAAGTTTGAGGTGATTACCTTCCTGTTTCAGCTGGCCGGCGAGAACAGATCCACGCGATCGGTGATGATGCCATCGGTGCCCAGCGCCCACAGCCGATCAGCAGCCGACGCTTCATTCACGGTGTAGCTGAGGACCTTCAAGCCTGCGCTTTGGGTTTGCTGGACGCTGAACGCATCCCAGTGCGTGTGCTTGCAGACCACCGCTACACAGCCGATTCGCAAGGCAGTCTCCAGCCAGCCACTCTGCAAAGCGTCCAACAACAAGGCGCGCGGCAAATGCGCTTGCGCAGCGCGTGCGGCTTCGAGTGCGTCGGGTTGAAAAGAACTGAGCAGCGGTAGATTGCCCTGCGGCGCGCCAGCCCATAGCCGTGCCGCCGCGTTCGCCACCACGGTGCCGGTCAACGATTCACTGCCGGGAGTGGGTTTGATCTCAATGTTCAGGCCCAAAGAGTTGTCTAGGCAGAAATGCGCGACCGCCTCCAGGCTGGCCAGTGGCTCACCCGCAAACGCTGGCGAATGCCAGCTGCCGGCGTCTAAGCGGGACAGCCCGTCCCAACTCAAGTCAGCCGCCAGCCCTTGCCCGTTCGTGGTGCGATCCAAGGTGGCGTCGTGCAGTAAAAACGGCACGCCGTCGGCACTCAGCTTGACGTCGCATTCGAACATGCGGTAGCCGTGGGACGCGCCCAAGCGAAACGCCACCAGCGTGTTTTCGGGCGCTAATTTGCCGGCACCGCGATGCGCAATCCAGCGCGGATAAGGCCAAGCCTGACCGGTTGCGGCGGTCATAAACGTTGTCCGCTGGCGCTGTCAAACCAGTGCAACCGGTCGGTTCGCGGCGCCGCATGAATCGTCGCGCCCAGCACGGGGGACGGCTGGCTTTCAGCCATCCGGACAATCAAAGACTCATCGCCCAAGCGGCCATACACCAGACGCTCGGCGCCCAGCATTTCAATCGCCTCAACCTTGACGGCCCAGCCCGTGTCCGAGATGTGCAGGTGCTCCGGACGAATACCCAAAATAGCCCCAGCCGGGCCGCCAAAGTCTGCGTTGCGCAGATACTTGAGCAAGTTCATCGGCGGCGAGCCCATGAAGCTGGCCACGAAGGTGGTGGCGGGGCGGTTGTAAACCTCTTCAGGCGTGCCGAACTGCTCGACCCGGCCGGCGTTCATGACGATCATGCGCTGGGCCAAGGTCATGGCTTCGACCTGGTCGTGCGTGACAAACAGCGAGGTGATGCCGAGTTCGCGGTGCAGCTTTTGAATCTCCAAGCGGGTTTGCACGCGCAGCTTGGCGTCCAGGTTGGACAGCGGCTCGTCAAACAAAAACACCTGCGGTTGCCGCACGATGGCCCTTCCCATGGCCACGCGCTGGCGCTGGCCGCCCGAGAGGGCGCGGGGCTTGCGGTCCAGCAGGTGGCCCAACTCTAAGATGCCGGCGGCTTTGTCAACACGCGCCTTGATCTCGGCGAGCGGCACCTTCTTGATCTTCAGTCCGTAAGCCATGTTGTCGAACACGCTCATGTGCGGGTACAGCGCATAGTTCTGGAACACCATGGCGATGTCGCGCTCGGACGGCTCTAAGTCGTTGACCACACGCCCTCCTATGGAAATCTCGCCGCCGGAGATTTCCTCTAAGCCGGCCACCATGCGCAACAAGGTGGACTTGCCGCAGCCCGACGGTCCGACGATGACGATGAACTCATGGTCGGCGATTTCGGCGTTGATGCCGTGAATGACCTGCAGCGCGTGTTTGCCGACGCCGTAAGTCTTGATGACGTTGTTGAGTTGGATTGAAGCCATTTTTATCTTCTAGTCAGTTGGGGACAGAGCTGAAGATCTGTCCCGCAAAATATTTATTTTTCAGTGTCAACCAGGCCCTTGACGAACCACTTCTGCATCAGTATCACCACCAGTGCAGGCGGCAGCATGGCCAGAATGGCGGTGGCCATCACGATGTTCCAGTCGTTGGCGGCTTCCCCGCCGGCCAGCATCCGCTTGATGCCGATCACCACCGGGTACATGTCCTCGCTGGTGGTCA
Organism: Comamonadaceae bacterium; assembly: GCA_947450765.1. Lineage (GTDB taxonomy): Bacteria > Pseudomonadota > Gammaproteobacteria > Burkholderiales > Burkholderiaceae_C > Polaromonas. Next base: position 240,108 of record CANFXC010000001.1, on the reverse strand, counting down.
TGAGCAGCGGCCACAGGTATTGGTTCCAGCCGTAAATGAACTGAATCACGAACAGCGCGGCAATCGAGGTCTTCGACAGCGGCAGCAGGATGTCCTTGAAAAAGCGCATCGGGCCAGCACCGTCCATGCGGGCGGCTTCAACCAACTCGCCCGGCACCGTCAGGAAGAACTGGCGGAACAAAAAGGTCGCGGTGGCGGATGCGATCAGCGGCAGCGTCAGACCGGCGTAGGTGTTGATCATGCCCAAGTCGGCGACGACCTTGTAGGTGGGCAAGATGCGCACTTCGACCGGCAGCATCAGCGTCACGAAGATGGCCCAAAAGAAGAACATCTTGAACGGGAAGCGGAAGTAGACGATGGCAAAAGCCGACAGCAGCGAGATGGAAATTTTGCCGACCGTGATCACCATGGCCGTGACGAAGCTGACCCACATCATGTGGGCCACCGTGGTGTTGGAGCCCAGTTTGCCGTCGCCGAACAGTGCGGCTTTGTAGGTTTCCCACATATTGCTGCCGGGCAGCAAGGGCATGGGCACCTGCACGATAGCGTCGGCCGTGTGGGTCGAAGCGATGAGCGCTAAGTAAAGTGGAAAAGCCACCACCAGCACGCCGAGCAGCATCACGGTGTGGGACAGGAAGGTGAGCCAGCGGCTGCGATCAACCATCAGTAGTTCACTTTCTTTTCAACATAGCGGAATTGCACCACCGTGAGCGCCACCACGATCATCATCAGGATCACCGACTGCGCGGCCGAGCCGCCCAAGTCCAGTGCCTTAAAGCCGTCTTGGTAGACCTTGTAAACCAGGATCGAGGTCGCTTGGCCGGGGCCACCGGCGGTCATGGCGTCGATGATGCCGAAGGTATCGAAGAAGGCGTAGACGATGTTGATGACCAGAAGGAAGAAGGTGGTCGGCGACAACAAGGGAAGCTGTATGCTCCAAAAACGTCGCCACGGACCGGCGCCGTCAATTGAAGCGGCCTCGATCAGCGACTTGGGGATCGACTGCAGGCCGGCCAAGAAGAACAGGAAGTTGTAAGAAATCTGTTTCCAAACAGACGCGATGACGATCAGCGCCATGGCTTGGCCCTCATTCATGAGGTGGTTCCAGTTATAGCCCAGCTGGCCGAGTCCATACGACAGCACGCCGATGGACGGCGAGAAGATGAAGATCCACAGCACGCCGGCAATGGCGGGCGCCACGGCGTACGGCATGATCAGTAGCGTTTTGTAGACCATGGCGCCGCGCACAACGCGATCGGCAAAAATGGCCAGCAGCAGCGCCAGCGATAGGCCGATGACCGCCACCAGCACCGAGAATTGCGCCGTGATCTTGAACGAGGCGTGGTAGGTGGGGTCGTTGAACAGACGGCGGAAGTTGTCCAGTCCGACGAATTCACGGCTCATGCCGAATGCATCTTCCAGCTGCAGCGACTGAAGCAGGGCTTGGCTTGCCGGCCAGAAAAAGAACACACCGATGATCAGCATCTGGGGCAGGATCAGGGCCCAAGGCAGCCACCCGGAACGAAAAAGTACGCGTTTTTCCATCAGTCATCATCGTTCAAAAGCCACCGGGCCCCTTGCGGGGCCACTGTGGCTGGGTGCGGGTTCGGAACTTGTTGTTATTTCTTGCTGTTGGCCTGCTCGAAGCGGACCAGCAGTTCGTTGCCGCGCTTGACGATGGCGTCCAGTGCGTCTTTGGCAGACTTCTTGCCAGACCAAACCTGCTCCATCTCTTCGTCCTCAATGGTGCGGATCTGTACGTAGTTGCCTAGGCGGATGCCGCGTGACTTGTCGGTGACCTTGCGCACCATCTGCTGCACGGCAATGTCGGTGCCGGGATTCTTTTGGTAGAAACCAGACTTGTCGGTCAGGTCATAGGCGGCCATGGTGATGGGCAGGTAGCCTGTGCGCTGGTGGCTGGCAGCCTGCACCTTGGTCTGCGACAGGAAGTCAAAGAACTTCGCAACGCCCTTGTACTCTTCGGCTTTCTTGCCTGACATGACCCATAGCGAGGCGCCGCCGATCACGGTGTTTTGCGGTGCGCCTTTCACGTCAGCGTAGTAGGGCAACGGGGCCAAGCCGTAGGCAAACTTGGCGTTCTTGGAGACGTCACCGTAGAAGCCGGACGAGGTCTGGATCATGGCGCACTCGCCGGCCGTGAACGACGCTTGGGCGTTGGAGCCGCGGCCTTTGTAGACAAACTCGCCCGCGGCGGCTGCCTTGGACAGGTTCTCGATGTGTTTGACGTGCAGCGGCGAATCGACCTTCAGGCGCGCGTCCATACCGTTCAGGCCATTGCCCTTGGTGGCGAACTCGACGTTGTGCCAAGTGGAGAAGCTTTCCAGCTGGGTCCATCCCATCCAGGCCAGCGTCATCGGGCAGCTGTGGCCGCTTTCCTTGAGTTTCTTGGCTGCCGCGAAGACTTCAGGCCAAGTGGCGGGGGCCTTGTCAGCATTCAGACCAGCCTTCTTGAAGGCGTCCTTGTTGTAGTAGAAGATGGTGGTGGAGCTATTGAAGGGGAAGCTCAACATCTGGCCGTTGGGGGCCGTGTAGTAACCGGCCACGGCGGGGATATAGGCCTTGGGGTCGAACGCCAAGCCGGCATCGCTCATGATCTTGCCGACCGGCACGGTGGCGCCTTTGCTGGCCATCATGGTGGCAGTGCCCACTTCGAACACCTGCAACACGTGCGGCGCGTTGCCCGAGCGGAAGGCGGCGATCGCGGCTGTCATGGACTCGTCGTAGTTGCCCTTGAAGGTCGGAACGATTTTGTAGTCTTTCTGGCTGTCGTTAAATTCCTTGGCCAGGTCATTGACCCACTGGTTGTTGACAGCGGTCATGGAATGCCACCACTGAATCTCGGTTTGTGCTTGGCTTGCCAGCGGGACTAGCAGAGCGCTGGCGGCCAGCGCGAGTGCAGTGAAGCGAATCTTCATGGGGACTCCTGAAATATTTAAAACGGTGAAAACTTTAGTTTATGAATAATTTGTGACAGTTCTTTTACACGGCTGGCCGAGAATCAACAACCGGAGTTTCCATGAGGTTTGTCCCCGTTGGCGGTGTGGCCGCTTCCACGCTGCGGTAACATTGACTTTCAGGTAGGCTCCCCCTTCCTAGCTGCTAACTTTCGCACGATGAACGCTCTTACTACTCTTGATGAATTTCATGCCATCACTGGCGATGCTGGTGATTTGACGTCGGGCCTTGCCGCAGAGCAAGCCCGCATTCGTGAAATTCCGTACAACTACACCTCCTTTTCTGACCGGGAAGTCGTGATTCGCCTACTCGGCGCACGCGCCTGGGATTTGCTGAACAGGCTGCGCGACGAGCGCCGGACAGGTCGTTCTGCCCGCATGCTTTACGAAGTGCTGGGCGATGTCTGGGTGGTGCAGCGCAACCCCTATTTGCAAGATGACCTGCTGGACAACCCGAAGCGCCGCAAGTTGCTGGTTGAGGCTTTGCAGCACCGTCTTGGGGAGGTAGAAAAACGCCGCACGCCGGGCGCCGATGCCGAGCGCGACGCCATCGTCGGCGAACTGCTGGGCTTGGCGCGGGCTGCGGTGGAGAAGTTTTCCGTCTCTTTCAAACACATGGCCGACCTGCGTCGCCAGACCGAGCGCAAGCTCGGCAAATGCACGCAAAAAGACAACATCAAGTTCGACGGCCTGTCGCGCGTCTCGCACGTGACAGACGCCACCGATTGGCGCGTCGAGTACCCGTTTGTGGTGCTGATGCCAGACACCGAGGTCGAAATGGCCGGCATGGTCAAGGGCTGCATTGAGCTCGGTTTGACGATTGTTCCGCGTGGCGGCGGCACCGGTTACACCGGCGGCGCGATTCCCCTGACTTGGAAATCCGCTGTCATCAACACCGAAAAACTCGAAGCCATGACCGAGGTGCAAAAGGTCATGCTGCCGGGGCTGGCTGAACCCGTCCCGACCATCTGGACCGAAGCCGGTGTGGTGACGCAGCGCGTCGCCGACATGGCAGAGAAAGCCGGTTTCGTTTTTGCGGTAGACCCGACCTCAGCCGAAGCTTCCTGCATTGGCGGCAATATCGCCATGAACGCAGGCGGCAAAAAAGCCGTGTTGTGGGGCACTGCGCTCGACAATTTGGCCTCGTGGCGCATGGTCACGCCCGACGCTGAGTGGCTTGAAGTGGTTCGGTTGAACCACAATTTGGGCAAGATCCATGACGTCGAAGTGGCGAGCTTTGAGCTCAACTATTTCAAAGCCGATGGCAAGACGCCGATCCGCACCGAACGCTTGGACATTCCGGGCAAGAGCTTTCGCAAAGAAGGTCTTGGCAAGGACGTCACCGACAAGTTTTTGAGCGGGCTGCCGGGTATTCAAAAAGAAGGCTGCGACGGCCTCATCACCAGCGCGCGCTGGATCGTGCACCGCATGCCGGTGCACACGCGCACCGTGTGTCTGGAGTTTTTTGGCAACGCCAAGGACGCCGTGCCGAGCATTGTTGAGATCAAGAATTTCATGTTCGCCGAGCAAAAGCGCGGCGGTGCGATTCTGGCCGGCTTCGAGCACTTGGACGACCGCTACCTGAAGGCGGTGGGTTACGCCACCAAATCCAAGCGCGGTGGTTTGCCAAAGATGGTGTTGTTCGGTGACATCGCTGGCGACGACGCTGATGCGGTGGCCCGCGCTACTTCTGAAGTCGTGCGCCTGGCCAACTCGCGTGAAGGCGAGGGTTTCATCGCCGTCAGCCCCGACGCGCGTAAAAAATTCTGGCTTGATCGCAAGCGCACGGCGGCTATTTCGCGCCACACCAACGCCTTCAAGATCAATGAAGACGTGGTCATTCCGCTGCCGCGCATGGCCGAGTACACCGACGGTATTGAGCGCATCAACATCGAGCTGAGTCTGGCCAACAAGCTCAAGCTGTGCAACGAGCTCGAAGCCTTTTTCGCCAAAGGCCAGCTGCCTTTGGGCAAGTCTGACGACGCCAACGACATCCCTTCGGCTGAACTGCTCGAAGACCGGGTGGTGCAGGCGCTGGCGCTGGTGCGCGAAGTCCGCACACTTTGGAGTGGCTGGTTGGACAAGGTGGAAACCTTGTTTCCGGAGCTGCAAAACCATGGCTTGCGCGCCAGCTGGAAAACCCAGCTCCGCGCGCCGCTGCAAGCCATCTTCAACGGTGCGGCGTTCCAGCCAATTCTGGACGAATGCACGGCGGTGCATCGCCGGGTGCTGAAGGGCCGCGTCTGGGTCGCTTTGCACATGCACGCGGGTGACGGCAATGTCCACACCAACCTGCCCGTCAACAGCGACGACTACGACATGCTGCAAACTGCCCACGCGGCGGTGGCCCGCATCATGGTGTTGGCGCGTTCGCTGGATGGTGTGATTTCAGGCGAGCACGGCATTGGCATCACCAAGCTTGATTTCCTGACCGAAGCTGAGTTGCAGCCGTTCACCGATTACAAAAAACGGGTGGACCCGGAAGGTCGTTTCAACAAAGGCAAGCTGCTGCGCGACGCCGCTTTCCCTGCTGATTTGACCAATGCCTACACGCCGAGCTTTGGCCTGATGGGACACGAGTCGCTGATCATGCAACAGTCGGACATTGGCGCGATTGCCGGCAGTATCAAAGACTGCTTGCGTTGCGGCAAATGCAAACCGGTGTGTGCCACGCACGTGCCGCGCGCCAACTTGCTGTACAGCCCGCGCAACAAAATTCTGGCAACCTCGCTGTTGATCGAAGCCTTCTTGTACGAAGAGCAGACAAGGCGCGGCATCTCGATCAAACATTGGGAAGAATTCGAAGACGTGGCGGACCACTGCACGGTCTGCCACAAGTGCCTGACGCCTTGCCCGGTCGACATTGACTTTGGCGAAGTTTCGATGAACATGCGCAACTTGTTGCGCAAGATGGGTCAGAAGTCGTTTCGGCCTGGCAATGCGGCAGCGATGTTGTTCTTGAACGCCACCAACCCGCAGACCATCAAGTTCATGCGCAGCGCCATGGTCGATGTTGGCTTCAAGGTGCAGCGCGTGGCTAATGACCTGATGCGCTCTTTGACGCGCAAACAGACTGCCAAGCCGCCGTCCAGCGTTGGCAAGTCGCCCATCAAAGAGCAGGTGATTCACTTCATCAACAAGAAGATGCCGGGTGGTTTGCCGAAGAAAACGGCGCGAGCCCTGCTTGACATTGAAGACAAAGACTACGTCCCGATCATCCGCAACCCACTGAGCACCACGGCAGAAACTGAAGCCGTGTTTTATTTCCCGGGTTGTGGCTCTGAGCGTTTGTTCTCGCAGGTCGGGCTGGCTACTCAGGCCATGCTCTGGCATGCCGGTGTGCAAACCGTCTTGCCACCGGGCTATCTGTGCTGCGGTTATCCGCAGCGCGGCAGCGGTCAGTTCGACAAGGCGGACAAGATCATCACCGACAACCGGGTGCTGTTTCACCGCATGGCCAACACGCTCAACTACCTCGAGATCAAGACCGTGGTGGTGAGTTGCGGGACTTGCTACGACCAGTTGCAGGGTTACGAGTTTGAGAAGATTTTCCCGGGTTGCCGCATCATCGACATCCACGAATACCTGCTCGAGAAGAACATCACGCTGCGCACTGATGAGCCCGGTCAAGGTTATCTGTACCACGACCCGTGCCACAGCCCGATGAAATTGCAAGAGCCGATGAAGACGGTCAAAGCCTTGCTGGGCGACAACGTTCTCAAAAACGACCGTTGCTGCGGTGAGTCCGGCACGCTGGGCGTGACCCGGCCTGACATCTCGACGCAGATTCGCTTTCGCAAGGAAGAAGAATTGCAAAAGGGTGAGGCCGCATTGCGCGCCAGTGGAGCGGTGGCGGCCAAGGGTCCGGTGAAGATTCTCACCAGTTGCCCGAGTTGCCTGCAAGGTTTGTCGCGCTTTGGTGACGACCTGAACAACGGCTTGCTCGAAGCCGACTACATCGTGGTTGAGATGGCGAATCAGATTCTGGGCAAAGACTGGCTGCCGAACTATGTCGAGGTCGCCAATCGCGGCGGCATTGAGCGCGTGCTGGTGTGATCTTCACGCCGTTTTTGCACCAACTTCGCATCAACTTTAACCACCGAAAGCACGTTCATGGCAGGTCTTCAAACTGGGGCGCCGACACCCACGGCTATCACGGTGCACAGCCAGTCGCGGCAGTTGCAGGTGACGTTTTCTGATGGCTCGGATTTTCAGATTCCGTTCGAGTTGATGCGCGTCTATTCGCCGTCGGCCGAAGTACAGGGCCACGGGCCCGGCCAGGAAGTGCTGCAAACCGGCAAGCGTGAAGTCACCTTGGTGGAGCTAGAGCCGATTGGCAATTACGCTGTCAAGCCGGTCTTCTCGGATGGTCATGACACCGGTATTTTTTCCTGGGACTATTTGTACTTTCTGGGTTCGGAGCAGAACCGTTTGTGGGCCGATTACTTGGCGCGGCTGCAAGCGGCCGGTGCTGAGCGCGATGCGCCCATGACCAGTGCCGGCGGTTCTGCCTGCGCCAGCCACTGAGGCCTTACATGAGCAACACACATTTCGGTTTTGAGTCGGTCGACGAGCAAGAAAAGGCGCGTCTCGTGCGCGGCGTTTTCGATTCGGTCGCTCCTAAATACGACGTCATGAACGACCTGATGTCGGCGGGCCTGCACCGTGTCTGGAAGGCCTACACCGTGAAGGTGGCGAATGTCCGCGACGGTCAGTCCGTCCTTGACATCGCCGGCGGCACGGGCGATCTGGCCCTGGCGTTTGCGCCGCAGGTCGGCCCGACGGGCCGCGTGGTGCACACAGACATCAACCAAGCCATGCTCAGCGAAGGCCGCAACCGTCTGCTCGACGCTGGCGTGGCCTTGCCGACGCTGGTGTGTGATGCCGAGAAATTGCCTTTTCCGGATGCCAGTTTTGACGTAGTCACCGTGGCTTTTGGTCTGCGCAACATGACCCATAAAGATGTTGCCCTCAAGGAAATGATGCGCGTCCTCAAACCGATGGGCAAATTGCTGGTGCTGGAGTTTTCCAAAGTCGCCAAGCCGCTTGAAAAAATTTACGATTGGTATTCGTTCAAGGTTTTGCCCCGCCTCGGCAAGCTGGTCGCCAATGACGATTCGAGCTACCGCTATTTGGCGGAATCGATTCGCATGCACCCTGACCAAGACGCGCTGAAGGCCTTGATGCACCAGAGCGGTTTTGGCCATGTGGACTATCACAACCTCACAGGCGGCATGGTCGCCTTGCATGTCGGTATCAAATGTTGATGTCATTTGGGTTTAATCCGGTCTTGATTTGCCTTGTACGCAATAAGTATGTGAAAGCATAAAGTTGAGTGTTCGAACGCGTAGTTGTAGTACTTCAAAAATAAGGGTGGGGACATTATGAAAATCTGGTCAGCAATCTTGGCGCTCGCATTGACGGCCACCTTGGGCTTGAGTGGCGGTGATGCCGAAGCTAAACGCATCGGTGGCGGCAAGTCCGTCGGCAAGCAGTCGTCCAACGTCACTCAGCGCGAGGCCTCGCCGCCTGCGGCTGGTTCTGCCGCGCAAGCCGCTAGGCCTGCTGCACCCGCAGCGGCTGCAGCTGCACCGAAGAAGCCTTGGGGCGCCATGCTCGGCGGTTTGGCCGCTGGACTCGGTTTGGCTTGGCTAGCGTCTTCGCTGGGTCTGGGGGCAGGTCTGGCGCAGTTCATGACTTTTGCTTTGTTGGCGCTGGCTGTCATGCTGGTGATCGGCTTTGTGATGCGCAAGCTCAAGGCCAATCGCGAGGGCAATGCCCAGTCTTCTTCGCCGTTTGCTTTTCAGGGTGCGGGAGCCACACCGGCCCGTGACTACAGTCCGGCCAATGTGGGCAACGACGCCTCGGCTCGGCCTTGGGAGCGTCCGGGTACATCGTTTGAATCGACGCCAGGACTGGCTTCCACGACTGCGGCTGGCGGTTCGATGATTGGCTCGGCGTTGCTGGGTTCACAGTCTTGGGGTGTGCCCACCGGCTTTGATGCCGACGGATTCCTGAGTGCTTGCAAGACCAATTTCGTGACCTTGCAAGACGCTTGGGACCGCTCCGACATCAGTTCCCTGCGAGCCATGATGACGGACGACATGCTGGACCAGATCAAGAGTCAATTGGCCGAGCGCGAGTCGCACACCGGCGGTGTTTTTAACAAGACCGACGTGTTGCGTTTGGATGCTCAATTGCTTGGCATCGAAGAGCTGGAAGACGTTTACATGGCCAGCGTTGAATTCTCAGGAATGATCCGCGAAGACGCGTCTGCTGGCCCGAATCCGTTCCGCGAAGTCTGGAACATGACCAAGCGGCGCAATGGTGCTGGCGGCTGGTTGGTGGCGGGTGTTCAAGCCTTGCAGTGATCTGACCGGTCATTTATCCGTCAAAATCGGGGACGTATGAATAAAACGTCCCCTTTTTCTTTTCTGGAATCCTTCGCTAAACATCTGCAACCGCCAACATGGCTGGTCGCTGAGGGTCAGCAGCGCTTGGTGTTGTTTCTCAATCATGTCTTGATGCAGGAAAAAGAGGCGCAGGCGCGCCTCGCCCGCAAGAAGGGCAGCGTGATTCATTTGCGTTGGGGTGCTTTTGCGCTCGACCTGTTGATCACGCCGGCGGGCCTGACGGACCGTGCGCCGGCAACACTGCCAGCCGACTTGACGCTGTCGGTGGCCATGGAAGCGCCTTGGGTCGTGGCGCAGTCGGTACTTGAAGGCAAGGCACCGCCGGTCAAGATTGAAGGCGATGTGCAACTGGCCGCCGAATTGGGTTGGTTGGCAGACAACCTGCGCTGGGATGTCGAAGAAGACTTGTCGCGGATCTTGGGGGATGTGCCTGCCCATGCGATCGCCGGGGCTGGCCAGCGTTTGCTAGCTGCAATACGTGAGTTTGTGGCGCGCGCACCTCGTGCGCCTTTTGCCTCAGGCCGCGAGACAACACCAAGCCACAAGGCGACGACATGAGCCGGCTCTTTCGCGGTATTTTTATCGTCTGGACGGTGCTTCGCTTCGGTCTGGACGAACTGGTTTTGTCGAGTTTTGAGAAGCCCTGGATTCGTCTGCTGACCCGTATCGTCTCTGTCGGACGCAACTTGAAGGCACCGCGAGGCGAGCGCTTGCGGCTGGCGCTAGAGCGGCTGGGTCCGATTTTTGTGAAGTTCGGACAAGTCATGTCGACCCGCCGCGACTTGCTGCCAACCGACATTGCCGACGAACTGGCGCGTTTGCAAGACCGGGTGCCCCCCTTTGAATCGTCAGTCGCGGTGGCCATCATCGAAAGTGCCTTTGGCCGTTCGATTGACAAAATTTTCGCCAGCTTCGATCGCACGCCAGTGGCCAGTGCCTCGATTGCCCAGGTGCACTTTGCGACGCTGCCCGATGGGCGTGAAGTCGCGGTCAAGGTCTTGCGGCCCAACATGCTGCCGGCGATTGAAAAAGACTTGGCGCTGATGCGCATGATGGCGGGCTGGGTCGAAAGTTTATCGGCCGATGGCAAACGCCTGAAGCCGCGTGAAGTGGTGGCCGAGTTCGACACCCATTTGCACGACGAACTGGACCTGCTGCGCGAAGCCGCCAACGCGGCCCAGTTGCGCCGCAACATGCAGGGCTTGAACCTGGTGATGATTCCGGAGATGGTCTGGGACTTTTGCATGCCCAATGTGATGGTCATGCAGCGCATGAAGGGCGTGCCAATCAGCCAGGTGCAGCGCTTGCGCGACGCCGGCGTTGACATTCCGAAGCTGGCCCGAGACGGCGTCACGATCTTTTTCACGCAGGTCTTTCGCGACGGGTTCTTCCACGCCGACATGCACCCGGGCAACATTCAAGTGAGTCTTGAGCCCGCCACTTTCGGGCGTTATATTTCGCTTGATTTCGGCATTGTCGGCACCCTCACAGAGGTCGACAAAGAATATCTGGCGCAAAACTTCACAGCGTTTTTTCTGCGTGACTACAAACGCGTGGCCGAACTGCACATTGAGTCGGGCTGGGTGCCAGCGCGCACCCGTGTTGATCAACTTGAGTCAGCCATTCGCTCTTGCTGCGAGCCGTACTTTGACCGTCCGCTCAAAGAGATTTCGCTCGGACTGGTGCTGATGCGGCTGTTCCAGACCTCGCGGCGCTTCCAGGTCGAGATCCAGCCGCAGCTGGTGTTGTTGCAAAAAACGCTGCTCAACATCGAGGGCCTAGGCAGGGAACTCGATCCGGAGCTCGATTTGTGGAGCACGGCCAAGCCATTCCTTGAAAAATGGATGCTGGAGCAAGTCGGCCCGGAAAAATTATTAGCCGAACTCAAGGCCGAAGCCCCGACTTACGCCAAGCTGTTGCCCGCTTTACCGCGTCTTTTCCATCAGTTTCTCAAAACCCAATCGACGGGTAACCGAAGTGAGTTGATCGAACTGCTGGCCGAGCAAAAACGCACCAACAAACTGCTGCAGGGGCTGGTTTACGGCGGACTGGGTTTTGCCCTCGGGCTGTTGGCCATGCAAGTGGTGCTGCGGATGCGGCTGTTTTGAGGTGCTGGGTGTTAAAGTGCAGCGCCTATAATTGAGGGTTTGCATCCTGACACCCTTTGCAGGCTGTTCAACTCACCTGAAAATCATCTAGAGCTATGCCAATCTACGCTTACAAATGCGAGTCCTGCGGGCATGCCAAGGACGTTTTACAAAAACTCTCGGACCCGTTGCTGACAGATTGCCCCCAGTGCGGTGCGCCGACTTTCAAGAAGCAGCTGACCGCTGCCGGCTTTCAGCTCAAGGGTTCCGGTTGGTACGTGACAGACTTTCGCGGTGGTGATTCTGGCGCGCCTCAGGCCAAAGATGGTGTGGCGCCAGCTGCATCAACATCTGATGCTCCTGCCGCCGTCTCAGCGCCGGCGCCCAAAGCAGACAGTGCTGCTGCCGCGCCAGCGCCCAGCACGCCGGCTGCCCCGGCGCCATCATCTGGCAAAGCCGACTGATGGCGGCCGTCCGCCGCTGGCTGCTGGCCGGCTTGTTGGTCCTAGTGCCGTTAGCGATCACGCTGTGGGTGCTGGACTGGATCGTTGGCACGCTCGACCAAACCCTGCAAATACTGCCGCAGTCGTGGCGGCCTGACTATTTGCTGGGCTTTCATATCCCTGGCTTTGGTGTCTTGCTAGCGCTGGCCATTGTGTTGACCATCGGCGCTGTGGCGAGTAATTTTTTCGGTCGAAAACTGGTCGGCTGGTGGGACGCGCTGCTGGGGCGAATCCCCATCGTCCGGTCCATTTATTCCAGCGTTAAACAGGTTTCGGACACCTTGTTTTCAGAAAATGGCAATGCCTTCCGTAAGGCATTGCTGATCCAGTGGCCACGTGAAGGCGTCTGGACTATCGCATTTCAGACCGGCACGCCCGGCGGTGATCTCGTTAATCACCTTGAAGGTGAGTACCTCAGCGTTTATGTGCCGACCACGCCGAATCCGACCGGCGGTTACTTTGTGATGTTGAAAAAGTCAGACTGCATTGAACTCAAAATGAGTGTCGATGAAGCGCTGACCTATGTGATTTCTATGGGCGTTGTGTCACCCGGCAGTCCTGCTACCCACAAACCACTTTAATTCTTGTGCGTCAGTTTTTAATCAGGCTGCGCCCCATCTCCCTTCGCGAAATCCGTTAACCGTTAACCGTAAAGCAATCTCCGTATGTCCAACGCTTCCAAAATGCGCTCCCACTATTGCGGTCTGGTGACCGATGCCTTGCTGGGCGAAACCGTCACCTTGTGCGGTTGGGTCAATCGTCGACGTGACCACGGCGGCGTGATTTTCATTGACCTGCGTGACCGCGAAGGGTATGTGCAGGTGGTGTGCGATCCGGATCGCGCGGACATGTTCAAGACTGCTGAAGTCGTGCGCAACGAGTTCTGCGTGCAGATCAAAGGCTTGGTCCGTGCGCGTCCTGAAGGCACGGTCAACGACGGTCTCAAAAGCGGCAAGATCGAAATTTTGTGCCATGAACTGACGGTGCTGAACGCCAGCGTCACACCACCGTTCCAGCTCGATGACGACAATCTGTCAGAGACCACGCGTCTGACGCATCGGGTGCTGGACCTGCGCCGCCCTTACATGCAGAACAACCTGATGCTGCGTTACCGGGTGGCGATGGAGACCCGCAAGTTCCTCGACGCCAATGGTTTCATCGACATCGAAACACCGATGCTGACCAAAAGCACGCCCGAAGGTGCGCGTGACTATCTGGTTCCTAGCCGCGTCAATGAAGGCCAATTTTTTGCGCTGCCGCAAAGCCCGCAATTGTTCAAGCAGTTGCTGATGGTGGCCGGTTTTGACCGCTACTACCAGATCACCAAATGCTTTCGCGACGAAGACTTGCGCGCTGATCGTCAGCCTGAGTTCACGCAGATCGATATTGAAACCTCGTTCATGGACGAGCAAGAGATTCGCGACATGTTTCAAGGCATGATCAGCAACATTTTCAAGACTGTACTGGCGACTGACCTGGGTGAATTTCCTGTCATGGCCTACGCCGACGCGATGCACCGCTTCGGCTCTGACAAGCCCGACTTGCGCATCAACTTGGAGTTCACCGAACTCACCGATGTCATGGCCGATGTCGACTTCAAAGTCTTCAGCACACCGGCCACCACGCCGGGCGGCCGGGTCGTCGCGTTGCGCGTGCCGGGTGGTTCCGAGATGAGCCGCAGTGAGATCGACGGTTACACCGAATTCGTCAAAATCTACGGTGCCAAGGGCTTGGCTTGGGTCAAGGTCAATGACGTTAGCAAGGGCCGCGAGGGTTTGCAAAGCCCGATCGTGAAGAATTTGCACGACGCTGCTTTGGCCGAAATTTTGAAGCGTTGCGGCGCACAAAGCGGTGACATTATTTTCTTTGGTGCGGACAAGTCCAAGGTGGTCAACGACAGCATCGGCGCCTTGCGACTGAAGATTGGTCTGAGCCCGCTGGGTAAAAAAATCGGTGTCTTCACGGCTGGCTGGAAGCCGCTCTGGGTGGTCGACTTCCCGATGTTTGAGCATGATGAAGCCAACGACCGCTGGAGCGCTGTGCACCATCCGTTCACGGCACCCAAAGACGGCCATGAAGACTGGATGGACACGGACCCAGGCCGCTGTATCGCCAAAGCCTACGACATGGTGCTCAATGGCTGGGAACTCGGCGGCGGCTCCGTGCGGATTCACCGCGCCGATGTGCAAAGCAAGGTTTTCGACGCCCTGAAAATCGGCCCGGAAGAAGCTCAGGAAAAGTTTGGCTTCTTGCTGGATGCCCTGCAATACGGCGCGCCACCGCACGGTGGTTTGGCCTTCGGCCTGGACCGCATCGTCACCATGATGACCGGCGCCGAGTCAATCCGCGACGTGATCGCCTTCCCGAAAACCCAGCGCGCCCAGTGTTTGCTGACACATGCGCCAAGCTCGGTGGATGAAAAACAATTGCGCGAGTTGCACATTCGCTTGCGCAATCCCCTGCCGGCCTGATCGCCGGTTTGAGCAGCAGATGCGCGGAGCGTGAATGCTGCAGTCCGAGCTGCTGAAGTCAGTTTGAAAAACTTGAAATGAAGACCTTCAAGCTGCCCCTCTCCGTGCTGGTGGTCATTCACACGCCAGCCTTAGAGGTGCTGCTGATCCGGCGTGCTGATCACGCTGAATTTTGGCAAAGCGTGACCGGCTCGGTCGATGCAACTGATGCTGATCTAAGGCACACCGCAGCCCGTGAGGTGCAGGAAGAAACTGGGCTGGCTGTCCAGCCAGCCGATCTGCTGGATTGGGGCATCACGAATGTCTACGAGATCTACCCGGCCTGGCGTCACCGCTATGCCCCTGGTGTGACGCTTAACACCGAGCACCTGTTCAGCTTGTGTGTTCCAGAAGTCGTCCCGGTGCGCTTGAGTCCGCGCGAGCACACCGCTTTCCAGTGGCTGAATTGGCGCGCTGCCGCTGAAAGCTGCTATTCACCGTCGAACGCCGAGGCGATTTTGCTGTTGCCGAAGTTCGTGAAAACCCGCGTGTGAGGGCATTCGGTGTGGCTTGGCTCAGACCGATTTTTGTGTCACTCTTGACACATGCTTGAAGCTGCGTCACTTCCGCCCCCACCGCCCCCACCGCCGCCACAGTTGCTGCAAGGCGGCGTGGCTTTTTTTCCAGCGCTGATTGCTGCGATTGATGCCGCCTCTTACTGGGTGCAGCTGGAATCCTATATTTTTGACTTCCATGGCGCTGGCGCTGATGTCGCAGAGGCCTTGATCCGTGCGGCTCAACGCGGCGTGACTGTGCAGGTGCTGGTCGACGGTATCGGGACTGTTCCTCTGGAGGCCGAATGGGCGACAAGGCTTCGGTCTGCCGGGGTGCACTGGCAGGTGTATTCGCCGTTGAACTCTAACTGGCCTAGCTTAGGGCTGGTGCGGCCAGATCTTTGGAGGCGGTTGCACCGCAAGCTCTGTGTGGTGGACCAGGACTTGGTTTTTTGTGGCGGTATCAATATCCTGGATGATTTTTACGATCCACGGCATGGCGTGCTCGCATCTCCTCGGTTTGACTTCAGCGTCGCGCTTCATGGGCCCGTGGCTGAAGCTGCTTCTGAGGCCATGGCCTTGCTGTGGTGGCGCGTGCAGGCGGGTTACAGTGCCCGTCGGCATCACTTGGTCGAAGCTTGGGAGGCCTTCAAGGCCGCGGGTTACGGTGGTCGGATCAGTGCCGCACACCTTGCACGCCGGCGTGCTTTGGCCTTGTCGGGTCGACCCGCAGGGGCCAGGGTCTCTCTCAGTCTGCCTGCGGCTCGGGCTGCACTGCTGGTCCGTGACAACCTGCTGAACCGCAACATCATTGAACGCGCCTACCGCAAGGCCATTGGCCACGCACGAAAAGACATTCTGATCGCCAACGCGTATTTTGTGCCGGGTGGTCGCTTGCGTCGTGCGCTGATCAAGGCGGCCAAGCGCGGCGTCAAGGTCACCTTGCTGCTGCAAGGTAAGTATGAGCACTTCATGCAGTACCACGCGGCCCGGCCAGTCTATGGCGCGCTGCTCAAAGCCGGGGTTGAGATTCATGAGTACGAAGCCAGTTATTTGCACGCCAAAGTGGCCGTGATCGACGGCCACTGGGCCACAGTAGGTTCGTCTAACCTCGACCCGCTGAGCTTGTTGTTGGCACGTGAAGCCAACGTGGTGCTGGACGACCGCGCCTTTGCCGAGAATTTGCGGCAGCGGCTGTTGCTCGCCATCGCCGGTCACGGTCGTCGTCTGGCAGCCGCCGACTACAACGGACGCCCTTGGCGTCAGCGCCTGCTTGATTTGCTGGCCTATGCGTTGATGCGGCTCACCTTGTTGCTGGCGGGCCAACGGTATTAATGCTTCAGTTGTAGGCACCCGAATGCGCGATTTGAAAGCTGACTGAGCTAACAATTTTGAAGGCGTTCGTCTGCATGTCAATAGCCCAAACAGGCCTATTCAGGACTGTTAACATCTCGCATGCTTATGAAATCAAACACGTCCTCAGCGCCTGAAACAGCGCTCGCCGCCGACGATGAAGGCACCCCGATGTCGGTCAAGATCAGGGAGCGTATCGCCAACGCTCGGAAGCGCTTCAATGCCAATGACAATATCGCCGAATTCATCGAACCCGGTGACTTGGAAAAATTGCTCGATGAAGTAGAAATCAAGATGCAAGGCGTGCTCGACAGTCTGGTCATTGACACAGAAAACGACCACAACACGAACAACACCGCCCGACGCGTGGCCAAGATGTACATCAACGAGGTCTTCAAAGGCCGATACTTGCACGCTCCGGCCATCACAGAGTTCCCTAACGCAGAGCATCTGAATGAGCTCATGATCGTCGGCCCGATCACCGTGCGCAGCGCTTGTTCGCATCACTTTTGTCCGGTGATTGGTCAGGTTTGGATCGGCGTCTTGCCCAACGAACACACCAACGTGATCGGGCTGTCAAAGTACGCGCGTTTGGCCGAGTGGGTCATGGGCAGGCCACAGATTCAAGAAGAAGCGGTGGTTCAGCTGGCCGATCTGATTCAGGAAAAAACCCAGCCTGATGGTCTTGCCATCGTGATGGAAGCCTCCCACTATTGCATGGGCTGGCGCGGTGTGAAAGACCTTGACAGCAAGATGATCAACTCGGTGATGCGCGGTGTCTTTCTGAAAGACCCCAATCTGCGCCGTGAATTTCTGTCACTTATTCCGAAGAAGATCAACGGCTGAACTGTTCGTGTTGGCCCGATTTTTTGCCTGACTCGACTTCGCTTTTTTGTGGCTTCACGCCACCATCGCTCAAAGGATTTTCACCATGTTGGTTCGCCTTCTTTATGCCAGCCGCGCGGCTGATCCCCAAAGCCCTGAAGCCACAGAGGCCATTCTGGCGAAGTCGCGCAGCCACAACCCGGCTTGCGGCATCACCGGTATTCTTTGCTACGGCGGCGGCATCTTTTTGCAGGCACTGGAAGGTGGACGCACGGCTGTGAATGATCTCTACAGACACATCCTCAATGACCCGCGCCACAAGGACGTCATGTTGTTGAGCTATGAAGAAATCAGTGAGCGCAAGTTCGGCGGCTGGACCATGGGCTTGGTCAATACCGCCAAGCTCAACACCTCTATATTGCTCAAATACTCAGAGCGGCCCGAGCTGGATCCGTATAGCGTTTCAGGCGCTGTTTCCATGGCGTTGTTGCAGGAACTGATGGCGACTGCTTCCATCGTTGGCCGTTCCTGACGCCTTGGACATGCTTCTTGCTGGCTGCGACTTTTCCAGCAGCCCCAGCCGCCGCAAACCTATCGTATTTGCCACGGGTCATTTGCATCGCGGCCGGGTTCAACTGGCTCAATTGGAGCGGGTTGAAACGCTGGAGGATTTTTCGCTCTGGTTGACTCAAGATCGTGCCTGGGTAGGGGCTTTCGATTTACCCTTTGGCCTGCCGCGTGAACTGGTAACCACGCTGGGCTGGCCCGAGGAATGGTTGGCTTGCATGCAGCACTACGCAACGCTCACACGCCCCGAAATTCGCAGCACCTTCGCAGCCTTTTGCAATGCCCGGCCCGTAGGTCAAAAATTCGCTCATCGAGTCACCGACATACCAGCGGGCTCCAGCAGTTCGATGAAATGGGTCAACCCGCCCGTCGCTTACATGTTGCATGCCGGCGTCCCCCGCTTAGTCGCCGCCGGCGTGCAGCTTATGGGGCTTGGCATGCCACCTGTTGAGGCGATCGCATCGCCGCGTATTGCATTGGAAGGCTATCCAGGTTTGTTGGCGCGAGAGTTACTTCAGCAGGCCAGCCAGGCGGCTGGTTTGGAGACCAAAAACCGCAGCTACAAAAATGACGCTAAGGCCTTACAAACGCCAGAACGATTGATCGCCCGCAAGGACATGCTGACGGCCCTTGAGCATGGACAAACGCGGCTGGGCTTGCGCCTGAAACTCACGCACGCCCAGCGCGATCGTCTGGTCGACGATGCCACGGGTGATTCTCTGGACGCCGTGCTGTGCCTCGTGCAGGCGGCTTGGGCGCAGCAACAGCATGAAGGCGGCATGCCTCGCTACGGATTGCCTGATAAGGTTGATCCACTTGAGGGCTGGATTATCACGACCTGAGTCTGAGATGTGATCAAAGGAAGTGCGATGACATGGCGACCATGGGTGGGGCTGACGTTGCTGATACTGGCGCTGCCAGCGCAGCCCCAGTCAGAGGCAACGCAGGCGACTTGGGTCGGCATGGTCACGTATGTGGTTGATGGCGATACGGTGCACGTGCGTCCATCTAACGGTGGTGCTGTGCACAAGATCCGGATCAGCGGCATGGATGCGCCTGAAATATGCCAAATCGGCGGCGCGGCCTCGCGTCAAGCGTTGCAAGCCCGCGTACTCAGGCGTTCAGTGACTCTGCGCATGCAGGGGGTTGATGACTATGGCCGTGATCTGGCGCTGATCTACCTGAGTGGAGAAGACGTGGGTCAGTGGATGGTGCAGCGAGGCCATGCCTGGTCCTATCGCTATTTGCGGGATTCAGGCCCTTATGTGCAGGAGGAAGTTCACGCCAAGTTGCTAGGTCGCGGACTCTTTGCAGAGATGTCGCCGGAGTACCCGCGTGAATTCAGACGCAGGTATGGGCACTGCCCATACCGGCATTGATTCAGCAGGTCAGGGACGCACAACGATATCGTTGCGAACTGAGCGAACATTGTTGGTCTTGCGAGCAATCTCTTCCGCCTGAGTTTTCTCCGCGGCGTTTTTCGCAAACCCAGACAACTGCACGGTGCCATTCAACGTTTCAACGCTGATGGAGGACGCCGAAACGATTTTGTCATCAATGAATTTGGCTTTGATGCTGGTCGTGATGGCGGCGTCATCGACGTAGGAACTGGCAGTTTCTTGACCCCGCACTACGGCACAACCCGCACTGATGAGTGCGATGCTGGTGAAGGCGGCAAAGGCAATGGCACGAGCGTATTTCATGGAACTTTCCTTGAATGATGAGGTGGAGTGTGTGTTACTTGTCACGCGACCGCTCCGGCGGTGATGTCAGAAAGGATGCGACTAGGCTCGACATCTGAGTTGACCGCATGGCCGCAATCAACACACCTGTCACGGAAATAAGCCGCCACGGTTTAGCGATCACCATGACAGCACCGACTGCTGCTGCGGCGCCAACCAGTTTCAGTGGATGGTCCTGTGCATATTTTTCAAACATGGGATGCACTACGTCCACCGCCAGATGCGCGGGGTGCGATCGCCACCAACTCGATGTGGCTCGCCGTACGATGCGCCAGAGACCATTCAAACCCGAGGAGTGCGTGCGCGCTGAGCGAGTCGAATGGCCCGCACCCTCCAAGGATTCTTGCCCACCCAAGCCCGTTCCGGCTTGCGAATCGGCGGCCATGTCATCGTTCATGTGTTCTTGACGGTCCCGATTCATGCTCTGCACGATCGCACGTCGGCTGGCGGCCAAACGCTGTTGCGGTGTCATGCTCATTCTGCCGCCTCGCGCAAGGCACGCAAGTCGCTGTTCAATTGCGCCTTGAATTCTGCGAAGCGGTCACTGTCGATCGGTTTCCTGGCTTTTAAAAAGGCCAGCAACGTCAGCAGCAACACACCGCTTGGAACCGCCACCAAGACCCAATGAAACTGATTCAGAGCTCCTAGCATGAGAGCGATGCCAGAAAAAATCACAAAGACAACCACCCCCAATGCTGTCAAGGTCCACGCCAGCCCGCGTTTAATCCAGTCCATCCCAATCCCTGAGCTTTCCTGGCTGATCAGTTCGGCATACGCCGCGATGTGATCTGCGATGAGATCAGGGCGTTTTATCAGGGTAGCGAAAAGAGGATGGAGCATAAAAGACGTGCGGCAGGCTGAAAGAGATCGGCGAAATTAATAGCGCTTATTGTTGCGTGCGGCAGCCACCAGCAAGGCGACGGCGGCGCCTACAGCGGCAGCAATCAGCACCGAGCGCACGGGTTGCTGGCTGACGTATTTGGTGGTGACGTCGGTATAGCGAGCCAGGGACTCTTGGGCTTTGTGCTTGGCTTCGGAGGCCATGTCCATACTTTGGCGCGCCAGTTTTTGGGCGGTGTCGGCCAGCTTGTCGACCATCGGGTCGACGCTTCCGCGCAACTCGCGGATTTTGCCTTCAGCTTGGTCGAGCGCTTCTTTGGCGTAGCTGCGGGTGAGCTCCGTCGCTTGGACTGTCGCTTGCAGTGCATCCTCACGTGTATTGCGTGCAGCTTGGGTTCCGGAATTGTTGGCGGTCATGACGAATCCTTTGGGTTGAGTGATGAAGCAAAGCGGCTTCAGCGTATGTGTCGTGGAAGTTTTGCCCCAATCAGTACCGATTGACATGGCTTGATCAGAGTGGTTTCTTCTTTCGACGTCTGTATGCCAGTTTAGGGAGCTCTGATGATGAGCTTCATCGGTTAGTTACGGGTCACCTTGTCGGTGAACGAGTCAAGGCCTTGTAGGACGCGACCTTGGAACACCGGCGTGTGAAGTTTGAAGCTGGAGGAGTTTCAGTGCGTCTTTGGCAGATTTGCGCGTATGTGTGTGCCCTTGCCTGGGCTGGATTCGATGAAAAGTTGTCCACCCGCCGCTTCGACACGGTGCCGCATGCCTGCAAGCCCGTGGCTGGTCGTAGCGACCTTGTCGGTATCGAACCCTTGGCCGTTGTCACTGACTTCAATGATGACCTGGTCATCGTTGTTTTGCAGCGTGATATCGGCATGGGTGGCTTTGGCGTACTTACTCATGTTGGTCAGTGATTCCTGCACCAGCCTGTAAACCGTGAGTTGCGCAGAGCCGCCCAGTTCGACCGACGCCAGCGCAGTTTTAATCTCAATCCCAGAGCGTTCGGCAAACTCTCGCGTGAGGATTTCAAGTGATGCCACCAGCCCCAAGTGGGACAGTGAAGACGGTCGCAAGTCTTCCACAATACGCCGCTTCAGTGCAATGCCACTGTTGAGTGTGCTGATCAGGTGCTCGAGTCGCTCGGTCGCTTCAGGCACGCTACTACCTAAGCGGGATCTAATGCGCGCCACATCCAGCTTGGCCGCCGTCAGCAGTGCGCCAAGTTCATCGTGCAACTCACGCGCCAAGTGACCGCGTTCATCTTCCCGCACTTCCTGGAGGTACGTGGCGAGCTTTGCCAGTTTGGCTGTGCGGTCTCGCACCTGTGCTTCAAGTCGGTCGCGCTCATTTTGCAGCGATTGTTTCTCTCTCGTGCCCGCCGCTAGCAACGCCTCGGTTTGCATCAAGTACATGTAAAAAGCCAGCAACCCTGCCAGTGTGATGGCGGCAATGCCGATGCGCGAAAGCATCAAGGAGTGATCAATTTGACTGTGCGCGACCTCCATCTTTGAGAGGCTGGAAGCCATGAGTTTTTCGGACTGAATCCGGATGGCATCCATGTTTTGCTTGCCGACGTCTGTGGTCAGCATGAACTTCCAAGCGTCGTCGTTGCCGATTTTGCGCATGCGCACACTTAAATCGTTTTCGCTTTGCTTGCGGCTGATGTGGAGTGCCATCAATTCGAACGCGGCCAATTCTTCTGGCTGGTCTGTCAATTGCCGGCGCAATTGGGCTAGATCTTGCCCGAGTTGAGCGCGCGCACTGTCGTATGGCTGAAGGTATTTCTCATCACCTGTGAGTAAAAACCCACGCGTTCCCGTCTCTGCATCCAACACAGTGTGCATGAGCTGGCCGACAGAATGACGTGCGAATTCGGCTTTCTCAATATTCTGAGTCGCTTGCGTAGAGGCGTGGAAACTGGCTTCGTTGATCGAGATCAATATGGCTGCTCCAAGGACCGCGAGCGGCAAGCTGATCATCAGCTTCGGTATTGATAACTGCTTCAACGTGAACTCCAATTAAATATCGATGAATTATTCGTCAATAATGGATCGTTGCAAAAATTTAAGAATTTCTGCCGATGATCAGCTTTAAAAAATGGCGTTGCCGCGCACAATAGATTTTCTGGAAAGACAATGAAATGATAAAAATCGGTATTGTTGATGACCACGCGATTGTTCGTTCTGGACTCAAGCAGTTCTTCTCGGACCATGTCGACCTGAGAGTTGTGGGTGAAGCTGCCAGCGGGCGTGAAGCCATTGATTTGGTGCGCAATGTCGAACTGGACATCCTGGTCATGGACTTGTCCATGCCCGGGCAAAGCGGTATCGATGCCTTGGCGATGATCCGCGCCAAAGCACCTGACGTCGGTATCTTGATCTTGAGTGGATATCCGGAAGAACATTACGCTGTGAACCTGATTCGCCAAGGCGCTAGTGGCTACCTGAATAAAGAGTGCGACCCGACGGAGATAGTCAACGCCATTCGCGTGATTTCTCTTGGGAAACGTTACATCACACCTGGCGTGGCGGAACTGCTGGCGCAGCAACTCAACCGTCCGCACGACATCGCCGCGCATGAACAATTGTCGGAGCGCGAGTTTCAAGTCTTCTTGAAACTCGCCAAGGGTGAAACGGCGGGTGACATTGCCAAGGCGCTTTCTTTGAGTGTCAAAACGGTGAGTACTTACCGCACGCGAGTGATGGAAAAAATGAGCCTGTCGTCGAACAGCGACCTGACCTATTACGCGCTCAAGAATAAGTTGATCGACTGAACGCGCTAATCCTTGGTGGGCTGGCACAGTGCGATGCAGAAGCTCACCAAGGCGTCAATTTCATTGGACTTGTCAAAGACGGCGTCCACACCCAACTGGGCGCAGCGCTGACGGATATCTTCAGTGGCGTAGTTGCTCAACACAATCACTTTTTGGTTGGGTTTGCGTCCTTGGCATGAAGTGAGGACGCCCAGCCCGGTGCCTTGTCTTAAAAATAGATCAATGATGGCTAGGTTCCACTCATCCTGATGCTGTGTGAGCCACTCGCGTCCTTCCATTTCTGTTTCTGCGGTTCCAACCGCCTGAACACAGGTCAGTTCTTCAAGAGTGCCAATCAGGTTCTCCCTGATGGTGGCGTTATCTTCAACGATAAAAGTCTTCAATCTCACTTGAGGTCCAGTAGTCGTGACGGCAGGGTTCCAGTGCACTTCCGTGAAAGAAGCATCACTGTCATGAGCCTTTGGGAATAATTCAAACTTCGCAATCTAGCGCTGATGAATTTTGACAGTGACTCAGGGATGAGTGTGTAGGGCAACTCCTACAGTTTTAAATAAATGGCTTAAATAAAAAAGAGTTTGCTCTACAGTCACGTCGATGCTGATGAAATTAAAAATGCAAAGGTGGGTTTCGTTGATCACCAGGGCCGCTTAAAGCCTAATGAAGAAGACCGCAGACCTTGCAATCGGGTTGCTGCCGCGCTCCCATCTCTGTCCAGCTCATGTGTCGCGCGTCCAGCATCAATAACCGGCCCGCCAGTGACTCACCAAAGCCACACAACAACTTTAGCGCCTCTGCGGCTTGCATGCTGCCAATGATGCCCACCAGCGGCGCAAAGACGCCCATGGTGGCGCAATTGGTTTCTTCGGGCGCATCAGACTCCGGGAATAAGCAGGCATAGCAGGGTGCCGCTGGCTGACGCGGGTCAAAAACCGTCACCTGACCATCCAATTGCAGCGCCGCCCCCGACACCAGTGGTTTGCCATGCCGCACGCAGGCGCGGTTGATCGCGTGGCGAGTTTGAAAATTGTCGGTGCAGTCGAGTACAACGTCGGCTTGTGCCACCAGCTCATTCAGCAATGCGTCGTCGGCTCGTTGGGTCACGGCCCTGACCTCGACATCTGGATTGATTTGGGCAATCGCCTCGGCGATCGACAGCGCTTTGAATTGATCGATGCGCGCCATGGTGTGGGCGATCTGCCGTTGCAGATTGGTGGCCTCGACGCGGTCATGGTCAACCACCGTGATGCGGCCGACGCCTGCGCTGCCCAAGTACAGCGCAGCGGGTGAACCCAGCCCACCCGCGCCGATGATCAGCGCATGAGAATTGAGAAGCCGGGTCTGCCCTTCAATGCCAATCTCATCGAGCAGAATATGCCGTGAATAACGCAGCAGCTGGGAATCGTTCATAGGGGCAGAGTAGAAACCGGGTAAGCCGTGGCCACAGTTTGAAACAGCAACGCCGGGCGAAAAGGCACCGGCGTTGTCTGTTGCTAAGGCGTCGCTTAATTCTCTTTTTTATCTTCCTTGCGTTCGACCATGGTCTTGCTGACGATGACCGGACTGCCTTTGAGCTGGTTGATGGCCTGAATCAAAGGGAAGTCCTTCGCACTGCCAAACTCAGGCGGCCGGCGTTGTTCTGGCGTCTTGCGGGACTCTTCTTCAAGTCGCTTCAAGGCTTCCTCACGGGCTTTTTCACGGCCCGGGTCTTTCACTTCAGCGCCTTGACCGCTGTTCAGGTGTTTTTCCAAATCGGCTTCTCGTGTGCGCAATGCTGCATACGGGCTGCCTTCCAGGGTTTCGTCAATCATCACGTCAGGAACAATGCCTTTGGCCTGAATCGACTTGCCGCTGGGCGTGAAGTAACGTGCGGTCGTGAGCTTCAGACCGGTGTCGGGGCCAAGCGGACGGACCGTTTGTACCGAGCCCTTACCGAAGGTCTGGTTGCCCATGATGGTGGCGCGTTTGTAGTCTTGCAGTGCGCCCGCCACGATCTCGCTGGCCGAGGCCGAACCTTCATTGACCAAGACCACCAGCGGCACGGTTTTCAAGGCAGCGGGAAGGCGTTTGAGCGGGTCAGCACCACGACGCGCATAAAACTCTGGCGAGGCTTTGTAAGTGAACTTGCTTTCGGCCAGTTGCCCGTTGGTCGAGACCACGGTGACGTTTTCCGGCAAGAAAGCCGCTGACACCGCTACCGCTGCGTCAAGCAAACCACCTGGATCGTTGCGCAGGTCAAGCACCAAGCCCTTGAGATTGGGCTCCTGCTTGTAAATCTGTTCAATTTTGGTGGCGAAGTCTTCAACTGTGCGTTCTTGGAACTGGCTCAGACGAATCCACGCATAGCCAGGCTCGATGACCTTGCTGCGCACTGACTGTGTGCGAATTTCTTCTCGCGTGATGGACACCGGAAAGGTGCGGTTCTCGTCTTTGCGAAAAATGGTCAAGACCACTTTGGTCTGCGGTTCGCCGCGCATTTTTTTGACCGCGTCGTTCAAGCTCAAGCCTTTGACAAAGGTCTCGTCAATCTTGGTGATCAGGTCGTTGGGTTTGAGGCCGGCCCGGTCGGCGGGTGAACCCTCGATAGGCGATACCACCTTGACAAGGCCGTCTTCCTGGCTGATCTCGATACCGACGCCAACGAATCGGCCGCTGGTGCCTTCGCGGAATTCCTTGAAGGACTTCTTGTCGAAATAAACCGAATGTGGATCCAAGCTGGCGACCATGCCGGAGATCGCATCGGTGATCAGCTTTTTTTCGTCCACGGGCTCGACATAGTCACTCTTGACCATACCGAAAACCGCGGCGAGTTGCTGTAATTCTTCAAGCGGCAGTGGCGCCATACCGCCACGTGCTACTGCTTGTAATTGAACGGTGGTCAATGCGCCTGCAATGGCACCCACGGAAATCCAACCTGCTATCTTGAGTTTTTGACCCATAAAAAAACACCTTCATTGGCCTTGTCCCCAAGGCGTTACAACATGTGCTGCACAGGCCCCCGGCAAGAATGTGAAGCAATATACACCTTGGAGAAAAGCCTTGCCAGACAGTTCCGCAGGAAACCTGTCCCAAGTCAAAATAGTGGGTCAGCCTTTGCCTTGCGCCGCCACAGCTGCCGCAGCCTTGGCGATCGCTTCCGTGTCGCCTAGGTAGTAGTGACGAATCGGCTTGAGCTCGGCGTCCAGCTCGTAAACCAGTGGAATGCCATTTGGAATGTTCAGGCCAACAATCTCGGCATCCGACATGTTGTCCAGGTACTTGACCAGCGCCCGGATGGAGTTGCCGTGGGCCGCCATCACAATTCGCTTGCCGGCTTTGATGGCCGGCGCGATCGACTCAGTCCAGAGTGGCATGACCCGCGCCACGGTATCTTGCAGGCATTCTGTCAGCGGAACTTGTTCCGGGGCCAGTTTGGCGTAGCGCGGGTCACTGCGTTCGCATCGCTCATCATCCGGCGTCAGGGCCGGCGGCGGCACGTCGTAGCTGCGGCGCCAGGCCAGCACCTGAGCGTCGCCGTATTTTTTGGCAGTTTCCGCCTTGTTCAATCCTTGCAGTGCGCCGTAATGGCGCTCATTCAGGCGCCAGCTGTGCACCACTGGCAACCAAGTCCGATCCATCTCGTCAAGCACATGCCAAAGGGTGCGGGTCGCCCGCTTGAGCACGCTGGTGTAGGCCACATCGAACTCGTAGTTTTCATTTTTGAGCAGCTTGCCAGCGCTCAGCGCTTGGGCAATGCCGGTTGGCGTCAGGTCGACGTCGGCCCAGCCGGTGAAGCGGTTTTCAAGATTCCAGGTGGACTCGCCATGGCGGATAAGCACTATTTTGTACATGAAGGAGGGCTTGAAAATGTCAGGTTGCAGGGGATTCGCAGCAGGCGCGCTGCGCAAGGTTCAACCTCCATTCTAAAATCAGGACTTAACTGCCGAACGGCACAACACTCAAAAGGCTCAAAAGTGAAATTTCTGATTGACAACTGGATGCTGATTTCCGTCGCGCTGGCCGCTGGCGGTATGCTGGTTTGGCCCTTGATCGCCAGCAGCACGGCGGCCGGAAACCTCAGTGCTGCGGCTGCGGTGCAATTGATCAACCGCGAAAAAGCCGTCGTGATTGACGTCTGTGAGATCGATGAATTTGCCGCCGGTCACGTTGCTAACTCTAAAAATATCCCTTTTAGCCAGCTTGAAGACAAGCTGCCCAGCACGGTCAAAAACAAAGCTTTGCCGATTATTTTCCTGTGTCAGTCCGGCGCTCGCGCAGGTCGCGCCGTGGCCGTGGCCAAAAAACTCGGCTACGACCAGGCCCAAAGTCTGAGCGGCGGGCTCAAAGCCTGGCGTGAAGCCAACTTGCCGGTGCAAAAGGCTTGAACATGCAAACCGTCAAAATTTACACCACCGGCTCCTGCCCTTATTGCATCCAGGCCAAGGCGCTTTTGAAGCAGCGCGGCGTTGCTGAACTCAATGAAGTCCGCGTTGACATGCTGCCGGGCGAGCGCGAGAAAATGATGGAGATCACCGGTCGACGTACCGTCCCGCAGATCTTCATCGGTACCACCCATGTGGGTGGCTGCGACGATCTGGTGGCGCTGGACAGTCGCGGCGGTCTGCTCCCACTGTTGAGTGCGGCTTAATTTTTTGGGGGATCATGGCTTGGGCGACAGTTCTGCTGTGGCCTGCTGAGCTATTTCAGCCGATCGTCCGGAGATAATCCTTGGGCTTGCATGTCCTTCACTGGCCGCAGGCATTCCTTTAATTGTTTGTTGAAAGTGCATCATGGCCGAAGCCAACCTTGACCCTGTTTTCCAGATTCAACGCGTTTATCTCAAAGACATTTCGCTGGAGCAGCCCAATTCCCCAAGCATCCTGCTCGATCCTGAGCAGCCTAGCGTCGACATCCAGCTGGGTGTTGAAACATCGCCAGTCACTGATGACGGTATTTTCGAAGTGACCGTGACCGCCACAGTGCACACCAAAATCAATGAGAAGACGGTATTTCTGGTGGAAGCCAAGCAAGCCGGCATCTTTGAAGTGCGCAACGTCGAGGCTGAGCAACTCG
The DNA here is from genome assembly GCA_947450765.1 of Comamonadaceae bacterium. Taxonomy (GTDB): domain Bacteria; phylum Pseudomonadota; class Gammaproteobacteria; order Burkholderiales; family Burkholderiaceae_C; genus Polaromonas. The sequence continues at coordinate 211,971 of CANFXC010000001.1, read as the reverse complement.
GTTCCATTCTCGGTATCGCCTGCCCCCAAATCGTTTATCCCTACCTGCGTGGCAATGTCGCTGACGTGATCCAACGCGGTGGTTTCCCGCCGGTGCATCTGGCTGAAATCAACTTCCAGGCGATGTTTCTGCAACAGCAAGCCGATGCAGCTGCCCAAGCCGCACCGCAGATCATTGTTTAAATTTTGATCCATTTTTCTCGTTCGTTCAGTCGCGCGCTTGCCGGGCAGGGCGCAGCATGAAAATTCTTGTCATCGGTGCTGGCGCCTGGGGCACTGCATTGGCTGTCTCCGCCAGTCTCAAGGTCGTGTCCGGTGAGGCGGCGCATGACGTGTCGCTGTGGGCCCGCAACTCGGCCTTGGTCGAAGTGCTCCAGTCTTCGCGGCAGAACCAGCGCTATCTGCCGGGCATCACGCTGGCCCCTGGTCTGCAGGTGTTGGGCGGCACTGACGCTTCTTTAGAGGCGGCACTCGTTGGACAAGACTTGATCGTCATCGCCACGCCGATTGCGGGCGTGCGCAGCATTTTTCAGCGTTTGCAGCAAGCCCATGTGCGCGTGCCGGTGGCTTGGTTGAGCAAGGGCTTTGAGGCGCCGTTAGCGGCAGTTGCTGGCACCGCATCTGCAGCCTTGCCAGGCGTTGGTTTGTTAGTCCATGAGATCAGGGCGCAAGTGGCCCCCGACTTGCTAACGGGCGTTCTGAGCGGTCCCAGTTTTGCGCGTGAAGTGGCGGAGGGTCAACCGACGGCCTTGGTCGCAGCCAGTGAACACGTCGATGTGCGGGCGGCCCTGGTCGAGGCTTTTCACAGCGACACCTTGCGGGTCTACGCCAGCGACGACATCATTGGCGTAGAAGTTGGTGGCGCAGTTAAAAATGTGCTGGCCATCGCGACCGGTTTTTGCGACGGTTTAAAGCTCGGCCTGAATGCCCGCGCAGCGCTCATCACCCGCGGCTTGGCCGAGATGAGCCGGTTGGGCGTTGCCCTTGGGGCTCGCAACGAAACCTTCACAGGCTTGTCCGGTCTGGGTGATCTGGTACTCACCGCGACCGGTGACTTGAGCCGCAACCGCCAAGTTGGCTTGTTGCTGGCGCAGGGTCAAACGCTGTCTCAGGCGGTAGCTTCACTGGGTCACGTGGCTGAAGGCGCTTATTGCGCACGCACAGTGGTGCAACGTGCCCAAGCACTCGGCATTGAAATGCCGATTTCCGAAGCCGTCGTGGCCTTGCTGGACGGCGCAGTCACGCCAGCGCAAGCGGTGGCCTCATTGATGGAACGTGACGCCACGGTTGAGCAGGGCTGAGGCCCACGCTTGCTGATTTAAATTTCCAAGTTGTCGATCAGCCGCGTCATGCCGAGCTTGGCGGCGCCCAGCACCACCAAGGGTTCCGTGCCCAGCGGTCCAGCTTGCGGGTGCGGGCTTTGCAAGTTAGCACGCTGGCGTATCGTCAGGTAATCCGGTTTCCACCCGCGCCGCGCCAGCGCTTGCATGGCTGCGGCTTCGAGTGCCGGCAGGTCAGCCGCTTGGACACTTTTGGCGGCCTCGCCCAAGGCTGCCAACGCGATGGAGAGTTGCACCGCTTCTGCACGCTCTGCCGGGCTGAGGTAGTTGTTGCGGGAAGACAAAGCCAGACCGTCAGCCGCGCGTTGCGTCTCACCGGTCACGATCTCGATCGGCAGGGCGAATTGCTGAACCATGCGGCGGATCACCATGACCTGCTGGTAGTCCTTCTTGCCGAAGGCCGCGACGCCCTCAGGCTTACCAGCAAAAACACAGGAAAAAAGCTTCAACACAACGGTGCTCACGCCAATGAAGAAGCCGGGCCTGAAGTGGCCTTCCAAAATGTCCGCTAGCTCTGACGCTGGATGCATCTTGTAGGTTTGCGGTTCTGGGTAGAGCTCTTTTTCGCGCGGTGCAAACAGCACGTTGCAGCCGGCTTCTTTCAGGCGTTCTGCATCGGCGTCGAGCGTGCGCGGGTAACTGTCAAAGTCCTCGTGCGGCGCAAACTGCAAGCGGTTGACAAAAATACTCGACACCGTGACGTCACCCAACACGGCGGCCTGTTTGACCAGCGCGATATGACCGTCATGCAGGTTGCCCATGGTTGGCACAAAAGCCGGACGCCGAAAGGCACTCAGGTGCTGGCGCAAGTCGGCGATGGTGTGAACGATATGCATCAAAAAATCCTAGTAGCCAGAGACATTGAGAAGTGAAAAATGACCAAGCGACGACAAGCGATTACCAAGCGTGCAGGGCGTCCACCGGGAAACTGCCTTCTTTCACGGCTTTGACATAAGCCTCCATGGCGCCTCGAACATTGCCCGCGTCGTCCATGAAGTTGCGCACAAAGCGCGGCATTTTGCCCAGGTTGATGCCCAGCATATCGTGCAGCACCAGCACTTGGCCGGCGGTGTCTTTGCCGGCGCCAATGCCGATGGTCGCGCAGCGTGTGAGTTCGGTCGTCAGTGCTGCGGCGACGGCGGCCGGCACCATTTCCAGCACGATCATGGTGGCGCCGGCGTCTTGCAGTTCATGGGCGTGCTGCTTCATCAGCGTGGCTGATTCGCCGGTTTTCCCCTGCACCCGGTAACCGCCGAGCGCATGCACGGTTTGCGGCGTCAGCCCGAGGTGTGCGCAAACCGGAATCCCTCGCTCCACCAGAAAACGCACAGTCTCGGTGGTCCAGCCGCCGCCTTCTAACTTGACCATGTGCGCGCCGGCCTGCATGAGCACACTGGCGCTTCGCAGGGCCTGCTCACGCGACTCGTGGTAACTGCCGAAGGGCAGGTCGCCAATCAGCCAAGCAGTGCCATGTGAGCGACGCAGACCGTTGGCCACACATTCGGTGTGGTGGCGCATGGTTTCCAGCGACACGCCGACGGTGCTGGTCAGTCCCTGACAGACCATGCCGAGCGAATCGCCAACCAAAATACACTCGATGCCGGCGGCGTCCGCGACGGCTGCAAAGGTCGCGTCATAAGCCGTCAGCATGGTGATTTTTTCACCCTGTTGATGCATCTCGCGCAGCCGCGGCAAGCTGACGGGTTTGCGCTGCGACGGCACCGAGACGGGCGGTAATGTACCGTAAGCTGAAGCTAGGCTGTCGGTGGAAGACTTGGCAGTGTTGGCAGTGTTCTGGGTCATGTGTGCTCCTTGAGGACGCTATGTTTAAACGGCGTCATGGATAAAGAGGCGCGAGCCAATGGCCTGCACCCACCGGTGTGCAGCTTCAAGTTGGCGTGTAAGCCAACCGGACATAAATGGGGGCGAAGGCTTCAGCCTGCGTGACGTCGATCAGGCCTTCTTTGCACAACTCCAGCATGGCAATGAAGGTGACCACCAGCACCGGCATGCCGCGTGTGGTGTCAAACAACTCTTCAAATTCAACGAAGCGGCTGCCTTGTAATTTGCGCAGCACGATGCTCATGTGCTCGCGCACACTGAGTTCTTCACGGGTGATCACATGGTGCTGCACCAGCCGCGCGCGCTTGACAATATCGCGCCAGGCATCTTGCAGGTCCACTACGCTGACGTCCGGAAAACGCGGCTGCAAGGCTTGCTCGACAAACACCTGCGCACGCAAAAAATCCCGGCCAAACTGAGGAATGCTGTTGAGTTGATGCGCCGCCAGTTTGATCTGCTCGTACTCCAGCAGACGCCTGACCAGCTCAGCGCGAGGGTCTTCGGCTTCTTGGCCTTCGGCGGTTTTCTTCGGCGGCAGCAGCATCCGCGATTTGATCTCGATCAGCATCGCTGCCATGAGCAAATACTCGGCCGCCAGCTCCAGATTGGTCGATCGAATTTCATCGACATACGCCAAGTACTGCCGAGTCACGGCCGCCATTGGGATGTCGAGAATATTGAAGTTTTGCTTGCGGATCAGGTAAAGCAGCAAATCCAGAGGGCCTTCAAAAGCCTCCAGAAAAACCTTCAGTGCATCGGGCGGGATGTACAGGTCATGCGGCATCGCAAACAAGGGCTCGCCATACAGGCGGGCTAACGCCACTTGGTCAATCACCCCGGGCATGCCTGGCATGTCTTTGACACCGGCAGGCAGCAGCGACTGGTCGCTGCTAGGGTGCTGATCTGCCGGTGAACCCATTATTTCCCGTTCGGGTGCTGTTCGGTCTGGTAGACGTAGGGCTGTTGCGCGACGCGGCCGTCTTCGTAGTCCTGCTCGGCGCTGCGGTCGATCTTCTGGTCCCACCAGATGGCGCGACCTTCGAGCTGCTCAGCCTCAAGCGTTGGCTTTTGGACCTTCAGTGACTCAATGAATTGAGTCACTTCGGAGGTGTAATCGGGGCGGCGGAAAATGGACATGTCGTATACCTTTGACGAGCATTTTAGGGGATGGCGGCCTCGACCTTGGCAAGAAAGCCGGCGCGCTCCATGGTTTCCCGTGGTTGGGCGTTCAGACCCGTCATGACGAGCCGTCCATCGCGCGACACCACCGCCTTGTGGAGCTGCTCCAGCACCTCCAAGCCGGAGCGGTCCAGCGACTGCAGCGATTGCAAGTCGAGCCTGATTTCAAGCCCTTGCGGCGAGCTCTCGACGGCGCTCAAGATCGGATCGACCTTGGCCACGGCACCAAAAAACAAGGAGCCGTAGAGCTGATAGCTGGCCGATTCCGCATCCCGCGAGGTCTCGACCACGCGAAACAACGAGCTCATGCGCCGCACAAACAGCACGCAGGCCAGAATCAGCCCGACTTGCAGCGCCACCGTCAGGTCAAACACCACGGTCAGAAAAAAGGTGCCGAGCATGAGCAACTTGTAATGGTTGCTGTGTTGGCGAAAGTGCATCAATTCGCGCCACTCGCCCATGTTCCAGGCCACGTACATCAAGACACCGGCGAGTACTGCCAGCGGCACGTGCACGGCCAGCGGCGCGGCCACCAGTACGATCAGCACCAGCGTCAGGGCATGTACCAGCCCAGAAATCGGTGAGGTCGCGCCGGCCCGCACATTGGTCACGGTGCGGGCGATGGTTCCCGTGGCCGGCATGCCGCCAAAAAACGGCACAACAAAATTAGCGATACCTTGCGCCATCAGCTCTTGGTTCGGGTCATGCCGGGGCAGGCCCGAAATTTGGTCCGCGACGCGGGCGCACAGCAGTGATTCAATCGCGCCCAGCAAGGCGATGGTGAGGGTCGGGGCGAACAGCAGCCGCACGGTGTCCCACGAAAAGTCGGGCAGGGCAAAGACGGGCAGCGCTTGCGGAATACCGCCAAAGCGTGAGCCGATGGTTTCAACCGGGAAGCTGGCCATGTAGGCCAGAGCCGTCAGGCTGACCAACGCCACAATCGGGCCGGGCAAGCGTCCGGTCAGCCGCGTGAGGCGGCGCATCGGCAAGCCTTCAACGTCATGCAAGGCTTTCAACAAACGCGCCGTCAGGGTATTTTTTTCATTCGGCGCCGCGGCAAAAATGTGCGGCCACGCAAACAGACCCGCCAAGCAAGCCAACGCCAAACCCAGTGCGTACAGATTGACTGTTCCCGCTTGGCTGACAAGTACGCTCAGTTGGGAAAAAAAATCAGCCGGCATTTTGTCCACCCGCAGCCCTAGGAAGTCCTTCAACTGCGACAAGGCAATCAGCACCGCGATACCGTTGGTGAAGCCCACCACGATGCTGACCGGGACATAGCGCACAAGGGTGCCGAGTTTGAACCAGCCCAACAAGTACATCAGCACGCCAGCGCTGGCCGTGGAGATCAGCAGATTGGCCAGGCCGTAGCGTTCCAAAATGCCGTAAACAATGACGATGAAGGCACCTGCCGGGCCGGCGATTTGCACCGAAGAGCCGCCCAGCAATGAGACCACTGCGCCAGCCATGATGGCGGTCCAGATACCGGCTTCAGGTTGGAGTCCCGAGGCAATGGCAAAGGCCATCGCCAGCGGCAGCGCGACGATGCCGACCGTGATGCCTGCGCCGGCGTCTTTGAAGAAGCGCTCTTGCGAGTAACCTTTGAGGGCGTCCAGCAGGCGCGGTCTAAAAGAGGCCAGGGGAACGGGCAGCGTCATTTTCCGCCCGGCAATACCGCATCGGCCGTGGCGCCAACCACTTTACCGGCCACCTTGACGGTGCCGATCGCAGCGTCGCCGACCAGCCCAACCGCACCAACGGCTAAAGAAGCGGCCGTGTCGACCACCGCAATGACGACACATCCCGAGAGCACCCATGTCGCGCCCGACAGCAGGATGGCGAGCATGAGTGAGTGCCTCTGTGGTCGCATCAGTGAATCCGCATGCCTGGCGTGGCGCCCGGCCAAGGTGTCAAGACGTGAATACCGGGCTGGGCTTTTTCGTCGGCGTGGCTGGCGGCGAGCACCATGCCTTCGCTGATGCCGAATTTCATCTTGCGCGGCGCGAGGTTGGCCACCAACACCGTGAGCTGGCCGATCAACTGCTCAGGCTGGTAGGCCGACGCGATGCCACTGAAGACATTGCGCAGCCGGCCTTCGCCCGCGTCTAAGGTCAGCCGCAAGAGCTTGGTCGAACCTTCAACACGCTCACAGTTGACGATCTTGGCGATGCGCAAATCGATCTTGGCGAAGTCGTCGATGGTGATGGTCGGGGCGATGGCTTCACCGCCGGGAATCAGGGCTTCACCTGTGTCCGCGGTTTCTGTCGCGGATTCAGCAACGGCCTCAGTGACCGCAGGTTCTGCTCCGGCAGGCGGCTCAAACAAGGCATCCAGTTGTTTCACATCGACGCGTTGCATCAGATGTTTGTAGTCACCAATGACATGGCCCTGGCCGAGCGGTGTTGCTGCATCGGCAAAGCGCATCGCCGGCGTTTTGAGGAAGTCTTCGACTTGCGCGGCCAGTGCCGGCAACACCGGCTTCAGGTAAAGGCTCAACAAACGAAACGCCTCGATGCACACGGTGCAAACGTCGTGCAGGCGCGCTTCCATGCCTTCTTTTTTGGCCAATTCCCAAGGTTTGTTTTGGTCCACATAGGCGTTCACTTGATCGGCCAGCAACATCACTTCACGCGCAGCTTTGGCGAATTCGCGGCTTTCGTAGAGCGGCTCGATGACGCTACGGTGCACCCGCAATGTTTCGAGCAGCGTTGCGCCGTCAGCCGTGATGTGGCCCAACTGACCGCCAAAGCGTTTGCTGATGAAGCCCGCCGCACGGCTGGCGATGTTGATGTACTTGCCAACCAAGTCACTGTTGACGCGGGCCATGAAATCGTCGGCATTGAAGTCGATGTCTTCATTGCGCGCATTGAGCTTGGCGGCCAAGTAGTAGCGCAGCCATTCGGGGTTCATGCCGAGGCCGAGGTACTTCAGCGGGTCGAGTCCGGTGCCGCGGCTCTTGCTCATCTTTTCGCCGTTGTTGACGGTCAAAAAACCGTGCACAAAGATGTTGTTCGGCGTCTTGCGACCGCTGAATTTCAGCATCGCTGGCCAAAACAAAGTGTGAAACGTCACGATGTCTTTGCCGATGAAGTGGTACTGCTCCAGCGCCGGGTCGGCCATGTAGGCGTCGTAGTTCTGGCCGCGTTTGTCGAGCAGATTTTTCAAGGACGCGAGGTAGCCGACCGGGGCGTCCAGCCAGACGTAAAAGTACTTGCCGGGGGCGTCGGGAATTTCGATGCCGAAGTAAGGCGCGTCACGGCTGATGTCCCAGTCGCCCAGGCCTTCGCTTTGCGTGCCGTCCGGGTTGGTGCGCACCGAAAACCATTCTTTGACCTTGTTGGCGACCTCCGGTTGCAGCCTCGGTTTACCGGACTCGTCTTGGCCTTGCGTCCAGTTTTCCAGAAATTCAACGCAACGCGGGTCAGACAATTTGAAGAAGAAATGCTCGGAGCTTTTCAGCACCGGCGTCACGCCCGACAAAGCGGAGAACGGGTTGATCAAATCAGTGGGTGCATAGACCGCACCGCAGACTTCGCAGTTGTCGCCGTACTGGTCTTTGGCGTGGCATTTCGGGCATTCGCCTTTGATGAAGCGGTCCGGCAGAAACATGTTCTTTTCGGTGTCAAAGAACTGCTCGACGGTTTTGGTTTCAATCAAGGAGCCTTGCGGGTTGTCTCGCAGGTCGCGGTAAATTTGCCGGGCCAGTTCGTGGTTTTCAGTCGAATCTGTGGAACTCCAGTTGTCAAAGCTGATGTGAAAGCCGTCCAGATAAGGCTTGCGGCCGGCAGCGATGTCGGCCACAAACTGCTGCGGCGTTTTGCCCGCTTTTTCGGCGGCAATCATGATCGGCGCGCCATGGGCGTCGTCGGCACCGACAAAGTTCACGTCGTGGCCCTGCATTCGCTGGAAGCGGACCCAGATATCGGCCTGGATGTACTCCATGATGTGGCCGATGTGGAAGTTGCCGTTGGCATACGGCAGGGCAGTGGTGACAAAAAGGCGGCGCTGGGACATAAACATCTTTATTGAACTAAGCCGGGATTTTATGTCGTTGGGGCGCGGCTAAGCCCTTCGGCCTGTACGGCCGAGGTGCCGGCGTTAGACTTCTCCCCAAACTTTTCACAGACTTTGTCGCCTCAGCGGCACCAAAAAACCGGAGATTGATTTCATGGCGGCAGAACAACAACTCACCCAGCAGGCGATTTTCAATGCCCTGCAGGCCGTCATTGATCCGAACACGGGCAAAGACTTTGTCAGTACCAAAGCGGTTAAAAACTTGCTGTTGACCGACGGCGACGTGGCCTTCGATGTCGAACTGGGCTATCCGGCGAAGAGCCAACTGGCTGGTTTTCGCAAGCAACTGATCGCTGCCGTCAAAGCCGTGCCGGGCGTCAACAACGTCTCGGTCAATGTGTCGTTCAAGATCTCCAGCCACAGCGTGCAGCGCGGCGTGCAACTGCTGCCCAACGTGAAGAACATCATTGCGGTCGCCTCGGGCAAGGGCGGCGTGGGCAAAAGCACCACCGCCGTTAATTTGGCGCTGGCCTTGGCCGCAGAAGGCGCCAGCGTTGGTTTGCTGGATGCCGATATTTACGGCCCCAGCCAGCCGATGATGATGGGCATTGAAGGCCGTCCTGAAAGTGTCGACGGCAAAAACATGGAGCCGATGGAAAACTACGGCATCCAGGTCATGTCCATCGGCTTTCTGGTGGCTCAAGACGAAGCCATGATCTGGCGTGGCCCGATGGCGACGCAGGCGCTGGAGCAGCTGCTGCGCCAAACCAACTGGAAAGACCTGGATTACCTGATCGTCGACATGCCTCCCGGCACCGGCGATATTCAGTTGACACTGAGCCAGCGCGTGCCGATGACCGGCGCTGTGATCGTCACCACGCCGCAAGACATCGCTTTGCTGGATGCCAAAAAAGGCATCAAGATGTTCGAGAAAGTTGGCGTGCCGATTCTCGGCATCGTTGAAAACATGGCGGTGCACGTGTGCAGCAACTGCGGCCACACCGAGCATATTTTCGGCGAAGACGGCGGCAAAAAAATGGCCGCCGACTACGGCATGGACTACCTCGGCGCTTTGCCGTTGGACATGCAAATTCGTCTGCAGGCCGACAATGGCCGGCCGACCGTGGTGGCCGACCCCGATGGCGATGTGGCCGGTATTTACAAAGCCGTAGCCCGCAAAGTCGCGGTGTCGATTGCAGCCAAGAACAAGGACTTTTCGTCCAAGTTCCCGACCATCACCATTTCCAAAAATACCTGATTGACCCTTTGCACACAACACAACAGCGCGTGAGCTGAGATGCCCATTTTCTACGGCTGGCGCATGGTCGGTGCGGCTTGCGGCATTCAGTTCTTGATAGGCGCTTTGCTGTTGCAGAGCTTCGGTCTGTACATCGCTGTCTTGTCGGAAGAAATGGGTTGGAGCAAGACCACATTGTCGGGCGCTGCGGCCCTGCAGTCGGCTGAGTCCGCCATCATCGGGCCATTGCTCGGTTGGTTGATGGACCGCTGGGGCCCGCAATCCATCATCCGTTGGGGCATCGTGATTTTCAGTGCCGGGCTCTTGCTGTTGAGTCAGGTGGACAGCGTGGGCACCTTTTATGTCAGCGCGATTTTGATGGCTGTTGGTGCCAGTTTGGGCGGCTATTTCCCACTTTCAATCGCCATCGTCCACTGGTTTGAAAAGTACCGCGCCCGTGCGCTCTCCATCATGAGCTTAGGTCTGGCGCTGGGCGGCTTGGTGGTGCCGGCCATGGCTTGGTCCATGCAGCAGTGGGGCTGGCGTGCCACCGCGGCGGCTTCAGGCGTCATGGCCCTTGTGGTGGGTTTGCCCTTGGCGCGCATGATCCGCCGACGCCCCGCAGACCACGGTGAATTTGTCGATGGCATTCGGCCGGAAGACGAGACGCATGAATCGGCGGTTTTGAAAGCCTCCGGGCAACAAGAATTTTCACTCCGTGAAGCCCTCAACACGCAAGCCTTCTGGTTGCTGGCGATCGGCCACGGGCTGGCCTTGCTGGTGGTCACCGCCGTCAACGTCCATGCGATCACCCACATGCGAGAGGGCCTTGGTTACTCCTTTGCAACAGCGGGCTGGGTCATCATGCTGATGACTTTTGGGCAGCTGTTGGGTGTGCTGCTTGGAGCGGCCATCGGCGACCGATTTGAGAAACGTAAAGTGGCGGCGCTGTGCATGTTGTCGCACGCACTTGGTTTGATGTTTTTGACGTATTCAAGCCAGATGCAGGGCTTGATCGCCTTCGCCATGTTTCATGGCCTGGCTTGGGGGCTGCGTGGTCCTTTCATGCAGGCGATCCGGGCCGATTATTTTGGTCGTCAGGCGATCGGCGCGATCATGGGTATTTCAGCCGCGATCATCGCCGTGGGCCAGATCGCCGGGCCGATGGTCGCCGGTATGTTGGCCGACCTGACTGGCAATTACCAGCTCGGCTTCACCGTGCTGGCGATCTTGTCGGCGCTGGGCTCGGTCTCGTTCATGCTGGCGAGGAAGCCGGTGCGGCCTGTCTTGGCTTAGTCGTTCAAACCCTACTCGACCAAAGCCACCGATTTCACCTGCGCCCAGACCTGCATACTGGGCTTCAGTTGCAACTCATGCACCGCACGTGCCGTGACGCGTGCCAGCAGAACAGACTGACCGCACTGGAGCTGGATCAATGATTGCGAGGCATGCGTGTCGGGACCCATCGCCAACACCACACAGGGCAGCAGGTTCTGGATGCTGGTCTGACTGGGTTTGTCCAGGGCGATACTGACATCGCGTGCCAACACCCGCACGCGCACCTGCCGCCCCAGCGGCAGACCGGTGTCACGAACCCAGAGACTGCCGCCGTTGAACTTCAGCTGTGCCAGATGCCATCGCTCGTCGCGCTTTTCAATGCTGGCAGACAGCAGCGCACCGGCGTCGTCACCCAGCACCACCGGAATATCGAGTCCGGCCAAGACATCAGCAACTAGGCCGCAGGCCTTGACCTTGCCTTCATCCAGCACCACCAAGGTGTCCGCCAGACGCGCCACTTCGTCCGATGAATGCGTGACGTAAAGCATGGGAATTTTCAGCTCGTCGCGCAGCCGTTCCAGCCAGGGCAGGATGTCTTGGCGGCGGGCGTGATCGAGGGCCGCCAGCGGTTCGTCCAGCAGCAGCAAGCGGGGCTGCGTTGCCAGTGCGCGCGCAATCGCCACGCGTTGACGCTCACCGCCTGACAACTGGCTGGTTTTGCGCTCCAGCAGCGCGCCAATGCCCAGCAAGTCGATGGCGGCGCTCAAAGCCGAGCTGTCGGCCGCACCCTTGGAGCGCTTCAAGCCAAACTGCAAATTGGCCCGCACATTCAGGTGCTCAAACAAGCTGGCTTCCTGAAACACATAGCCCAGCGGGCGTTGCCAGGTCGGCAGGTAAACGCCGGCAGCGTCGTCTTGCCAGGTCTCGCCCGCCATGGAGACCAGCGCACCCGGCGTGCGTTCCAGACCGGCCACGCAGCGCAGCAAGCTGGTCTTGCCCGAGCCAGACACACCAAACAACACCGTGATGCCCTGGCCCGGCAACTCAAGGTCGACATCCAGCGCAAAGTCGGCTCGTTGGAGCTTGAGCCTAAGCTGGCTAGGCAACACACCTTCGTCATTGCGAGCGCAGCGCGGCAATCCATGAACCCCTGGATTGCCGCGCTGCGCTCGCAATGACGATAAGTTGAGGGGCGCGCTCATGTCATGACCTGCGTGTTCTGACGGTTCATCAGGGACAGGCCCAGCAACACCGCAAAGGCAAATACCAGCATGCCGCCGGCCAGCCAATGGGCCTGCGCATATTCCATGGCTTCGACATGGCCGTAAATTTGCGTCGAGACCACGCGTGTCTTGTCCGGAATATTCCCGCCAATCATCAGCACCACGCCAAATTCGCCAATGGTGTGGGCAAAAGTCAGAATGGCGGCGGTGATAAAACCGGGCTTGGCCAACGGCAGCGCCACGCTGAAAAAAGCATCGATGGGCCGCGCCCGCAGCGTAGCGGCGACTTCCATCGGACGTTCACCGATTGCTTCAAACGCATGCAAAATCGGCTGCACGGCAAACGGCATGGAGTAAATCACCGAGCCCAGCAGCAGGCCCGCAAACGTGAAGGACAAGGTGCCCCAGCCCATCGCCTGTGTGAGCTGGCCAATCGGCCCGTTCGTCCCCAGCGCCACCAGCAGGTAAAAGCCCAGCACGGTGGGCGGCAACACCAGCGGCAGAGCCACCACTGCGGCAATCGGCCCGCGCCACCACGAATTAGAGCGCGACAGCCACCAGGCAATCGGCGTGGCGATGATGAGCAACAACACCGTGGTCAGGCTCGCCAGCTCCAGCGTGAGCCAGATGGCAGACAAAGCATGGCGGTCGAAATCAGGGACAGACAACCAGCTCATAGGTCGTAGCCGTAGGCGCGGATGATGGCGCGCGCTTTGTCACCTTGCAGGTAGGTCATCAGAGCGATGGCCGCCGTGTTGCCTTGGCCATTCTTCAATAGCACCGCATCTTGTTGAATCGGCGCATGAAAACTCGCAGGAACAATCCAGGCCGAGCCCTGTGTCAGTCGTCCATCCGTAAAAACCTGCGACAACGCAACAAAGCCGAGAGCGGCGTTTTCGCTGGCCACAAACTGGAAAGTCTGGCCGATGTTGGCACCTTCAACGAACTTGGGCTGCAGCTGCGACAGCAAGCCGAGTTTTGTGAGGGTCTCCATCGCGGCCGCACCGTAAGGTGCCAGTTTGGGGTTGGCAACGGCCAATTTATCAAAACCACCTTGGCGCAAGACGTCGCCTTTGTCATCTACCAAGCTGGGCTGTTTGCTCCACAAAGCCAGTTTTCCGATGGCATAAGTGAAGCGGCCACCAGCCACGCCTAAGCCTTCTTTCTCAAGGCGCGCCGGCGTTTCTTTGTCCGCCGCCAGCAGCACTTGAAATGGTGCGCCATTTTTGATTTGTGCGTAGAAACCACCGGTAGCGCCAAAGGCCAGCAAGGCCTTGTGGCCGGTGTCCTGCTCGAAAGAACGGGCGATCTTTTGCATCGGTGCGGTGAAGTTGGAAGCCACTGCCACGCTGACTTCGGCGGCTGATGCCGCCAATGAAATTGCACACAGGGCCATGCCAAGTACCGGCGGTAAATACCTTATCAGCTTTCTGAAGAGTCCTGTCATGTGAGCGTCATTCTAAATGTCGCTCTTACTCACTGAGCGATGTTGCCCGCGAGATGCTACTTGCTTTAAATTTGCATCAGACTAGATCCAATGTTTGCCGCGTTATAGCGCGTAAAGCTGATGTTGTGTTGGATTGTGAGGTGCCAGATACGGCTGGCAGAATCTCCGATAAATCGCGCTACTGGAACGAGATCTTGGCAGACTTGATAATGCCTTCTATTTTTTCGTTTTCGCTGCGAATCAAGGTGCTGAAAACTTGGGGTGAGCTACTGGCTGCAGTGATGCCAGATTCTGTGAGTTGTTTGCGAACGGCTGGCTGCGTTGCGATGCGCTGAATCTCAACAGCGACACGATCAACAATTTCCTTGGGCGTGCCTGCTGGCATCAGATAGCCCCAGAAGTTGGAAAACCGGTAACCGGGCACACCCGATTCTGCGATAGTCGGCACATTTGGCATGGCACCAATTCGATCTCCTGTGACCGCGAGTGTTTTGATCTTTCCGGCCCGGGCTTGTGAAAAAGCAGCGCCATCAATCATCAGATCGACGTGCCCACCTAGTAAATCTGTCAGTGCCGGCGCCCCCCCTTTGTAGGGCACATGTCGCACTTGTATGTTGGCCATGGACATGAGCGACTCAAGAGATAAGTGGCCGATCGTTCCCGTTCCTGCTGTCGCACAGGTGTATTTACCCGGGTTGGCGCGAGCGAGGGCGAGAAATTCCACGAAGGTGTTGGCTGGGAAATCAGATCGTGCGGTGACGACAATTGACACGGTCGAAATCAATGAGATGGGTGCGAAGTCCTTCAGCGGGTCATAAGCCAAGTTTGGCTGTGCAAATCGGTTCACGACCAGTGAGCCCACATCGCCGATAACGACGGTGTAGCCATCCGCTGGAGATTTTGCTGCGGCTGACATGCCAATGCTGCCAGCGGCGCCCCCACGGTTATCGACGATCACTGGCTGACCCAAGGCAGTCGCCAGATGGACTCCAAAAAGCCGTGCTACCAGATCTGTATTACCGCCTGGCGGGTAGGGGACGATTAGTTTCAAGGGCCGGTTTGGATATAGGCCTTGAGCTTGAGCCTTAGTTGTCGCCCAGAAAGGCAGGGTTGCAGCAGCGAGGCCTGACGCCGCCAGACCATTCAAGAAGGTGCGTCGGCCGCTGGGTGGCATCTGTGTGTCTATGGTTTCGACGGGCAGCAATTTTTCAATAGAGTGTGACATCGGAGACCTCTCGGTTATGTTTTTTGGGAGATGTGGCGAAAGCGAAGTAACTTACGCTGCCGGACGATTGGCTGATCGGTTTGGGTCATCCACTGGCGGAGGCGGATAGTGCAGGCCACGCTGACCTGCCAGTGCCCGATTTGGTTTTGCATGAAAGGGGCCTGGGTCATAGCCTGCAAGCTGGCCATTTTGTAGCCAGTCCAAATCGCTGCCGTAAAGCTCTTTAACCAGTGCCGCTTCGAGCTTTTCGCGTACAGCTTGGCAGGCCGCGACTTGAGACAAGTCGCACATTTCTTGAGGATCATTTTCAAGATCGAAAAGCTGTACGCAGCTGTTGGCTGGATACCAGATGAGCTTGTAGCGGTTGTCACGCAGCATGCGTGTAGCGTTGCGCCCCTCGCCACACTCACCAAAGAAGGTCTCACGGTGCACTTGACCCACCATAGACAGGCCCTCTACTGAGGATGGGATGGCAATGTCGGCGAGGTCTAGCAAGGTTGGCATGATGTCTTGCAGACCGACAAGCCGGTGGTCCAGTGCCCCGGGGTTGATGCGGTCACAAGCTGCGGTACCCACCAAAATCATGGGCACATTGGCAGAACCTTCGTAAAAAAGCGTCTTGGCCCAAAGCCCGTGCTGACCGAGCATGTCACCATGATCTGCTGTCAGCATGATGATGGTGTTGTCCAGTAAATTTTCTTCGCGTAACGTACCCATCAAGATCCGGATTTGGTGATCAATTTGCGTGCACAAGGCGTAATAGGCACGCCTCAATGCTCGGTGTTGTTCTGGACTATGAATGGTGGGCCAGTAGTTGCGAACGACGCGAAGTGCACTTGGCAGTTCATCTGTTTTTTCGGCCCAAGTACCGCTAACAGGCAGATCGATTTCGACATCCCGGTACATATGGAGGTAGTCACTCAGTGGGACCAGCGGCGGGTGTGGGTGCGAGTACGACACATGCCAGAAAGCGGGCCGGGTTGGATCACGCCGCTTGATGCTCAGCGCCGCAGTCCGGGTGATCCAATTGGTGACGTGGAGCGACTCAGGCAAATGCCATGGGCGAGTCTGATAGTCGTTATTGCTCATGCCATGCATGAATTGTTGACCCGTGTGACCTTGATCGGACAAAAACATATCGTAGTCATCGACAGCCCCTAGTTGCGGGCGACCTTCCTCCGCCAGCAAGGTGTCATCAAACCCGATCCGGTCGCGCTGCGGGAAAACGTGTAGCTTCCCGATCGCAGTGGCTTGGTAGCCGGCATCTCTAAAACATTGAGCCAGCAAGGGCTGTTGCGGCATGGGTTCAGCAGGCATGAATGAACGGTCCCCATGCGATCGCGGGGTCTGTCCGGTCATGATCGTGCGACGCGCGGGTATACAAATCGGCGACTCTGAGTAGGCGTTGCTATAGCGTGTGCCCAGTCTTGCCAATTGATCAATCGTCGGCGTCTGTATGACCGGATGCCCAGCGTGGCCAAACATTCCCGCGGCCCATTGATCGACGGTCACAAATAGAACGTTGGGTTGTGTGGGCTTGCTTTTATTTTTAAGAGGAGTCGTCAACTTTTGCATTTTTTTAGTGTCCTAGTGAGAACATTTGTCGGCCCGATTGCGCGCCGAACTGTCTTGAATGTTTGAGTTTAGTGAGCTTGAAAAAGTTTTGATAGGGGTATGCTTGGCAAGCGCGGTATAACTTCGGAGATATGGCTTGAAAACATTGAGCATTGAACAGTGGCGTCTTTTTATACAAATCGCCGACCACGGTAGCCTGACCCATGCCGCTGCTGCACGTGACGTTGCTCAGTCGGCTGTGAGCCGACAACTGTCCGCTATCGAAACCGCATGCGGTGGGCGTTTATTTGAGCGTCGCGGCAGGGGCGTTCGATTGAGCGACGCCGGTCTCTATATTTATCCTCAAGTCGTAGCCTGGCTTGAAGTGGCTGACCGATTGACCCAAGGTGTCCGAGGTGTGTTGAGGGATCCCATTGGAACCGTCAGGCTTGGAGTTCTGGCATCGGTGTCTGACGTGTTTGTGGGGAACCTTTACCGACAAGTTCGGGAGGAATGCCCTGGCATTCGACTGCAGATCGTGAGCGCTACCAGTGGCCGTCTGGCGCAGGGGCTGGAGGCTGGAACGCTTGATATTGCTTTGTTATCAAGGAACGCGCGGGAGCATCACGGTCGGGAGTTTGTGGTTGGCTCGGTGGAGCATCTGCTGGTTGGAGCGCGCGGAGACTTGCTCACCAGCGCGTCGACGGTAGCGTTTGAGCGACTCGATGGCATTCCTTTGGTTGTTCCTAACCGGCCCTATGCCTTTCACCATTTGCTCGAACATTGGGCGCAGCGCAAGAGCATCACACTGAAAATCGCCGTCGAATGCGACTCTTTGGCCATTCAGAAGCACCTGGTAGCGACTTCCGGTGTCCACGCCATATTGACAGCGAGTGCCGTTCGCGACGATGTCACCGCAGGTCGACTTCAGGCCGCACGGATTGTCGAGCCCTCACTCAAGCGCAAACTGGTCTTACTTTTGAGTGATACCCATGCGGCCACGGCTGCTTGCCGTGAGGTCTTGCGGATTGCCCGAGTGGCGGCTAACGAGTTGTTTGCTTGAAGAATGGGGTTGGCACCATCAGCCTATTTTCCTGAGATACGAGGTAGGCGGCTTGCGCACTCTTTTCCAGATAGCTAGCCCAATCGGGATCACGCTGCAAGGCGGCGCGCCGACCTTCGCGGTCAGCCGCGTTTTCAAAAGCCCAGATGTGGGTGTAAGTGTTGACGTTGCCCGTTTCGGTTTGCAGGTAAACCACTGGCTCACCCAGATGGCGGCGCTGCACGTTATAGCCGTGCGCGCCATACAGCGCTAGGTGTTTTTTCAGGGTGCCCGGAATACAGGTGTAGGTGCGAACGTCGTAAAGCATGCAGCTTTCCTTTTTGATGAATTAAAAAAACAGATCAGTCCACTGTAGCGCCGGAACGCTGTACCAGCACCCCCCAGCGTTCCACTTCCTGGACTACAAATTTTTGGAATGCCTCGCTCTGGTTGCCGATCGGATCTGCGCCCAGTTCATTCAGGCGAGCTTGAACCGCAGAGTCGGCGACCGCTTTGGCTATCGCCGAAGAGAGCTTGGCAACCACCGGCGCGGGTGTGGCTGCAGGTGCGAACAGGCCAAACCAAGATTTAGCGTCCACTTGTGCAAAACCAGCTTCAGCAAAAGTCGGCACGTTAGGCAGGTTGACCCGGCGGGAGCCGCCTGTCACCGCCAGCGGCCGCAGTCGTCCTGCCTGAACTTGCGCAAGTACTTCAGGCAGATTGGCAAACATGACCTGAATTTGCCCGCCAATCAGGTCGGTCTGTGCTGGCGCTCCGCCCTTGTAAGCCACGTGCATCATGCGCACGCCAGTCAGCGTATTGAACTGCTCGCCCGCCAGATGCGCCGCCGTCCCTGTGCCGCCCGAGCCAAAATTGACCTTTTCACCATTGGCCTTGGCGTAAGTGACCAATTCAGTCGGTGTTTTGGCAGTCACGGCGTTGTTGACGACCAGCAACAGTGGAACCGATGCAAGGTTGGACAGCCCGACGAAATCGGTTGTCAGTTGGTAGTCCAGCTTGCGGTAAAGCGTGGCATTGATGGCGTGGCTGGATGTCGCCATGAGGATGGTGTAACCATCGGGCGCCGAGCGGACCACCTGCAGCGCGCCGATATTGCCGTTGGCACCCGCCTTGTTGTCGATCAACACCGGTTGGCCTAGCAGTTCGGACACCTTTTGCCCGACAACGCGCGCAATCACGTCGGTGGCGCCACCGGCCGCAAACGGCACCACGATACGGATCTGTCGGACCGGAAACTCGGTGGTTTGGGCCTTAGCGATAGAGCACATACCGAAAGCCAGTAGCGAAGCCAATATCAGATTTTTATTGCGCATGTTGTATCTCCTCATCAAGATTTCCTCTGGTCTGCTAAAGGTTTGGCGGCACGCCAGCGCACGATTAGCACTTGCAGCAGGGGGTAGATCAAAACCAAACCGGCAATGACCAGCATCGTTCCTGCAATCGGGCGTGTCATGATGTCGGTTAAGTCACCTTGGGTCAGGTAAAGCGATTGAAGGAATGAGCGTTCCAAAATGGGCCCTAGCGCCAGCGCCATCAAGAGGATCACGGGTTCGAACTTAAGCTGGCGCAGCACATAGCCGGCCACGCCGCTCAGCAGCAGCACCCACAGGTCCAAAAGGCTGTTGGAGATGGCGTACGTACCGACGACGCACAGCAGCGCCACCAAGCTGGAAATCAGATACATGGGCAGCCGCAGCAGTGCAACGAATACGCCGATCAGTGGCAAGTTCAGCAGGAGCAGCATGACGTTTCCAACGTACATGCTTGAGGTCACGCCCCAAAATATTTCCGGGCTCTCGACCATCAGCATTGGACCCGTTTTGGCGCCATGAATCAGTAGCGCGGTCAGTAGCATGGCTGAGGCGGGGGCAAACGGAATACCCAACGCAAGCAAAGGAATGAACGCGCCCTGAGCCGCACCGTTATTGGCGCTTTCAGGGCCGGCCACGCCCTCAATCGCGCCATGACCAAACTCTTCTGGATGCTTTGACAGCTTGCGCTCCAATGCGTAGGAGCTGAAGGTTGCAATGATCGCGGTCGGTCCTGGTATCAGCCCAAAAAGAAAACCCATGATTGAACCCCGCACGATGGGCCCTTGTGAACGCTTCCACTCAGATCGGGTCGGCAATAATTCCTTAAACCGTACTTTCAAGGGGCGCTCTGCAGTCAGTTTGTCATGCGCGGAAGACAACAGTTCGGCCACACCAAAAAGTCCAATTGCGATAGGGACAAGTTCTAGCCCTTGCGACAGCTCAAGGGAGCCAAAGGTGAAGCGTGCAACGCCCGACATCGGTTCCATACCGACAGTGCTCAGCCCAAGACCCAGCGCCACCATCACGGCGGCTCGCACCAGTGACGACCCGGTCAGCCTTGAGAGCACGAGCAGCCCCAGAATGCACAGGGCGAAGAATTCCGGCGGACCGAACCGCAGTGCTGAGGCGGCCAGTACCGGCGCCAAAAATGCCAGTCCAAGGATGCCAATAGAGCCCGCAGCGAATGAACCAACGGCGGCGACAAACAGCGCGGCTCCGGCGCGGCCTCGGCGTGCCATTTCGTAGCCGTCAAGCACGGTGATGACAGAAGACACCTCACCCGGTACCTTCAGCAAGATCGAGGTCGTCGAGCCGCCATACATAGAGCCGTAGTAAATGCCAGCGAGCATGATCAGTGCGCCCGCTGGCGTCATGCTGTAGGTCACTGGCAGTAACAGTGCCATGGCGCCGATTGGCCCAATGCCCGGCAGGACGCCAACGACAGTACCGATCAATACGCCCGTGAAACAGGCGAGCAGGTTTTGCCACTGTAGGGCGATGGAAAAACCAAACGCCAAGCCTTCAAATGCATTCATGTCAGTTGAACCAGGTAGGTGCCGGCATGTGCACGCTTAAGCCCAGCGTGAACACCCAATAGGCGATGACCGTTGACACCGCTGATGTGGCGATACGTTTCCACCGCCCAGGCATGTCGTAGATCGACAGTGAGCCCAGTAGCAGTAAAAAAGCGGCTACAAAAAATCCGGCGCGAGGCAAAAGCAGGATGTATCCGGCAATCGTGGCAATGAGCAACAGGATGTCGCGGGGTGCCCGGTAGGGGGGCTCTGCCTCGGTTTGCGTTTGTGCCAGCGTCTGAACCAGGTGTGTCGCCGCAGCGATGAACATGAGCGCACCGACCATCATCGGAAACAAGCCTGGGCCCGGCTCTGCAGCGCTTAACCCGAGTCCACCCGCCAGGCGCGGCGAGAGATACATCATTCCGCTACCAATGACGAGAAAGAACAAGGCTGCGATCAGCCTGGCCAAGCGGGCGGTCATTTTTTACCCATCCCCAGTTCTTTGACCAACTGTCCGTTATCCCGGTAGGCGGTCCAGAGGTCCCTGCGCAGCACCTCCGGATCCTTGATGTCTAGGTCGTAGCCACCCTCTTTGGCGCGGGAGCTGAAAGCCTGACCTTCCATGGCTGTCTTCGCGGCCTTGAACAGTTTGGCCCTGATGTCTGCCGGCATGTTCTTCGGAGCGATGACTGGGTAGTAAACGCCCATGGTGATGTCGTAGCCCAGCTCCTTGAAGGTTGGTGCGTCTGGGAAGTTAGGGTTGCGCTGCTCTTCGAAAACAGCCAGCACCGTGACCGTCTTGGCCTTGACGTGTGGTAACAATTCAGAGGGGTGAGCCACCACAGCTTCAATGTGTCCGCCTAGCATCGATGGAATCGACTCAGCGCCGCTGGCGTAAGGCACATGTCCAAGCCTGACGCCTGACTTGGAGTTGACGCTGGCAACAATCAGGTGCCCGACGGAGCCATTACCAGGCGTCCCAACGCGCACTTTGCCCGGATTGGCACGCGCGAAGTCCATCGCGGCTTTGGCACTTTTCAGCGGAGAACTCGACAACACGGCAAAAACCATCGGTAAGTTGGCCGCTTTAATGATGGGGTCGTAATCGTCCGGTGTGTTGTAGGGCAAGTCCTGACGATGCGGTTGTACCGTCAACGTTGCTGCCGCGCTCAGCACAATGTTGTAGCCGTCTGCAGGTGAGCGCAATACTTCTGCGGTGCCAATCGTGCCCTGACCGCCGGGTCGATTGGTCACGGTGACCGGTTGACCCAGTATCGGCTTCATGGATTCAGCCAGCATCCGAGCAATGATGTCTGCCCCGCCACCAGCCGGGTAAGGCACGACCAGCGTGATGGGCTTGCTTGGGTAGCTTTGAGCGAGCGCGGTCGAGCCCAAATTGCAGATCAATAACAGAGCGGCTAGGGCGGCGGTAATGTATTTTTTTTGCATGATGTCTCCAATCTTTTTTTGTTTAAAAATGAGTAGTCACTTTTGATGGATCAGTCCGCTGCGCCGTATGAGTTCGCTCGCGCGGTCAAGCTCGCTTGCAATAAATGTTGCGGTTTGTGCTGACCCTAGGTAAGCGGGGTCTACGCCCATCTTCTGATTCAGCGCAGGGGTCGCCTCCACCAAAGCCGCTAGGCACACTTCGCTCAGGCGTTTCAAGGTAGCCGTTGGCGTGTTCGCTGGTGCCATCAAGGCGTTCCACGACTGGAAACTCAGATCGCAGCCCTGCTCGATCATGGTTGGTACATGGGGCAGCGAATTCAAGCGATGCGGTGAAAAAACGCCAATGATTCGTGCACCTTCGCTGGCCAGTGCGATCGCCGTGGGCAGTTGTTCCGCAATCAGCTCGGCCTCCCCATCTTTGAGTGCCTTGATGGCCGCTGCTGCGCCGGCCATTGGTTTGTGTTGCAAATCTAGGCCCATCACCTTCGCAAAAGCTGCCATGCCAATGTGCGGCAGTCCGCCAGTGCCCGGCGAGGAGTAGGCAATGCGGCCAGGCGCAGCTTCAGCCGCCGCCACGACATCTGCAACATGATTGAAGGCGCTGCGGCCAGAAGCCATTAGCACGCTGGGGGTGGAGGTCACTCGGCACACCGGTACGAAAGAGCGTTGTGCGTCGTAACCCACCACGTTCAACTGGGGTTGGTAGACCAGCGGTCCCTGTGAGGCGAACAGCAGGGTGAGGCCGTCCGGTTTAGCGTTGGCTACTTCTAGAGAGCCATGCGCGCCCGTTCCCCCAGGGTGATTGACCAGATGGACCTGCTGTCCAAGGCGCTTGCTCAACTCGGGTAAAAGCAGATGCAGGATCAAGTCAATTCCGCCGGGCGGGAAGGGCACCACAATCGTTATCGGTTCAGCAGATTTGGCTATGGCTGGGTCTAGTCCTGAAGAGATTATTTGGCTTTGCATAGTGGCCGCTTTGATGGTTGGGATTTAGGCTTGTGTGTCTTGCAGGTCAACTTCGGCCGATTTGGGCGTCTTGCCGATCGTGCTTTGACGAATGGAGGTGATAGAGCCGCTGGGGCTGATTTGCTCTGGGTCAGTGCGCACATGCAGCAGCGTGGGTCGGTTCGCTTTAAAACCGATCAAAATGGCTTCGATCAATTTCTCAGCGCTTTCGACCAGCTGCGCATGGGCACCGAATGCTCGCGCGAGCGCGACGAAGTCTGGGTTGTCAAGGTCGGTTCCGTACACCCGTTCAGGAAACCACTTTTCCTGATGCATCCGAATCGTCCCGTACATCTGGTTGTCGAATACAACGATGACGATGGGAAGTTTCAGTTTCACGGCTGTCGCTAGCTCGTGAGAACTCATCATGAAACAACCGTCGCCGGCCAAGCATAAAACAGGTCGTACCGGCCTGGCGAGCTTGGCCCCGATGGCGGCTGGTAGGCCATAGCCCATCGCGCCACTTGTCGGTGCGATTTGGCTGCCAAAGCACTTGTAGCGGTGGTGTCGATGAGCCCAGGCCGTGTAATTTCCTGCGCCGTTGGTGATGACGACATCCGCCGGCAGTTGGTCGCGCAGCACAGTCCAAATGGCGCTCATGTCGACAGTCTTCACCTCTCCCAGTGTGCGGCTGTCGACTGATGCTATCGGACGCATGGTGGGTGTACTGAAGCGTTCATAGTCTTCATGCAGGGACTGAACCCAAGGCTGCAAGCGGCGCTTTAAATCGGGCGCTAACTTCAGGGTCGCCAGTTCATGCGCCAGTGCGGGCATGGTCGTCAGCATGGCCAGGTCGGGGCGGTAGACGCGGCCCAGCTCTTGCGCGCAGGGCATCGCATGGACGAGAACTTGAGAGGGTTGCGGCGAGTCGATGAGTGTGTAGCCCGCGCTCGGTACTTCCCCCATGCGCGCACCCATCAGAATCAATAGATCAGACCCCTTCACGGCTTTGTGCAGCGCTGGGTCTGTCCCAAGTCCGAGTACACCGACATACTGTGAATCTAGGTTGTCGAACAAATCTTGTCGACGAAATGAGCAAGCAACTGGCAAGCCAGCTGCGCGCAAAAAAGAACCCATCTCATCCACTGCCGTTTGGTTCCAACCGCTGCCGCCCAGAATCACCAGCGGTCGTTCGGCATGCTCAAGCAGAGCCAGCAGGCGTGCGACATCGGACGCACTGGGGGCTACTTCGGGCGCGCTCGCTGCCTTGGCAATGCGTGGTGTTGGGCTTACTTGTGCGCTCAGCACATCTTCCGGCAGCGCCAGAACCACCGGGCCACGTCGCCCGGACAGCGCCACATGGAAGGCCCGGCTCACCATCTCCGGGACTCGCGCTGGATCATCAATCTGCGCGACCCACTTCGTCACCGGCTCAAACATGCGCCGGTAATCCACTTCCTGAAAGGCTTCGCGCTCCATGAAGTCACGGCTGACTTGACCAATGAAAAGTATCAAGGGGGTCGAATCTTGGTGAGCGGTGTGTAAGCCAATAGAGGCTTGCGTAGCACCAGGCGCGCGCGTTACAAAGCACACCCCGGGCCGCCCAGTCGCTTTCGCATGAGCCTCAGCCATGAAGGTGGCTGAGCCTTCGTGGCGGCACACAACCAGTTGAATGTCGTCACGATGGTCATAGAGCGCATTCACGGCTGCCAGATAGCTTTCGCCGGGCACGCAAAAAATGGTGTCGACGCCTTGCGCTGCCAGCGCATCAATCAGCAATGTCGCGCCCGTAGGCGCTGAGTTGGTTTCCATGGGGGGTGTTATTTTGGAGTGGGTGTGTTCAGGGCTTGGCAATTGCGCATGCTCTGACGCACTGTTTGAAACTGCGTGAGGTTGCTGGCAGAGAGCACCTCAATGGTCTGCTCAAGTGTCCTGAAGGTGATGACATCCGCGCCTTGAACTTCACGGTCTGCCGCTGCCGCAGCCTCTAAGGAGTCCACGCCGTGTCGCGCCAGTGCCGCACGGTACTTGTCAAATAATTTGAGTTGTTCCCGGTCCAGTACGTCTAGGCGATCAAGCGCTAGGCTGAGCTGACTCATTTGGTCCCTTAGGTGCAACAGTCGAGCCACATAGGTTTTTGCCTGCGTGTCAAAGCGGGTCTGCATGGTCTGGCGCTCGTTGGCATCACGACCTCGCAGCAGCAGATTCTTCCAGTCCTGTGCGTTGCGGCGGATCGTTGCCAACGCATTGCGGGCGGTGTTTTCTGCACTTACCATTGACTCCAACCGGTCTAGCGATTCCAACATCCCCGTGCATTGCGCATGCGCAGACAGTGGTCCCAAAGTTAGAACGATGGCCAGCCAGAATGAACACGTTCTGCCGACGTTCAAGGTCGTTGTCATCAGGCAATTCCTACGGGCTCAGTCTGTACCACGCGCACAGGGCCCGGTCGCGCCATCAGCAAGTCCTGCATGTGTGTGCGCACATCCCCCCAATCCGGATCATCAAAGCGGTTGACGAGTTGCTGCGGGTCTTTCTGCAAGTCATACAGTTCACCGCTGCCCGAGCCGAGTTCAAGTGTGTAGCTGTATCTTGCAGTGCGCACTGCCCGAAGCTCAAGGGCCACGCCCAGCCGAGCCGGATGCACTTGCCACTCACTCCAGGCGCATTCGCGTGTTTCCTTGCGGTGCATCACGGGGTGCAGTGAACGGCTTTGCTCGCTGGCACAGGTCAGACCCGCACTTTGCAACAAGGTAGCGGCCAGGTCGATCGTGGACACGGGCGTGTCGATGGTCTGATCAACCGGAATCCCGGGGCCTGCGACGATCAAGGGGACCCGCAAAACGCCCTCGTAAAACATCGGGCCCTTGAGGTACAGGCCGTGATCTCCCAGCATGTCGCCGTGGTCGCTGGCGAAAATGATGAGGGTGTTGTCAGACAGACCTGCCTGTTTCAGGCCTTCCAGAATGCGCCCAATATGGTGATCAACGTGAGAGATCATGCCGTAGTAATTGGCCGTCATCTCGGCGAGTTGCTGGTCTGTTTGTGGCGGTACCTTGAAGCCTTCAGATCGGAACTTGGCCAACTCTGGGTCAGCGATCTGCGGCGAACCTTCCAGCGCGGCGCGGTGCCACCATGGCCGCTTGTCTAGGTCGAGCGTGCGGTGCGCTGGTAGCGCCATGTCGGCCGGATCGTACATCGAGTTCCACGGCGCGGGGCAATCAAAAGGGTGGTGTGGGTCGGGGAAAGAGGCCCATGCGAAGAAGGGCTTAGCCTCGTCCTTGCGACTGTGTAAAAGAGCCAGAGTTTGGTCGGCCACCCAGGCGCTGCTGTGCCACTCTGCAGGTAAGCCTGAATCCCAAGTCTGCGCGGCGCCACTGCCTTCTGTAGAGCTGCTTTTCCATAACTCCAAAGCGTTAGGATGACTCAAAAGCCAGTGCTCGAAGCGATGAATGGTCGGCGCGTCCTGTGGCAAACGGTTGCGATGGAACTTCCCTAAAGCAGCTAGCTCGACGTGGTCAAAACCCATGTAGGGACCAAACCAGTCGTCAGGGTAGTCCGGCGCACTTTTCCGGCACTCAGGTGTGCCTGTGGGCGCAAAGGTGATCTTTGAAGAAAAATGTGCCTTCCCTATGAATGCCGTGGCGTAGCCACTGGCGGCCAACTTAGCCGCCATGCCTTGCTGCCCTACGGCCGGATCAAGATCGACTCCGTTGTCCCAAACGCCATGCGTCAATGGCAGGCTGCCAGTCAAAATGGAGGCACGTGCTGGCTGGCAAACAATGCTGGGCGTGATGCAGTTAGAAAAGTGAGTTCCCGCACGTGCCAGTGCATCCAGGTGCGGCGTTTTCAGTAAGGGGTTTTCATAGCCGATGCAATCTGCGCGCTGCTGGTCGGTGGTGATGAACAGAATATTCGGCCGCTTGGCTTGCTGAGTGCAGTCTGCTTGAGTGGATGTCGTCGTGTTCATAAAGGAAGTCAGTTCTTTCCAATTTTTGGAATGCGGTGCTCGTCGAGGGCAATGCACACGTTGCGTGTTTCCATGTAAAAGTCGAAGCTCCAGTCGCCACCGTCGCGGCCAACGCCGCTGTCCTTCATCCCGCCAAATGGCGTAGACAAATTACGGGAAATTTCTGTATTGACCCAGACCATGCCTGACTGAAATGACCGCGCTAAACGATGGACGCGGCCTACGTTGCTAGTCCAAAGATAGGTCGACAAACCGTATCGGCTGTCGTTGGCGAGTGCCAAGGCTTCAGCCTCGTCATCAAACGGCAGAACAGCGAGTACTGGACCGAAGACCTCCTCTCTGACGATGTCCATGGAGGCGGTCACTCCAGAAACGACTGTTGGGGCGAACCAATGTCCTTGCGGGTGCAGTAAGGGGTTGCCTATAGGGGCGCCACCACAGTGAACCGTGGCGCCTGCTTGCTGGGCCCGGTCGCAATGCTCTTTCACCTTGGCGAGTTGAACGCCGTGAATCAGGGGTCCGACCTCGGTGTTAGGGTCAAAGGGGTCTCCGACCCGAATACTTTGTGCCCGCTTGACTAGCCTCTCAACGAACTGATCGTGGATGGAGCGCTGCACCAGCAGGCGCGATCCTGCGTTACATCGCTGTCCGTTCAAACTAAAAATCATGAAGGCCACGGCATCGACGGCGCGATCCAAGTCAGCGTCGTCAAAGACCACCACCGGACTTTTCCCGCCGAGCTCAAAGTGAACGCGCTTGAGACTCGGTGCACCTTGGGCCATGATCCGCGAGCCGGTCTTGGTCCCGCCAACAAAGGCGATTGCCTTGATTCGCGGGTCCTGTGTCAACGCACTGCCGGCACCATCACCGATGCCTTGGACGATGTTCAGAACGCCTGCGGGTAAGCCGGCTTCAAGCGCGATCTTCGCCAGCAGCGTTGCTGTCAACGGACTCCATTCAGCAGGTTTGTGCACTACCGTGCATCCTGCCGCTAGAGCCGGTGCGATCTTCCAAGTGGCCAACATGAAAGGCATGTTCCAAGGCGTGATGGCACCGATCGGGCCAATCGGCTCCCGCATCGTGTAATTCAGGTGCGTTGGCGTTGGGTAGCTATGACCGTCTGAGGCGCGCGTGCAAAGATCCGCGAAGTAGCGGAAGTTCTCCGCGCCACGTGTTGCGGTCTTGCCCGTGAAGTGCAGCGGTTGACCTGTATCTGCCGTCTCAATCAGGGCAATGGCTTCTGCGTTCGATTCAAGTTTGTCAGCGATGGCATGCAGCACGTCACGCCGCCTTCCTGCGGGCCATAGACGCCAAGCCTCAAAGGCGATGCTTGACGACAAACTCGCCGCACTGACATCGGCCTCGCTGCCAAGAGCTGTTTTATTAAGTTCAGAGCCGTCTACAGGCGAGCGGTTTGACGATGTCTGTCCGTCGATGCTGGTGCAGGGCTTGCCGTCAATGATGTGCGGCAAAACGGGTGCAGCCAATGCGTCGATCAGTCCTTGGGCTTTTAAACGATTGTCGTTGGCTGTCTGGCTGTTGACGGAGTTTGCCTGGGATGCCAAGGGTGATGATGAGCTTGGATTCATTGAATTTGCATCTTTCTGTTTTTAATGACTTGTTCCCACCGGCGCGTGTCCGATTCGACCTTTTCGCGCAGCACCTGTGCGGATGCGGGCGTGGGCTCGATACCTAACTTAGAAAGTGCGCGCTGCAGCTCTTCATCTTTCATGGTGTCTTCGATGGCGAGTTGCAGGGCTGTCATGACCTCGGGGGCAAGGCCCTTGGGTACAAAAAATCCGATCCATGCACCGACCTCGAATCCTGCGAGCCCGGCTTCATGGACGGTGGGTAAATCCGGCGCTAAGACTGAACGCTTGCGTGTTGTCACAGCCAGTGCGCGTAGATTCCCCGCTTGAATGTGCGGCTGCGCTGCTGCGAGTGCTGGAAACATGAGTTGCAAACGCATTCCCAGTAAATCCGTCATGGCGGCCGAGGCGCCCTTGTAGGGCACGTGAACCATGGACGTTCCGGTCATGCTTTGGAATAACTCTCCCGCGAGATGAACGCTGGTGCCGTACCCGGGCGAGCCGTAGCTCATGTCATCTTGGTGGGTCTTTGCGTAGGCGATGAGCTCTTTGATGTTTTTAACGGGCAGTTTGCTGGGTACAACGACGACGCCCGGAATTTCTGCGACCAGCATCACCGGGACCAGATCGCGCTCAAAGACGTAAGGCAGCTTGCTTTGAATCGCGTTGCTGATAGCGTTGCTCGCGCTCCCCATCAACAAGGTGTACCCATCGGGTGGTGCAGTCGCTACTGCTGACGTACCGATCGTCGCCCCCGCCCCCGCTCTGTTTTCAATCACCACGGGCTGACCCAAGCGCTTTTGTAGGCTTGGAGCCATCAAACGTGCTGCGCTGTCTGCTGCACCGCCAGGCACAAAGGGCACCACAATTCGAATTGGTTTCTCAGGCCATGCCGCGTGTGCGGAGAAGGATCCGAATAAAAATATCGTCATCAGTAAGCAAGATTGATCCTGCACGATTCTCTTCAGAGCGTTGCTGAGGCCACGGGAAACCGCGTTGATAGATTGCAATGGGTTCATAGTCCTGCTCATGATGGAGTGTTCATATCGATGGAGGTGAATGATTCAGCTCAAAAGGGACGTGGCCGCTTTTCATTTGTCTGTCGCCATGTCGCTAGAACGAATGCCGAGGCCGCTTACCAGTGCCTTCCAGCGGGTGACTTCGTTTGCGATAACGTCCAAGAATGCTGTGCCAACGTCTGCGGTTCTATCAATTCCCAGTTCGCTCAACTGGGCTTGTACGGTCGGCTCTGCGAGAATTTCTTGTACAGTGATGGCCAGTCGTTTCGCCTGTGCAGCGGGCATGCCTGCTGGCCCCATCAAGCCGTACCAGGAGACAAGATCAACGGGCGTTCCGAGTTCCGTGAACGTTGGAACTTCAGGCAGGAATTTGAGTCTTTGGTTGCCGGTCACGGCAAGCGCTTTGAGCTGTCCTTGCTGGATACGGGGCAGAGCCAATATGGCCGCTGGAAGCATGACTTCGACACTGCCGTCTATGAGTTTTTCCAGAGCCGCCGCCCCCCCTTTTGCCGGTACATGGCGCAGCGAGAGACCAGCGCTCTGAAAGTAGAGCTCCGCTATGAGGTGGTGAGGCCCGCCGATGCCTGTGGAGGAGTAGTGCCATTGGCCTTGGGCTGACTTGGCTTTGTCGACGAATTGCGCCAGGGTTCCAATGTTCCCAGGCTTGATCACAAGCACGTACGGGGCAGCCGCGAAACGAATAATGGGTGTGAAGCTCGTGCCAGGGTCGTAGGCCATCTTGCTTTCGAATGCGGATGCAATACCGTGACTGCTGGGGGTGGCCACTAGCAAGGTCCGGCCATCGGGCGCGGATGTGGCGACATGACTCGCTGCTAAGGTGCCGCTGCGTCCGGGCATGTTGTGAACGTTGACGTCCCCGAATCCTTTGCGTGTCAGACCTGCAGCGATCAGTCTGGCCAATTGATCTGTAGAACCCTCTGCGGCCGTTGGCACAACCAGTTCAATGCCCGATGTGGATGTTTTCTGCTCTGCTGCCACTTGGCTACTCGCCAGAATAGTCATAGCAGTAACCAAAATAAATCCGATGCAGTTTGCAGCGTTTTGAAGTTCATTCCTCAGCAGTTTGAGCCCCACAAGTGTCTCCAAATTGTTCAGTTGGCCGCAATTCTAGGAAGCTAAAATATATTAGACAAGTTGAAATATCTAATATATAAATTCAAAATTACGAATAATCAAGTTATGAAGCCTCAGCTGGTTTCTCACAATCTCTGAAGACCTGAACATTGATCAATCCAAATTTCAAGCACTTGCGTGTCTTTATTGAGATCGCCCGTCGCGGCAGTTTTCGCAATGCGGCCAATGCAATGCACATGAGTGAACCTGCAGCGAGCCAAGCCATCTCACAGCTGGAGACCTTGCTGGCCGTTAAGCTGCTGGATAGAACGACACGTTCAGTTCGTATCAGTGATGCCGGCGCGGCTTTTTTGGTTGATGCCGAAAGATTGGTGGAGGGCATGGATCACTCGATTACGGCACTGCGTGAATTGGCAGCCTCCGGCCGTGGTCGCGTTTCAGTTGCCTGCTTGTCGTCAGCGGTCTATCGCCTTCTGCCGCCTGTGTTAGCCGAGATGAAGCGTTGCTGCCCGGGTATTGATGTTGTTTTTTTAGATGACAACATGCGGGGGATTCTTCACAAAATTGACACGGGTGAGTGCGATGTGGCCATCGTCAGTGAGGACCCTTCTGTGAAGTGGGGACTTGCAATCCCTCTCATGGACGACAGCTTCCAAGTCGTGTGCCGTACAGATCACCCATTGGCTCAGCGCCAAAAAATCTCAGGCGCGGATCTCGCCATGCATGAACTCGTTCTGCTCCGTCGAGGTTCAGGGATTCGTGATTTGTTTGATCGCGTTATAGAAAAATTGACCATTCGGCTTAATGTGGTCCATGAAACAACACAGGTTCTGACGTTGTTGGGTCTGGTGGAGGCGGGGCTTGGAGTGACCGTTTTGCCGTCCATGCTCTGCCCTGATCCTGCGCACGGCCTTTTTGCTGTGCGCCCCCTTTACAAGCCAGGAGTTGTTCGGAGATTGGGTTTGATTTTTGCCCCAGGCAGGGAGCCGTCAGAGGCTGCACGGTTGCTTGCAGAGGTGGTTCATCGGACGGTGCTTTCAGCGAAACTTACCGCACCAACTGGCGTTACAAAAATAAGCGTGTAGCCGCATTCTTGAAAGCAGGAATACCTTAGTCCTGCACCAGCCCGGCCCCAATCTCCGCCGCATCAAGCCTTGCAAAAGTCGTGTTGTGCAGGTCGGTGAGTGGCCCACCGCCAGGAATCACCTCGCCTTGCGGGCCATAGCCAATGGCTTTGAACTTCCACCATCCGTTGATCAATTTCAAATTACCCACATGCTGGCCATGTTTATCCAGCAGCTGGCAGGTGCCGGCGTTGAGGGGTTTGAGTGCGAAGGGCGTCATGGTGGAGGTGCAGAGCGGCAATGAAGTTGTTGCCGAGATTTAACCCTAAGCGCCAAGACCCCATGTGTCATGGGCTAGCGCTGTCCACCGTACACTCCCCGCCATGTCTGGATTTGTCTTGTATTCCCCTGCGGCCCCTGGTTCGCCAGAAGCTGTCTCGCTTGATGCGGCACAGGCTGTGCGTCGGCCGTTCACGCAGGTGGCTGTGGTCATGCACCGCGAACATATTGACAACCGTTGGCAACCTTGGCGCTGGAGCCTGTCTGAAATCATTCCACACGAAGATGGATTTGGCACGCAGCCGCGCCTGCTGCTCAAAGACGACCAGGAGGAGCGCTGGCTGCATCCGGGTTTCACGGTTGAGCTGTTCACTGATGACACCGAGGGCTACCACCTGAATTTGACGACAGACCACCCTTGTTTTTGGGTGGTCTGGCGCATGGAAGAAGAGCCGGCCATCAGCGACGAATGCATCGCGGTGCCGCAGACGGTGACGCTGAGTTACACCGATGCCGGCCGCTGGTTGGACGCGCAAGAGTCCGTCGAGCAAGTGCCTGCGCCTGTCGAGGTGCTGAGCTGGATGCAGGCCTTTGTCGACCAACATCACGTGCTGGAACTCAAGCGGCGCAAGCGCCCGGACAGTTTCAAATCTTTGCAAGACCGTTTTGGCAATCCGGCGCGGGTCAGCACCGAAAAAATACGCGGAGCTAGCCATGGCTGAAGGCGCGGATGGCTTTCTGGGGCGCTGGGCGCGTCGCAAAAACGATGCGCTGCAAGGCAAGCCGCTGGAAGAACCGACGCCGGCTGCGGCGGTGCCGGCCGCCGTCAAGCCCGCGGGCGCAGACGCAACCCCTCCCACCAAGACCACGGCCAAACCAGCGCCAGGCGCTGAGTCTGCCGAGCTCGCTGAACCGGCTAAACCCCTCAAGCAGCTGTCGTTGGATGACGTCAAAGACCTGACCAAAGACTCCGACTTCAAGCCTTTCATGAGCCGCGGCGTCGAGCCCGGTGTGCGCAACGCCGCCATGAAAAAGCTGTTCGCCGATCCGCACTTCAACGTGATGGATGGGCTGGACATTTACATCGATGATTATTCGAAGCCCGACCCCTTGCCTTTGTCCATGCTGCGGCAAATGACCAGTGCCAAGTTCCTCAAACTTTTCGACGATGACGAGGAAGAAGCGAAAAAAGCCAAAGACGCCGAGGCAGCGCGGGAAACCGCGCAGACGCCGCCCGATGATTCAGTGGCACAGTCAGAGCCTGCTGCCGAAGAGCTGGCTGCACTGCCCAACCCCAATACCGATCACCAGCCGGAAGCACTCTCGCCTTCCGGCATTCGCCAGGAAGACCATGCCCACATTGATTTGCGACTGCAACCAGACCATGCCCCTGAAGGCCCAGACACTGGGCGCGGTGCTGCATGAAGAGCTGACGCTGCACTCGGCCCTGTGCCGCCGTGAGGCCGGGGCCTTCCAAAAAGCCATTCAGTCCGGTGACGACGTGGTCGTCGCCTGCACCCAAGAAAAACGTCTCTTTGCCGAACTCGGAAAAGAGACCGTTGGCGCTGTGTCGCCCATCAAGTTTGTGAATATTCGCGAAACCGGTGGCTGGAGCAAAGACGCAGCCAACGCCATGCCCAAAGTAGCGGCACTGCTGGCCGCTGCGCACCTGCCTGATGCGGAGCCGGTGGCCACCGTCACCTACACCAGCACCGGTCGCCTGCTTATCGTCGGCCCGGTTGACCAGGTCGAGCAAGTGGCGGCCATGTTGTCTGACACGCTCAGTGTGACGATTTTTGCGCAAGGTGTGTCAGCCCAAAACGGCGCACTGCCACCGGCGCAAGAACGTCAGTACCCGGTCATCAGCGGTGAGGCATTACAGCTCAAGGGCTGGCTCGGCGCCTTCGAGTTGAACTGGAACAAAACCAACCCGATTGACCTCGACCTGTGCACCCGTTGCAACGCCTGTGTCGCCGTTTGCCCAGAGGGCGCGATTGACCTGAGCTACCAAGTCGACAGCAACAAATGCAGCTCGCACCGCGACTGTGTGGCGGTCTGCAAAGTGGCCGGCGCGATTGATTTTGCGCGTGCGCCACAAGCGCTGACTGAGGCCTTTGACTTGGTGCTGGACCTCGGCGCCAAGCCGCTGATCACGCTGCATGCGCCGCCGCAAGGCTATTTCGCCTTGCCGGGCTTTGTCGGTTTGGCCACGCCCGGTTTGCTGTCGACGGTGGTGAAGCTGCGCGACATGGTCGGTGAGTTTGAAAAACCCAAGTTTTTTGCCTACAAACAAAAAATATGCGCCCACAGCCGCAATGAAACCGTCGGCTGCAACGCCTGCGTCGACATCTGCTCGGCAGGCGCGATCAGCAGCGAAAAGAACCGCCAGCAGATCAAGGTCAATCCGAACCTGTGCATCGGCTGCGGTGCCTGCACCACGGTCTGCCCAACGGGCGCGCTGACCTACGCTTACCCGCGCGCCAGCGAGCAGGGCGTTCGCCTCAAAACCTTGTTGAGTACCTACACCCGAGCCGGTGGCCAAGACGCCAGCTTGTTGTTTCACAGCCAAGGCAGCGGCCAACAAGCCATTGAAGCCTTGGGTCGCGCGGCGCAGTTGGGCTTAGCCCAAGGCGTGCCCGCCAGCATGATCCCGCAGGCCTTGTGGCACACCGCCAGCGTCGGTATTGACCTCTGGCTGAGCGCCATCGCGCTCGGTGCGCGGCAGGTAGCGGTGCTGGTGACGGACGAAGAAGCACCTGACTATTTGACCGGCTTGACCGCGCAAATGAAGGTCGCGCAAACGATTCTCACGGGGCTGGGTTACAGCGGCACTCACTTTCATTTGATCCAATCGCCCGGTGCGCTGAATGCCCAGAGCGTGGCCTCGCTTGACGCCAGTTTGAAGGCCATCGGCAAAGCCAAAGCCGCCGGCCCGGCGGTGGCCGCACGTTTTGCGGTGGCCCAGGAAAAACGCAGCACGCTCGACATGGCGCTCGACCATTTGATAACGCAAGCGCCAGCCGCGTTGCCTGAAGCCATTGAGCTGCCCGCGCTGGGCTCGCCCTTTGGCAGTTTGACGGTCAACAAAGACAGCTGCACACTCTGCCTGAGCTGTGTCAGCGCCTGCCCGGCCAGTGCGCTGCAAGACAACCCTGAAATGCCGCAGCTGAAGTTCATCGAGAAAAATTGCGTGCAGTGCGGGCTGTGTGCCATCACCTGCCCGGAAGACGCCATCACCCTGCAGCCGCGCCTGCTGCTGACGCCGCTGCGCAAAGAGGCGAGGGTGCTGAACGAGACCCAGCCCTACGCCTGTATTCGCTGCGCCAAGCCGTTTGGCACGCTCAAGGCCATCGAGTCGATGCTGGGCAAACTCTCAAGCCACGCCATGTTTCAGGGTGCTGCGGCTGATCGTTTGAAGATGTGCGGCGACTGCCGCGTCATCGACATTTACTCGGCTGAGAACGAAGTCAAAATCACCGACATCCGCTAAATCAAGTCCAGTTCAGTTAAGAAGTAGCCGCATGCAACCAGCCATCCTCGTACCGTCAACGCTTGACGAAGAAACCGCCCGCGCCGAAATCTACGGCCTGTTGGCGGCGCTTTTTTATGCGGCTCCCACGCCTGCGCTATGGGAGAACCTGCGAGCTGCGGTGACCGAAGCACCGGCCGCCGGCGCCCTGCTAGAAGCCAGTTGGGGTGAGGTCGTAGGATGCGCGCGTGCCATGTCGGCCGCTGAAGCGGCTGACGAGTACGACGCCTTGTTTGGCGGCGTTGGAAAACCAGCGGTGTATTTGTACGGCTCGCATTACCTGAGTGGGTTTTTGAATGAAAAGCCACTGGCGGCTCTGCGTGGCGACTTGGCAGCGCTCGGTCTAGACCGCGGCGATGAGATGTCCGAAACGGAAGACCACTACGCTTATGTTTGCGAGGTGATGCGCTACCTGATCGCTGGGGAAGACGTTGAGGTGGCCAACCTGACCCGTCAACGCGAATTTTTCACGCGGCACTTGCAGCCTTGGGCGCTGTCAATGTGTGAGGCGATCGGCGCACAACCGAAAGCGCGTTTTTACAAAAGTCTGGCTAACTTCACGCAAACTTTCACCCATGTCGAGTCGCAAGGCTTTGACATGCTGACCTGACATTTTTGGGCTGAATCCGAGATGATAATAGGCACGCTAAATAATTGCCAAAAGAGCTATTGCTTTCGCTGTATTTCCTAGATTTCCACGAATTTTTAGGGTTTTTACTATGCTCTGCACACTTTTGTGTCGTAGGATCCTATGAACTCAAATTCCTACCTTTTTAGCGGAGAGACCATGCAAGACAGCCCATCCAAACCTTCCCGTCGGGGGTTCTTTTTCGGTGCAGCCGCCACTGGCGCTGCAGCGGCTGCGATCGCTGTCATGCCCGGTGCTACCTTGCCTGAGGTTCTGCAGACTGAGCTCAAACCAGCGCCAGAAAATGGCGGCGGCTACAGCTTGTCGGAGCACGTCAAGCGCTACTACAAGACCACGCGGCTCTAACGCTAGGCTATAAGCCATCCAGACCCATCCCGGTCAGCCCCCTTTAACTTCCACGGAGAGCTCATGCTGCTCACGAAAAAATCACATGATGTCCAACGCAGTACCGTGCACGGCGCGGGCTCTGCACGCTTTGTGCAAAGTCTGTCACGCGGCCTGAGCAACGCTCTGCCGACCATGGATCGTCGCGCTTTTCTGCGCCGTTCCGGTCTCGGCGTTGGCGTTGGTCTGGCTGCGACGCAACTCGCGCTGGTGAAAAAAGCCAAGGCCGCAGGTTCTGAGGCGGTTGGCGATGGCAGCGGCAAGCTGGTCGTCAAGCGCACCGTCTGCTCACACTGTTCAGTCGGTTGCGCGGTTGACGCGGTCGTTGAAAACGGCATCTGGGTGCGCCAAGAGCCGGTGTTCGACTCTCCGATCAATCTCGGTGCACATTGCGCCAAGGGTGCCGCCCTGCGCGAGCACGGCCATGGCGAGTTCCGCCTGCGCTACCCGATGAAGCTGGTCAATGGCAAGTACCAGCGCATCAGCTGGGATGTCGCCCTGAATGAAATCAGCGCCCGCATGCTTGAGCTGCGCAAGACCAGCGGCCCTGACTCCGTGTACTGGGTCGGCTCGTCCAAACACAACAACGAACAAGCGTATTTGATGCGCAAGTTTGTCAGCTTCTGGGGTACCAACAACTGCGACCACCAAGCCCGCATCTGCCACTCAACCACCGTCGCTGGCGTCGCCAACACATGGGGCTACGGTGCCATGACCAATTCGTTCAACGACATGCAGAACAGCAAGGCTGCGCTGTACATCGGCTCCAACGCCGCTGAAGCGCACCCTGTCAGCATGTTGCACATGCTGCATGCCAAAGAAACTGGCTGCAAGATGATCGTGGTGGACCCGCGCTTCACCCGCACCGCCGCCAAGGCCGATCACCACATCCGCATCCGTTCCGGCTCCGACATTCCCTTCTTGTTCGGCATGCTGTACCACATCTTCAAAAATGGTTGGGAAGATACCAAGTACATCAACGACCGTGTGTACGGCATGGACAAGATCAAGGCTGAGGTGATGGCCAAGTGGTCGCCAGAGAAGGTCGAAGAAGCTTGCGGCGTGCCTGAAGCACAGGTCTACATGGCCGCTGAAATCATGGCCAAGAATCGCCCATCAACGGTCGTTTGGTGCATGGGTCAAACCCAGCACACCATCGGCAATGCCATCGTTCGCGCGTCCTGCATCTTGCAACTGGTGCTGGGCAACATCGGTGTTTCCGGCGGCGGCACCAACATTTTCCGTGGTCACGACAACGTGCAGGGCGCGACTGACGTCGGCCCGAACCCTGACTCGCTGCCAGGCTACTATGGTCTGGCTGAAGGCTCGTGGAAGCACTTCGCCAAGACGTGGGGTGTTGACTTCGACTGGATCAAGGGCCGCTATGCGACGCCCGCCATGATGGGCAAGCCCGGCATCACGGTGTCGCGCTGGATTGACGGCGTGCTCGAGAAAAACGAGCTGATCGACCAAGACTCCAACCTCAAGGCCTGCGTGTTCTGGGGCCATGCACCGAACTCGCAAACCCGCGGTCTGGAAATGAAACGCGCCATGGACAAGCTGGACTTGTTGGTGGTGATTGACCCGTACCCGTCTGCGACGGCCGCCATGGCAGCCATGCCAGGCAAGCCAGAAGACCTGAACCCGAACCGCGCCGTCTACCTGTTGCCAGCGGCCACGCAGTTTGAAACCAGCGGCTCTGTGACGGCCTCGAATCGCTCCCTGCAGTGGCGCGAAAAAGTCATTGAGCCTTTGTGGGAGAGTCGCTCTGACCACATGATCATGCATCAGCTGGCAGAGAAGTTTGGCTTTGCCACCGAGCTCTCGAAGAACTTCAAGATGCAAAAGGTCAAAGGCATGGACGAGCCGATGCCCGAAGACATCTTGCGCGAAATCAACAAGTCGTGCTGGTCTATTGGCTACACCGGTCAGAGCCCTGAGCGCCTGAAAGCGCACATGCGCAACATGCATGTGTTTGACGTCAAGACCCTCAAGTCCAAAGGCGGTAAAGACAAAGAAACCGGCTACGACTTGGGCGGCGATTACTTCGGTCTGCCTTGGCCTTGCTTTGGCACCTCAGAGCTCAAGCACCCAGGCTCGCCTAACCTGTACGACACCTCCAAACATGTCATGGACGGCGGCGGAAACTTCCGCGCTAACTTTGGCGTTGAGCGGGAGGGCAAGAGCCTGCTGGCCGAAGACGGCTCGCACTCCAAAGGCGCGGACATCACGACCGGTTACCCAGAGTTAGACCACATTTTGCTGAAAAAACTCGGCTGGTGGGATGAGCTGTCGGAGCCTGAAAAAATCGCGGCTGAAGGCAAAAACTGGAAGACCGATTCTTCCGGCGGCATGATGCGTGTGTTCATGCAAAACCATGGCTGCCATCCGTTTGGCAATGCCAAAGCGCGTGCTGTGGTGTGGAACTTCCCCGATGCGATTCCGCAGCACCGCGAGCCTTTGTATGGCAACCGGGCTGACTTGCAAGCCAAGTACCCAACCCATGACGACAAGAAATCATTTTGGCGTTTGCCGACGTTGTACAAGTCGATTCAGGACAAGAACATTGCCGACAAAGTCCACGAGAAATTCCCGCTGGTCATGACCTCCGGTCGCTTGGTCGAGTACGAGGGTGGCGGCGAGGAAACCCGCTCCAATCCTTGGCTGGCTGAGTTGCAGCAGGAAATGTTCATCGAGATCAACCCCAAAGTGGCGGCTGAAAAAGGCATTCGCAATGGTGAGCGCGCTTGGGTCACCACGCCAACGGGTGCACGCCTGAATGTTCAGGCCATGGTGACACCGCGGGTCGGACCCGACACGGTCTTCATGCCGTTCCACTTCTCGGGTCATTGGCAGGGCGCTGACATGCTGGCTTACTACCCGGCAGGCGCGGCCCCTATCGTGCGCGGCGAAGCGATCAATACAGCAACAACCTACGGTTACGACAGCGTGACGATGATGCAAGAAACCAAGACGACTGTTTGCAACGTCGAAAGAGCATAAGGAAAAAATATGGCACGCATGAAATTTGTCTGTGACGCTGAACGCTGCATTGAGTGCAACGGTTGCGTCACGGCTTGCAAAAACGAAAACGAAGTTCCATGGGGCGTCAATCGCCGCCGCGTGGTCACGCTGAACGACGGTGTTCCTGGCGAAAAATCCATCTCGGTGGCCTGCATGCATTGCAGCGACGCACCGTGCATGGCTGTTTGTCCGGTCAACTGCTTTTACCGCACCGACGAAGGTGTGGTGCTGCATGACAAAGACGTCTGCATTGGTTGCGGCTACTGCTCCTACGCCTGCCCGTTTGGCGCGCCGCAGTTCCCATCTCAAGGCACCTTTGGTGTGCGCGGCAAGATGGACAAGTGCACCTTCTGCGCGGGTGGCCCTGAAGCCAATGGCAGCCAAGCCGAGTTTGAAAAATACGGCCGTAACCGCTTGGCCGAAGGCAAACTGCCGGCCTGTGCCGAGATGTGCTCCACCAAGGCTTTGCTGGCGGGCGATGGCGACGTGGTTGCCGACATTTTCCGCAACCGTGTGGTGCAACGTGGCAAGGGTGCTGAAGTCTGGGGCTGGGGTACCGCCTACGGCTCGAAGCAAGCAGGCCGTCCACCTGTGGAAGGGGTTAAATAATGATCCGCATCGCATTGATCTTGGCTGCTGTGGTGACTCTGGCTGCCTGTGGAGAAAAGCCCCAGACCAGTTCAGGCGCCAAGCGCGACACGCCGGCTTTCCAAGGAACCAGCAACCC
The DNA here is from genome assembly GCA_947450765.1 of Comamonadaceae bacterium. Classification (GTDB taxonomy): domain Bacteria; phylum Pseudomonadota; class Gammaproteobacteria; order Burkholderiales; family Burkholderiaceae_C; genus Polaromonas. The sequence continues at coordinate 172,017 of CANFXC010000001.1, read as the reverse complement.
GTACAACGCCCCGGGCTGGACTGCGGGTGACAAGACGTCGTGGGAACAGCATCTCAAGGTGCGCGGCCAAAATTCGCAAAACGAATACAACCGCGTGAATTAAAAGGGGAGTTTTCATGCAACACCCATCACAGTTATTAAGAGCGCTGCTCCTGACGGCTTGCACCGCACTGATGTGGTCTGGCGTTTCAGCGCAGACCGCGCCAGCGGCGCCAGCCACAACGGCGGTTGTCGCTGGCAACAGCGGCATTCAAAGTGCCAATATCTTCGACGTCAAATCTGACGCCAACGAGGCACCCGGTTATGCCTCGCAGACCAACGCGGAGCGCGCCAAGGTTCAGCCCGGCAACAACGCGCCGATGTGGCGTCAAGTCGGGGCGGGTGTCACGGGCTATAGCAGCTTGCCTAAAAGTCAGGCTCCAGAAGCCGGCAATCTGATTCAACCCTTTGTTCAGTACCCGGGCTCTAGGTTGACCAACGCCGGTGACGCTTGGCGTCAGGTGCGTAACAACTGGCTGATCCCTTACGGCGGCGCTTTGTTGTTGATCGTGATGGGTGCGATCGCGGTCTTTTACATGACCAAGGGCACGATCAAACAGCATGGTGTTGACACCGGCAAAAAGATCGAACGCTTCACCGCTTTTGAGCGCTCAGCGCACTGGTCTAACGCCATTGCGTTTTGCATTTTGGGCGTCTCGGGCATCGTCATGGCGTTTGGCAAGTTTTTCTTGTTGCCGGTCATGGGGCTCACGTTGTTTGGCTGGCTGACCTACGCGCTGAAAAACATGCACAACTTCGCCGGTCCGGTGTTTGCGGTGTCATTGATCGTCGTCTTCGTGACTTTTCTGCGCGACAACATTCCGAACCGTGATGACGTGATCTGGCTGCTCAAGGGCGGTGGCTTGCTGTCCGGTAAAGAAGTGCCGTCACACCGCTTCAACGGCGGCGAAAAGCTGGTGTTCTGGGGCGGCGTGTTCTTCCTAGGCATCGTGGTTGTTTCTTCGGGCTTTGTGCTTGACAAAATTCTGCCGGGCTTGGTTTACGAGCGCGGGACCATGCAGATTGCACACATGATTCATGCGGTGTCGACCTTGCTGATGATGACCATGTTCATTGGTCACATCTACATCGGCACCATCGGCATGCAGGGCGCGTATCAAGGCATGAAGACAGGCTATGTCGACGAAACTTGGGCCCGTGAGCATCACGAGTACTGGTATGACGATATCAAGGCCGGCAAGATTCCTGCTCAGCGCACCGTGCCTGCCGAGCCTGTCGTGCCTAGTCAGCCTGTCCAAATTTAAGCGAGAACGCACATGAAAAAATTCTTAGTTGCAGGCCTTTTGCTCAGCGCGTCAGTGTTGGTCTCGGCCAAAATTCCGGCCCCCGTTTTGGACGATGCGGCCAAGGCCAAAGCGGCCGAAACCGCTGCCAAAACCGCTTGGAGCGGCAAGGTCGATAGTTACCAGCTCTGCAAGTCGCAAGACAAGGCAGCCGCCTCGTATTACAAGACGGCCAAAGCCGCCGGTAAGCCAGCCAAGCCCGCGGCGCAAACGCCACCTTGCGCTGACCCGGGCCCCTTTGTTTACAAGCCGGCGACGGCCGCTGTGGCGGCCACGCCAGTTGCCGCACCAGCCGCTGGCAAGTCGACAGCCAAGGCACCTGCTGCGGCACCAGCCAAGAAATCCTGACCCCAGACGCTCCCGCCTTCTTTGCTGCCTTTTCTGACCCAAGCCAGCGCGCCGCTGACCTGCGAAGTTGACATCGTCAATGAATATGGCGAGCTGCAGCGCATGTCGATTCCGGCCGAGCGTGCGCTCACCGTGTACGTGGACAAGCGCGAACTGGTCACCTTGATGACGCTGGGTGCGCATCCGGAACTGTTGGTGCTGGGCTATTTGCGCAACCAGCGATTGATTGACTCCGCAGCGCAAATTGAGTCCATCACGGTGGACTGGGATGTCGGTGCAGCGGCCGTCAAGACACGCGCCGGCATCGACGACATCGAAGAAAAAACAGCGCACCGAGTGGTTACCACCGGTTGCGGGCAGGGCAGTGTGTTTGGCGGGTTGATGGACGAGGTCGACCAACTGGTGCTGCCCAAGGACATCCGCATCACGCAGCGCCAGCTTTACAGCGTGGTCAACACCATTCGGCTTGAAGAAACCACGTACAAGTCGGCCGGCTCGGTTCACGCCTGCGCTTTGTTTCAGCTGGGTGGTGATGAGCCGAAGATGCTGTTGTTCATTGAGGATGTCGGTCGCCACAACGCCATCGACACGATTGCCGGTTGGCTGGCTATGAATGTGATCACGAGCCAGGGTTTGGTTTTCTACACCACGGGCCGGCTCACCAGCGAGATGGTCATCAAGTCGGCGCAGATGGGCGTGCCGATTGTGGTGTCGCGCAGTGGCATCACACAGATGGGCCATCAAATAGCGCAAGCTGTGGGCCTGTGCGCTATTGGCCGCGCCACCAACAAACGCTTTGTTTGTTACGCCAGCCCAGAGCGCTTGCAGCTGGAGCCTGGTTTGGTGAAACGCGACATGACCTCGCCTTGACTCACCCAAGGCCAAGCACCTAACCAAGGCTTAACCACGGTTAATCTTTATAGGCTAAGGTCAGAGTCATGAATTTTCTTTTCTTGAAGCTGGGTTGGAAGATCACTCTGCGCGATTTGCGCGCGGGTGAGTTGCGTTTGTTGATCGTCGCGGTGGCCTTGGCTGTGGCGTCCCTCACAGCGGTTGGATTTTTTGCCGACCGACTGAAAGGTGGCTTGGAGCGCGATGCGCGTCAACTGCTGGGCGGCGACGCCATCGTCAACAGCGATTTACCGACGCCTGCACCGTTCATGGCCAAGGCCAATGAATTGGGTTTGCAGGCGGTGTCCATCGTCAGCTTCCCGACCATGGCGCGAGCGCCAGACGACGCTGGTGGCGCCACCAAGCTGGTGGCGTTCAAAGCCGTGGCAGCCGGCTACCCCTTGCGCGGCAACTTGCGCATTGCCGACACTCCTGGAGCGCCGGGTGATATCACGCGCGAGATACCCGCACCCGGCACCGCGTGGGTTGACGCGCCGCTGATGAATTCATTGGGCTTGGCCATGGGCCAATCCTTGCTGCTCGGAGACGCCAGCTTCACCGTCACCAAAATCATCGTCAGCGAGCCTGACCGTGGCGGCGGCTTCATCAGCTTTTCGCCGCGCGTGATGGTCAATCAGGCCGACGTGGCAGGGACTGGCTTGATACAGCCGGCCAGCCGCACCACCTACCGTTTGGCGGTGGCAGGCACCGATCCCGTCGTCAAGGTGTTCGTCGACTGGGCCACGGAAGAAGTGAAAAAACCGGGTGATCGGGGTGTCCGTATTGAGTCTCTCGACAGTGGTCGCCCGGAGATGCGCCAGACGCTGGACCGGGCTGAAAAATTCCTCAACTTGGTGAGCTTGTTGGCCGCACTTTTGAGCGCCGTGGCCGTTGCCATCGTGGCGCGCGGTTTTGCCGCCAAGCATCTGGATGATTGCGCCATGTTGCGCGTGCTCGGTCAGCCGCAGCGAACGATTGCATGGGCCTACACCTTCGAGTTCGTCGTGGTCGGATTGTTTGCCAGCGCGTTGGGTGTCGCGCTGGGTTTTGCGGTGCATTACGCGTTTGTCTTGTTGCTGGCGGGCTTGGTCGAATCCGTACTGCCCGCAGCCACCTTTTGGCCAGCTGCTTTTGGCATGGGCATGGGCCTGACGCTGATGCTGGCCTTTGGTTTGCCACCGGTGTTGCAGCTGGCTCAGGTGCCACCGTTGCGCGTCATTCGCCGCGAAGTCGGCAATCTCAAGCCCGTCTCTATTGCCGTGTTGTTGGTGGGTATTCTGGGGTTTTCCACCTTGTTGCTGGCCGCCAGCAGCGACCTCAAGCTCGGGCTGATTGCCGTCGGTGGTTTTGCCGGGGCTGTGCTTTTGTTTGCGCTGGCGAGTTATCTGGCGGTGCGCTTGCTGCGCGTCAGCGTCAACGAAACCACCGCGCCGCGTTGGTTGGTGTTGGCGACACGGCAACTCGCCGCGCGCCCGATCTATGCCGTGGTGCAGGTCAGCGCGTTGGCGGTCGGTTTGCTGGCGCTGGTCTTGCTGGTGTTGCTGCGGACGGACCTCATCAGCAGCTGGCGCCAAGCGACACCGGCCGATGCACCCAATCGTTACATCATCAATGTGCAGCCCGATCAAAGCGCTGCGTTTCAGCAGGCTTTGCGTGACGCTGGCGTAGCACGTTACGACTGGTACCCGATGATTCGCGGCCGTTTGGTGGCCGTCAATGGGCAAGCCGTGGTGCCCACAGATTACACAGACGATCGTGCTCAGCGCTTGGTCGACCGTGAGTTCAACTTGTCCAACACCGCCGAAAAGCCAACGCACAACCAGGTCGTGGCCGGGCGCTGGACGCCGGAAGAAAAAGACGGTCTCAGCGTCGAAGAAGGGCTGGCCGAAACCTTGGGTCTTAAGCTCGGCGACCGCTTGCGTTTTGACATCGCTGGTCAGCTCAGTGAGGCCAAAATCACCAGTCTGCGCAAGGTCGACTGGGGCTCGCTGCGCGTGAACTTCTTCGTCATTTACCCAGTGAGTCAGTTGGCCGATGTACCGATCACTTACATCAGCGCTTTCCGAGCGCCAGAAACGACCGGCCCGCCGGGTAGCTTTGACAACGCGCTTGTGCGTACTTTTCCTAACATCACGAATATCGACATGACCAGCACGCTGGCGCAGGTTCAGCGAATTTTGGACCAAGTCATTCGCGCCATTGAATTCCTCTTTGGCTTCACGCTGGCCGCCGGCTTGGTGGTGTTGTTTGCCGCTGTGACCGCAACCCGTGAGGAGCGCGCCCGTGACTTCGCCATCATGCGTGCGGTGGGTGCCCGTGCCTCACTGTTGCGGCAAGTGCAGCGCGCCGAGCTGGCTGGCGTCGGCTTGCTGGCCGGATTTTTGGCGTCCGTGGCGGCGGTGGCGGTGGGTTGGGCCTTGGCCCGCTATGTGTTTAATTTCGCGTGGACCGCATCGTGGATGGTGCTGGTGCTTGGCAGTCTGGCAGGCGCGCTGTTGGCGCTGGCGGCCGGTTGGTGGGGCCTGCGCTCCGTCCTCAACACGCCGGTGGTTGAAACCTTGCGTCAGACTCAGGGACAATAATCGGCACCATGCAGATTGAAGAAAAACCACCCGGCACGCCGCCGTTCGAGACCCCTTTTGAATGGATAGGCGGCGAAGCACGCATCCACGCCTTGGTCGAACGCTTTTACGACCTGATGGACTTGGAGCCTGGCTATGCCGCGCTGCGGGCAGCGCATGGTCCGGAACTTGTCAATGCCAGAGAACGCCTCAATATGTTCTTGTGCGGCTGGATGGGCGGACCGCAACATTACACCGAGCGCTTTGGCCATCCCATGCTGCGCAGGCGCCACATGCCGTTTTCCATTGGTGTGCTGGAGCGTGACCAATGGGTTGCCTGCATGGACCAAGCGATGCAAGAAACCGGTGTCGATGAGGTGCTGCGCGCACGCTTGAAAGAGTCCTTCTTTCAGACCGCTGACTGGATGCGCAATCGGGGTGTTTGAGCTGTTGTTGGTGATTTAGCTCGGCGCCAGCAAGACCACCAGCGCGCCCGCACCGCCCTCGGCAGGCCGTGCCTGTGCAAACGCCAACACTTCTATTTTTTGAATCAGCCAGCTTTGCACGCGGCCTTTGAGAACAGGCGTCTTGCCGGGTGAACCGAGCCCTTTTCCGTGGACCACGCGAACGCAGCGCCAGCCGGTTTTTTGGGCATCGCGGATGAATTTTGACAGCGTGTCGCGTGCGTCGTCACGGCGCAGGCCGTGCAGGTCAAGCTGGCCCTGAATGCGCCAAGCGCCGCGCCGCAATTTGCGCACCACATCAACGCCAATGCCGGGCCGCCTGAAGCTCAGCGCTTCGTCGGTGTCCAACAGCGCGTCGCCATCAAACTCGTCTGATAGCGCTTCCCGCATGACGGCTTGCTCGTCGAGTTGTAGCTGCACCGGAATGGGCGCCGGCTGAGGGATGCTGATCTGTGCTTTTTGGCCTGGGCCGTGTCTTGTTGGCAGGGCCTTGATCGGCCCGATGCTGTGGGCGAAGAGTTCTTTTTCCGCCTTCAGTTGGCGGGCGGCGGCGAGCCGGGCTGCTTGCAGTTCGGCTGCCAGCCGTTTCTGGTTTTCGATCTCCAGTTTCAGGGCTTTCAGGCCGCGCAGGTCTTTGAGGGCTGTGATGGCAGGCGATTTCATGCCCGAACTTTAGACCAATCCGAGCTCGGCCATCGACACCGCCTCCGTGCTGGTCACGACAAAATGGTCAAGTACCCGCACATCGACCAGCGCTAGCGCGGTTTTCAGGGTTTGCGTCAGCGCTTCGTCGGCGCGCGAAGGCTGGGCGCTGCCGCTCGGGTGGTTGTGCGCCAGCACCACGCTGCCGGCATTCAGGGCCAGCGCCCGTAGCACCACTTCTCGTGGGTAAACACTGGTTTGTGTCAGCGTGCCGCGAAACATTTCTTCAAGCGCGATCAGGCGGTGTTGGCTGTCTAAAAACAGCACCGCAAAAATCTCATGCGGCCGGCTGCCGAGTTGCAGTTGAAGGTAATCACGGACGGCTTGGGGCGAAGCAAACAGCGGTTTTTCTGCCAGCCGCTGCGTCAGCGCTCGGCGCGACAGCTCCAGCACCGCCACCAACTCCGCCCGCTTGGCGGGCCCCAGCCCTTTAATAGACTTGAGCGCCTCGGCTGGCGTGTGCAGCAGGCCGGCCACGCCGCCGAACGTGTCCACCAGTTCTTGCGCCAACTGCAAGACGTTTTTGCCACGGATACCGCTGCGCAGCATCAGTGCCAGTAATTCAGCATCACTCAGAGCTGCGGCGCCACGCGCCAGTAGTTTTTCACGGGGTCGCGCATCTTCGGGGAGGTCTTTGAGCAGCATGGCGCAGCTTAGCCAGCGGGTTTCGAAACAGGGCTGACTTTGTTCAGTACAAGCAAAAGCGACATTGGAAAGCGATGAAAAGCGCCATTGGAAAGCGCTGCAGCTGTCCGCGCGTCATCCATCGCCCGTGCGTCACTGCGAGCGCAGCGTGGCAGTCCATGACTCCGAATTCTGGCTCCTGGACTGCCACGCTGCGCTCGCAGTGACGGGGGGCTGCGCAGCAGCGGGGTTTTGCGCGTTGGCGGCATCAGAGCAGATTCGGAAAACTTACAATGACATCTTCATTTGGACATTCCATTTTGAGGCAGAGGCCTGCCGGTAAAGCCCCTGTCTTTGTCTACGTCATTGCGGACTTCGCGTTCCGCCGAAAGTTTTTCATGTCGCTTGTGTCGCCAGATCTGTCCCTTGCCAGCAACGCAGCAGTGCCCGTGGTGGCCGCTGGTTCATTTTTGACACTGCATTACCGCATGGCCGCTCCCGCTGTGAACGGCCAGCCGGGCGCCGACATCATCAACACCTTTCAGGACAAGCCCGCCACGTTGAGCTTGGGCAACGGTCAGTTGTCCCCCGCGCTGGAACAACGCCTGCTGGGACTACCGGAAGGCACGCGTGCCACGTTTGAGTTACCCGCTGGCGAAGCTTTTGGTGAGCGCAACCCGGATCTGATCCAGTGGGTGGCGCGCAAGCTGCTGAATGAATTGGGCGACCCTGATGAGTCATATAAAGTGGGCGACGTGGTGCAATTCCCGACGCCTGACGGCATGGGCCAGTACGCTGGTTCGGCGCAGCAAGTCAAAGCAGACGGCAGCGCGGTTCAATTCGACTTCAACCATCCTTTGGCCGGTCAAGGTGTGGTCTTTGAAGTGCATGTGATTGGGGTTCTATGACTGATGTCCAGGCGCAGGCCAATGCACTGCCTGCTTCGCATCCGCAAGAAATTTTGTTGGCGGAGCCACGCGGTTTTTGCGCCGGCGTCGACCGGGCGATTGAAATTGTTGAGCGCGCCTTGATCAAATTTGGCGCGCCGATTTATGTGCGCCACGAAATCGTTCACAACACCTACGTCGTCAATGACCTGAAAGACAAGGGCGCGATATTCATTGAGGAACTCGATGATGTGCCGCCCGGTGCCACGCTGGTCTTCAGTGCGCACGGCGTGAGTCGCGCGGTGCAAGACGACGCTCGCGAGCGTGGTTTTCAGATCTTTGATGCGACCTGCCCGCTGGTCACCAAGGTGCACGTTGAAGTGGCCAAGCTGCACAAGGAAGGTTATGAGTTCATCATGATCGGCCACAAGGGGCACCCTGAAGTGGAGGGCACGATGGGCCAGCTCGACAGTGGCATTCATCTGGTTGAAGACGTGTCTGACGTGGCGCGCATTCAGCCCAGCCAGACCCGTTTGTTGGCAGTGGTCACGCAGACCACGCTCAGCGTTGACGACGCTGCCGAGATCAGCGCGGCCGTGAAGGCCCGGTTCCCGACAGTGCGCGCGCCCAAGCAGCAAGACATTTGCTACGCCACGCAAAACCGCCAAGACGCTGTCAAGGTGATGAGCCCGCAGGTTGATATTTTGATTGTGGTTGGCAGCCCGACCAGTTCCAACAGCAACCGCTTGCGTGAACTCGCAGCCAAACTGGGCACCGACGCCTACATGGTCGACGATGCCAGTGAACTGCAGGAAAGCTGGTTTGAAGGTCGCAGCCGCGTTGGCCTCACTGCCGGTGCTTCGGCCCCGGATGTGCTGGTTCGTCAGGTGATTGACCGCCTGCGTGCGATGGGTGCGGTGTCGGTCCGCAAGATGGACGGCATCGAGGAAACCATCAAGTTTCCGTTGCCCAAAGGACTGAAGATGGACAGCGAACAAACGCTCGCCGCCGGCAGCAGTCGGCTGCATCCATTGGGCGAGTGAAGTCGCCTTTAAAATCTCCCGATGCTTGACATCAACCTTCTCCGCAAAGACCTCCCTTCCGCCATCGCGCGACTCGATACCCGCAAACGCCCCCAGGCGTTTTTGAACGTCGAGGCGTTTCAGTCTCTTGAGGCTGAGCGCAAGACCTGCCAGATTCGCACCGAAGAATTGCAGAATCAGCGCAACAACCTGTCCAAACAAATCGGCCAGCTCAAGTCCAAGGGCGAAGACACCAGCGCCATCATGGCGCAGGTCGGCACCTTCAAAACCGAGCTGGACAGCACGGCGCAGCGCCTAGAACAGATTCAAACCGAGATGCAGGCGCTGCTGCTGGCGGTGCCTAATTTGCCGCACACCAGCGTGCCCGAAGGCGCTGGCGAAGCCGGCAACGTCGAAGTGCGCAAGTGGACGCCGGCGCAAGGCTTGGGCGGCGTGCCCGCAGCATTTGCTTTTACCCCCAAAGACCACGTCGATGTGGGCGAACCGCTGGGGCTGGACTTTGCCGCCGGCACCAAGCTCACCGGTTCACGCTTCACCGTGATGAAGGGCCCATTGGCCAAACTGCACCGCGCGCTGTCGCAGTTCATGCTGGACTTGCAGACCGGCCAAAACGGCTACACCGAATGCTATGTGCCGTACATCGTCAACGCTGATTCGCTGCGCGGGACCGGCCAGTTGCCGAAGTTTGAAGAAGACTTGTTCGCGGCCAAAAAAGGCGGTCAAGAAGGTGAAGCCGAGAACGCCGCGCTGTATTTGATTCCAACCTCCGAAGTGCCGCTGACCAATTTGCTGCGCGACGAGATCGTCGCCGAAGCTGATTTGCCGATCAAGCTCACCGCGCACACGCCGTGCTTTCGCTCTGAAGCCGGCAGCTACGGCCGCGACACGCGCGGCATGATTCGCCAGCACCAGTTCGACAAAGTCGAGATGGTGCAGGTCGTTCATCCCGAGAAAAGCTATGAAGCGCTGGAAGAGATGACCAGCCACGCTGAAGCCGTGCTGCAAGCCCTTGGCCTGCCGTACCGCGTCATGCTGCTGTGCACCGGTGACATGGGTTTTGGCTCGACCAAGACTTACGACCTCGAAGTCTGGCTGCCTGCGCAAAACACCTACCGTGAGATCAGCTCGGTTTCCAATTGCGAAGCCTTTCAGGCGCGCCGTTTGCAAGCGCGTTTTAAAAATGCGCAAGGCAAAAACGAGTTCGTCCACACCTTGAATGGTTCCGGTCTGGCCGTCGGCCGCACCTTGGTGGCCGTACTTGAAAACTACCAGCGTGAAGATGGCAGCGTCGAGGTGCCGGCGGCTTTGCAGCCTTACATGGGCGGCATCACGCAGCTGACACCGGGCGCGAAGTAAGGCTGTATGTCGCCACTCGCCGAGTTGTTCCTGGCGCGACTCGCCAACGAGTCGGCGGTGCTGGTGCAGGTGCAAGCCACCGAAGGTTCCGCGCCGCGCGATGCCGGTGCATGGATGGCTGTTTTTTCAGATGCACTGGTCGGCACGATTGGCGGTGGGCATCTTGAGTTTGAGGCCATCGACAGGGCGCGTGCGCTGCTGACTGTCGAAGGCAATGTCCAGCCAGCCGAGCTGATGCGCCTAGCCCTCGGCCCCTCTTTAGGTCAATGCTGCGGCGGCGTGGTGCACCTGCAACTTGAACGCTTGACGGCTGCAGACTCGTCAGAACTGCGCCGACGCTTGGATGTTGAGCGCATGCCGGTGGTGCTGTTTGGTGGTGGCCATGTGGGACATGCGCTGGCCGACGTGTTGGCGCGCTTGCCGGTGGCGCTGCACTGGATCGACAGCCGCGAAGGTATTTTCCCTATCGGTTTGCCGGCGCATGTGGTTTGCGAACACTCTGAGCCGGTGCAGTCTGCAGTGAAAGACTTGACGCCAGGGTCTTGCGTTCTCATCATGAGCTTCAGCCACGCTGAAGACCTCGATGTGCTGACCCAGTGTTTGGCGCGGCAACGCATGCAACGAGATTTACCCTACATCGGCCTCATCGGCAGCCAAACCAAATGGGCGACCTTCAGGCACCGCCTAGAAGCCCGTGGCTACAGCGCTGAAGAACTCGCGCATGTCACCTGTCCGATCGGTATTCCCGGTATTGAAGGCAAAGAACCCGAGGTGATTGCACTGGCCGTGGCTGCGCAATTACTGCAAGTCCGGACGGCGTTGAAAGCCTGAGCCTCAATAGTCCGAGCGCATCAGCCGTTGTGCGCGACGGCTCATGCGGCTGCGAATGTTGGTGTTCAGCCAAGGATGGTTCTGCTCACTGGCAGCGGCTGGATCGGCAAACACGGCGCGCAGGACATCCAAGAACTGGCTCACGAAAGAAGTGACCGAAGTGGTATGCGCCTGCTTGGCAGACCGGCCAACTGAAGCGTTGGCTGCGTGGTCTTGATCGGCAAAAAGAACATGGCTTGTCATGGGAACTCCTTCAAGGTGACGTGTTCGGCAGAAAGCAGCTGAACAGAGGGAATAGCACAAATATAGGGTTTACGAGGATAAATGTAAAACGACTTATATTGCGTTTGAATGCATTATTTTTGCTTTGTAAGTTAGCTTGGAAGACCCGCACGCATGGACATCAACCTCGCCCGAACCTTTCTGGAGATCGTCTCCAGTCACAGCTTTGCCCAAGCCGCAGAACGCCTGCATGTGACGCAGACCGCCGTCAGTGCGCGTGTCAAAACGCTAGAAGAATTGCTCGGTCGCCAGCTGTTTGTGCGCAACAAGGCAGGCGCTTCGCTGACCCCGGCCGGCGAACAGTTTGTGCGTCACGCCATGACCTTGGTGCAGGTCTGGGAGCGGGCGCGTCAGCAGATGGCGGTGCCGCCAGGTCGGCGGGCGCTGGTGACGGTGGGCTGCGAGATCAGCCTGTGGCATCCGCTGATGTTGGACTGGCTGCTGTGGATGCGCCAAAGTGCCCCCGACCTCGCCCTGCACACCGACGTCGGTGTTGCCGACGACCTGTTGGAGCGGGTCGCCCACGGCACGCTGGACATCGTGATTGCCTACGCGCCGCGGCAGCGGACAGGTCTGCGCATTGAGTTGCTGATCGAGGAAAAGCTGGTGCTGCTGAGCACCTCACCCAACCCGGATCTGCCGCAAGCCGCTGACTATGTGTATGTCGATTGGGGCAGCGAGTTCGCGGCGCAACACAGCTTAGCGTTTCCGGCGTTGTCCAGCGTTGGACTCTCCTCAAGCTTTGGGCCCTTGGGTTTGGAGTACCTGCTGGCGGTGGGTGGCGCTGGTTACTTCAGGCAGAACGTGGTGCAAAAACACCTGCAAGAAGGGCGGTTGCACCGCGTGCCGAACGCGCCTGAGTTCTTGTATCCCGCTTATGCGGTGTATGCGGCAGACGCCGACATGGCGGTACTGGCGCCGGCGCTGGCCGGCTTGCGCCAGGTGGCGCAGGCGTCGGCCGTCGCGCTGGCTAAAGATGCCGAGACCACGGCGGCAACCTCATCGAGCAAAGCGTAACGCTTGCGGTACAAAGCGCGTTTTCGGGATGGGATGTCTTCTACAGAACGGCGTTGCGCTTGGCTTGGCAGCAGCCAATCCTGATCGTCGAGTTGCACGGCGCCCAACTCGGTCCAGAACTCGCGGTAGTCAAACGTGAAGCCTTGTTTGTCTGCGTTACGGCGTTTTTTGACCTGATGTTCAGGGTCAATGCCGCGTATCTCCGTGATGCCCCAATCAGCGCAGGCCATCTGGAAGATGTTGAGTAACAAGTGATGCGGGCGCAGTCCGTGGTTTTGCTTGGTGATGGACTGGATGGCCTCAAGGTTGCAGCCTGTGTCACCCCGAACGCCCTGTACGGAGGCAATCAGAACGCTGCTGTGGCTTAGAAAACCGAAGCTGATGTTGAACAACGGTTTCTCATGGCTGTCTTTGAGTGATAAAGCCCAAAAACCCTCATGAAAACTGACGCGGTTAAGTTCAAGGTCGATCGAACAGTGAGCCTGCTCGCAGAGCCGAATCCGATGACCCTCAACCAGTCGCTGGGCGTTCGTCAAGCCAAACTTGGCTTGGGCCACCTGCAGGTCTGTGGCGCATTGTGTAAAGCGCTTTGTCTGTGACCAGCGGCGGTCCAGATAGAGCCTGAAAGGCACATAAAAACAGCGTTGATTCAACACGAAAAGCGAACGCCAAAGGACGTTTCTTGACAAATAGCCAAGAAATATTTGGCGCGCTGCGGATGCCTGCAACAGCCGACATTGGTACTTGAGTCGGTTAAAGAACTGGCCAGCCCTGAGCACACCGATCACTTCGCTCATCGAAGGCCATATCAGTTGGGTTTCCATCGGGGCAAAGCTCATCAGATGCAAGGTCTGTGGCAAACGCTTTGCCCCAGGCAACAACCCAACTGATGTCAAAATTTGCCTCAAATACATGGATCTTTACTTGCGGTACACAAAATAGTGAGTAATTGTGGGCGCTTGAACCTGACCGCTGGCTGACTTATGCGGCCTGTTATTACCTAGACCACGGGGGAATCTTGGATACACTCGACTACGCAAGACCGCAGCGGAGCCGGAATCTCATTCCTGTGTCGCGGTCCATGCTGCTTACAGCGCCCGCAGTGGTGAGCAGTCCGACAGCCATGTCCGCTGGTGCGACGCCGTTTCGCACCCAGGGCATGAGGATTGCTAGGCATACACCATGGAAACTTATCTTCTCGACTGGGCCAACCTGCTGCTGCGTTGGGTCCACGTGCTCACCGCCATCGCCTGGATTGGCTCCTCGTTTTATTTCGTCTTTCTGGACTCCAGCCTGACACCACCGGTGGACGAAGACCTTAAAAAACAGGGCGTCAGTGGCGAGCTCTGGGCGGTGCATGGTGGCGGGTTTTACCACCCGGTCAAGTTCGCCGTGAAACCGCCGCAAATGCCGGCTCATTTGCACTGGTTTTACTGGGAGGCCTACAGCACCTGGCTCACCGGCATTGCGCTGTTCACGCTGTCTTACCTGTGGCAGGCCAGCACTTACTTGATTGATAAGTCGCTGATGGATTGGTCGCCGATGGCAGCCGGTGCGGCGGCGCTGTCATTTTTGGTGATTTTCTGGCTGCTGTACGACGGCATTTGCCGCGTGATGGGCCAGCGCAAAAATGCAGATGTTCTGGTCGGTGCGGGTGTCTTGGTGCTGGTGTGCGTGGCCTCGTGGCTGGCCTGCCATTTGTTTGCAGGGCGTGCGGCTTTCTTATTGGTCGGCGCCATGATCGCCACTGCCATGAGCGCCAATGTGTTTTTCTGGATCATTCCCGGCCAGCGTACGGTGGTCGCCTGCATCAAGGCGGGTGAGCCGGTCGATCCTGTCCACGGCCAGCGCGGTAAGCAACGCAGTGTGCACAACACTTACTTCACGCTGCCGGTGCTGTTTGCCATGCTCAGCAACCACTACAGCTTCACCTGGAGTCATCCGCAAAACTGGCTGGTGCTGATTCTGATGATGTTCGCCGGCGCGGCGATTCGCCAGTTTTTTGTGCTGCGCCACGGCTACAAGCTCGGTCGCAACGGCAACCCGCTGGCCTACGCGCTGGTCGGCGTGGCGGTCATTCTGGCCACCATCGTTTGGCTCAAGCCGGCGCCGCGTGCGGCGGCCAGTGCTGTGCCTGCGGTCGTCAGCTACCAGATGCTGCAACCGGTGCTGGCTCAGCGCTGCTACATGTGCCACGGCGAGCAAGTTCAAATGAAAAACGTGCGCGTCGATTCACCCGAAGCCGTTAAGTTGCATGCGCAGGCGATGTACCAGCAGGCGGTGGTCAGCAAAATCATGCCGATGAACAACGCCACCGGCATCACCGACGACGAGCGGGCCTTGATTGGCCGCTGGTTTGAAAGCGGTGCGCCGGTGCGCTGATCCTGCATTAAAAAACCGGGGCTTGCCCCGGTTTTGACGTTATCAGTGCTCAGGCCCTTTTGCTGAGCTTTGCTAAAGCGGCAAGGACTTTGTCCGGCGTGATCGGAATAGACCGAAGTCGTGCGCCGGTCGCGTCGTGAATGGCGTTGGCCACTGCAGCTGGGATGGCAGTCGCTGTCGGCTCACCAGCACCCCAAGAGGGTTCGCCGGGACGGTTGATCATGTCGACCTCAACTTTCGGGACTGCTGGAAAGCGCAAGATGGGGTAGCTATTCCAATCCACGCTGGTGACTTTTTTCCGGTCCCATTGAACCTGCTCCATCAGGGTCCGACTGACAGTCTGTATAACGCCGCCTTCGATCTGGTTCGCCAGACCGTCGGGGTTGATGATCTGGCCACAGTCATGGGCAACGCAAACCCGCGTGACTTGCACTGCTCCTGTTTTGAGATTGACCTCGACCTCAGCGACGGCGGCTAAATAGGTGGTGGTGTTGTTGTAGCGCACATACGATATCCCGCGTCCACGAGATATATCACCAGACTGACCGGCCTGATTTTTGCCGACTCGTTTTTCCCATTTGGCGCGCTTCATCACGGCATCTATGACCGCCACGGCGCGAGGATCCTTGATGTACTGCAGCCTAAATTCTGCTGGGTCTACTTTGGCTTCTGTCGCCAGCTCGTCCATGAAGGATTCGTTGGCAAAGCTGTTTTCGATCCGTCCCGGGCTGCGCAGGTGGGCCGAACGGAAGAACGTGTCAGCGATGTGTCGAGTGTTCACGCGTATGTTGGTAATCTCGTACGGTGCGCCTGCATTCTGGAAAAGGAAGCCGACCCAGTTGCCCGGCTTTGGCAAACCGACATCTGTTGCCGCCAGCAAAGGGAAGTCTAGCGGTTTGAAGGCCACTATGTGGTTGACGGCGATGTGGAAGTCTCCAGACCAAGCCTGAAGCTTGCCGCCTTGGTCAAAACCGGCTTCCATGTCGATGGCCCGCGGCGGACTTTTAGGCGCGCGTGCAGTCTCGTCGTCACGCATCCACTGCACGCGCACGGGCTTGCCGATCAGGGTGGCGATCAGTGCGGCATCTGCTGTGGCGTCTTCATGGCCGTTACGACCATAGCAGCCAGAGCCATCAAGATACAGGAGGCGGATGCTTTCCATTGGCAGGCCGGTGATGCTGGCCAGCTCGCTTTGCATCGAGTGGGTGGCCTGTGAGGGCGACCAAACAACCAGTTTTCCAGCGCTGAAGTCGGCTACAGCACAGGACGGTCCGATGGACGCGTGCGTTTGCACCGCGAACTCGTAGCTGGCCTTGACCTTGCGTACGCTGCTGGCCAGTGCGGCAGGTGCGTCACCCACTTTTTGTGTGGCCTCTTCTTTTGCCAGCGGTTGTTTGCGCCAGTATTCGAACACGGTGGCTTGGTCTGGTAGCTCGACTCCGGCTGACCAACTCGGCTTGAGTGCACGGGCAGCCTTGACGGCACCCCACTCTGAGCGCGCAATAACAGCCAGAAAATTACCCTTGCGCACTGTCTGCACAAACCCATTGATCTTGCGCGCAGCGCTGTCGTCGACGGTCAAGAGTTTCGCCCCGGCTTCTTCGGGCCGGATAACCCGAGCGTGCAACATGTTGGGCAGGCGCAGGTCATGCGCATAAGGGAATGCACCGCTGACTTTGGATGGAATATCCACGCGCGCTATCGACTGACCGACGACCTTGTAGTCGGCGGCTGGTTTCAGCGGCGCCTTGGGATCGATCTTTAAATCAAAAGCCGCCGAAGATTGCATCAGCTCGCCGTAAGAAACGGTCTTGGCAGGATCAGCCTTGAGGCTCACCATGCCTTGATTCACGCTCAGCTCTGAAACTGCAGCGCCCAGCCGTGTAGAGGCACGCGCCAACAGTGCGCCACGCGCCGTGGCACAAGCGCGTCGCAGTTCCCCGCCGCCTTGCGAAATCGTCAGGTTGGCGCCTGTGATCCATTGGTCCGGCGTGGTGGCGGTGTCACCCATGACCATTTCAATACGCTCAAAGGCGACATCGAGTTCGTCTGCAGCCATCTGAGCCAGCGCTGTTTTGGTGCCGGTTCCAAGGTCGACTTTTCCGACGAAGACGGTGATCTTGCCGTCAGCACCAATCACCAGGAACGAATCGACCACATCTTTGGCGACTGATTTGGCTGGACGTAGGGCGGGGGCGGCAGCTTGCGCCAAAGTGGCGCTGGCACTGAAGCCCACGATTAAAGCGCCGGCACCGGCTTTCAAAAGGTTGCGGCGGCTGATCTGATTGTTGATTGCGATGTTGTTCATGTCGCTCCCCTTAGGCTGTTGCTGCGCGCTTGACGGCCGCGCAGATGCGTTGATGCGTGCCGCAGCGGCAAAGATTGCCAGCTAAAGCATTTTTGATCTCGCTCTCACTCGGGTTGGGCTTGCCTTTGAGTAACGCCGCCGAGGTCATGATCATGCCGTTGATGCAGTACCCGCACTGCACAGCCTGTTCGTCGATGAAGGCTTGTTGCAGCTTGCCTGGCTGACCGTCTATCAGCAGACCCTCGAGCGTTGTCACGGCCTTGCCAGCTAGGGAGCTGACAGGCAAGAGGCAAGAGCGCGTGGCCACACCGTTGACATGCACAGTGCATGCCCCGCATTGACCGAGGCCGCAACCGAACTTGGGGCCATTGAGGGCTAAGTTGTCACGCAATACATACAAAAGCGGCGTATCGGCATCAGCTTCGACGGTTTGCTTTTTGCCGTTGACCATGAGTGAGTAGCGGGGCATGTTTGTCTCCTATCGGGTTTTTATGAAGTCTTACGGGGGCCTGAAAAAATGTCTATCAATCAGAAAAATGGGCTCAGTCAGCCGTGATACCCGCCGCCTTGATGGTCTTGGCCCAGAACTCGGTTTCACGCTTCACCAGTGCGTCCAGCTCTGCCGGTGGCTGGTAGCGCAGGTCAATGCCGGCGGCACTGGCGCGGCTTTTTGTCTCTGGCAGTTCCAGCGCTTGTTTGATCGAGCTGGAGAGTTTGGCGACCACGTCTGGCGGCGTGCCTGCCGGCGCAAAAATCGCCACCCAGGCTTCCAGTTCAAAACCTTTCAGACCGGCTTCAGTCGTCGTCGGCACGTTGGGAACGCCGGGGTGACGGGTTTTGCTGGTCACCGCCAGGCCCTTGAGTTTGCCGGCTTGTACGTGGCTCATCAAAGACGGTGGGGTGCTGATGAAGACCTGCACTTGGCCAGACAGCACGTCTTGCACCGCCGGACCGGAGCCACGGTAAGGAATGTGAACCATGCTGGTACCGGTCTGCATCTTGAACATCTCAGTGCCAATGTGCGAGAGTGAGCCATTGCCTTGCGAGGCGTAGCTCAACTTGCCGGGGTTGGCTTTGAGATAAGCGATGAATTCTTTGAGGTTGTTGGCGGGCACGGAAGGGTGCACCGCAATGATGTTGGTGGCCACGGTGATGAGGGCCACGGGTGCCAGGTCTTTTTGCGCCCAAGGCAGCTTGGGCGACAGCGCCGGGTTGCCGACGTGGTACGCCGAGTAAGACGTCAACAGCGTGTAGCCGTCAGCGTGGGCGCGGGCGACTTGGCCATAAGCCACGTTGCCGCTGCCGCCGCCTTTGTTGTCAACGATGACGGTCTGGTTCATCACGCGCGACAGTGGCTCGCTGAGCAGGCGGGCTGACGCATCGACAAAGCCGCCAGGTGGATTCGGCACCACCAGCGTGATTGGTTTGCTCGGAAAGGCTTGCGCCAGTGCGGCAGCGCTCAGCAGCAGGGCGCAGCCGGCCATGGCGGTCTGGCGAAGAAAATTTCGTGGGTGGGTCATGGCTGTCTCTCGTTTAAGAATTTATGGGGAAGCGATTGAAATTTTTAATACTTGCCGGAGAGTAGCGTACCGGCATTGGGCACGTGGCGCTCAAGGCCGAGGTTTTTCAGCAAAGCCCAAGTGGTGCAGACCGCGCTTGAGACCACCGGCAGACCGCTGGCTTGCTCGATCATCGGCACGGCGGCCAGCGACGGCATTTGCACGCAGGCTGACGCCACGATGGCGTCCACGCCTTTGATATTGAGCTGCTTGTACAACTCGGCCGGTGCTTTCGGGTCACGCGCACCGACTTCAAGGTTGTTCGGGATCTCCAGCGAAATGCTGTCCACCACTTCAATGCCTTCGTGCTCAAGGTAGTCAATGACCATGCGCGTCAGCGGCTTCATGTAGGGCGCGATGATCGACACGCGCTTGGCGCCTAGCGCCTGCAAGCCTTCGACCAAGGCACCGGCGCTGGTGGTGACGGATGTCGGCCCGCCATTGGCGGCGCAAACTTCTTGCAGCCGGCGTTGGGATTCGCGGTGGTAGCCCTTGCCCATGCTCATGATGGCCACCAAACAGGCGTAGCCCATGGTGTCCATACGGGCGTCCGAGAGTTCCAGAGCGCAGCGGTCAGAGTCGCGGTCCATCGCTTCGAGTTCGGCTTTGGTGACTTCCTTCATGCGCATGCGGCTGGAGTGAAAGGTGAAGCGCTCCGGCAGCACCAGCTCGCGGGCGCGCAGCATGGCCGGAATCTCGGTTTCCATGGTGGTGTTGGAACTCGGGACGATCAGTCCCACGCGGTATGAACGGCTCATGCGATGCTTTCTGTTGGTCTCAGGGTGAGAGGGTGTCAAAGTGGTCCGATCTTCGGCGGCTTGATTGATACGCGCAAATACATAATATGGATTGATCTATACCGGTATTGGATGAATCATGGACCTTCGACAGTTGCGCTATTTCACGGTGTTGGCCAGCGAGCTGAGCTTCACCCGGGCGGCGCAAAAGCTGCACGTCTCCCAGCCGCCTTTGAGTTATCAAATAGCCAATCTGGAGGCTGAGCTGGGTGCACGGCTGTTCAACCGGACCAGCCGCAGCGTTGAACTCAGCGAAGCCGGCAAGGCTTTGTTGCCGCATGCGCGCGCTGTTTTGGAGCGTATCGAAGACGCGCGCAGCCATGTGCGGCGCGTCGCCGAAGGGGTCGAGGGCCGCGTGCAGGTGGGGCTGGCCGGCTCGCATTTTTTGGGGCCATTCCCGAGTTTCATCAAGCAGTTCCGCGAACGCCGGCCGGGTGTCGAAGTGGTGCTGCAAGAAATGCGACCGTCTGACCATGTGCAGTCTTTGCGCGAAGGGCAACTGGACCTGAGCGTGTCGCGCAGCGCACCCAGCGACGGCGAGTTGACATCGACCCTGCTCTGGCGCGACCCGCTGGTCTGTGCTTTGCCGTTGGGCCATGCTCTGGCTGGGCGCAAAAGCATTCGGCTGGCGGAGCTTAAGCACGAGGACTTCGTGTTTTTGCGGCTGGAGTCGTCAGCCTTTGCGCAGAGTGTTTTTGACGCCTGCGTGCAAGCGGGCTTTGCGCCGCGCATCGTGCAGCAAGTGGTGGAGATTCCGGCTGTGCTGAACTTGGTTGCCGCCGGTTTGGGGGTGTCTTTGGTGCCGGCTTCACTGGTGCGCATGCGCGAAGGCGCGGTGGTGCTGTGCCAGCTCAAAGGTGAACTTCAGGCTGCAAGCGTCAGCGGTGATGTCTACCTGCTGCGGCGCACCGACAACACTTCGCCGGCGGTGCTGGAGTTTGCCGAGGCCTTGCGCGAGTGGGCGCTCAGCCAGTCAGCTTGAGGTCACCAGCGCGTCACCAGACCCGCCGCCAACGTCGATGATTTTTCAAAATGTTTGGCGGTGAAATCTACAAAAGCCCGTACCCGTGCGGACATTTGCAAGCGCTGCGGACAGACCAGATGGATGTCGGCCGGCGGTGTTTCATAGCCTTCCAGCACTTGCACCAACCGGCCGCTGCGGACGTATTTGGCAATGTCCCATTCGGCGCGCATGAGGATGCCGTGGCCGTCCAGCGCCCAATCGACGGCGATTTCGCCATCGCTGGTGCTGAGGTTGCCGCGCACTTTGACGGTTTCCATGCGTTTGCCTGACGTCAGCCGCCAGCTGCCGTAGGCATCGTCGCCTTGACGGATACCCAGGCAGTTGTGCTGCGTCAGGTCGCTCGGCACCTTGGGTGTGCCGCGCCGTGTCAAGTAAGCCGGTGAGGCGCACAACAGCCTGCGGTTGGGTGCAATTTTGCGCGCCACCACCCGCGCGTCGGGTGGCTCACCAAAGCGGATGCACACATCAAAGGCGTCTTCGGCCAAACTCGGCGGGTCCACCGTCAGCTGCAGCTGCACCTGAACTTCCGTATGGAGTTTGACGAAGCGTGAAATCAGCGGCGCGACATGGCTGCGCCCAAAACCCGGTGTCGCGTTGATGCGCAGCAGGCCTTGCGGCATGGCATGCGCCTCAGAGACCAGCTGCTCCATGTCGCTGATGTCGGCCAGAATGCGGCGCGCATGGGCCAGGTAAATTTCGCCTTCAGCGCTGAGGCTGGTGCGGCGCGTGGTGCGGTTCAGCAAGCGCACGCCAAGCCGTTGTTCCAAGTGCGCCAGTCGTTTGCTGATGGCCGCGGTCGTCACGCCCAACTCACGCGCCGCCAGCGAAAAACCGCCGCAGCGAACCAGCTCGCTGAAAAAAGCCATCTCGGAAGGGGCTGAAACCGAAGCGGTCATTGATAACTCCCAGGTAAACAATGACATCACTTTAAGCGCTGGCAGAGCTTGCGGCAATGGCTAAAGTCAAGCCATGAAAACTTACAAAATCGCGTGCATTCCTGGTGACGGCATTGGCAAAGAGGTGGTGCCCGCAGGGCAAACCGTGCTGCAGGCGCTGGCCGCCACCCAAAACAAGTTCAAGTTTGACTTTCATGCCTTCGACTGGGGCGGCGACTACTACCGCCAGCATGGCGTGATGATGCCTGCCGACGGCCTGGACGCACTGCGGCCGATGGACGCGATTCTTTTCGGGTCCGCCGGTGACCCGCACATCCCTGACCACATCACCTTGTGGGGCTTGCGCTTGAAGATTTGTCAAGGCTTCGATCAGTACGCCAACGTGCGGCCGACGCGCATCTTGCCCGGCATTGACAGCCCGCTCAAACGTTGCAGCGCTGACGACCTGAACTGGGTCATCGTGCGTGAAAACTCGGAAGGCGAGTACGCCGGCGTCGGTGGCCGGGTTCACCAAGGGCACCCGATCGAGGTCGCCACCGACATGTCGATCCTGACGCGCGCCGGTGTCGAGCGCATCATGCGCTTCGCTTTCAAACTGGCCCAGTCACGCCCCCGCAAGCTGCTGACGGTGGTGACCAAATCCAACGCCCAGCGCCACGCGATGGTGATGTGGGACGAGATCGCCGTGCAGATCAGCCAAGAGTTTCCCGACGTCAAGTGGGATAAAGAACTGGTCGACGCCTGCACCGCCCGCATGGTCAATCGCCCGGCCACGCTGGACACGCTGGTCGCCACCAATCTGCACGCTGACGTGTTGAGCGACTTGGCCGCCGCGCTGGCCGGAAGCCTAGGGATTGCACCCACCGGCAACATCGATCCCGAGCGTCGCTACCCATCCATGTTTGAACCGATCCACGGCTCGGCCTTTGACATCATGGGCTTGGGCCTGGCCAATCCGGTCGGCACCTTTTGGTCCTGCGTGATGATGCTGGAGCACCTTGGCTTGGCGCAAGAGGCCGCGCAACTCATGCAAGCCATTGAAGCTGTGACGGCCGATGTTCGCTTGCACACGCGTGACCTCGGCGGCCAGGCCAATACCGCGCAAGTGACCGATGCTGTTTGTCAGCTGCTTCGCGGAGAGCAGAGGCGCGCAGCCTGAGCGCTCGCGTCAGGACAAAAACACCACAAGAGCATCCTGAAGGATGCCCAAGCGCATGGCCGCGGCATGTTGATGCTGGCCATTCCAGAGGACCACTCGAGGAGACAATCTTATGCAGTTCAACATCCGCCATCTGATCGGTATTTTTTGCATCGCCGCAGCCCCTGCGGCAATGGCTCAAACGGCACCCACGACGTCCGTGATGCCCCCATGTCCCGAGAAAAATATGCTCTATTGGCAGGCCTTTCCGCCCGGTGGTGAGTCTGATTTGTCGGCGCGTCACCAGCAGATGGTTTTGAAGAAAAAATGCGCTGCGATTGAAACCATCGTTCAGTACAAAGCCGGTGCCGGCGGTGGCCTGATGTGGGGGCAGATGAACAGCTTGCCCGGCGACGGCTTGAACGTGGTCGGCATCAATTTGCCGCACATTGTTTTTCAGCCGATCGAAGGCCAGGTGCAATACAAAACGGCCGATATCACGCCGGCTTTTTGGTTTCATTACACGCCAGACGTGCTGATCGTGCCGGTGAGCAGCCCGTACAAAACCTTTGCAGAGTTCATCGCTGCCGCTAAAAAAGAGCCCGGCAAAATGAGCCTCGGTGGCTCCGGTCTGAACTCGGCCAACCACGCGGCCCACGAACGTCTGAATGCGGCTTTTGGCATCAAGAGTACTTATGTGCCCTACAAAGGCACGGGCGACATGGCGCTGGCCGTGGTCGGTGCGCAGATTGATGGCGCGGTGACCTACACGCCGTTTGCGATTGCTAACCGGGCCAAAGTGCGGGCGCTGGCCGTGGCCATGGAGCAGCGCCACCCGCTGATGCCCGATGTACCTACTTTCCGTGAACTCGGTGTGGACTGGGTCGATGGTGCTTACCGCGGCATTGGCGTGCCAAAATCGACCTCGCCTGAAAACCGCAAAAAAATCGCTGACATGTGGATGGCGATGAACAACGACCCAGAGATGAAGGCCTTGGCCGCCAAAAGCGGCTTTGAGTTGGTCAATATCGGCAATGCTGAGATGGACGCTTTCATGAAGGAGCGCATCAGCTTGTATGTTGAGGGTGCGCAGCGTTTGGGCTTGGGTAAAAAATAAGTGCTGCTGCCGTTCACGGGGGCCGTTGTTCATCGTTGTTCAATGAATTGAAACTGGAAACCTGCTTTGAAAATCACCGAAATCCGCGAGTCCACGCGCCCGATCAAGTCGAACATCCGCAACGCTTACATCGACTTTTCCAAGATGACGCTGAGTCTGGTGGCGGTGGTCACCGACGTGATACGGGACGGCAAACCGGTCATCGGTTACGGCTTCAACTCCAACGGCCGCTACGGCCAAGGCGCTTTGATGCGCGAGCGTTTCATTCCACGTGTGCTTGAAGCCGATCCAGCCAGTTTGCTCGACGACAAAGACGGCAACATCGACCCGCACAAGGTCTGGGCGACCTTGATGAACAATGAAAAACCGGGCGGCCATGGTGAGCGCTCGGTGGCGGTCGGCACCATTGACATGGCGGTCTGGGACGCGGTGGCCAAGATCGCCAACAAGCCGCTGTACCAATTGCTGGCCGAGCGTTATGGCAACGGCACGGCGAACCGGCAGGTGTTTGTTTACGCCGCCGGTGGTTACTACTGGCCCGGCAAAGGGCTGGAAGGTTTGACCGGCGAAATGCAGAGCTATTTAGACCGCGGTTATTCGGTGGTCAAGATGAAGATTGGTGGTGCGCCACTGGCGGACGACTGCAAGCGCATCGAGGCCGTGCTCAAGCTGCTCGGCCCTGGCCAACGCTTGGCGGTGGACGCCAATGGCCGCTTTGATTTGCCCACAGCCGTGGCCTACGCCAAAGCCATGGCGGGCTACAACTTGTTTTGGTACGAAGAAGCCGGCGACCCGCTGGACTACGCTTTGCAGGCTGAGCTGGCGCAGCATTACGCGCCCGCCATGGCCACCGGCGAGAATCTTTTCTCGATGCAAGATGCCCAGAATTTGATTCGCTACGGCGGCATGCGACCCGACCGCGACTGGCTGCAGTTTGACTGTGCACTGAGCTATGGCTTGGTCGAGTACTTGCGAACGCTGGACATGCTGCGCGAGAACGGCTGGTCGGCCAGTCGCTGCGTTCCTCACGGTGGACATCAGATGTCGCTGGCGATTGCGGCGGGTCTGGGCTTGGGCGGCAACGAGAGTTACCCCGATTTGTTCCAGCCGTATGGCGGCTTTCCGGATGGTGTGAAAGTGGAAAATAGTCTGGTGACGCTGCCAGCGCTGGTCGGTATTGGTTTTGAAGGCAAGGCCGACTTGTACGCCGAGATGAAGAACTTGGCGAGTTAAGTTCCGACGTCAACGCATGACTTCACCATCCTCTCTCGACCCTGGCAAGTCGCCCCAAGACCAGCCACGCGAATTTTTGCTGAGTCTCTACCAAGCTGCCGTGCAGCGCGCCTTGCCCTTGCACAATACGGCCGCTTTTTTACCCTCACCGCCCAGCCGTGACAGTGGTGGCCGCACCATCGTCATTGGCGCTGGCAAGGCGGGTGGTTCTATGGCGCAAGCTGTGGAAGCACTGTGGCCCGCTGATGCGCCATTACACGGGTTGGTGGTCACGCGTTATCACCACATTCCACCGCGCCCTGCTGGGTTGAAACCGCGCATCGAGATCGTTGAAGCCGCGCACCCGGTGCCTGATGCCGCCGGGCTGGTCGCTGCCGAACGCATCTTGGCCATGGTGCAGGGCTTGACTGAAAACGATCTCGTGTTGTGCCTGATTTCAGGTGGCGGCTCTGCCTTGCTGACGTTACCCGCCGACGGCTTGACGCTGGCCGACAAGCAGCGCATCAACAAAGAGTTGTTGAACAGCGGCGCGAATATCAGCGAGATGAATTGCGTGCGCAAACACCTGTCGCGCATCAAGGGCGGGCGACTGGCGGCTGCTTGCGCACCGGCGCGTGTGGTCACTTTGACCATCAGTGACGTGCCGGGCGACGACCCGTCCATCATCGCCAGCGGGCCGACTGTGCCCGACGCGACTACTTGCGCTGACGCGCTGGCGATCTTGCAGCGGTACGCGATTGATGTACCGGCGGCTTTACGCGCCGACCTTGAAAGCGGCGCGCTCGAAACGCCGAAGCCCGGCGACGCTGTTTTCAAGGGCCACGAAGTCCACTTGATTGCCACACCGCAGCAAAGCTTGGAGGCAGCCGCTGACGTGGCGCGTGCGGCTGGACTGAAGGCCTATATCCTGAGTGACGAGATGGAAGGCGAGTCCCGCGAAGTCGGCAAGGTGCATGCGGCGCTGGCACGTGCCGTGAAGCAAAAAGGCCAACCGTTTGAAGCACCTTGCGTGATTTTGAGCGGCGGTGAAACCACCGTGACGGTGCGTGCGCAGCCAGCGGTTGCGGATGAAAAAATGCGCGGTCGCGGTGGTCGGGCGGGAGAGTTTTGCCTAGGGCTCGCACTCGGTTTGCAGGGCCAGTCGGGCGTTCACGCCTTGGCTGCCGACACCGACGGCATCGACGGACTTGAAGACAACGCCGGCGCTTATGTGGCGCCAGATACGCTGGCCCGGGCCCAAGCTGCCGGCATGAAAATTGACCGCTATTTGGACCGCAATGACGCTTACGGTTTCTTTGAGCCGCTGGGGGACCTGGTCATCACCGGGCCGACTCATACCAATGTGAATGACTTCAGGGCGATTTTGATTTTGTAGGCGTTGGCAGCGGGCCCACACAGCGCTTGTGAACGCCCATGAAAAAGGCGGTCGGAGCGAACGCTCCAACCGCCTTTTTTCAGGTCTTTGAAGACGGATTACAGCTTGTAGGAAACCAGCACCAAAGGTGTGGTGGATGTGCATTTATTGCCGTTAAGGCCGCCGTTAGAAATGCTGCTGTCGCAGCCAAACTTGTTGTTCCAGTATTCAACGCCGGCACCTGCACTCAGCCCGCTTTTTGGCCCCAAGACGTCAAACATGAAAGTAGCACGAATCAGGGTTTCCGTCGCAGTTTGCCCACCATAACCATCCTTGCCCTTGGGACCAACGATATTGACAAAACCGCCAAGAGTGCCGATTCCCGCTACGGGGATTGCCCAAGCTGAATTCAGTGCTGGCGCAGTTTTGAATGACACAGACGTGCCTAAATCTCCGTTGTGATTCGTTTCTTTATAGGCAGCAAAACCGATGTCCCAGAAGCCCGCGCTCACCGGCATGGCAGCTGACATGCCGAGTTGCAGTTTGCGGGGAGCAGGGGCAAATGCAGTGTTTTTGGCACCAGCGTCGACACGGGCTGTCAAGTTCAGGTCTTTGGCGATGCCGTAACCGGTTTTGTTGCCGGTCATGGCGTTCAAGGAAAAGTTGCGCTGGTAAAAGCCATACCACTCCTGAGCGCCGCCGCCGCCATTATTGGCCTGATCTGAACTGTCTGACTTGAGCAAGTCAATGTTGAACAGGTTGGTACCCAGCTTGTCGCCACTCACGTGCGTGAAGGTCATGATGTTCTTCGCCACCTTGTCGGAAACGGCAGGCTCAGACTGATGCGGTGCATACGCGTAAGTGACGGAGTTGCTGCTCCAGTCAGCGGCAAAAGCGCTTGAGCTGGCTAGTAAAACGGCTGCGATGGCGGTGAAACGAGACACGGTTTTCATGGTAAATCCTGTTGTTGTGCGTGAAAGGCGAAGCAGCGGATGCCGTTCCGAAATCTACTATGCATGAGCTGTGCCAACTTGTGAACTGTTGTTATGGTTAAAAGCAACGAATTGCTGAGTTTCTTTTCATTTTTGCTCTTATCCGGTGCAGTACGCACTGTTTTTGCACTTTTGGAGATTGAAAAATGGTCTTGCTAGACTGCCCCCATGCCAAAACTGATTCCGTCGTTTCTACGCCATGTCGGCCCGGGCGTTGTCACGGGCGCTGCGGACGACGATCCATCCGGTATTGCCACTTACACACAGGCGGGCGCGCAGTTTGGTACCGGGCTGATCTGGACCGTGTTTTTGTCACTGCCGTTCATGATTGCAATTCAGTTGGTGAGCGCCCGCATTGGCCGGGTCACCGGCAAGGGTCTGGCGGCTAATTTGCGCGAGCACACGCCGCGTTCCTTTTTGCTCTCGGTGGTGGTCTTGCTAACGGTGGCCAACACCATCAACATTGCGGCTGACATTGCGGCCATGGGCGAGTCTCTGCAACTGGTGGTGGGCGGCGGCGAACATTTTCATGCGGTATTTTTTGGGCTGCTCACGGTGCTGCTGCAAATCTTTGTGCCCTACCGCCGGCTGGCACCCATCCTCAAATGGTTGACGCTGTTTCTCTTTGCTTACGTGATCGCCATCTTCACCGTCAATGTGCCGTGGGCCAAGGTGCTGCACGACTTGGTGATTCCTAAAATAGAGTGGTCGTCGGCGTACTGGATGATGTTGGTGGCATTGCTGGGCACGACCATTTCGCCGTACTTGTTTTTTTGGCAAGCCTCGCAAGAGGTGGAAGAACTGCGACTCAAAGGTCAGGGCGGTGGCAGCCATTCGACCATTGGGCTCGACCTGCAGCGGGTGCGGCGCGACACCATCGTCGGCATGTGCTTTTCTAATCTGATCGCTTTTTTCATCATGGTGATGGCTGCCGTGGTGTTGTATGCCGCTGGTATTCGCGACATCACCTCGGCGGCGCAAGCGGCACTGGCGCTGAAACCGTTGGCCGGAGAATTCGCCTTCATGTTGTTTGCCGGTGGCGTGATTGGCACCGGCTTGCTGGCGGTGCCGGTGTTGGCTTCATCAGCCGCCTATGCCGTGGCCGAAGCCTTTGGCTGGCCCGAGGGGCTGGAGCGGCGTTGGTACGAAGCCAAGCGCTTTTACGCCATCATTGCCGTGGCCACGGTTGTCGGCACCGGCCTGAGCTTCACCTCAATTGACCCGATGAAAGCGCTGTATTGGAGCGCCATCATCAACGGTGTGGTGGCCGCACCCATCATGGTCGGCCTGATGCTGTTGGCCAGCAACAAGAGTGTCATGGGGCCTTTCATCTCAGGCGTTAAAACGCGCTGGTTCGGCTGGTTAGGCGCAGGCCTGATGGGTCTGGCCGTGCTGATGATGCTGTGGGATGTGTGGCCTAGCCGTTAGCCAGGCGTTCGAGCCGCACCTAGCGCTTGCAGCACATTTTCAGCCGTGGCAGGTGCGCGCAATTGCACTGCTTGGCGGGCCGGTGTGGTGCTGCTCACTGCGTCCTTCAAGGCTTCGTACACACTGATCGCCAGCATGAAGGGCGGCTCGCCCACGGCCTTGCTGCCAAAGACGTTGTCTTCACGGTTGGCCTCAGGCCACAGCGCGACCTTGAAGTGTTCGGGTACATCGCCAGTGGCGGGAATTTTGTAGGTGCTGGGGGCGTGTGTGCTGAGCTGGCCTTTGTCGTTCCAGACCAGCTGCTCGGTGGTCAGCCAGCCCATGCCTTGAATAAAACCGCCTTCAATTTGCCCGATGTCAATCGCCGGGTTGATGCTGGTGCCGACGTCATGCAGGATGTCAACTTTGAGCACGCGGCTTTCGCCGGTCAGCGTGTCGATGGCGACTTCGGTGCAGGCCGCACCGTAGGCGAAGTAGTAAAACGGCCGGCCTGTCAGGGTGGTTTTGTCGTAATGGATTTTGGGCGTGCGGTAAAAGCCGTCGCTCCACAACTGAATGCGGTTGGCGTACGCCAGTCGCACCACGTCTTTGAAGGGCCGCGTTTGTGTTGGAGAGATCACTTCGCCGGCTACAAAGCGCACAGCGCCTGCGCCGCAGGTGTCGAGCCCGGCGACAAACTGCGCTAAGTTGTTGCGCACATTGCGGGCGGCGTATTGCGCGGCGCGGGCGTTGAGGTCTGTGCCAGCTGAGGCTGCGGTGGCCGAGGCGTTCGGAATCTTGCTGGTGTCACTGGCCGTGACCAGAACTTTCTCAAAAGTCACACCGAGTTCGTCGGCCACGATTTGCCCCACTTTGGTGTTGAGGCCCTGGCCCATTTCGGTGCCGCCGTGGTTGGCCTGCACGCTGCCGTCGGTGTACACATGAACCAGTGCGCCAGCTTGGTTGAACAGCGTGGCCGTGAAAGAAATACCGAACTTCACGGGCGTCAACGCCAGCCCGCGTTTGATGACGCGGCTGCTGGCGTTCCATTCGGCGATGACCTTGCGACGCTGCCGGTAGTTGGCGGATGTTGCCAGCGTGTTGATCAGCGGCGCGAGGATGTTGTCTTCGACCTGCATGCCGTAGTGCGTGGTGTCGCGCAGGCCTGTGCTGCTGGTGGCTTCGTCGCTGTACAGGTTGCGCAGGCGCACGTCTAGCGGGTCTAAGCCCAAGTGCCGTGCGATGTCGCCTAGGATATTTTCGATGACGATCATGCCCTGCGGCCCACCGAAGCCGCGAAACGCCGTGTGGCTTTGGGTGTTCGTTTTGCAGCGGTAAGAGGTGATGTCGACGTCTTCCAAAAAGTAGGCGTTGTCGGCATGAAAAATGGCGCGGTCCGCGACCGGTCCGCTCAGATCAGCGCTGAAGCCGCAGTTCGCCGCCATCATCAATTTCAAGCCGCAGAGTCTGCCGCTGTCGTCAAAGCCGGCCGTGTACTCGTAGGCAAACGGATGTCTTTTACCGGTGACGAGGAAGTCGTCGTCGCGGTCCATGCGCAGCTTGACGGGCTTGCCAAATTTGCGTGCAGCCAAGGCCGCCCAGACGGCCATGTGGCCGCTCTGTGTTTCTTTGCCGCCGAAGCCGCCGCCCATGCGCCGGCATTCGACGCGCACCGCGTTGTTGTCAATGCCGAGCGCGTGCGAGACCCAATGCTGAGCCTCGCCAGGGTGCTGCGTGCTGGCATACACCAGCCACTGGTTTTGCTCTTGCGGCAGCACGTAGGCGATCTGGCCTTCCAAGTAAAAATGTTCTTGGCCGCCGACTTCCAGCGAGCCGCTCAAGGTGTGCGCCGCGCGCGCCAAGGCCGCGTCAGCCGCACCGCGCCTAACCACCACGGGTGGCAGGACGAAATTTTTCGCGGCCAGTGCTTCTTGAACCGTCAGCACGGCGGGCAAGACTTCGATGTTCAGCACGACTTTGTGGGCCGCATGCCGAGCCTGCATCACCGTGTCAGCCACCACGAGGCCAATGACTTGGCCGACGTGCTCGACTTTATCAAGCGCAAAGACCGGTTCATCGTGCACAAAAGTGGCCAACAGCGGATCACCCGGCACGTCGGCTGCCAGCACCACGCCGCGCACGCCGGGCATGGCCAGCGCTGCGGAAGCATCGACGCCCAGCAATTTACCGTGCGCCACGGTTGACAAAATGGGCGCGGCAAACAGCGTGCCTTTGACTTCAGGAATGTCGTCGATGTAGTTCGCTGCCCCGGCGACTTGCGCTCTGGCACTTTCATGAAAATGCGATTGACCGGCGGCTGATGTCGGGGCGCTCATGCCAGCACCTTCAGCTTGAACGCTTCGAGGTTGATGTGCTGCTCGCCTTGGCTTTCAAGCCAAAAGCGTTGCAGCAGATTCCCCAGTACTTCTCGGCGATAGCTGGACGATGCGCGCATGTCCGAAATCGGCTCGAACTCGGCGCGCAGGGTGTGCATGGCCGATTCCACACTGGCCTGCGACCACGGTTGGCCGCGCAGCGCGGCTTCGGTTTGTCGGGCGCGCACCGGCGTGGCCGCCACACCCCCCGCACCAATCGAGATGTCGCTGACCACATCGCCATCCAGCGTCAGATTCAGCACCAGACACACGGCCGATATATCGTCGTCGTAGCGCTTGGAGATTTTGTAGGCGCGCAGCAAAGTAGTTTGAGAGGAAGACGCTGGCAGCGGCACTTTGATAAACGCCACCACTTCGTCAGCCGCCATCAGGTTTTGACGGTAGCCGGTGTAAAAGTCTTCCAACGGCATCTCGCGTTCGCCGCGCAGGCTGGCCAGCACCAGCCGGCTTTTCAGCGCGATCAACAGCGGCATGGAGTCGCCGATGGGTGAACCGTTGGCGACGTTGCCGCCCAGCGTGCCCGAGTTGCGCACCGGCAAACCCGCAAAGCGCGCGGCAAACGTGGTGAGCTCCGGCCAACTTGTAAGCACAGCCGCAAAGGCGTCTTGCAAAGTGGCGGCAGCACCAATCACCCAGTCGCCACCACGCTGTTCAATGCACCGCAGTTCGGCCACGCGAGTGACGTCGATCACAGCATCAAACTGCTTGTGCAGCTTGGTCACCCAGAGTCCGACATCGGTGCAGCCGGCCACCAGTTGGGCATTGGGATGCGCGGCGCGGGCAGCCAGCAACTCTGCCAGCGTGCCGGGTAATTGGTAAGGGTTGTTGGCGCTGGGTGCTTGCGGCTGAATCCCGGCCAGTTGGCGGGTGATGGTTGGCTGGTCTAGGCGTACCTCCGGCAAGCTGGCCATTTGTTGCGCTGCATCCAGAATCGGCCGGTAGCCGGTGCAGCGGCACAGGTTGCCAGAGAGCTCTGTTTGGGCGAGCTCGCGGGTGATCGGCTGGCCCTGCAACACGTGGTTTTGGTACATGGCAAACAGGCTCATGACAAAACCGGGCGTGCAAAAACCGCATTGCGAGGCATGGCACTGAGCCATCGCTTCTTGCGCCGGGTGTTGGCTGTCTGCGTCCGCAGTGCTCAGGTCTTCGACCGTCCACAGCGCCAGCCCATGAACCGAATGGGCCATGCGAATGCAGCTGTTGACGGCCTTGAAAGTCAGTTGCTCGCCTTCACCATCTCCATTTGCCTCGCCGAGCACCACCGTGCAGGCACCGCAGTCGCCTTCGCCGCAACCTTCTTTGGTGCCGGTGAGACTCAAGTCTTCGCGCAAGACCTCTAAAAGGGTGCGGGTGGGTGGTACATTGTTCAGCGTCACGACTTCGCCGCGCCTCAGGAACTGAATGGTTTGACTGTTGGGTGTAGGCATTGAAGTGAGCATAGCAATGGACATAGACATGTCAGGGTAAACAATCAGGCAAACGTCGGCATACGGATCGGCATATCAACCTCATGGTTAAACAGGTATGAACGATCAGGCACTTTTTGACAAGATAGATCTTCATCTCATCAGGGTCTTGAACACCGTGCTCACAGAACGCAGCGTCTCGCGCGCAGCCATCCGTCTTGGAATGTACCAACCCGCGGTCAGCGCGGCGTTGCGGCGCCTGCGTGATTTGGCAGGTGACCCCTTGTTGGTGCGCTCGGGCGCCGGCATGGTGCCGACCGACGCTGGCCTGCGCATGATCGAACCCTCGGCGAGCATTTTGCGCGCTGCCGAGGTGATGTTCAGCGATGCCCGTGGCTTTGATCCGGCCACCGCTAAGACCGTGTTCAGTCTGGCCGCGAGCGACTACCTAGACCCGCTATTTTTGCCGCAACTGGTCGCACAGATCAAGTCGCTGGCACCGCACTGCCGCATTGAAATGCGGGCGCTGTCGCCGGAGTCCGACTATCGAAGCCATCTGGCTCAAGGCGACATTGACATCGTTATCGGCAACTGGGCCTCGCCGCCGGATGACCTGCACATGGGGCGGCTGTTTGGTGACGAGGTGGTCTGTTTGGTGTCACGCGAGCACCCGGCCGTGCGGCGTGGCTGGGACGCTAAAAGCTGGCTGGAAGCCGAACACATTGCGCCCACGCCGACGCACCTCGGGGCCAAAGGTGTGATCGACGATCACCTGGAGCATCTTGGTCTGCAGCGCAACATCATGGCGCGCTGCCCGCACTTTGGACTGATCCCGGCGATGGTGGCATCAAGCTTGCTCGTGCTGACCACGGGGCGGCAGTATTGCGAGCGTTACAGCGAGGTGCTGCCCTTGAAAATATTGCCTTGCCCGATTGAATTTCCCCGCATGATGTACTACCAGCTTTGGCACGAACGTTCGCACGCCTCCAACTCTGCCAAGTGGCTGCGCGAACGGGTGAAGTCTGTGGCCATGGCGCTCCGAAAAGAAGAGCCCAAACAGGCATAACAAGCACGCGAAAAAAATGCATAAAAACGCACAGCTCAGCCCACGACTACAGCTTCACGGCATCACCAAAAGCTACCCAGCCGTGGTGGCCAACAGCGACGTGTCGCTGACGGTGCAGCCCGGCGAAATCCATGCTGTGTTGGGCGAAAACGGTGCGGGCAAATCGACGTTGATGAAGATTATTTACGGCTCGGTCAAGCCCGATGCCGGCAGCGTCATGGTCGACGGCGTGGCCGTGACGATTCGCAACCCGCAAGAAGCGCGGGCGTTGGGCATCAGCATGGTGTTTCAGCATTTCAATTTGTTTGAAACGCTGACCGTGGCTGAGAACGTTTGGCTGGGGCTCGATAAAAAATTGAGTCTGGCGGAGGTGGCGGCGCAGATTGCTGCCACCACTGAAGAATATGGGCTGCAACTGGACCCGTCGCGGCCTGTGCACACCCTCAGCGTGGGTGAGCGTCAGCGGGTCGAGATCGTGCGTGCGTTGCTGACGCACCCTAAGCTGCTGATCTTGGACGAGCCGACCTCGGTGCTGACACCGCAAGCGGTTGAAAAACTCTTCGTCACTTTGCGTCTGCTGGCTGAGCGCGGGTGCAGCATTTTGTACATCAGCCACAAGCTGCATGAAATTCGCGCCTTGTGCACCGCCTGCACGGTGCTGCGCGGCGGCAAGGTCACCGGCGTTTGCGACCCGCAGCAAGAGTCCAACGCTTCATTGAGTCGCCTCATGATTGGCGCCGAGCCGCCAGCGCTGGAACACCGCGCCGTCCACGCCGGTGCCGTGGTGTTGCAGGTG
This sequence comes from Comamonadaceae bacterium, assembly GCA_947450765.1. GTDB lineage: Bacteria > Pseudomonadota > Gammaproteobacteria > Burkholderiales > Burkholderiaceae_C > Polaromonas. The sequence goes on along the minus strand of CANFXC010000001.1, from coordinate 137,797 downwards.
CGTGCGCTGAGCCTCGCCCGTGAAGACCAGTTTGGCGTTGACCTAGACCGCATCACCTTGGACGTTCGGGCCGGTGAGGTGGTCGGCATTGCCGGGGTTTCTGGCAACGGCCAAAAAGAGTTGCTCTATGCGCTGTCAGGTGAGGACACGCGCGCACCGGCTGATGCGATTCAAGTCAAGGCCGAGCCGGTTGGCAAACTTGACCCGATGCAGCGCCGCGACCGTGGCGTGCATTTTGTGCCTGAAGAAAGACTGGGACGCGGTGCGGTGCCGTCGCTTGGCCTCGCGCAAAACTTGTTGCTGACGCGGCGAGACGCGGTTGGCCGTGGTGGCTGGCTGCAGCTGGCCACGTTGCAGGCGCAGGCCGAAGGCATCATTCAGCGCTTCAACGTCAAGGCCGGTGGGCCAGATGCGCCAGCGCGGTCTTTGTCGGGCGGCAATTTGCAAAAGTTCATTGTTGGTCGTGAGATCGAAGCGGACCCTGAATTGTTGATCGTGTCGCAGCCGACTTGGGGCGTTGACGTCGGAGCGGCCGCGCAGATTCGCGGTGAGATTTTGAAACTGCGCGACGCCGGTTGTGCGGTCTTGGTGGTGAGTGAGGAGCTTGAAGAATTGTTTGAAATTTGCGACCGCCTGTATGTCATGGCCAAGGGGCAAACCTCGCCGTCACTGCCGCGCGCCGAGGCCACGGTCGAGCGCGTTGGCCTGTGGATGAGCGGCCTCTGGAAAGATGAAGCGCAGGACGAAGCATCCACGCAAGGAGCAGCCCATGGCTGAGTTTTTCAAGCTGCGGCTGCAACTCGAAGCGCGTCCCTACGCTTCCCGCACCTGGGGTTATTTGTCGCCAGTGCTGGCGTTGCTGATCACCGTGGTGATCGGCGTGTTGTTGTTCATCGCGTTGGGTAAAAATCCGCTGCAAGGTTTGCAGGTTTTTTTCTGGGAGCCGATCCGCAGCACTTATGCGTTAGGTGAGCTGATGGTCAAAGCCACGCCGCTGTTGATCATCGCGCTCGGCCTGGCGGTGTGCTTTCGCTCCAACGTCTGGAACATTGGCGCCGAAGGTCAATTCATCATTGGCGCGGTGACCGCTGGTGGCGTGGCGATGCTGGCCGACAAGTCCACCGGTGTCTGGATCATCCCGGCGATTGTGTTGGCCGGGGCGCTGGGCGGCATGCTCTGGGCTGGCATCACGGCGCTGCTACGCGACCGCTTCAATGCCAACGAAATTTTGGTCAGTTTGATGCTGGTGTATGTGGCCGACATGGTGCTGAGCTACCTCGTTTACGGGCCCTGGAAAGACCCGGCGGGCTACAACTTTCCACAAACCAAGACCTTTGATTCGGTCACGCAAATTCCCCGGCTGATGGCGGGCTCGCGGGTCAACATCGGCATCTTGCTGGCCTTGGCCGGTGCCGCGGCGTTGTGGCTTTATTTGTACCGTACCTACGCTGGCTTTGCGCAGCAGGTGGGCGGTCTGGCACCAGCCGCGGCGCGTTACGCCGGGTTTTCGTCACGCCAAGCTTTGTGGGTGGCGCTGCTGGTGTCGGGCGGTGCAGCCGGTGTGGCTGGCGCGCTCGAAGTCGCCGGCCCGATTGGTCAGCTCTCGCCCTACGTGCCGGCGGGCTATGGCTTTGCGGCCATCATCGTCGCCTTTGTCGGGCGCCTGCATCCTGTCGGTATCATCTTTTCGGCACTGCTCATGAGCATGTTTTACATCGGCGGCGAATTGGCGCAGTCGCGTCTGGGTCTGCCCAAATCACTCACCGGTGTGTTCCAGGGCTTGCTGCTGTTCAGCCTGCTGGCCTGCGACACACTGATCGCTTACCGAATCAAGATCAAGCAGGGGGCTCGCTGATGGACTCAACGGCCTTGCTGCTCGCAGCCACCCTGAGCGCCGGCACCGTGCTGGCGATTGCGGCCCTTGGGCTGCTCATCAACGAGAAAGCTGGCATCGTCAATCTGGGCGCAGAAGGCATGATGCTGTGCGCCGCGTTGGCTGGTTTTGTCACCGTGGTGCACACCGGCAACAGCTGGCTGGGCTTTGGTGCTGGCATGTTGGCGGGCGCGCTATTGGCGGCGCTGTTTGGCGTGCTGGTGATCTGGCTCAACACCAACCAATACGCCACCGGCTTGGCGCTGAGCTTGTTTGGGGCTGGTTTTTCAGCCTTTGCTGGCACGCGTTATGTGCAAGAAAAATTGCCTGAACAAAGTCACTACCCGCTTCCCTTTTTGGCAGACTTACCGTTTGTCGGTCCGGCTTTTTTCCGCCAGCACCCGATGGTCTACCTGACCATCGTTTTGACATTGGGCCTGATCTGGTTTTTATACCGCACCCGCGCCGGACTGGTGTTGCGTTCGGTTGGCGAGAGCCCCGAGTCAGCCCATGCGCTGGGTTACCCAGTGCGGCGCATTCGGCTGGCGGCGGTGATGGTTGGCGGCTCGCTGTGCGGTTTGGCCGGCGCTTATGTGTCGGTGGTTTACACGCCCTTGTGGGTCGAAGGCATGATCGCCGGTAAGGGCTGGATTGCGCTGGCGCTCACGACCTTCGCAACTTGGCGTCCGGCACGTGTTTTGCTTGGTGCTTATCTGTTCGGTGGTGTGACCATGTTGCAGTTTCATTTGCAGAGTTTGGGGGTTGATATTCCGAGCCAGTTTCTGACGATGTTGCCTTACCTGGCGACCATCGTGGTGCTGGTGCTAATCTCACGCAACCCGCAATGGATCCGCCTGAACATGCCTTCGTCGATCGGCAAGCCCTTTCATCCCGGGTCTTGATCTTGGTTCTTTGTGTTTTTCCCGAGCCCTTCACAGGGCTCATTTTTCGAAACCGTCGCTACTGGAGACGACATGACTGATTTGCAAAAACGTTCCTTGCTCAAGTTCGCTGCAATTTCTGCAGTGGCTGCTGCTGCCCTGGTGGGGTGCGGTAAAAAAGAAGAACCACCAGCGCCGGCACCTGTCGCTGCGCCGGCCAAGGCGGAACCGCTCAAAATCGCGTTTGCCTACGTCGGCCCGGTCGGCGACGGCGGCTGGACCTTTGCCCACGACAACGGCCGCAAAGCGGTTGAAGCCGCTTATGGTGACAAGGTCGTCACCAGCTTCGTCGAAAAAGTACCTGAGTCAGCCGACGCCGAGCGCGTCCTGCGCGACATGGCCGGTCAAGGCAACAAGCTTATTTTCGGCACGACCTTTGGCTACATGGAGCCGATGCTCAAAGCCGCCGCCGATTTCAAAGACGTCAAGTTTGAGCATGCCACCGGCTACAAAACCGCCGACAACATGCGCACCTACGACAGCCGCACCTACGAAGGCGCTTACCTGGCTGGCGTGATCGCCGGCAAGATGAGCAAGACCGGCACGCTCGGCGTGGTTGGCTCGGTGCCCATTCCTGAGGTGGTGCGCAACATCAACAGCTTCACGCTGGGCGCGCAGTCGGTCAATCCGAAGGTCAAGACCAAAGTCGTCTGGGTCAACGAGTGGTTCAACCCACCGAAAGAAACCGAAGCCGCCACCGCGTTGATCAACGGCGGCGCTGACGTGCTGTTCCAGAACACCGACTCGTCTGCCGTGTTGCAAACCGCCGAGAAAATGGGCAAGCGCGCCTTCGGTTGGGACTCCGACATGACCGCCTACGGCCCCAAGGCCCACCTCGGTTCGGCGATCATCAACTGGGGTCCTTACTACGTCAAAGCCGTGGGCGAAGCACTTGAAGGCAAGTGGTCTACCGGTCAAGCTTGGTGGGGTGTGAAAGAAGGTGCGATTGACATGGTGTCGATCGCCGCTGACGTGCCTGACGCCACGAAAAAGCGTATCGACGAAGTCAAGGCCGGCTTGAAGGACGGCAGCTTTGCTATCTGGAAAGGCCCGATCATGGACAACACCGGTAAGGTCTTGATCGCCAAAGACGTGGTTGCCGATGATAAATTCTTGGGTGGTCTGAAGTCTTACGTCAAAGGCGTTGAAGGCAAAGTTCCAGGTAACTGAGCCAGTCACTGCTGAACGTTAAAACGGCTGCCTTCGGGCAGCTGTTTTTGTTTCAGGCCTTTGACTTGCGATTTTCTCGCCATGTCTGTTTTGCGTCGACACTCTGAAGTCTTTGAAAGCTGACCATGACCTTGATCCGACCTGTTGCCGCCGACCGCTTGCCTGAACTGCTCAGGCGCATGCCGAAGGCGGAGCTGCACATTCACATTGAGGGTTCGCTGGAGCCTGAGCTGATTTTTACCCTGGCTCAGCGCAATGGCGTGAGCCTGCCTTACGCCAATGTCGAAGCGCTGCGCAGTGCTTACGCTTTCACCAACTTGCAAAGTTTTCTAGATATTTATTACGCTGGCGCCAGTGTGTTGTTGACCGAGCAAGACTTCTACGACATGGCGCGCGCTTACTTCGTCAAAGCTGCCGAAGACCACGTGTTGCACGCGGAGTTGTTCTTTGATCCGCAGACGCACACGGCGCGCGGTGTGGCGATGGAGACCGTGGTCAAGGGTTTGCACCGCGCCTGTGTCGATGCCAAGGCCGAGCTGGGTGTGAGCGGTTTGCTGATCCTGTGTTTCTTGCGGCATCTGAGCGAAGAAGACGCCTTTGCGACGCTGGAGCAGGCGCTGCCGTTTCGCGACCACATCGTCGGCATTGGCCTCGATTCGGGCGAGGTCGGCAATCCGCCTGAAAAATTTGCGCGTGTCTTTGCGCGTTGCCGACAGCTCGGCTTTCGGCTGGTGGCGCATGCCGGCGAAGAAGGTCCGCCAGCGTATGTGTGGACGGCGTTGGACCTGCTCAAGGTCGAGCGCATTGACCATGGCGTGCAGTCGACCCATGACGCGGCCTTGATGCAGCGGCTGGCGCAAGACCGCATCGCGCTGACAGTGTGTCCGCTGTCGAACCTCAAGCTGTGTGTGTTCCCTGATCTGGCCAGCCACACGCTGGGCCAGTTGCTGGCGGCAGGCATTGCCGCTACCGTCAATTCGGACGACCCGGCTTACTTTGGCGGCTACATGAACGACAACTTCACCCAGACTTTTGCGGCGCTGCCCTTGGGCGCTGCCGAGGCCTACACACTGGCGCGCAACAGCTTTGAAGCGAGCTTCATCGAGCCGTCGGCAAAGCAGGTTTTGATCAACCAATTGGATGAAAGCTTTGCGACTTTCCGCTAACCCTTGGACCATCGCGCTGGCGGGCATGGTGTCGTTGGGCGTGGCCATGGGCATTGGCCGCTTTGCCTTCACGCCGCTGTTGCCGATGATGTTGAACGATGGCGTGATCGATCTGCCGGCGGCCAGTTGGTTGGCCAGCGCCAACTACCTTGGCTATCTGGTGGGTGCGCTGCTGTGCATGGCGCAGCCGTGGTTGTGGGCGCGTTTTCCGCGCCTGCCGTCACTGGCGTTCACGCAATTGATTCGCGGCGGTTTGCTGACGACCGCGGTGCTGACGCTGGCGATGGTGGGCTCGAATGCGTCGGCTTGGCCGCTGCTGCGTTTTCTGGCCGGCGTCACCAGCGGCGTGGTGTTTGTCTTCACTTCGGGCTGGTGCTTGTCGCAGCTGGCGAGGCTTGGCTTCCCCAGCATGGGCGGCTTTATTTACATGGGGCCGGGGGCCGGCATTGTGCTCAGCGGTCTGTTTGCCAGTGGCATGTTGGCGTGGCAATGGACGGCCGCCACCGGCTGGCTGATTTTTGGGCTGCTGGCCTGCGTGCTGACAGCGCTGGTCTGGCCCCGCCTCAGCGGCCACGACGAACGCTTGCTGCCGCTGGTTAAAAAAGCGGCTGGCGAACCGTCAGCCGCAGTCAACGTCGGTCACGGTTCGTTTGAAATGGTCTGGCTCACGCTGAGCTATGGCATCGCTGGTTTTGGCTACATCATCACCGCGACTTTTTTGCCGGTGATTGCGCGCGCGGCCTTGCCGGGATCGCATTGGCTGGATCTGTTTTGGCCGATCTTTGGCGCGGGCGTGATGACCGGCGCTTGGCTGGCCACGCGCGTCCGACCAGGCAGCGACTTCCGCGGCTTGTTGCTGTCCGGCTATCTGGTTCAGGCGTTTGGCATCGGCATCAGTTTGTGGAGCCCGAGCTTGCTCGGCTTTGCCTTGGGCAGTTTGTTGCTGGGCCTGCCGTTCACGGCAAACACGTTTTTTGCGTTGCAAGAAGTGCGTCGACTGCGGCCCGCCGCTGCCGCCAGTTTCATGGGTTTGATGACCGCCACCTACAGCGTGGGGCAGATCCTGGGCCCGCCGATGGTGGCCTTTTTGATGCACGGCGACCGCACGCCCGGCGAGACCTTTAGCTTGTCGCTGCAGATCGCCATGGCCAGCTTGTTGGTCGGTGCCGCCGTTTTCGGCTGGATGCGGCGGGTCTATCCGGTGCAACCAGATGCAGTGTCCGCGTTGACGCCTGACCGTTAGAATACGAATCCCTTAGCGGCGTCCCGGCGCTGAGGATTTTTGCTTCACCGGGGCCATGTAGAGGACTACCATGTATAAAAACCTCACGGCTCCGGCAGTTATCCGGAGCGCCGTATGAGCTATCAGGTCAAAGAAATTTTTTACACCTTGCAAGGCGAGGGCGCCAATGCAGGCCGTCCGGCTGTGTTCTGCCGTTTTGCTGGCTGCAACCTTTGGACAGGACGCGAACAAGACCGATCGACCGCGGTTTGCCAGTTTTGCGACACCGATTTTGTCGGCACCGACGGCACACTGGGCGGCAAGTTTTCGTCCGCTGATGCACTGGCCCAACAGATCGAAGTGCAATGGCCGGCGAGCGACACCGCGCACCGTTTTGTCGTGCTGACTGGCGGTGAACCCTTGCTGCAAGTCGATGACGCGCTGATTGCCGCGCTGCACGCGCGTGGTTTTCAGATCGCTGTGGAGACCAACGGCACGCTGGTCGCGCCCGCAGGCATCGACTGGATTTGCGTCAGTCCTAAGACCGGCGCTGCTTGGTTGCAGCGCGAAGGCCATGAGCTCAAAGTTGTCTGGCCACAGCCTCTGCTCAACTTGGCGGAACTCGAAGCCGCGCATTTCACGCACCGTTATTTACAACCCATGGACAACGTTCTGCGGGATCACAACTTGCAGGACTGCATTGCGCTGTGCAAGCAGCGGCCAGCTTGGCGACTGAGTTTGCAGACCCACAAGATCACGGGAATCCGATGAACTACGACAACTTCGAGATCAGCCAAAAGTTTTTCTTTGACGCTGCCCACACGCTGAATCGCGAGATTGAAGCCGACAGCAGCCGCCGCATCCACGGCCACACTTATTACGCCGAAGCCACGGTGTCGGGCCAGCCCGACCCGGTGACTGGCATGGTGGTCGACCTCGGTTTTGTTCGCCTCGCGGTTGAGCAACTGCGGCCGCAGCTGGACCACCGCATGCTGGACGATGTGGCCGGCTTGGGCCCGGCGACGCTGGAGAATTTGTGCGCCTTTATTTGGCGCGCCTTGCAGCCAAGCTTGCCGCAGTTGTCGTCGGTGCGGGTCTGGCGCGACTCGATCGGTGACAGCTGCACTTTGCGCGCAACGCCTGCTGTGAAATAGTCCTCATGCGGCGCACCGTATGTGCGGGCCGTGCTGCTGCGTTACGCTTGCCGTATGAAAGCTTACCGCGCCGCCATTCTTCGTTTTGCCGCTGACCACTCTGCCGTTTACGAGGCCGACGGTTTGCTGGTCGTGGCGGCTGACGCCAGCGGCCGGCAACGGGTCGAGGCGGTTGGGCCATGGCGCGAGTTAGCGCCTCTTTATGCGCACCTGAAGATTGAACATTTGCCCGGCCGCATCATCGCGCCAGGCTTTGTCGACATGCACATTCATTACCCGCAGGTCGACGTCATTGGATCGCCTGCTGATGGCTTGTTGCCTTGGCTGGAAAACTACACCTTTCCGCAGGAAACCCGCTTCAGTGACCCGGCGCATGCTGCTGAAGTAGCGCATTTTTTCATCGATGAACTGTTGAGAAACGGCGTCACCACCGCGCTGACCTTCGCCACCTCGCACCCGAGTTCGGTCAACGCCTTGTTTGAAGAGGCACAACAACGGCAGTTGCGGCTCATCACCGGCAAGTGCCTGATGGACCGGAACTCGCCCGATGGTGTGCGCGATGAGACTGAACAAAGCTTGATCGACACTGAGGCCTTGATTCAGCGCTGGCACGGCCAAGACCGGTTGGGCTATGCCATCACGCCGCGTTTTGCACCGAGTTGCAGCGACGCGCAACTGCGTGGCGCGGGTGTGCTGGCGGCTCAATACCCGGACGTCTGGGTGCAGTCGCACGTGGCTGAAAATCGCGAAGAGATTGCTTGGGTGCGTTCGCTGTACCCGGCGGCGCGCAGCTACTTGGCGGTGTATGAGCAATTCGGTTTGCTCCGCTCACGCAGCGTTTATGCGCACTGCATTCACTTCGACGACGACGACCGCGCGCTGATGCGCAGCAGCGGTGCGGCGGCGGCCATCAGTCCGACCAGCAATCTGTTTTTGGGCAGTGGCTTTTTTGACTACGCTGGCGCCGACCGCGTCGGCTTTGCGTATGGCTTGGCCAGCGACGTCGGTGGTGGCACCAGTTTCAGCCCGTTTCACACCATGCTGGCGGCTTATTACGTCGGCCGCGAAGGGCAAACCAAGACCGGCTTGTCACTCAAGCCGCAGCAGCTGTGGTGGCAGCACACGGCGGGCGCCGCCCAAGCGCTCGGGCTGGCCGGTGTGGTGGGAAATTTACAACCTGGCTGCGAGGCTGACTTTGTGGTTCTCAACCCAAGCGCCACGCCGCTGCTGGCGCGCAAGACAGCGCAAGCCAACAGTTTGGACGAGCTGTTGTTTGCGATGATCGTGCTGGGTGACGATCGGCTGATCGAGAAAACGGTGATATCTCAGGCGGGTTGAAGGTTTGGGTTGCCTACAATGGCGGCTCATCAACGATCTTCCGACGCGAGCACCCCACCATGAGCATCAAGAGCGACAAATGGATACGCCGTATGGCCGAATCAACCGGCATGATCGAGCCGTTCGAGCCCGGTCAAATTCGGCAAGCAGCCGACGGCCAGAAGATCATCAGCTACGGCACCAGCAGCTACGGCTACGACATTCGCTGTGCGCCCGAGTTCAAGGTGTTCACCAACATCCACAGCACCGTGGTGGACCCGAAAAACTTCGATGAAAAAAGCTTTGTCGATTTCCATGGCGACAGTTGCATCATCCCGCCCAACAGTTTTGCGTTGGCGCGCACGCTGGAGTATTTCCGTATCCCGCGCAACGTGCTGACCATTTGCCTCGGCAAAAGTACCTATGCGCGTTGCGGCATCATCGTTAACGTGACGCCTTTTGAACCTGAGTGGGAAGGCTATGTGACGTTGGAATTCTCTAACACCACGCCTCTGCCAGCGCGCATTTATGCCGGTGAAGGCTGCGCGCAGGTCTTGTTCTTTGAGAGCGACCCGGACGACGTTTGCGAAGTTTCCTACAAAGACCGCGGCGGCAAGTACCAAGGTCAAACCGGCGTCACGCTGCCCAAAGCGTAAATTCCTACAGTGCGGCGCGCTGGCGGCTGAAGGCGCTGGCAAGCCTGCCGCCTAGCATGGGCGAATGCTGCATCAGTCTTCACCTGCAAACGCAAGCCCCCGTGATCGACCCTTGCATTATTGGCCTTGCGAATTGCTGCACGCTTTCACGCTGGAGATGGCGGCGCGCGGCATCTGTGTGCATGAAGCCATGATGCTGGGCGACGCCGGTTACGCCCGCCAAAAACTGACACAAGCCAGCGCACTGCATGACCCGACCGTAGATCAGTTGGTGCTTAAGATGTTGGATTATTTCGAGCCACCTCACTAGGCCGCTTAGCTCGTTTGGGTGCTTATTTCCGGATCACCTCGCCGGTGTCCGCCTTGAAACGAACCACCTGAACGCGTCCATTGGCACCCGGAAAGCCTTCAAAAACCGCTCGAACCAGATACGGCACTACAGATGGCAAGGGGCTTGGACGACCTTCGTGTGTTGCGTTTGATTCGAAGACGGTACGCGGTGAACTGCCAGCAGGCCCTTGTGTGTCTAGCAAGCGCAGACGCAAGCTGCTGACCTGAATCGTCTCCATCAACTGCTGGTTGCCAACATAGCGCGGACCAAAAGGGTCGGGCATCCAATAGCCGGGATACATCCGACCGGCTGCGTCTCGAAAACCTGGGCGGTAAACGTACTGGTCTTGGTAGACCGGCCTTGAATAGCTGCGATTTTCAAGTTGGCTGCTGACGCTCATGTCGATCAAAATCCGCACCGGCTGACCACTGGCTGCTGCTTGCAGGCCTTGTTTGGCGAGTTCGGTGGCCACAAGACCAGCGTAAGACGCCTGCTCCAACTCCCGGGTGTGGTCGGCCGGTGCCAGAAAGCCAAAATTGGCGCCAACCACATCTGTTGGCCATTGCTGAAAGCTGCTGACCCGCGCGGTGATCGGCGAGGCGCAGCCGCTCAGCAGTGCGAGCAAGATCAGTACGCCACCCAAAAGTCGGGCGCGGCTGAACTGAAAGAGGGGAGGGACGTGAATTGAATAGACCATTTATCTCAGATATTCTGCACGCTCAGAAGGTTCCTGTCGCAGAGGCAAAAACAGGGCTTCTGGCCGGTCGCAGGTCTGGACACGCCGGAATGAGACAATAGCGCCAAATATGACGTCCTCTTTTTCTACTCTCAATCTGGCTGAACCACTGGCGCGTGCCGTGGCCGAAATGGGCTACGAGTCCATGACTCCGATCCAGGAGCAAGCTATTCCTGTCGTTTTGCAGGGCAAAGATGTCATGGGCGCGGCCCAGACTGGCACAGGCAAAACAGCGGCTTTTTCATTGCCGCTGTTGCAGCGCATGATGGCGCACGAAAACGCCTCGACCTCGCCAGCCCGGCATCCGGTGCGCGCGTTGGTGTTGTTGCCAACCCGTGAACTCGCCGACCAAGTGGCGCAGCAGGTCAAGCTCTACGCCAAGTACACCAACCTGCGCAGCGCCGTGGTGTTTGGCGGCATGGACATGAAGCCACAAACCGCCGAGCTCAAAAAAGGGGTTGAAGTGCTGGTGGCCACGCCGGGCCGTTTGCTGGACCACATCGAAGCCAAAAACGCGGTCCTGAACCAAGTCGAATACGTTGTGCTTGACGAGGCCGACCGCATGCTCGACATCGGCTTTTTGCCCGACCTGCAGCGTATCTTGAGTTACCTGCCGAAAAAGCGCATCACCTTGTTGTTCTCTGCGACCTTCTCGCCTGAGATCAAGCGTCTGGCTTCCAGTTACTTGCAAGACCCGGTCACTATTGAAGTGGCCCGTTCGAACGCCACCGCGTCGACTGTCGAGCAGCATTTCTACAGCGTTGGCGCCGACGACAAGCGTCGCGCCTTGCACCAAATTCTGAAAGCACGCGGCATGAAGCAAGCCTTCGTGTTCGTCAACAGCAAGCTCGGCTGCGCGCGCTTGGCCCGCTCGTTGGAGCGCGAAGGTCTGAAGACCACCGCCCTGCACGGCGATAAGAGCCAAGATGAGCGTTTGAAGGCGCTCGAAGCCTTCAAAAGTGGCGAAGTCGATTTGTTGGTGTGCACCGACGTGGCGGCCCGTGGCCTCGACATCAAAGACGTGCCAGCCGTGTTCAATTTCGACGTGCCTTTCAACGCTGAAGACTATGTGCACCGCATCGGCCGCACGGGTCGTGCTGGCGCGTCAGGTTTGGCCGTGAGCTTTGTGGCACCGAGCGACACACGCTTGGTGGGTGACATTGAAAAGCTCATCAAGACCAAGATTGAATTGGAGCCGATGGAGTTTGAAGAGGACCGGCCACGCATCAGCGAGCAGGGTCGCATCAACGACGGCCGCCGGATGTACCGTGAGGCCGAAGGCACTGATCAACCGGATGAGCCGGGTGTGAAGCAGCCTGTTTCGCGCGAGCGTCGTGAAACACGCGAGCCGCGTGAGCGCCGCGAATATGCACCGCGGCAGTCGAGTGCAGCGCGTGATCCGTTTTTTGACCAGCCTTATGAGTCGACCTTGGCGGCTGAAGCTCAGCCAGCTTGGGAAGCGGCCGCCAAATCAGCGGGACCGCGCGGTATGTCGGCCAACATCAAGCCGAAGAAAAAAATCGCAGCCTTGTTCAAGACAGCCGTCACAGAAAGCTGATCTAGGCTTGATGCAAAACCCGGTTCCTCGCGGTGCCGGGTTTTTTATTGGCCGCTGTGTTTCTGCATCGCCTTGCAAGCGACTGAAAAAAGCTCGAACGCGCCGGGTTCACTGCCCGGCGCCTCACTCAGTTTGGCCGCCGTCAGGCAGTTGCCCCAGACGCAGCCAGTGTCCAGCGCCAAGGTGTTTTGGCGCATGATGGGCTTGCCTTCCGGGGCGTCCAAACCGACCGTTGACCAATGCCCGAAAGCGATCGGTGTGTCTGCCGTCAGCCGACCTGGCACATTGAACCAAGGCATGTAGCCGGCGGGCGTGGCATCTGCGGAGCCTTTGGCCTTGAACTCCATCTCGCCTTCGGGCGTACAAAAGCGCAAACGTGTGAGTGCGTTGACGATCACGCGCAGGCGGTCGTGGCCTGTGAGCTTGTCATCCCAACGCTGCGGCGTGTTGCCGTACATGCTGCTTAAAAACTCAACAGCCTGAGCGCCTCGCAAGGCTTGTTCGACTTCTACTGCCAAGGCCAGCGTGCGCGCCGTTGTCCATTGAGGTAGCACGCCAGCATGCACCATCAGCCAGCCCTTGACATGCATGGCCATGTGCCTGTGGCGTACCCAGTCGAGCAAGGCTGCGCGGTCTGGCGCCTGCAAGATGGCGTCTAGCGTGTCGCCCTTGTGCTGCTGGCGCAGGCCATAGCCGACGGTGAGCAAATGCAAGTCATGGTTGCCGAGCAAACTTTGCGCCGAGTCGCCGAGCTGCATGACAGTTCGCAGCACAGCCAGTGAGTCGGGGCCGCGATTGACAAGGTCGCCGAGCAGGTAAATCGTGTCGCGGCTGGGTGAGAAATCGATGCGCTGCAAAAGACGCTGCAACGGCTCGTGGCAGCCCTGAAGGTCGCCAATGAAGTAAAGTGCCATGTGTTTATTCTCGTCTGGATTCATGGATATTTTGCTGATAGCTCTGCTGACCCTTCTCAATGGGGTTTTTGCGATGTCGGAGTTGGCCCTCGCGTCGAGCCGCAAGGCGCGGCTGGTAGCGGCCGCTGAAGGGGGCGACAAAGGCTCGCAGGCGGCGTTGGGCTTGCTGGAGAATCCGACGCAATTTTTGTCCTCCGTGCAGGTGGGAATCACCTCGATCGGCATGGTCAACGGCATCATCGGCGAGGCGGCCTTCAGTGGCGGCTTGTCGGCGTGGCTTCAAACGTTGGGCGTTTCGATCGCTGCCGCCGATATTTCTGCCACGGCGATTGTGGTGGTGATCATCACTTACGTCACCATCGTTTTTGGCGAGCTGGTGCCCAAACGCATCGGCCAGCTTTACCCTGAAACCGTGGCGCGCCTTGTGTCGCGGCCCATGATGTGGGTGGCCAGCGCTGCGCGGCCGTTTGTGCGCTTGTTGTCGTTCAGCACGCAAGCGGTTTTGAAGTTGCTGCGCGTCGACAACGCGGCCAGTCGGGCCGTCACCGAGGAAGAGATCACCGCGAGCCTGGAGGAGGGCGTGAGCGCCGGTCTGATCGAGGAGCATGAACACCAGATGGTGCAAAACGTCTTCTTATTGGACGACCGTTTGCTGCCCTCGTTGATGTTGCCTCGCGCTGACATTGAATGGCTTGACGCCACGGACACGGTGGCACAGGCTCTTGCCAAAGCCAGCATCAGTGGCCACTCCTGGTATCCGGTGTGCCGCGGCGGTCTCGATGATGTGGTGGGGGTTGTCAAGGTTGCCGTGTTGCTGGTGGTGCGAGATCTGAAACTCGGCACTTCAGCGCCTGTGACGCCAGTGGAAGATCAAGTCGGTGCCTACGCAGTCCCTGCGGTGTTTGTTCCCGAGTCGCTCAGCGGGATGGAACTGTTAGAGCAGTTCCGCGCCCGCTCGACGCGTATTTTGTTGGTTGTCGATGAATACGGCGTGGTGCAGGGCTTGGTCACGCCGATGGACATGCTGGAGGCGATCACTGGCGAGCTGCCACCGGGCGCTCAGCTAGACGCCTGGGCTACGCAGCGGCCTGATGGCAGCTGGTTGCTCGATGGCGTGATGCCGGTGTCTGAGCTAAAAATGCGGCTGGAAATCAAGCAACTTCCGGAAGAAGAACGCGGCCGTTACAACACGTTGGCGGGTCTGCTGCAGAGCGTCTCAGGCCGCCTGCCGGGCGTGGGCGAGTGTCTCGATTGTGTCGGCTGGCGATTTGAAGTGTTGGACCTGGATGGCAAGCGCATCGACAAAGTGCTGGCGAGCCGGCAAGTGTTTTGATCTTCAGGGTGTTGAGTTGCCAGGCTTGGTTGCGGGGGTAACCGTGATCGTCACCTCATTGCCGCCGAAGCTGGCCGATTGGATTTGAACCGTTGCCACGCGGTCTGCTTTGTTGAAGGTCAAAAAACTCAGCTTGGAGTACGAGCTGGACGTCAAGACCCAGCCCGCGCTTGGCAGGCCATCACGGTAATAGGTGTAAACCGCTTGCGACTCTCCCGGAACGCTCAAGCTGATACGGCCCATCCAGCGGTTGCCTGAACCCATGACCAAGGTTTCTTGCGGGCGTATCGTTGCGCCCGGTGGAATAGGCATGTCACCGGCTAATTGCGTGGCCGACGGTTCGGGCGCCGAAGCACCATCTTTGCTGGGAGGTCGGATGTCCACACTGCTGCAGGCCACAAGTACACAAGCCGTGCACAGCAAAGTCAGGTATTTCAGGATGTTCATCGTGGTGCCGTTCAAAGCTTCAGCGCCGCCCGGGGCATCCGGCGGCTCTTCTGGCTCATCCTCCAGCGCGCGATTGTAGCCAGTTACATATCAGTAACTTAGGCGTGTGACCCGCTGATCGCTTATGTTTGCGCCCGGTAGTGGCGGTGAATCTGGACATGAGCGTCTAGAAAGCCGCGCAGCCGTTCCAAGTTGATCGGCTTCGGCAAAAACAGCACTTCTGGTGGAAGGCCGCCGCGTTGTTGAATCTCGCTCTCACTCAAGCCGGACATCACAATGGTTGAAATGGACTGATACTCCGCGCGGCTGAACACCATGTTGAGCAGACGGAAACCATCGAAGGGCTCCATGTTCAGGTCAGTGATCAGTATGCGTGGACGCATGCGCTCGAGTTGCAAAACAGCATCGAGCCCGTCAGCGGCCACCGTGCATTTGATGTCTGGGTAGTGCGTTTCAAACAGTGCCAACAAGAGGCTGGAGGTGGGCTCATCGTCCTCGACGATCAGGACATGAACCTGCTCTTGATCGCTATGCAGGTCGGTCAAGTGGTGCAGGCTGCCCGGCTGTGAAGAAGCCAGACGCAGCATGGCTTTATGCCCCATCTTTTGGTTCAGCGCTTCAATTGAGCTGCGCAAGATGCGCCGGTGCCCGCCATTGGTCTTGACCGCAGGGAGCTTGCCGGAATCCACCAGTTTCTGGATCGACGTGCGAGACAAGCCCAGAATTTTCGTGGCTTCACCAATACCTACAAAGTCCATAGTCATTATTTTCTTTCTTGACCAGGCGCAAGGGAATCGGCGGCAGGCTCCAATCTTTGTTGGGAACCCCTATGTATTGTCAGTTTCTTGCGTGGTCGCTAAGCTGAAGAGTATGGATGACTATTCGTAGTTAAGCAATATTTGTAACGAATAGACACATGTAAAAGAATCCAATTGTTTTAAATCAGGTAAATGACTGCAGTTTCTCGCCTTGCAGCATGACTCTGTACAGGTAGCGGTACTCTTCAGGGTCGTAGTCCGCATTGGCTTGGTGCATCACGCTGCGGTTGTCCCAAATCACCATGTCACCAACGCGCCACTGATGGCGGTACTCGTAACGGGCTTGGGTGGCGTGTCGGTACAACTCGTCAACCAGTGCAAAACCTGTATCGGCGGTCATGCCTTCGATACCCTCCATGCGCCCGGTGTTCAAGTACAGGGCCGGCCGGCCGCTGACAGGGTGTTTGATGACCAGCGGTTGCTCGGTGTGTGGAATCTTTGCCATGTCTTCAGGGCTCAGCTTTGCAAAACTACGCGGACTGCGGCTGCTTTCGTGCACATGCTTGGAGCGCAGGTGCTGGATAGTTGACTTCTGGACCTCTGACAAATCGTCATAAGCCTGCCGCACATCGACAAACTGCGTGTCTCCGCCGTAGGACGGAATTTGCACCGCCATCAGGCTGGTGGCCTTGGGCGGCGCTATGTCGTTTGAGTGGTCGGTGTGGTAGTTTTCGCCGCGTACTTGCAGCTTGCCATTTTTACGCGGCAAATCTTGGGTCGAGTTACAACCCACCAGTGGATAGTCGGGGAGGACAAATTTTTTAATTTGCTGGTCCATCAAACTACCGAAAATTTCTGCCGCTTGCATGAACTGCGGTGGCGTCAGGGGTTGGTCCCGGAAAATCAGAACGGCATGTTTTGAAAACAGAGCATTGAGTTCGGCTCGGGTGACGTCGTTCACCGGCTTTGTCAGGTCAATGCCTGAAATTTCTGCGCCGAGTACCGCGTTGATCTTGCATTGGAGGGGGCTCACAGTGTTGCCTTTTTTTAGTCGATTTTGATGCCGGTCGCGCGCGCGACTTTGGCCCATTTGGCAGTTTCTTCAGACATGAATTTTTCAAACTCTGCGCGTGACATCGGCATGGGGTCGGCCCCTTCGCTGGCGAAGCGCTTTTTCATGTCTGGTTCTGCTAAGGCGGCATTGGCCTCCCGATTCAAGCGGTCGACCAAGCTGGAAGGCGTACCCGCCGGCGCCAGCAGGCCCCACCAGTTACTCACTTCCACATCGACGCCGGTTTCCTTCAAGGTCTGCACATCTGGAATCAAGTCAACCCGCTGGTGGCCGGCAACACCCAGTATTTTTATTTTTCCAGAGCGCAGAAATGTTTGCATCTGGATCAGGCTGCCCAAGGACACATGCACGTGTCCGGCCGCTAAATCGATCAATGCCGGTCCACCGCCTTTGTAGTGGACAACGGTCAGGTCGGCGCCGGTGCGCAACTTGAACAGTTCGATGGCGAAGTGCTGGAAGCTGGCCACGCCGGCAGAGCCAAAGTAGACCTTGCCTGGATTTTTCTTGGAGTAATCAATCAACTCCTTGATGGAGTTCACGGGCAGGCTGGCTGCCACCACAATGACGCTGGGGCCCATGCCGAGCATGGCCACGGGCGTGAACGACTTGACCGGGTCATAGCTGAGCTTCATGACAGAAGCATTCATCGTGAAGGTCGATGAAATCAGCAACAAGGTGTTGCCGTCAGGTTCTGCGCGAGCGACCGTAGATGAACCGATAGCGCCGCCGGCGCCCGGCATGTTCTCCACCATCACCGAGCGCTTCAAGCGGATGCTGAGCTGCTGCGCCATGCTCCGCCCGACGATGTCGTTGCTGCCGCCGGGCGCAAATGGCACGACGATGCGTATCGGTTTGCTCTCCTGGGCCAGTGCTTGGCCGCTTGGAAGGCCCAAGCCCGCGGCCAGCGCTGCACCCAACGTCTTGTTGAACTGCCTGCGGTTATGGCCCGTACAGATGTCGTTGCTCATGAGCGTGTCTCCGGATGTTTTATGGCGTTTTGAAGTCGTACAGCTTCGCGGGGTTGTCGACGAGAATTTTTTTCAGAATGATGGGGTCGCTGGCCCATTCGACCAAACGGTTCAGGGCTCGGCCATCGTCAATCGGGTTGAAGGGTTCGAGCACATCTCGCTGCCGCGCCTTGCCCGGTGCTGCACCTGGGTGCGGCCAGTCACTGCCCCACAACATGCGGTCAGGGTTGGCGGCGATCAACGCTTGGGCCATGACGGCGGCATCGGCGCAATCGGGTACGTTTGAAATACGATGCGGCGCCGACAGCTTGACCCAAACCTGGCCTTGGTGCACCCGCTGCAGCAAGGTGTTGAAGTGCGATTGGTCAGGCCCGAGTGCAGCCTGCGCCCGGCAAAAGTGATCCAGCACCACTGGCACCGAGAGTTGGTCCAGCACGGGCTCAAGAGACGCGAATACCGTGAGGTTGGTGTAAATCTGCACATGCCAGCCAAGGTCTTTGACACGGTCGTGCGCCCACAGCAATTGGCGCGTGGCTAGAGCCGGGTCATGAATGCCATCGGTTTCGAGGTTGATACGGACACCGCGCACGCCAGCGTCATGCATGGCTTGCAGTTGCGCGTCGCTGGTCTTCTCGTCGATCACCGCCACACCACGGCCGCGTTCACCTAGCGCCAGCAGGGCGTCTACCGTGCAGCTGTTGTCGCTGCCGTAGGGGCTGGGATGCACGATGACGACACGCTCGATGCCGAGCTGGTCGTGCAGCCGCAGCATGTCTTCGAGTCGGGCTTGATCCGGCGTGTACTGCCGGTCTGAGGCCAACGGGTAGCGGTCTACTGACCCGAACACATGCGTGTGGCAATCGCAGCTACCGGCAGGTAATGGCGTGTGAGGCGGCTGATGATGGACGCCGTGGATTGCATTTGTAAGCGTGGAATGTGACTGGGACATGATGGCTGAGTTATTTCTAAATAGGATGGAGGGCGTTGAGGCTGGGTGCATCAATCAGTTGATGCAATTCGCCGGCGGACTTCCTTGCAGCACGTCAATGACTTGTTGCGCTACTTGAAGGGCGCTTCTCGCTTGGGTTTCGTGCGTGCCGCCGGCGGCGTGCGGTGTCGCCACCAAATTTTCAAGCTGCAGCAGTGGATAGTCGGCTGGCGGTGGCTCGACTTCAAAAACATCCAGACCCGCGCCAAACAAATGGCCGCTGGACATGGACGCAAAGAGCGCTTGCTCGTCAACAATACCGCCACGCGAGACATTGATCAGGATGGCCTTTTTCTTCATCAGCGCGAGCTCACGACCGCCGATCATGTGACGACTTTCAGCCGTCAGCGGTAAGTGCAAGGTCAGCACATCAACTTGCGGCAGCATCTCATGCAGCGAGGCCACGCGCGTGTGCGGCAGATCGCTCCAGTGGTCTGCCAGGCTGCGTGGGGCGTAGGTCAATAACTTGGCATCAAAAGCACCCAGCCATTTGCGGGCGACCGATTTTCCGATGTTGCCCATGCCGACGATGCCGACGGTTTTTCCTTGCAGTTCGATGCCCAGATGTTGCGGCCTGATGATTTCAGTACCCGCGCGCAGCATGCGGTCAAAGCGCGTCACGCGGCGTGCGACGCTGAGTGCCAATGCAAACGCCATTTCGGCCACGGCTTCGCTGTTCACGCCGGGTGTTCGACACACCGGAACGCCCTGCGCTCTGGCGGCTTCGATGGCTATGGTTTCGTAGCCGACGCCTTGCTTGCAGATCACCTTGACGTGCTGAGCACGGGCGAGTTGCTCTGGCGTGATCGGCGTCATGCGAACCATCACGCCATCGGCGTCTTCCGGCCAGTTGTGGATGGCCGGGTCGGGCCAGCAGACCACATCAGCATGTTGCCGGGCCAGCGCAATACCAGCCTCATGAAAAGCGTCGAGGATGTAAATTTTGGGACGCGCTACACCGTTAGAAGCGTCGGCAGAACGCGCGGTGGTCGCAGAGTTCATTGCTTGGCGATCTTGGCTTTTTCCATCACGCCCCGCCACCAGGCAATGTCTTTTTTCAGCAGCGCTGTCATTTGTTCCGGGGTATTGCCGCCCGCCATCACGCCGAGGTCGAGAAACTTCTGGCGGATATCCGCTTGCACAACGGCGGCGTTGATGTCGGCATTCAGCTTGTTGATCACTTCACGCGGCGTTCGGGCTGGCACAGCGATGCCGTTCCAACCCACAATTTCATAATTTGGCAGACCGCTTTCGGCAATCGTCGGCACGTTCGGCAGACTTGGGAAGCGCTGCGCTTCGGTCACACCCAGCACGCGCATCGTGCCCGCCTTGGCATGTGGAATGACCGGCGCGATGGTTTCAAAAATCGCTTGCACGTCACCGGCGCGCAGCGCGCGAACGACGTCGGCCGATGTTTTGTAGGGCACGATAGTGGCCTCAATGCCCGCCATGGAGCGAAAGACTTCAGCCGCTAAAAACTGTGCGCTGCCCACCGATATTGTGCCGATGAACAGCTTACCCGGGTTGGCTTTGGCGTCGGCGATCAGCCCGCGCGTGTCGGTGATGCTCGACTTGCTGTCAACTGCCAAAGCAAAGCCGAAGGTGCCAATGAGCGAGACCATTTCAAAGTCTTTGACCGGGTCAAAAGGCAGCGACTTGAAGAGCGATGGCGTCATGGCGAAATTGCCTGCCGCGATGAAGTTCAGGGTGTAACCATCGGGCGCCGCCTGCTGCGCCACTTGCGAGGCCACGATGCCGCCAGCACTGGGTCGGTTGTCGATGACAAACGGCTGACCGGTTTTCTCCATGAGTTTTTGCGCCACCAATCGCACGGTCAAATCGCCGGTGCCCCCAGGGCCATAACCGACCATCACTTTGACCGGCCGGTTGGGATACGTCTCGGCGGTGGTTTGCGCGTGGCTCCAGCCGTTTGCCATCAAACCTAGCGCAAGCGTTGCGACGCAGGTCCAAGCTTTTCGGTTTGTCTCTTTGATTATTTTTTTCATGAATTTCAACTTTCAGGCCAAAGATCAAGTGGCAACAAACGACGTGTCTCAAACGTCGAAAGGGGGGAAACCGGACGATCCCGCCTCGGCCCGCAACAGGCGGATCATCGCTGGCCATTCGAGCTCGCCGTACGGGCGGCGTGTGCCGGGTTGGTAAAGGTGTGCCGTGTGCTGCAACACTTCTTCCGTTGGGAGGCTCAAGGCGGTGCCGCCCGCCATCGCATCCACCTGCGCGCGGCAAGACATCTCAAGCTGGTACATCGTGTTGAAGGCCTGCTGCACGCTGGGGCCACAGGTCAGCAAACCATGGTTGCGCAAAATCATGGCAGTGTGCGGGCCGAGGTCTTTCACCAGCCGCACGCGTTCTGCAAGATCGATGGCTGGGCCTTCAAAGTCGTGATAGCCCAAGTGATTGTGAAAACGAATGGAGGTCTGCGTCATCGGCAGCAGCCCACACGCCATGCTGGCCACCGCCATGCCGGCTCGGCTGTGGGTGTGAATCACGCAGTGGACATCCGGGCGCGCCTCGTGGATGGCACCGTGAATCACGTAGCCCGATTTGTTGATGCCGTAGTCGGTGTCTGGCTTGGACAAAATGTTGCCAGCCAAGTCGATTTTGGCCAAGCTGGAGGCGGTGATTTCTTTGTAAAGCAGGCCATATAAATTGATCAGCAAGTGTTGGGTGCCTGGGATGCTGGCCGTGATGTGGTTGTAGATCAGGTCGGTCATGCCGAATTTGTCGACCAGCCGGTAGCAGGCCGCCAGCTCGACCCGAGTGGCCCATTCTTCAGGGCTGACATCGTCGCGAACAGACTTGAAATCGGTGGCGTAGTTAAGCATGTGAGGACTCTTGTGATGTGGCCGTGCTAACGGCTGATAGCGATTTTGAAACCCGCGGATCTTACGGCGAAAACGGTGGACAGCCAATGTGGTTTACGCTGGTTGACACTTTGAAAATAATGGCAATTACTTTTTCGTCGCCCATGACCCTCGTCACTTCATCGCCTGTATCAGCAGGTCATAAAAGTAGCGTGCGGCCGCCGTCAGTTCACGGCCTCGGCGTTTGATCAGTCCCAGCGTGCGGGCGACATCCGGCTCGTGCAGTGGAATGCTGACCAGCGTCGGGTGTCCTACTCTCGGCATGGCCAGCCGCGGGACCACGCCGACGCCCAATCCGGCCTCGATCAAGCTGACCATGGCGGGCACGTGGTGCACTTCGCAGAACCAGCGTGGGTGCGACTTGCTCTGGGCCAGCGCCAGGTCAATCAACAGCCGGTTGCCGCTGCCTTGCGCCAGCGTGATGTAGCTGTGCTGACCCAGTTCGTCCCAGCGGATTTTTTTCCTTTTGGCCAGCGGATGGTCTTTGGTGCAGGCCACCACGAAGGGGTCTTGCAGCACGGGTTCGAACTCAATGTCGGCTTCTTGCGCGCCGATGTAGGTGAGCCCAAAATCGGCTTCACCGCGCACCACGTTGAGCAGAATGTCAAAAGACGACTCGTCAATCACACGGATGCGGATGCCGGGGTATTTGCGGTGATACGTGCGCATCACATCCGGTAAAAAATAGGCCACGGCGGAGGGCACGCAGGCGATGGTGACTTCGCCAGAGATGCGTTCGGCGACGTCGCTGATGCCGAGCAGGGCGCTGTCAAGCTCGTTCAAAACGCTGCGCGCCTTGGGTACAAAACTGCGGCCGACTGTGGTCAGCTCAACCTTGCGCGTGGTGCGCTCAAAGAGCCGTACACCGAGGGCTGTTTCGAGCTTGTCGATGCGCCGTGACAGCGCTGATTGCGACAAATGAATGGCGGCGGATGCGGCCTTGAAGCTGCCCAGATCGGCCACAGCGAGAAAGGCCCGAAGGTCGGCTAAATCAAAATTCATGCGTTTATAACAACAATAAATGGAATATTTGCACTTTACACGCACGCGCTGTCTTTCCATAATCGCGCTTTTAAAGAAAGAACTGTTGTGAACGCTCGTGCCAATGACCCGATCCGGGTGCCTGAATCTGAACTCACCCAACTCGGCGTCAAAGCCTTTCAGGGGCTCGGTTTGTCGCTGCCAGATGCCCAAGACGTTTGCCGCATCTTGGTCATGGCCGATCTGTTCGGTCTGTCCACCCACGGCCTGAGCCGGGTCGAGTCCTACGGTGAACGCTTGTTGATCAACGGCATCAACCCCGACGCCAAGATCAAGGTTGAGCGGCTTGCGCCGGCCATGGTCCGGATTGACGGCGACAACGGCGTGGGTCCCTTGGTCGGTCTGCGGGCCTTGGAAGCGGCCATGGAAGTCGCCGGCGAATGCGGCATCGGTATCGCTTTTGCGCGCGGCAGCAATCACTTTGGGCCAATCTCACCGTATTCGCTGATGGCGGCCGAGGCAGGCTTTGCGTCCATCATCGGCAGCAATGCGACCACCACCATTGCACCTTGGGGCGGTACCGATGCACGTTTGGGCAACAGCCCCCTGGGTTTTGGTGTGCCAAACCCCGGCGGCGCTCCGTTCCTACTGGACATGGCCATGAGCGTGGTGGCTCGCGCCAAAATTCGCAATGCGTTCAAGCGTGGCGAGAGCATTCCTGCAACCTGGGCAACGGACAAGCAAGGTTTGCCGACCTGCGACCCGGCGCAAGCGCTCGACGGATTTTTATTGCCGATTGGCGGCCACAAGGGTTACGGCTTGGCGCTGCTGGTTGATCTGTTGGCCGGCCTGCTGTCGAACGCCGCCTACCTGACGCACGTCAAGTCCTGGGTCGACGCGCCCGACGAGCCACAAAACCTGGGCCACTTTTTCATCCTCATCAACACCCGCTTGCTGGGCTCGACCACTTGGCTCACTGAGCGCATGAACGACTTCGCGGCCATCCTCCACGGCAGCCCAGCCGCCGAAGCCGGCAAGCCGGTGCTGGTACCAGGCGAGATCGAGTTGGCCAAGATGAAAGACCAGCGTGAAAACGGTATCCATATGCCCGCTGACGTGATGGCCTTGCTGCACAAACATGCGGCCAACGCGCCGGCTTAACGTTAAAAATCAAATCAATAAATTAATAAATCAAGAGACATTCATGACGCCTTCCAAACTGCTTTCGGCTCCATCATCACTGCTCGTTTCCGCCTTGGCGTTGGCCGCTCTGGCAGGTTGGGGTCCAGCCCACGCGCAGGGCTACCCGAACAAACCCATCCGCATGGTGGTGCCGTATGCGGCGGGCGGCAATGCCGACATCACGGCGCGCTTGATTGCCAAAAAAATGTCTGACAGCATGGGCGTGCCTATTGTTGTGGACAACAAGGGCGGCGCCAACGGCATGATCGGCACTGACATCGTGGCCAAGGCACCCGCCGACGGCTACACCTTGCTGATGGACGCCAGTGGTCCACTTGTCATCAATCCTGGGTTGTACGCCAAGGTGCCTTACGACACCTTGAAAGACTTCATCCCGATCAGCCAGATCCTCACCTACCAGTACGTGCTGGTGGTGCCCACCAATTCAGCCATCACCAGCCTGCCAGCACTCGTTGCCAAGGCCAAAGCAGAGCCAGGCGCGCTGAGCTACGGCTCTACCGGCATTGGCGGCGGCGGGCATCTGGCCGGCGAGCTGCTGTCTTTGATGACCGGCACCACGCTGACGCACGTGCCCTACAAAGGCAGTGCACCGGCGTTGGCTGATTTGCTCGGTGGGCATCTGACCTTCACCTACGACACGGTGATCACGTCCGTGCCGCAGATTGAGGCCAAGCAACTGCGTGCGTTTGCCGTGTCGGGACCGACCCGCGCTAAGTCCTTGCCGCAAGTGCCGACCATGCAAGAGCTCGGCTACAAGGGTTTTGACATCACGCAGTTTGTCGGCCTGCTGGCACCGGCCAAGACCGACCCAGCGATCATCAGCCGTTTGCATCAAGAAGCGGTCAAGGCCGTCAAGTCGGCAGATATTATTCAGCGCCTCGGCGTCGAGGGCGGTAACGAACTGGTAGGCAGTTCCCCGGCCGAGTTTCAGGCGCAGATCCAGCGCGAACTGGTGCTTTACGCCAAACTCGTCAAAGACGCCAATATCAAGCCGCAATAACAAGCTCACAACGCATGTACCAACTCGATCTGTTGATTCAAGGTTTTCCGGGGCGCGCGGTTTGTCACGGCGGTCTTGGCTGGAGCACCGTGTCGCTGTTGCGCGGGCAAGGCCGGGTGGCGCTGGTGGACGTCGGCGCTTTTGGCGTTCGACGCGAGCTGTCGCAGCAACTGCAAGCCCAAGGCGTCAAGCCCGAAGATGTGACCGACGTGATCCTCACGCACGCGCATTACGACCACGCGGTCAACTTCACTTTGTTCCCGAACGCGACCGTCTGGATTGGTGACGAGGAACTCACTTGGGCCGCGAGTCAGCCGCCCGGTTTCAACCCCTTGCCCGAGTTGTATGTGCGTGAACTACTGACGCGTGAGCATGTGCGCCGCATGTTGCCGGGCGACGAACCGCTGCCCGGCCTCAAAGCCGTGGCGGCACCCGGCCACACACCAGGGCATTTGATCTTTGTGTTGACCGCCAACACGCCGCCCGTGATCTTCACCGGCGACTCGGCGAAGAACCGGGCTGAGTTGTTGTCTGGCGAGGTCGACGCCACCGCAGACGCTCAGCAAAGCCGCGACACCCTGGCGATGATCTGGGCGCACTGGCGGGCCGTGCCCGGCACCGTGCTCATCCCCGGTCACGACCTGAGCATGCGGCTAGGTGCCGACGGACAACCCGACTACATTGGGGAACGCAAGGCGGCCATTGCTGCCTGGTTTTCTGAATCCATCCACACCATGACAACCATCAACCTGTGCTGTGATGCAGGCTTTGGCGTCAACTATAGAAACGATGAATCATGACATTCAGTGCAGCCGTGAAGAGCGCTTTGACACCCACCGGACGCTTGCGTGCGTCTATCAATTTGGGCAATCCCATTCTCGCCAACCGCGATGCCGGCGGCTTACCTGTGGGTGTGTCGATTGACTTGGCGCGTGAGTTGGCACGCCGACTCGGTGTCGAGGCCGAACTGGTGGTTTCGGAGTCAGCCGGAAAGTCCGTCGACATTGTCAACGCCGACCAAGCCGACATTGGCTTTTTTGCGATCGACCCAGTGCGCGGGCAGAGCATTTTGTTCACCGCGGCTTATGTCTTGATCGAAGGCAGTTACTTGGTGCGCGACGCCTCGCCCTTGCAGCGCAACGAAGAAGTCGACAAGGCTGAGCACCGCGTCACCGTCGGCAAAGGCAGTGCTTACGACTTGTATCTGACGCGGACCTTGAAAGCCGCCCAGATCATCCGTGCAGTCAGCTCGCCGGCCGTGGTCGACACCTTTTTAGCCAATGGCGATGACGTCGCCGCAGGTGTCAAGCAGCAGCTCGAATCAGACGCCAAACGCCTGCCGGGTTTGCGTCTGTTGCCAGGCCGCTTCATGGTCATCGAGCAAGCGATGGGCGTGCCCAAAACGCGCGGCGAAGCTGCTCAAGCGTACGTCGCCGCCTTCGTCGAAGAGATGAAAGCCAGCGGCTTCGTGGCTGAGGCTTTGGCTCGGCACCACATTGAGGGTGCTGCCGTGGCACCGGCGGCCGGTCACTGAGATGATGACACCACGGACTTCCACGATCCGCCGCCTGAGTTGTGCTGCAACAGCGCTCACCGCGCTGACAGTCTTTTTAGCTGTGCTCGTTCAAGCGCAAACACCTACTCAAAATTACCCGCTCAAACCCATCACCCTGGTCGTGCCCTTCGCACCCGGCGGCGGCACCGACAGCATTGCCCGCGATGTAGGCAAAGCACTGGGCGACAAGCTAGGTCAGGTGGTGATCATCGAGAACAAAGGCGGTGCGGGTGGCAGCATAGGCGCCAACGCCGTGGCCAAGGCGCCTGCGGACGGCTACACCTTGCTGTTTGCGACCTCGACCTTCGTCACCAATGCGGCGGCCGAAGCCACACCGAGCTACAACATCGAGAAAGATTTCGCGCCTATTGCCATGATCGGTCGTGGCCCGCTGCTGGTGGTGGCCAGCAAAGAGATGGGCGTTAAAACCATCGCGCAACTGCGCACAGCCATGGCCTCCCGTCCCGACGGCACCAATTTTTGCTCGGCTGGCAATGGCAGCATCAATCATTTGTCGGGCGAGTTGTTTCGGCAAAAAACGCAGCTAGCCATGACGCACGTGCCCTACAAAGGGAGTGGCCCGGCCACTGTTGATTTGTTGGCCGGCCGCATCCAGTTGTTCTTTGCCACCGTGCCGACCATCCTGCCTCATGTGCAAGAGAGTCGTGTGGAGCTGTTGGCCGTGACGGGCGCCAAGCGTTCAACGTTATTTCCGAGCACGCCGACCATGGCTGAAGCCGGCATCAAAGGCTTTGAAATTTCAACTTGGTGGGGCGTTCTGGCTCCCGCTAAAACGCCGCAAACTATCATCGATAAACTCAATCTCGCTATCAATGAAGCGGCAGCGCGTGACCCTCTGCGCAGTCGTCTCAGCAACGAAGGCGCCGATGCCGTCAGCGGTTCACCGGCCGACTTTCGAAAAACTCTGTTGGCTGAGACTGTGCTTTGGCGTGAGGTGGCGAAGTCAGCCGGTCTCAAGACCCATTAAGCCCATTGAATGTTTGCGGAATAATTGGCGTTTCGCTATTTTTAATTTCCCTCATTTTTGAATTGACCCCATGAAAATAGTTGTTTTACCTGGCGACGGTATTGGCCCTGAAACCATGGCCGTCACAGTCGATGTGCTTGAAGCCGTGTCCCGAAAATTTCATCTTCAGCTCGAGCTCCAGCACGACATTGCCGGCCATGACAGCCTGACGCTGCATGGCGCGACCGTCACGCCAGCACTGCTCGAAAAAGTGCGTGCGGCTGATGGCCTGATGCTCGGCCCCATGGCCACTTACGACTTCAAGGACGAAGCCAAGGGCGAGATCAACCCGTCAAAATTTTTCCGCAAGACGCTGGATCTGTACGCCAACATCCGGCCGGCGCGCACCTTCAAAGGCATGCCAGCGCGGCTGGGCGAGTTTGACCTGGTCGTGGTGCGTGAAAACACCGAAGGTTTTTACGCCGACCGCAACGTCGAATCCGGCGGCAGTGAGATGCTGATCACACCAGACGTGGTGGTGTCGCTGCGCCGCATCACCCGCGTTTGCTGCGAACGCATTGCACGTTCGGCTTTCGAGCTGGCCATGACACGGCGCAAAAAACTCACCATCGTGCACAAAGCCAATGTGCTGAAAATCGGCGACGGTATGTTCATTGAAGAGTGCCGGCGCGTGGGCAAAGAGTTTCCAGAAGTGGCTGTGGATGACTTCATCGTCGACGCCATGATGGCCCACGTGGTGCGCGCGCCGCAGCGTTTTGATGTCATCGTCACGACCAATATGTTCGGCGACATTTTGTCGGACTTGACGGCAGAACTCTCCGGCAGCCTCGGCTTGGGCGCTTCACTCAATGCCGGCGTCAACCACGCCATGGGCCAAGCGGCGCACGGTTCAGCACCTGATATTGCCGGTCAAAACATCGCCAACCCTTTCTCACTCATCTTGTCAGCCGGACAGCTGCTGCGCTGGCACGGCCTGCGTGCTGACAAGCCGGCTTTCATTGAAGCCAGTGCCGCCATTGAAGCGGCCACGGCAGCGGCGATTGCCGCGCATGAAGCCACGCGCGACGTTGGCGGTCAGCTCGGTACGCGTGAAACTGGTGCGGCTTTTGTGGCCCGTTTGATGGCCGCCTGAACGCCACTCTGAGTGGCCAGCAGGCACAGGAACTTCAAGGTTGTCCGGTGCCGGCTGTCACGTGGCCATCGTCTTGGCTTGGCTGCAAACGGTCAGCGCTTCAATGAACTCGACCACGCTGCGAGGCCGTGGGTGCAGCTTGGACCAATAAACATACACAGGAACCTCGTCGCTACGGGCCATGGGGACCGCAACCAGCCCGAGCTGACTGCAATCGATGGCGGCGAACTCGTCGACGATGGCCAACCCAAGACCTTCGACCACAAAGGAGATCGCCGACTCTACCGAACGCACAAATAGGTGGACCTTGCGATCAGCACCGGCGCGTTTGTAGGTTGATTCGATCAGGCGTCCATGTGTCATGCCCGGCTCAAAGGAAATCAGTGTTTCGCGGGCCAGGTCATGCGGAGAAACCTCAGCCTGTTTAGCCAACCGGTGCCTGCGCGGCAACAAGCACACCAAGCGGCCAGTCGCCACGACGTTAAAGCCGAGGGTTGGGTCTTCGATCTTGGCGATAGTTGCTACGCACGCACCGCGTTCAAACCAGAGGTAATCGCGTATGTCTTTCTGCGATAAAAAGTCGCAGTAATAAATGCGGTCAGCGTTGCTCGCGCGCAATATTTTCAGTGCCTTGGGCACCAGTCGAACGCCAACACTGGGGGTCGTGCCAAAACGAAAGGTCGCACCTTCGCCGCGGACGATCCCCGTGATGGCATCGATCAACTGGTCAAATTGCCCATAAACACGTTCAATCTTGTCAAATATCTGGCGGGCTTCTTCGGTCGGTGCTAGCCGACCGCTGATACGCTCAAACATGGGTGTCCCCAGCAGAACTTCAAAGCGTTTGAGAGTCACGCTCAGACCTGGTTGTGAGACGTGCAGCTGGCGTGCAGCCGCGCTCAGTGACCCGGTAATCATGACCGCACGAAAAACCTGAATTTGACGTTCGGTAATTCTTGGTATGGGCATAACTTGAAATTATAGGTAGCGCAGAAGAGGGTAATTGCAAAGCTATGTCGCTCTGCCTAGACTACCGCATGACAGCCATACAAACTTCAAATGACAGCCCTCAATATGATCAAGCGCTTTATCCAACACGAATACTTTGATGCCATCACGGGTGTGATGGCCAAGGATCTTGCCCAATGACTGGAACCGAACGTTATGACGTGGTGGTCGTGGGTGGTGGCGCGGCTGGCGCCGCCGCCGCCGTAGGCGCATCTCGCATGGGTGCCCGAACCCTGCTCGTCGAACGCTACGGCTTTTTGGGCGGCGCTGCCACCAACGCTCAAGTGCTGGCTTACTGCGGATTTTTTGTCAGTACTGACACGCCTGTGCGCAGCGTGGCCGGGGTTGGCCTGGACCTGTTGTCTGAGTTGAACAAGCTGGGTTTTGACACGGCGGCCCAGAAGTCTAAAAACGGTTGGATCGTCGCGCTGGAGCCGGAAGCCGTGAAGCTGGCCTTTGACCGACTTGTCCTAACCGCCAGTGTCGAGCTGAGCTTGCACAGTTTTTTGGTGGGAGCCCATCGCAACGGCGAACATTTGCAGGCGTTGACGGTGGCCGATCATCGCGGCTTGCGCGACATTGAAGCAGCTTGTTTTGTGGATGCCAGTGGTGAAGCTACGTTGTCGACTCACGCGGGTGTGCCTTTGAGTCAAGCGGGTGGCCAGGGCGCACAACTTCAACCGGCGTCGATGCCGTTGCGCGTGGGTGGTGTGCCGTCCGACGTCCGCTTTGACCGGGAGCGCCTGAGCGAACTGATTGAAGCCCACAACCTGATCGCGACGTTGAAGATTCCGCGACCTGATGGTGGTTTTTTAATGCGCCTGCCGAATACCCATGACGTTTGGTGGATGGTGATTGATTTACTCACTGACGGCCTGTCGGGGCCCGACCTGTCAAGTGCTGAAACGATGGCCAGGGAGCGTGCACATTGTTATCTGGAGGTGCTGAAAAAGCTCCCTGGCTTCGAGCGTGCTTACTTGCTGTCAACTGGACCGCAGATTGGGATTCGTGAAAGCCGGCGCCCCTGTTCTCGTGGCGACGTCACGATGGACGATGGCTTGCAGGGCCGACGTCGCAGTGACGGCATTGCCCGCGCCAGTTGGCCGATGGAGGTCCATGATGCCCCGGGACGCGTTCGCTACATGGCCATCGGCGGCGACGGTTTTTTTGACATTCCGCATTCGGCGCTTGAAGCCCAAGGGCTGGCAAATGTGCGGCTGGCTGGCCGCGTCATCGGCAGCGATGCCACAGCCTATGGATCGGTCCGTGTGATGGGAACGGCGTTTGCAACGGGTCACGCCGCCGGTATTTCTGCGGCGCTGCACGCCAATGGACAAGCTCCAGACATTGCTGCGATTCGGCGCGCCTTGATCAGTCAGAACGCTATCTTATGATCCGAGGCTGCTGAAGACTGCTGAAATGATATTGATAACGTTGGAGACACCGCATGACAATTCTGATTTCGAGACGCCATCTGTCTAAAGTTGCTGCCGCGACGCTGAGCATTTTTACCCTGGGCTCGATGGCCTTGCCAGCCGCCGCGCAGAGCTGGCCCGACAAGCCTGTCCGCATGATCGTGCCGGCACCGGCCGGTAGTTCGCTGGACGTGATCGTCCGCAGTTTGGGCGAGACGTTGAAGGTCCGCTGGGGTCACCCGCTGATTGTGGAGAACAAGCCGGGCGCCGGCGGCACCATTGGCATGGACGCCGTGGCCAAGGCGGCGCCCGACGGCTACACCCTCGGCATCGGCTTCAATGGCCCGATCGCCTTCGGCCCGTTCATGTTCAAAAAAATGGCTTACGACCCGGCTAGGGACTTGCAGCCCATCATCTTGACCACCTCCCAGCCCAACGTGTTGGCGGTGCCGGCCAATCACCCGGCCAACAACCTGCGCGAGTTTTTGACTTGGGCCAAGTCGCAGGGTGACAAGGTCAGCTACGCCTCTGTGGGTTTGGGCAGTTCTTCGCACTTGTCGATGGAGCTGTTGAAAAGCACGGCTGGTTTTGAGGCCACGCATGTGCCCTTC
The DNA here is from genome assembly GCA_947450765.1 of Comamonadaceae bacterium. GTDB lineage: Bacteria > Pseudomonadota > Gammaproteobacteria > Burkholderiales > Burkholderiaceae_C > Polaromonas. The sequence goes on along the minus strand of CANFXC010000001.1, from coordinate 106,415 downwards.
AACGGCTCGCCACCCGCGGCACTGTCGGTAGCTCAAGGGGAAACCCAAGCTCTGCTGACGGTGGAGCCGGCCTTGCTGGCGTTGGTCCAGGGTGGTCGCCTGAAGTTGCTGGCGGTCACCAGCCCGCAACGTCTGGCTGCCCGCCCAGACTTGCCAACGGTGGCCGAGGCCGGATTTCCCGGTTTTGATGCCTTGGCATGGAATGGCCTGTTTGCGCCCGCCGGCACCAGCGCTGCCATCGTCAACCGCATCAACGCCGATGTGAATGCCGCCATGACCGACCCTGCCTTTCGTCAGACCATGGCCAAGCAAGGACTCATCGTCGGTGGCGGTTCAGCCGCTAAATTCAAGTCATTCATTGACAGCGAATCCCGTAAGTGGGGCGCCATCATCACCAAGGCTGGCATCACGCTGGACTGAAGCCCTATGACATCCCTCAACGCCTCACTGCCGCTGGCAGGCATCCGCGTGCTTGACCTGTCCCGCGTGCTGGCCGGGCCTTTGTGCGGCATGGTGCTGGGCGACTTTGGTGCCGAGGTCATCAAGGTCGAACACCCCCAGCGTGGCGACGACACCCGCGACTGGGGCTTGCGGGTGGGCAAAACCGAAACCGCCTACTTCAACAGCATGAACCGCAACAAGCGTTCCATCACGCTGGACTTGCACAAGCCCGAGGCAGTGCAGATCGTGCTGGACCTGGCGCGCCAATGCGACGTGGTGATTCAGAACTTCAAGTTCGGCGGGGCCGAGAAAATGGGACTCGGTTACGAGCAGATCAAGGCCGTGCGGCCCGACCTTATTTATTGCTCGGTCACGGGCTACGACAGCAGCGGTCCCGAGGCTGCACGCCCTGGCTACGACCTGGTGGTGCAGGGCGAGGCCGGCCTGATGGCGATCAATGGCAAGCCCGATCAACCGCCGCTCAAATTCGGCGTGGCAGCGGTGGACATGTTCACCGGCATGTATGCCGCCCAAGCTGTGTTGGCGGCTTTGTTCGAGCGCCAAAAAACCGGGCGCGGCCGTCACATTGAAATGGCCTTGTTCGACTGCGGCCTCATGATTTCAGCCTACTACGGCCTTGAAGCCATGCTGATGCAAAAAGACCCGCCGCGCTACGGCAATGCGCATCCGTCCATCGTGCCCTACGGCGTGTTCGACGCCGAAGACGGTCCGCTGGTCATCACCGTGGGCAACAACGCCCAGTTTGAGCGTTTTTGTCGCGCTGTGATTGAGCGCCCCGACCTTGCCGACGACGAGCGCTTCAAGACCAATCTAGGACGCGGCACCCACCGCGAGGTGTTGATGATCGAGATTCAGCGCGAATTGAGTTGCCGCTCTCGCCAGCTGCTGCTGCAACGTCTCAAGGCCGCGGGTATTCCGTGTGGTGAGGTGCTGGGCCTGTACGAAGCCCTGACCTCGGAACGTGCTGTGCGCGGTGGGCTGGTGACACAGCAACCGCACTCCGTGGCTGGCAGCACCCATGTGATGGCGCCCCCTTACCGGCTGGATGGCGAGCGCCTGCCGGTGCGCCATGCACCGCCCGAACTGGGCGAAGGCACGCGTGACCTATTGACCGGTCTGCTGGGGCTGGACGAAGCGCGCTTGAACGAACTCAAAGCACTTGGCGTGCTCTGATCATTTGTCCGCTGATCGCCTTCGCGTTTAAACCGGCTTGGCCAATCCGAGTTTTTCGACCAAGGCTTTTTCGCGCATGAAGGTCTCTTGGGCGAACCGCGTGTAGTCGGCGCTGTTCATGTAGATCGGCACCATGTCGTAGCGGGCCAGTGCGGTTTTGTAGTTGTCTTGTTCCATCGCCTGCTTGAAGGCGTCGTGCAGTCGCTTGACCACGGCGGGTGGTGTGCCCTTGGGTGTACCAATCCCAAACGGCGAGTTTTGCACGATGTCAAGTCCGAGTTCTTTCAGCGTGGGCGCATCGGGAAACTTGGCCAAACGCTCAGTGCCCCAGGTGTTGAGCACGCGCAACTTGCCCGCTTGCACCTGCGGCGCAAAGCCGGTGGAGTCGGCTGCGGCCATGATGTTGTTGCCCATGATCGACTGCATCAGGTCGGCACTGCCTTTGTAGGGAACGTGCAACAGGTCCAAGCCCAGCTTTTGCGCGATCAGCTCCATGGTCAGATGCGGGCTGGTCATGGTGCCGGTTGAGCCGTAGCTCAGTTTGCCCGGATTGGCCTTGGCCCAGGCTACAAAATCGGCCCATGTCTTGAGCGGCGAGTCCGCCGGAACGACCACGCCGAAGGCATAGCCGGTCACGTTGAGAACGTAGCTGATGTCTTTGATCGGGTCCCAGTTGATCTTGGTGGTGTAGGGCAGGCGAAACACGCCCAGCGGAATCTGCCCCACGGTGTAGCCGTCGGCTGCGGATGATTGCAGCTGCAATGCGGGAAGCGTGCCGCCGGCCCCCGGCTTGTTCTCAACAATCACCGGCTGGCCCAGCACTTTAGAGGCGTTGTCGGCCAGCACCCGCATCGTGATGTCGGTTGGCCCGCCGGCCGGAAAGGCGATCACGAGCTTGATGGCGCGCGTCGGGAAACTTTGCGCCTGAGCTCCGGCGTGCACGCCCAGCAAAGGTACAGCGAGAGCAGCGGCAGATTGCAGAAGGTGTCGGCGTTGCATGGAAATCTCCGGAAGTTGTGGCTTAGACATATCAAAATATTATGAGCCAAACGGGAGCCTGCTACATCAGGGCAACACCTGACAAAGTACCTACACCAGATGGATGGGCAGACACAATTCGTAGCCAACCCCCCAGACTGATTTGATCGCCGCTTCATCGCCTTCAAGTTGCACTGTTTTGAATTTTTTGCGCAAGCGGGCGACCAATTCTTCGAGCGCGTGCTTGCTCATCAAATCGTCGGTGTCGTCGTTGCCATACAGGTCACACAAAACGCCTGACGACAGGGTGTTGTCTTTGGCCTGAATCAGGGCGACCAAGAGTGATTTTTCGCGGTGTGTCAGCCTGAGTTTTTGCCCGGGCTGAGGCCCCGATAAGGTGCGATCCTGCAAGTTCAGCGCCCATTCATTCTGGGTGATGATTTTTTTAACCCTGCGCCCCAGACTCAACAGCACCAGCACCAGTTCATCGGGCGCGATCGGCTTGGTCAGATAAATGTCGGCCCCGCCGTTTTGGTAGCCGGAGATGCGGTCTTGCAGCGCAACCCGCGCCGTCATGATCACAATGCCTGCAGAGGGGAGGGTCTGCCTGAGCCGCCGGCACAGGCTCAAGCCGCTTTCACCGGGCAAGTTCAAGTCGATGATGAAAAGGTCAACCGCCTCCCGTGCCAGCAGGTCATCCAAGGCCGACGCGCTGTTGACAGCATGCACGATGAAGCCCGTGGCCGACAAGTGAATGACGATTTCTTCGCGCAGCAAGCGATCATCTTCGACCAAAGCGACGACCAGAGACTGTGACGCGTCCTTGGCTTTGAGCGAGTTCAACTTGATCAATTCGGCATCCTGACTGTAAAAATGACGTGTTGGTTTTCTTTGCGATAAAACACGCTGGCACCAATTTTTTGCGCGGCAGACTGCACCAAACTCAAACCAATTCCCATGCCGGGTTGGTTTTGCACGCTGGGGTGACGGTAATACCGCTCAAACAAGCGTGACTCATCGGGTTCTTGGTCTTCAGCGACTGCATTGCTGATCTCAAAACAAGTCATACCAGCCGCGGCATCGGTGGTGACGATCACGCTTATTTTTTCTTCGACTGCGGCGTATTTGTGCGCATTGCTCAAGAGGTTTTCCAGAATCACGATGAGCATTTGCCGGTCAGCTTGAAAGACAGCATCTTTTTGGACCATGACGCTGAATCGATCGACGTCGGAATATTCTTGAATCAATTCGTGGACGATGTCTGTTGCAGGAATCGATTCGGGCTGTTCCATGATGCCCGTGCGCTCTATCTTGTTGGAGCGTGCCACATGCTCAATCAACTCATCCATGCGGTTAGCCGACGCATCAATGCGCTGAATGCGTTGCAGTGACTCGCTGTCACCTGTGATTTGGCGCTTGAGCGACGCCAGCGCAAAGCGGATCGTGCCCAGCGGATTTTTCAGCTCGTGCGTCAGCATGTCGATCAGCGCACGCCGTTCGCTGAGTTTTTCTTCATTGGCCCGCGCCTGTTCTGCGCTTGAACGCAGTTTTTCCAGCTCAGCCAATCGGGCTGCATTGTTCAAGCGCTGCTCACTCAGAACAATCAAAAACAGAATCAATCCGATGATCACGCCATTGAGTCGCCAGTCGTTTCCACTGTGAAAGAATCCAATGGGGCCGACGATCGCCATATTCGAAAAAACGAACAAGGAACCCATAGCGATCAGGACTATATTGACGCTATAGCAAGACATGTAAATACTGCGCCTTATTCTGGATAAGTTCGAGGCTGAAAAGACGCCGTAAGCCTGTACCAGCGGGTTGATGAAGAACAGGTAAAAATTGAGCTTGACGGCAATTCGGGCATGCCCCGAAGAAATTAAGCCTAGGTTGATGATGCAAAGTGCGAGCATCGCCAGAATCATTTGTTTGTAAGCACGCGAGGGCTGGTGCGACGCCAACAGTGCCCAGCCCAGCAGCGCGGTCATGCCCACCCTGGTGGAGAAAATACTGAAACCTATTTTGTCCACGCTGCTTGCTTGAAAACCCGGCAGAAGGTGAGCCAGTTGGCCGACGTTGGCGATCACAAAAAGCACGACTGTTAATTGAAAGATGCTGTAGGTCAGCAGCAGGATTGAGCGTTCGAACGCGAGCAAAACTAAACTCAGGACGAGTAAGACGACCGCAATCGTCATGGAAAAAGTGAGTTGGCTGACACGCTTGGCCACCACCGTCGTCAAGGCGTCTGCGCGCAAGATGTCGGCTTCAATGATCATCACGTTTTGAGTGGTCACTCTCAGATAAATGGGACTGGTGGACGCCCTCGCTTGGCTCAATACAAAGCAGTGGTAATCGTCAGGGCACATGTTGGATTTTCCGGCCTGCTGGTCGCCGCCCACTTGCCTTGTCCATTGGCCGGCGACATACTCATAAACCTCAATGCGGTCCAGAGAATAAGGGCCCACACGAAGCACCAACGGATTTTTGGCATCGACAAAATCGGTAGCCACGGCCTTTATTGGCGTCATTCTCAGCTCGACCCAGACGGCGTCAGACTCGAACCCGAGACGCAATAGGCCTTCGTAGGGGATGAAGTGACGTGTGGCCACGGTGGCGATCGACACTTCTGCCGCGGCATCGCGGTGATAGGCCTGCGTGACTGAATAGCCCAGCTCTGCCGTATACCCTGGCATTTGGAACAGTGCGATGACTAAGAAAAAAACCAGACGCAGCATAAACTCAGATTCAGATGAAGCCCAGTCCACGCAACTTGCGCTCTTGAAGCCATTGGTCAGGAATTTATCACCTGAAGCTGTGGAAAAAGAGAGTATCTGTGAGTCTTTGAAGGGATTTGTGGTGTTTGGCACAGGCCGGATGGCTATGATCCCCACCATTCAAGTCAAGCATTCTGCTGACTGTTGGTCCTTCAACTTTGACCCGGAGAACGCTATGACCGCCGTAGAAGCGCTGCAGCAGCAGATGGTCGCCTTGCAACAAAAGCTCGTTGAAGAAACCTTGGCGGAGGCTGCCAAGGCGCGTGAGCTGGTGTTGCAGAAGGCCAAAGCGCGCGAAGCAGAAGTGGCCAGAGGGCTGAAGGAGATCGCCGGATTGATGCGTCAATACCGGCTCAACAAAGAGCACCTGTTCAAAGCCGCACAGCAAAGTGGTGTTGTCCGTGGGGCCCATGGCGCCACGGGTGGGTTTGAGCACGGCGCCAAAGACAGCCAAGTCCGTGCTGATGTGAAGTTCGACATTTCTAGAACTCCCAGTTCAAGCGCGCCTGCCAAGCCGCAAACAGTTGAAGAAATGCGGCAGTTTTATGGGAAATTGGACGCGCAGCTTAATGACTCTTCTCTGGGCGGGACCAGCTTGAACTGAGGTCCTGCATTCATTCGAGGTGCCCTGCATGATCAGGCAATAAAGGGACGTTCGGTTGACGGCCCTGTGGCCACTGCCGCAGGCAAGGCTTTTTGAAAAACTTCTCATTGAGATAGTACTTTTTACCTTGCATTTAACTGTTTGGATGTACTGGCTTGCCGCGTGCAGGCCAACAGAACGGTAGACGTCATCCATTCAAATGGCTAAGATCCAGCTCCTTTGTTTGGATTCGCATGCAACTCATGTGGCTTTCGAGCCCCACCAGCCAGATTAGAAAAATCTCCATCACCGCGCGCAATGTTTTGCTTGCAGCTTTGGCGTTGGGCGTGGGCTTGTTATTTTTGGGTTTTGTTTTGAACTGGGTCGGCCTTCGCATCGCAGTGGAGAGCAACCCCGATTTGGCTCGCAGCATGGGCGGCGTGACCAGTGAGTTTGAGCAAAAGCGGATGGAGGCCGTCTACCGTGATCGGCTCGACCAACTTAAAAGCGTGCTCGACCAAAACATTCAAGAGGTTAAAAAGCTAGAGTCCATGAAGAATCGGTTCATGGAGTTGGCCACGCCAGCAGCCTTGAAAGGCCGCTACAACGTGAAAGAAGACTCCAAAGGCGGTCCTTTCGTTTCAGCCCAATTGCAGCAGTACTTGAAGGCTGGATTTTTCCGCCAACCCTTGCAAACGGAGATGAATCAAACGACCGAACAAGCCAAGGGTGTGGGCGAATCTCTGGTGTCTTATGAGTCAAAGTGGAGGAATCATTTGGCATGGTTAGAGGCTTTGCCGATTGGTTTGCCGATTCAATCTGACTTTCGTTTGACCAGCGGTTTTGGGCTTCGCAATGACCCCTTCACGGGAGCCTTGGCCATGCATGAGGGCCTTGATTTCGCCGCCGATGTGGGCACGACAGTGCGGGCTGCGGGGCCTGGCGTGGTCGTCCGGTCAGAGTGGGACACGGGCTATGGCAATGTGGTTGAAATCAAGCATGCCGAAAATTTCTTAACCCGCTATGCTCATTTGAGCCAACGCCGAGTGGTTGAAAATACGCCGGTAGACGGCGGAACCGTGATCGGTGATGTGGGCAGCACGGGCCGTTCCACAGGGCCGCATCTTCATTACGAAATTTTCTACCAAGGCAAGGTGTTGAATCCACGGCAAGTCTTGCTCGTTCAAGCCCCCTGACGCCCTGTCCATTCCATTTTGACGTCATCTTTTACCAGAGCAGCCGGCCATGTTTGAAAAACTCAAAAACAAATCTTTCACAGCCACGCAGGAAAGGTTTGACACCTTGGTCGGACGAACGACGACCGTCTTTGGTCGGCTGGTCTTGTTGGACAGTGTCCGGATTGATGGCAAAGTGTTTGGCAATATCGAAACCGCTCCAGGCAACAAAATCTCGGTGGCGATTGGCCCGACAGGCGAGGTGACCGGTGACATCCATGCCTATCGGATTCTGGTCGCTGGAAAAGTCAAAGGCAATATTTACGCGGCTGAGCGCGTTGAGTTCCACAAAGACTCGATGATCAATGGGGATGTCTCTTACGGGTCTATTGCCGTAGAGCACGGTGCGAGGCTGTTGGGAATGGTCCTTCAAAGCAAGGCCGCCGCTCAAGCCAGCAATGTGGCTCAAGCTGCTATTGAAAACGCCCAAAACCAGAACTGACCTTGTCTGCTATTCACGGTGGTGCCACCAACAGGTAAGTAGTCAATAAAACAACAGATTAAAACTGTTTGTTATCAACAATCTTTCTTCGGCTAGCCCATTAATTGTTCCGTAAATCATAACATTTGTTCCGCTGGATGTTCCGCTACTCTGAGGGCTGACAGGGGGGGAGGGCTCCAGAGTCCTCATGACATTGATGGAGCCTCCTCCGTACACAAAAAGCTGAATCAGACCTTGGGTGCTAGCAGAGCTGACACGGTCGTATTGAGCCGGTTGGCAAGCTTCAACAGCGTGTCGAGGCTTGGGTTGCCTACGCAGCGCTCAATCTTCGACACAACTGTCCTGTCGACCTCTGCATCAAGAGCCAGCCGCTCCTGAGCTACCCCTTGAGCTTTACGAACCTGCTTGATGTTCTGGGCGAGGTCGCTCTTGAGCTCTTCCATTGTTTGATGTGTCCACATAGACCGCAAGTGTTGTTTCTTGCGTCCTCAAGCGCCACGGCTTGACAGGCCACGGTTTATAAGCAACACTTATAACTTTTTTAACTATTACGGGAATAATCATGAAAAAAACATTGGTTTTGGTGGCTCTTGTTGTGCTTGTCACGAATTCAGCGTTTGCTGGAGGAATGTGGAGGCTGATTAATCAGCAACTATCTGGCGGAAAGTTTTACTGCACTTATCAGCTTGATGGAACTTCTGTTCAGAAAGTTATATCTGGTGGAGCTGGCTGTCAGCAGGTTATTTATGAACAATAAGTTCAAAGAGCTCTTGATCTGATGTCGCGCCCACTATGACCACCTACGCATTTAATTTAGTCCTTCAAGAGACTGAAATGATAGTTGTGCAGGCGGCGCTTGATCACTACATCAAGCATTGCGAGGATGAAATTGATGCCGGGAAAGTTGACCGAGACGCACCCGCTTCACTTTACTTAATGAGGGAGGTAGCTCTAGAGGTTAGATCACGCCTACATTCGAATCCTGAGTAGACAAGCGGGAATAACTTCTTTGATCAGAAGGTTTAGAAATGAAATCGAGAACCGCTTTTTTAATTATGGCGCTGACTTTGCTGATGGGTGCAAGCTCTACGTGTTTTTCTCAGAGTACGGAAAAGATTAACAAGTTAGAAGTGTTTCTTGGGATAAATGTCACTGAACTTGGTCGTGTGTATATGAATTTGCTGCAAATGGACAGTGCTGTACCGCAAGTGGAGCCAGCTCTAGAGAATGCAACACTCGTTGTTAGTGTAGCAACTCAAGCTATAGATAAAGCCATAGTCTACGCGCAAGTATATACAATAATGGTTGATGAGACTGATAGGTTTAGAGTTCGAATGTTATTACAATTACAGGCAAAAAATACAATTAAATCGTTGGATTACTCAATAGAGAAGATGAATGGCTACTTGGTTAGATTTCAATCACAAGCTGTGATTTCAGAGGTACAAAAAGCACGAGACTTAGTTATAAAAATAAAGGCTGAAATTGAGAGGGTCGTACCTGTTAAATGAATATGTGCTGGGCTGGTTTTAGTAATTTAATCAATCTACGTAATTTAATTTAAAAAAGTTATAAAAAGGAGGGGTAAAAATGTCTCTCATGGATATATATAAATCCACAGAACTTTTTATTAATATTTTATGGAGTGCTTTGCGGGGCGCTGTTGTTGGTGCTGTAGATTTTATTTTAAATGCAAATATATTATTTCTAGTTTCGGTCGCAGCAGTGCTTGCATGTGCAGGGTTGTTTGTTTATGCGTACGATAGGCTAATGACTGGGATAAAAAATGAATACGGTATTGATCCGCATAGTGCGACTGGAGGGGTGTTTGCTCTTATTAATATTCCAGTTATCGTTGGTGTAGTTTTTGCCTGTGGTTATTTTATTGAGTATATTTCAAAGGCATTTAAAGTTATATAGAAGAAAAAACAGAAAAGCCCTCAATTACGAGGGCTAATGTGTTAGAGGCTTTTCTCTAGTACCGAGCTGTATAGCGCCTGCTCTAGAGGTATACCCTCGATGAAGCTGCCGGTTCTCTTTATGGCGACAATCTTGTGCGAAGTTCGATACCAAGGTCTACCGCGCCAAGGGCCGATTTGAAGCCGCTTGTCGTGTTGCCTTAAACCTGCTTCTTGCATCTTGTACTTTATCTGCGCATCTTTAACTTGAAACTTCTCAAAAGTAGAGGAGAAATTGTCTTGATCAAACACCAGCGCTCGGGGGTTGTCTTCCATAGCGTCCAGAAGCTCTCTGACACAGCCGTCTAAGCTCATCGACATAGCCCGCACCTTCTCGTCTGTCATAGGCACTGGAGCGTACATCTCGCGCTTCACGTCACGGCGGCTCAGAAGGCCAGCAATAGCAGCGTATCCCCCGCTTTCAAGCCAAGCCACATACTCGTTAAAGTAAGCCGTGTGGGCGTCCCCTTCTAGGTCTATCTTCCACTCACTAACAAAGAACCGGCGATCATGTGCTTCTAGGAAGTTAGGAGGGTTATTGCTGATCATAATTAAATTGGCGGGTATCGCATGCTTCTGAAAGTGTGCATGCTTCATGTCGTCAAATAACTCATCCGTACCGCTGTAAGTTTTGATTGTGTCGTAGATGTCGCTGCCCCTTCCTACATTAGCTTCCTCAGCAATGAGAAAAGTACTCGTCCAAAGCATCACCTTACTACCGCTATTGAGCTTGGCCTCAGGAGCAATCTTGACCGCACTTTCCCCAAACACGTGCCTGAGCGTTGTAGCCAGCAAGCTCTTACCATGTCCTCCTTCAGCCTGATAGAGATAGACCACAGCATGGGGTTTCGGCTCGTTGGGCTTTTGGTATTTGAATGCAAGCAGGTCAAGGAAATACTCAACTTTATCTTGGCATCCCATGGCACGCAGTAGATGATCTTCAAAGGGTTTGCTGCTTTCCTCAGACGGCTGCACGAGGGGTCTTATCCAGCTATTGCGAAACAGAAAGCCGTCTACCCGCACAACAGGGTTTTCCTCAGGCTTATAAACCACTTCCTTACAGAGGGGCAGTAATCTATAACCCAGACTCTTAGTTACTTTCTTTCTCATGCCCTCGTCAACCCCCCAATTATCCAGCAGCCAGTTAATATGTCCCTCTCCTAGGTCAGCCGCCCCCGTTGTCATGTCGACGAAGCTATCTCTTCCATTGCTTGTCATAACAAAGATACGCTTCTTAAGCTTCTCAATTATTTGATACTCGTCCATTTGTTTCCCCTTGATAACCGTTAATGTTTGCTTGGTTGAGCAATGCTTTCCCCAGCGCCAGCGAAATTGAGGGTCGCTTACCCGTTTGTTTTTCCATGAAATCGATAAGAAAGAGCAGTGCCGCCCATTCCTCAGACCGCATAGTGAAGTTCCGATTAATCATTTATCCCCCTGATAAGGCCATTAAAGCCATCATTAAGCCACCATAAAGCCACATAAAAGCCACATGGTGAATTGAGAAAAACCTATATGAATCAACGATTTACAGCGCTTTTAGGCTATTAAAGCCATTAAGCCACCCACAAAGGTTTGTTCCTAGGTTGACGCAGTAGGTTTCAGAGGACGCATAGCTGCGCCTGTGTCGGTCAAAGGGTTGCTGATAAAGGAAGAGAAGGGGTGCTTCTGGAGACCCAGATTCCCATGTGGCGCGTCAAATAACTGCTTAGTGCCAGCAGTAGTTCAACTTAAGTGAGCGTTTGAGGTAGTCGCTAAAGGGTGCTTCAGCGCCTCTCACACCCGGTTAATTATACACTATTGTAAGAATAATGCAAGCTATATTATTTTATGAAGTTGTCGCTTTGAATTGGTAGACATTACCAGCATCATCCTTGGGCATCAGTGTGCTGTATACATTCTTAACAGCGTCAATCTTCATTGCTGTGACTGAGTTGTATCCATAGTTGGCGGCCATCCCTTGAATGCTCCATCCGAGCAGTTCATTTATGAGAATAGCGTTGGCATTGGTTTCAACTAGGCGTTGTTTGAATGAGTGCCTGAGTCCGTGCAGCATGTAGTCAAAACCCAGTTTTTTCAGTTTCTTGAGACCTGTAGCACTTGCTGCGTTGCTGCTTCCTGCGGGCTTAGCCAGAAACAAGCGGTCAAGCCACACCTCTAGTTCTGGGAGGACTGGAAATGGCCTCGTTGAGTTGCTCGTCTTAAGTCTTCCGCGCCGACCGTTGGGGCGAATAAAAAGGATTTGTTTTTCCTTGTCGTAATCGGAGACCATTAGTCCAGCTGTTTCCCCGAGCCTTAGACCTGTAAGCGCAGTGACGGCGATAACGGGGACAACGTAGCTCGCCTTGCTCTGGTCAGCCTCAAGCTTCTTGAGTAAATCAACAACAGCTTCAAGTGGCGGTGTCTCTCTCGGAACTGAATCTGTTCCAAGACCTTTGATGACGGGGTCGCTGAAGGGGTTCTGGAGGCGGATGTCTGCGGCCTTGGCTGCTTTGTCCCAAGCGGCTCGAAGACTCGTTAGCTCACGACTGATGCTTGCGGTCTTAACTTCATTGATTCGTTTTGCAATGTATTTATCAACATCTCGCCTGCTCAGGTGCTCTAAGGGCTTGTCGCCAATGAGGGAGACGAAGGCGTTAATTGATCTAGCCACATTTCTCACGGAGGGATGGTTTTCGCTGAGGTGAGAGCGGTTTGTGCGTTCAAGATATGGTGTCAGCGCATCACTGAACATTGTTCGTTGGCTTCCGTGCTTCAGCAGGCCAAACAAGTAGTCCCCAAACTCTGAGAGGCGGTGCACTTCACCTCCCTCGTGGTCGTATCGTCTTTCGCCAAAGAACTCCGTCACCTCGCCAATGAGGAATGCGTTCGCCTCCAGGCTTGCCTGAGCTTCTTCAGTGTGTCGGCCTTCAGCGGCCTTCACTTCTTCAAGGTCGTGGTCGTGCCACCAGAGCCATGTCTGAGCAGCTTTGCTCATGTCCTTGATGCTGTTCGTCAGCCCCTTGCTATCACGGAGGCATATCTGCTGAAGGTGTTCTATGTCAGCAACTCTTCTTGCTGCTTCAACCTCCGCCTCTGCCAATGAGTGGACTTGGAGCTTCCGTCTGACCTTGTCTTTGAAGCCCGGGAAGTGTCCCAGCCGCGCTGCCAGCCTCTTGTTTAGGAGGTAGGTGTCATTGCTCAGATCGACATATTTAGCCATGATGTTCCGCTGGTTGTTCCGTAGAAGACCAACTATAAACATAAAAACCAATTAAATCAACGATCTACGTTGAAATATTGGTGCCACCAACAGGAATCGAACCTGTATCTAGCGCTTAGGAGGCACTCGTTCTATCCGTTGAACTATGGCGGCAATTTCGAGCAATTGTATTCGGTGAGGGTCGAGAGCCTACGATCTCGTCACTCATAGGGCACCGTGAAGATCAGGTCAATAGCGCTTTGTTCGCCAGCTTGGGCACGTACGGTGAAGCGCCGCGACAGCTCGTAAAACATGAAGAGTGTTCCGACTGTTCCAGACAGTGAGCGCTCATAAGCCGCATAAAAATTACGTGAAAACCGCTTGCCCAACGTGATGGCGCCCCCGGCTGCCGTGTCGTTGCTGCTGGTGTTGCTGGATGGCGCGCGAAAAGACAGCTCGTCAAGACCCAGTGACGCGGCGAGTCCACCCGACAAACCACCGCTTTTGCTGCCCAGCAAAGCGATGGCGGCTTGTTGCAGCAGGGCGGCTTCAGCACCGCCTGCGGCAGACGACCTGCCCAGCACCAGCCAGGATAATTTTTCGGCATCCGGCAAGTCGGGTTGTGCATAGAGGCGCACATTGGGTAGCAAGGCCGTGCCAGTGATTTCCACGCCAACGCGTTGCGTCAGGTTGGGGCGAATGGCCAGAATAGTCAGGGTCGGATTGTCGATCGGACCGGTGAATCTCAGCACCCCGGTTTCGATGTCCAGCCGCTGGCCGTAAGCGCTGTATTCGCCGCCGGCGGTCGCGATGGTCCCCATCAGGCGTGGTGCGGTCACTGAGTCGCCAAGCAGGTTCAGTGAACCGCGCATGCGCGTTTCGATGCCTTTTCCTTCAATGCGAAAGTCATTCCCGAGGTCGATCTGCACGTCGATCTTGGTGACCCGGTTATCTGCTTGTGCCGTCCGCGTTGCCGGTAGGCTGCTTTGTTTTGTTCGCACCCGAACATCGTCACCGAGTTGAGGCCGGCTTTCGTCTGGCAACACGATACGCGCCTGATCGACCGTGAGGGCGCCGCTGATGTCGTCCGCAGTACCCGTGAGCGAGGCTTGGAGCTTGCCTGACAGCGTGACTTGTCTGTCTGTGCGAATACTGGCGCGCAAACGCGCCAGCTGCGCTGTCAGCGTGACTTGCGGCGCGCCATTCGCCCAGCTGGCCTCACCTTCTGCGCTGAGCACGCCGCCGGTATCTTTCGCGCCAGCACCTTGCAGGGTGAACTCACTGATACGCAGGCGCGTGCCATCGACGTGGGCACGCAGCCGGCCATTGCCGAATTCAAAGCCGTCGACCACGGAGCGCAGTGCCATGTCATCGGCCTGCACATCACCGGTGAATTGCGGGGCGGACCGGGTCCCGCTGATGGCCATGTGGGTGCCCAACGATCCACGCAGACGCCAGCCCGGCGGTGCCAGCACCGACCATGCGCCTACACGTGGCAGTTGCGCTTTGAGTTGGCCGCTGAGCGCTGCGTCTGCGGGCCAGCCCCAGCCGGCGATGGTCGGTCCGTCTGGTGCTGAGGCATCACTCCCCGATGAGCGTTTGAGTTGCGTGCGCAATTGCCCCTCAGCCGTGCCAGCGCGCGCACTGTCCCAGCGCAGTTGGGCGGTCAGTGCGCCGCCGTCGCTGTTAAGGCTGAGGCGAGCTTCTCGAATGCCGGCAGCCACACGGGCTTGCGCACCGCCTTCGCTTTCCGCTTGCAGCGTGAGGTCACCACTGCTGCGCGTGAGTTGCGCCTTGAGCTTCAGGGTGGGGCCGATCACGACGTCCCAGTCGCCGTCAAATAGCAGGTTCCCAACCAAACCGGCATTGGTGATTTGTGGGCCCAGCAGTATTTCTACCCATGCCAAGGGCAAGCCCTTGAGCGAGCCTGCCGTGACGACTTCGCCAGCTTGCCAGCGCACTGGCTGCCACGCTAGCAGCGCTTGACTCGGCGCTGTGTTGCGCTCTCCAAGCTTTGCGGTGGGTGCCGTCAAACTGGCTTGGCCGGCACCTAACTCAACCAAATGGGTCGCGCCGCGCAAGTTGACGCTGCGCTGCGTTTCAAGACGCCAGACACCGCTGCTCAATGCAGGGTCTTCTATGGAGAGTTTGAGTTGCTTGACGATCGCTTGCCACGAGGACGGTGGCTTGGTGCTGGCTCCACCCTCTGCGCCTAGTTCCAGCATGATGCGCCGCGTGCCGATGTCGGCCCGACCTTTGGCTTGCAATTGTGCTTGGCTCAGACGACCGTTCAAGCTAACTTGTACGTCGCTCAGCTGCAGCTTGGTTGAGGCTGACGCGGCTGTTGATGGTGACGGCAGTGTGGTGCTTGCGGGGGCTTGCCAGTCCAGCGTGGGAACGCTCAGTGACGCGTTGAGTTGGGGGTCGCGCCAGCCGCCTTGCCAGTCCACGGTCAGTTGGCCACGGCCTTTGGCTGCCGTGACAGGTGTGAGCGCGCCAGACAGGCCCGGCAGGCCGTGCAACCAGCGCATGGCCTGCTGCATATCGACCGCCCTCACGGCGAGTTGGCCGGCCCCCATGGTTGGCTGCAACTCGCCACGAGCTTCAATTTGAAGGCCGGGGGCCGAAAGCGACAGCTGGCCTTTGCCGCCAAGTGCCTTTGGCTGAAACTGACCGCTGGCTTTGATCTCGGCATCGCGCGTACGCAACTGGAATGCAGCGAGTTCTAGCGTGCTGCCCGTTGACTTCAGCGCAGCGTTGCCGTTCAGCAGTTGCGTGGTCAAGCCTGAGTACAGGGCACTAGGGTTGATTTGCTGAAGCTGCACATTGACCCGCCAGTCACTGCCGGCGATTTTTGAATTCGTGTTGTCAGTCCATTCACCACTGGCTTGCAGTCTGCCCGCGCCCAGTTGTGCATCCAGTGAGCGCAGCAAGGCTTTGCCACCGCGCCACTCACCGCGGGCCTTGAGCTGGTCGAGGGGCAAACGTTGCTGATCCCATGGGCCTGCGAGGCGGTTTTTCAGCGCGGTGTGGAGTGTCCAGCCGGCGGCACCTTGCGGCTGCACCTGCGCCGTTCCGGTGAGCTGGGTTTGGGGTGCTTGCGGCCACAGCAGGGCCAAGTCGAGGTCGCGAAATGCAGCGTCGGCTTGCGGCAGCGGCTGCGTTGCCCACGGCAAGACACGAGCGCTGACGTTGGCTTGTGGCTGTAAACCGCTTCGAAGAGGTGTGCCATCAAGTACTAACGCGGCCTTCAAGTTGAATTCAGTCAATGCCCCTTGAACCGTGGCGTTCAGGGTCAAAGGCAGTGCTTGAACGCCGCTGGAAAGCGACGCCTGCAGCACGCCTGACAGGCTGGCATCCAGCGTCAGCGTGTCGTCTGCCGCGAGGCTGACATGGCCCTGGTAGCGGCCACTGGCGACTTGCAGATGGTCCACGGTGAGGGCGTGTTGCGCGCCGGCGTAGCGGTAGTTGGCACGCAATTCTGTGGCCTGAATCGCCGGTTGACCGCCCCAGGTCATGAGTCCCACTGCGAGGTCTTCCAGCGTGACGTTGAATGGCAGGCGCAGCGATGGCGGTGCTGTTGCCGCAGGCGTTTCGGCTGTTTCAAGAGGGTCTATTTGCAGACTCGCCAGGTGCAGCCGGTCGATCTGCATCCGACCCGACAGCAGCGCCAGCACTTGCCATTGGATCTCCATCTGAGAGGCCGTGACGCGCAGGCCCTTGTCTTGCCAGACCAGCCGTCCAATGCGGCCGCCATGCCGGATGGATCCGGTCACGTTGTCGGCGCTCAAGCTGCTAGTGGCGGGTAACACAGTGGATTGGCTGACCCAGCGCAAGGCGGTGGCGAGTGAGCCCTCGGCGCCACTCCACCACCAAACGCCGCCAGCAGTCAGCCCCAGCAAGAAAACCGTGCCGGCTAAAAAACGTGAAAAAAGACGCATGGCTTGCCGCATTTAAAACACAAACCCGACGCTGACGTGGAGTCGAACTTGCTGGGTTTTCACGCCGTAAGCCAGATCAATTTGCAGCGGACCGATCGGGCTTTTCCAGCGTGCGCCGGCACCCACGCCAACGGCGATATGTCGCTGCAGAGCCGCAGCGCTGTCCGCCACATTGCCGGCGTCCATGAAGAGCGTGCTTTCCCAATCGGTCGGCAAGCCGCCGCTCAAAATCGGCCGCTGCCATTCGGCGCTGGCAACCCCCATGTAGTGACCCGGGCCGGTGCTGCCGTTGGGCAAGGCGATGCCGATGTCGCGCAGTCCGTAGCCGCGCACGGTGGTGTCGCCGCCAGTGCGAAACAGCTGCGTCGCAGGCATGGCGGCATCGCTCCTGACCACCACCGCGCCGCCTTCGGCACGCATGGCGATGCGGCCGCGCTCGAGTGGCGCGATGCCCAGCCAGCGGCCGATCGCCCGCACAAAGGGTTGGCGGTTCGCGCCCATCGTGGTGCCGCCGCCGACGTCAAATCCGAGTCCGTAGCCGCGCGAGGGAAAAGGCCGGCTGTCAAAGTAGCGGCCGGTCCAGCCGTAGTTCAGGCTCAGCGCTGAACCGTCGCCGATGCGTGCGTCGGCCAGTGTGCTGGCTATACCGCTGGTGCTCACCGTTGCACGGTCGTACTGCAGGTAAGTCGAGCGGTCGATGCGTTCACCGATTTGGACTTGCCCAAAGCGCAGTGTTTGCGCGTCGGTGACCAGTTCGTTGTCGTCCAGCCGCGCAACGCGCGCCAGCGCGACCCAACGCCAGTTGCCGGCATCGGGCAGGGACGTCCACTCGGTCTGTGCCAGCGGCAGTTTGCTGTCGAGTTGCAGCTTGGTCACGGCCCGCCAGTCCAGGCCTGGCACGCGGTTGTGGGTGTGCTCAATCGACGCACGCGGTCCGGTGTCGGTGGTCAGTCCGACGCCCAGCACCACTTTTTGCAGCTTGGCTTCGCGCACCTGCACAGTGACGGGTGCTGCGTTCGGGTCGCTGTCTGGGTCGACCAAGACATACGCCGAATCAAAATAACCGCTGCCGGCCAGCCGCTGCTGGGCCTCAACGAGTTTGCGCTGGTCGTAAATATCACCGGGCATCAGGCGGGCCAGTCGCGGCACCAGCACCGGGTCGTAACGCTCAAGGCCGCTGACTTTGAGCTCGCCTAGGCGGTAGAGTGGGCCAGAGTCCAGCTCCAGCGTGAGCGTGGCGGCATGTGCTGGTGGGTCGATGTCGGCCAGACTGTATGAAATTTTGCCTGCCGGGTAACGTCGCGCCACCAGTTGTCGCAGCGCTTGGGTCTTGGCTGCGTCCCAGCTGTCTTGCGTGAAGGGCTGACCTGGCGGCAAGCGCCAGTTCTGGTTGATGCTGTCTCGCAGTCTTGCGGCGTCCGCATCGGGAGAGCTCGCCATATCGCCGCTGAATCGTATAGTCGTTTGCGCTGTGCGGGTGGCCAGTCCCGGCACAACCTTGACCAGAATCGTGGGCTGGCTCGGCGGGGTATCGACCGGACTGCGGCTGATCTGAACGTCAGGACTGAAGTAGCCTAGGGTGCCGAGCAGATTGCGCACATCGCTGTCGGCCAGCACCATCAGACGTGCGAGCTCAGCGTCTTCCATGTCAGTCACCGCGCGAAAGCGTTGCAGTTGCAAGTGACGCTCAAGCAAGTCTCGGATGTCTTCAGGTGCTTCAACGCGGATGTCAAAAGCGTTGGCGCTAGGCCGTGGACTGTCAGAGGACGTCTTGGGCGGCTGGTCCTGGGCGTTGGCTAGGCTGGGAAATGCCGTCCACGCGGCCACGACCCCGACAAAAATGAAGAAAAAACGGCTGCTGAGTAAGTCAAAAGTCACGCCGGCAAGTTTACGGTCACTTGGTCAGCAGACGCATGGCTTCCTCAAGTCCTTTCAGTGTCAACGGGTACATGCGGTTGCTGACGAGCTGTTGCATCACGGCAATGCTCTGCCGGTACTGCCAAACGCCTTGCGGTTCAGGGTTGATCCAGGCGAATTTAGGGAAGGCGCTGGTCAAACGCTGGATCCATTCAGCACCACTCTCTGCGTTGTTGTATTCCACGCTGCCGCCGGGCTGAAGAATTTCATACGGACTCATCGTGGCGTCACCGATAAAGATGAGCTTGTAGTCTTTGTTGTACTTGCGGATGATGTCCAGCGTGGCAAATTTTTCGCTGAAGCGGCGGCGATTGTTCTTCCACATGAAGTCATAGACGCAGTTGTGAAAGTAATAAAACTCCAGGTGCTTGAACTCTGACTTGCTGGCAGAAAACAATTCTTCAACGCGGGCGATGTGTTCGTCCATGGTGCCGCCGACATCCATCAGCAGCAGCACCTTCACGTTGTTGTGGCGCTCGGGCACCATCTTGATGTCGAGCCAGCCGGCGTTCGCCGCGGTAGACCGGATGGTGTCGTCGAGGTCTAGTTCTTCAGCACTGCCTTGCCGTGCAAATTTTCGCAATCGGCGCAGCGCGACCTTGATGTTGCGGGTGCCGAGTTCTTGCGAGTCGTCGTAGTCTTTGTAGGCGCGCTGGTCCCAGACCTTCACGGCACTTTTGTTGCGACTTTTTTCTTGGCCGATGCGGATGCCGCGCGGGTTAAAACCGTTGGCACCAAAGGGTGACGTACCACCCGTGCCGATCCATTTGCTACCGCCTTCGTGACGCTCTTTTTGTTCTTCAAAACGCTTTTTGAGCGTCTCCATGAGCTCGTCCCAGCCCATCTTTTCGATCTTGGCTTTGTCTTCAGCGCTGAGCTCTAACTCTAGGTTTTTGCGCAGCCATTCGAGCGGAATGTCTTTGGTGAAATCGGCCACCCTCTCGACGCCTTTGAAGTAAGCGGCAAAGGCGCGATCAAACTTGTCGTAATGCTTTTCGTCCTTCACCAGAACGCATCGGCTCAGGTAGTAAAAATCGTCGATCTTGTAGGCGCCTTCGCCGGACGGATCAGCTTCGCCACTGTTCGGCCCGACCACGCCGGCCTTCAGCGCGTCGAGCAGCGTCAGGTATTCCTTGACCGACACCGGCAACTTGGCTGAGCGCAAGGTGTAGAAAAAATCAATCAGCATGGCGGGTTCCTGAGCGCTCCAACAGATACAGCAGATGGGCTTTGACTTCGGGCCATTCGCCTGCGGCCAAGCTGTACATCACGGTGTCCCGAATGGTGCCGTCGCGGCGCAACGCATGGCCGCGCAGCACGCCATCTTTGTGGGCCCCAAGTCGTTCAATGGCACGCTGCGAGGCAAAGTTGAAATTGTCTGTGCGCCAGCCCACCACCTTGCAGGCCAAGGTTTCAAAGGCGTGCTTGAGCAACAGCAGCTTGCAGCTGGTGTTGACGTGTGTGCGTTGAGCGCTGGCGGCGTACCACGTCCAGCCGATTTCCAGCCGCTGGATGGCGGGCACGATGTCGTGGTAGCTGGTGCAGCCGAGTATTTTTCCGCTGGCCGCGTCGACCACAGCAAACGGCAGTCGGTGGCCTTCGGCTTGTCCCTGCAAGGCGGCTTCAATATACCGGCGGGTGTTTTCGGGCTCTGGCACCGAGGTGACGCGCAGCCGCCACAACTCGCCGTCAGCCGCAGCAGCGGCTAAGCCGGCTTCATGCGCTAAAGTCAAAGGTCGAAGTTCAATCCCTCGGCCTGACAGCGTGACAACTTTGACCCAATTCATGTGCGCGCTCAGCGGTCTTGGTTGGATGTTTTGGCTGCGCTGGCAGCTTTGGCCAGACGCCAGCGCCTGACCCCTTGCAGCCCCAAACCACCGCCCAGACCCACCAGCACGATGCCGCCAATGGCGCTGTTGGTGTAGCCGTCGTTGAAGATGTCGAGTCCCAGCAGACGGCCAAGCCAAAATCCCAACAGGGCACCGCCGACGAAGCCGACAGCATCGCTCAGCCCTTCAAACCACAAAGTTTTATAGCTCATGAGCTGCTCAGCGGTTTTGGCGTTGCATGAACACCAGTTTTTCAAACAGCGTCACGTCTTGCTCGTTCTTGAGCAGCGCTCCGATCAACGGCGGCACAGCAACTTTGTTGTCTTGGCTTTGCAGCGCTTCGAGCGAGATGTCTTCGGCGACCAGCAGCTTGAGCCAGTCCAGCAGTTCGCTGGTCGAAGGCTTTTTCTTCAGGCCGGGCAGGTTGCGCACGTCATAAAAGGTTTTCATCGCTGCGGCTAGCAATTCTTGCTTCAGACCTGGGAAATGCACGTCGACAATTTTCTTCATGGTTTCCGCTTCGGGAAACTTGATGTAGTGGAAAAAGCAGCGGCGCAAGAAAGCGTCGGGCAGTTCTTTTTCATTGTTCGAGGTGATGAAGACCAGCGGCCGGTGCTTGGCTTTGATGAGTTCGCGGGTTTCGTAGCAGTAGAACTCCATGCGGTCGATCTCCCGCAACAAGTCGTTCGGGAATTCGATGTCAGCCTTGTCGACCTCGTCGATCAGCAGCGCCACAGGCTGGTCAGCGGTGAAGGCTTGCCACAACACGCCTTTGAGGATGTAGTTGTGAATGTCTTTGACTTTTTCGTCGCCCAGCTGCGAATCCCGCAGACGCGAGACGGCGTCGTATTCATAGAGTCCTTGCTGGGCTTTGGTGGTCGACTTGATGTGCCACTGCAGCAGTGGCAGCTTCAGGGCCTCGGCGACTTCTTCGGCCAGCATGGTTTTGCCGGTGCCGGGCTCGCCTTTGACCAGCAGGGGCTTGCGGAGCGTGGCGGAGGCGTTCACGGCCAGCATCAGGTCTTCGGTGGCGACGTAGTTTTGGGAACCTTGAAATTTCATGTGACGATGGTATGAAAGTGGATATGGAGGCTTTGCAAGGGGTCGTCTGCCGGATTGGGCAGGGAGCCCATCACTCACAGATATAATCTGTGCTAGTTTTAAGTTGAATCTCACCTGATTGTGCGCGCAAAAATGATTAAGCTGCTCCCTACTATTTTCGCTCTGGCCGTCTCTTTTGTGAGCGTTGCCGCCCAAGCCCAAGACATCACCGGAAGCGCCGAAGCCGGCCAGAAGATCAATGCCATGTGCATTGGCTGTCACGGCATCAAAGGCTACCAAGCGAGCTTTCCAGAAGTCTACAAAGTGCCGATGATTTCTGGCCAAAACGCCAAATACATTGAGTCTGCTTTGCATGCCTATAAAAAAGGCGACCGCAAGCACCCCACCATGCGCGGTATTTCCGAGAGCCTGACCGACCAGAACATGGCCGATTTGGCGGCTTACTACAGCGCTCACGGCTTGGTTGAAGGCCAACTGGCACCGAAAGAAGCTAAAGCGCCTAGCGCTGAAGTGGCCGCTTTGTTGGGGAAAGCCAATTGCGCCTCTTGCCATGGTGCTAATTTCAGCATGCCGATTGACCCGTCGTACCCGAAAATTGGCGGCCAGCACGCTGACTATCTGTTTGTGGCGTTGAAGTCTTACAAGATCAGTGATAACGCCAAAGTCGGTCGTAACAACGCGATCATGGGTAGCATGGCCAAGCAGTACAGCAATGCCGAACTCAAGCAGCTGGCCAATTACATTTCGTCCGTTCAGGGTGATGTGAAAGTCGTGCCGCAAAGCCGCTTCCGCTGAAGTCAACGCTGGCGGGTTTGACGGCCCGTCACCAAGCAAAAAGCCGCAGCGATGCGGCTTTTTGCTTGGGTCATTGGGTTTTATTACATTTGGTCCAGGATTTTTGGAAATCAAATGCTGGTGCGGGGCTTTTGATCATTTTCTGATGTCCGTTTTAGGCTGTGTTCTGACATTTTTGGGCGATGTGTAAACGACCGGTTGCGAGACAAAGCGGTCCTAGCGGCAACCGAAATCAGCCCCCTGACAAATAAGGTCCTCGTGAACCAATCCTTTGCCCATGCCGAACTCATCGCCACTTTCAGGAGGGCGGAGGCCGATGCTGCTCACAAATTCGGATTGATCAAAACGGTTGAAAAAAAGGGCCCTAAGGCCATTCAGACGGCGGTCGAAACCGCTGCTAAGGCCGCTAAACGCAGGGATTCATATGCCAAAAAGCTGAATCTGCTTGGGGTGAGTCTCAAGGATTAAGCGGCACTCGGTGCCATGGCTCAGTCGCGCGTGGCGTGCCTTTGCACGCAGTCGATGTAGGCTGCGCCGTCTGGCGTGCGGCCGGCGCGTTGGCTTTCCCAGACCATCTGGCCTAGGCAGTCCATGGTTTCGTGGTGCGCCGCGTGCAGGGAGTTGCGGCGGGCGGTGAGTAATTCGACCGCTTGGCGGATGCCGCGGGGCTGGTCGATCGAGCATTGTTCGCTGATCGTCAGATGCATTGATAAATGCAAGAACGGATTGGTTTTGCCGCTTTCAATGTCGTACATCTTGGCCACGGCGGCCTCGGCATCGGCGAAGTCCGCATGGTATTCGGGGTGCTCGTCGATCCACTGGCTGACGATGGTTTCCATCGCGTCGAGGGGTGAGCCGGCCAGTGATTTGGCGTAGACCGCACAGAAGAAAGTGCGGACATCTGATTGAGAAGGCGTGAACATGCCTAAAGCGTAGCACGGGCTTTGGGCGTCATTTTCGTCGTCACTTGTCGGTCGCGCTGAACGGGTTCAGCACGTTCACACCAAAGCTTTTAAAGTCCGTCACGTTTCGAGTGACGACCGTGAGTTTGTGTACTTTCGCTGTGGCCGCAATCATGGCGTCCTCGTAGAGCGTGTCGGATGTTTTGTGCATCAATCGAGCCCATGCTCTGAATGCCAACGCGTCCATCGGCACCACGTTGAATGAGCCCGAAACAAGTGCGAGCCACTGCTCAAGCTCGATCGTCTTTGACTCGTCTTGTTCTCGGGTCAACTCAATACCGGCTTGAATTTCGCCAATCGTGACTGCCGAAATATGCAGATCAGCGTCCGGGATGCCTTGAATCCATTGCACCACCGCGCCGTGGGGCTTGAGTTTGCGCAGTTCCGAGACGACATTCGTGTCAAGCAAATACACAGCGCTTACCGCAGCAGTGTGGGTGCGCGCCGTCGAGCCCGGCCCCTTGCCGGTGCAAGCGTTTCGGTACGTCCCTGATTTGACAGCAACAGTTCCTTCAGCGAAGGCTGCGCTGCGGCTCGCAGTCTGCGCCACTCGTCAGCAGAGACCAAAACAGCAGCTTCGGCCCCGCGTTTGGTGACCAACTGCGGCCCTTCAGTCATACATCTTTCAAGGAACTCGCTGAACCGAGCCTTTGCGTCCTGTACAGGCCAAGATTGCATAGATTTCTCCTTCTGCAGACTAGTTGAATGACTAGTTTAGCGCAACTCTAAATCAGACCCGCTTCACAGCCAGCAGCCGTGAAATGGTCTTGGCCGCAGCCAGCAGCGCCGGCAGCATGCTGTCTTGCATAATTTTGGCGCTGGTGCGGTTGGCTTGGCCGCTGATGTTGAGTGCCGCCACGGTGCGGCCTTCCCGATTGGTCACCGGCGCAGCCAGCGACACCAGGCCTTCTTCCAGTTCCTGATTGACCAGCGACCAACCTTGCTTGCGGGTGGCCTGCACCTTGGCCAGCAGATCGTTCACGTCGGTCAGTGTGTGGCGGGTCAGGGCTTGGCGCTCACTGGCTTGCAAGCGGCTCAGCACCTCGTCGTCGGGCAGGCCCGCCAGCAGCACGCGACCCAGCGACGTGCAGTAAGCCGGTAAGCGTGAGCCAACGCCTAGGCTGATGCTCATGATCTTGTGGGTCGGCACCCGCAGCACATAAATGATGTCGGTGCCCTCCAACACGGCGGCGGAGCATGACTCCTTGACCGCGTCCACCAAGGCCTCCATGATGGGTTCGGCCAGGTTCCAGATCGGCATCGACGACAAGTAGGCGAAACCGAGGTCAAGAATGCGTGGCGTCAGGCTGAACAACTTGCCGTCGCTTTCAACATAGCCTAGGCTTTGCAGGGTCAGCAAAATGCGTCTGGCACCGGCCCGTGTGAGTTCGCTGCGACCGGCGACTTCGGTCAGCGTTTGTCGGGGGGCATCGGCGCTGAAAGAGCGGATGACTTGCAGGCCGCGCGCAAAGGACTGCACGTAGCTGTCGCCCGGGGTGGGGGTCGTGGCCGGGCTGGAAAGGTGCTTGGAAGAGGTGGTTGCCATGAGGCCGGGAATCTCCTAGAATTCATTATACGAACATTTGTTCTTATTGTGAACAAATAAAGTCTGTCAATCTCTACATTTGGAGCTGTTTGAATGATCAACAAAATTGCCCCGTCCATCACTGCGGCCTTGGCCGGGGTGAAAGATGGTTCCACCGTGATGATTGGCGGGTTCGGCACCGCCGGCATTCCCAACGAATTGATTGACGGTTTGATTGCACAAGGCGCGAAAGACCTCGTCATCGTCAATAACAACGCCGGCAATGGCGAAAGCGGGCTGGCTGCTTTGCTCAAGGCCGGCCAAGTGCGCAAGATTATTTGCAGCTTTCCGCGGCAAGCCGACAGCCACATTTTTGACGCGCTTTACCGCAGCGGAAAACTCGAATTGGAACTGGTGCCGCAGGGCAACCTGGCTGAGCGCATCCGCGCAGCAGGCGCTGGAATTGGTGCCTTTTTTTCACCCACCGGCTATGGCACCGAGTTGGCCAAGGGCAAAGAAACCCGCGAGATCAACGGCAAATTTTACGTGCTCGAGATGCCGATTTATGCCGACGTCGCCTTGATCAAGGCTGAAACCGGCGACCGCTGGGGCAACCTGCTTTACCGCAAGGCGGCACGCAACTTTGGCCCCGTGATGGCAACCGCCGCCAAGATGACCGTGGCCACCGTGCACGAGGTGGTGGAGCTGGGCGAATTGGACCCGGAAAACATCGTCACCCCCGGGATTTTCGTCAGCAAAATTGTGAAGATTGACCGCGTCGCTACACAGGCCGGCGGTTTTAAAAAGGCAGCATGACCATGAGCGACATCAGCTATCAAAAACGCAGCAAAGAGCAGTTGGCCCAACGCGTGGCCCAAGACATTCATGGCGGTGCTTACGTCAACCTCGGCATTGGCATGCCGACGCTGGTGGCGAACCATTTGCCGGCCGGCATTGAAGTGATTCTGCAAAGCGAAAACGGCATTCTGGGCATGGGCCCGGCGCCTGCAGCGGGTGATGAAGACTACGACCTGATCAACGCTGGCAAACAGCCGGTGACGCTGCTGCCGGGTGGTGCTTATTTCCACCATGCCGACAGCTTTAGCATGATGCGCGGCGGTCATTTGGACATCTGCGTGCTGGGTGCGTTTCAGGTCAGCGCCACCGGTGACTTGGCGAACTGGAGCACGGGCGAAAAAGACGCGATTCCCGCCGTTGGCGGTGCCATGGACTTGGCGATAGGCGCTAAGCAGACGTGGGTGATGATGGATCTGTTGACGAAAAAAGGCGAGAGCAAAGTCGTCAACGAGTGCAGTTATCCGATCACCGGCATTGGCTGCGTCAAGCGAATTTACTCTGAACTGGCCACGCTCGAGTGCACACCCAAAGGCTTGTTGCTGGTCGACATGGTCGACGGACTGACGCACGCAGAACTTGAAAAAATGCTGGGCTTGCCGATTGCAGTGGCTGCCTGAAAAACAAAACATCAACATTGAAAGAAGAGACACCATGAGTTCACAAGCTTTTATTTGCGACGCTATCCGCACACCTTTCGGCCGTTATGGCGGTGCACTGTCGAGTGTTCGTGCGGACGATCTCGGCGCGATTCCGCTGCGCGCCTTGATGGCACGCAACCCGAATGTGGATTGGCAAGCCATCACCGACGTGATCTATGGCTGTGCCAATCAGGCCGGTGAAGACAACCGCAACGTGGCCCACATGTCGAGCTTGTTGGCAGGTTTGCCTTTTGAAGTGCCGGGCGCCACCATCAACCGTTTGTGTGGTTCAGGCCTCGATGCGGTCGGCACGGCAGCCCGTGCCATCCGCTCGGGAGAAGCCGGCCTGATGATCGCTGGCGGTGTGGAAAGCATGAGCCGCGCACCGTTTGTCATGCCGAAGGCCGAGAGCGCTTTCAGCCGCGCCAACGCGGTGTATGACACAACCATCGGCTGGCGCTTCGTCAACAAGTTGATGAAGGAAAAATACGGCGTCGACTCCATGCCGGAGACGGCTGAGAACGTCGCTACGGACTTCAAGATCGAGCGCGAAGCGCAAGACCGCATGGCGCTGGCCAGCCAGTTGAACGCCGTAGCCGCACAAAAAGCCGGTCACTTCGCACGCGAAATCACGGCTGTCACGATCGCCCAGAAAAAGGGCGATGCGATCGTCGTCGACCAAGACGAGCACCCACGGGCCACCACCATGGAAAGTCTGGCCAAGCTCAAAGGCGTGGTGCGCCCAGATGGCACTGTGACGGCTGGTAACGCCAGTGGCGTGAATGACGGTGCGTGTGCCTTGTTGCTGGCCGATGAAGCCAGCGCCGCCAAGAACGGCTTGACACCGCGCGCGCGCATTGTGGGCATGGCGACAGCCGGCGTCCCGCCGCGCATCATGGGGATTGGCCCCGCACCGGCCACCCAAAAAGTGCTGGCGTTGACAGGTCTCAAGCTGGAACAACTCGATGTGATCGAGCTCAATGAAGCCTTTGCTGCACAGGGTCTGGCGGTGCTGCGCCAACTCGGTCTGCAAGATGACGACGCCCGCGTGAATGCTTGGGGCGGCGCGATCGCATTGGGTCATCCGCTGGGCGCTTCGGGCGCCAGGTTGGCCACCACAGCCGTCAACCGCTTGCACGCGACCGGTGGCCGCTACGCGCTGTGCACCATGTGCATCGGCGTGGGTCAGGGCATTGCGCTGATTCTTGAGCGGGTTTAACGCTTTGGACAAACGCAACCACTCAAGTTCAGTCATGTCGTCTGGGTCCAATCGCCGACAAGCCCTGGTCGCGACGCTGGGGGCCTTCGCTTTGTCGTCCATCAGCTTGGCGACGCAGGCGCAAGACAAGCCGATCAAGATCGTCGTGCCTTTTGCACCCGGCGGCGGTAACGATGTCTTTGGCCGTCAGATGGCCATGAGCCTAGGTGCGCTGCGCAAGCAAAGCGTGGTGGTTGAAAATAAACCGGGCGCAGGTGGCAACATCGGCACCGAGCAAGTGGTGCGCAGCCCGGCTGACGGCAGCACGCTGCTGCTCGGCCATTCGGGCACGGTGTCGATCAACCCGGCGCTGTACAAGCAATTGAAATACGACACCCAAAAAGACTTGGCGCCTGTCGCCATGTTTGCGTCGTCGGCGCTGGTCTTGGTGGTGCCGGCTTCTTCCAAGGTCAAGTCTGTGGCTGATCTGTTGGCGCTGGCCAAATCGCAGCCGGGGCGTGTCAACTACGCGTCCAGTGGCGGCGGCACAGGTGGTCACTTGTGCGGCGAATTGTTCGAGCACAAAACTGGCGTCAAGCTCAGTCACATTCCCTACAAAGGCACCGCGCCTGCGCTCAATGATTTGATCGGCGGGCAGGTGCAGATGATGTTCAGCGTGATCCCGCCCGCGTTGGCCTTGGTCGCCAGCGGACGCTTGCGCGCCATCGCCGTGACCAGTACCAAACGCAATCCGGCCATGCCCGACGTGCCGACGATTGCCGAGTCAGGCATCAGCGCGCTGGCCGATTTTGAGAGCACGCTGACTTATGGTTTGCTGGCTGCGCGTGGGACGCCAGACGCGGTGGTCAAGGAGCTGGCCGCGCAGATCCTGAAGATCGCCGCCACGCCCGAATTCCAGTCCCGACTGGGCGTGGAAGGTGCCGTGCCGCTGCTGGGTGGACCGGTCGAATACGCCGCGCTGATCAAAAAAGAAAGTGCGCAATGGGCCGACATCGTCCGGATTTCGGGCGCAACGCTCGATTGAGCGTGGCCTGAACGCGGTTTTTCCACCAATGGAAAAACTGATTTCCGCTGGTTTTCTTGTGACTCCTGGAGCTCTGCGACACACTACGCAAAGGTAAAAGAGACAACAAGGAAACACAATGACAATGACAACGGGGAAGCAAATTGGATGGATCGGGTTGGGGCGCATGGGCGAGGCCATGGCGAAGCGGCTGCTCAAAGCCGGCCACAAGGTCAGTGTCTGGAACCGCACGGCATCCAAGGCTGCGCCGCTGGCCGAGTACGGCGCCACCATCGTCGGAGCCAAGCAAGATCTGGCCAGCTGTGATTTTGTCTTTACCATGGTGTCGACCACCAACGACCTGAAGGAAGTTCTGTTTGGCGAGGGTGGTCTGGTGGCCGGTTCAGCCAAGCCGAAGGTGGTGATTGACAGCTCGTCCATTTCGCAGGAAGGTTCAGCAGAGATTCGCCAGCGCTTAGAGGCCATGGGTGTGGGTTATTTGTGCAGCCCGGTGTCCGGCAATGCCAAGGTCGCTAAGGCCGGCAAATTGCTGCAAGTCGCCTCAGGCCCAAAAGCGCTGTACACCGAGATCGAGCCTTGCCTGCAAGCGATGGCGCGCAAGGTCATGTGGGTCGGCGAGGGCGAGTTGGCACGCATCTGGAAAATCGCGCACAACACCATGTTCGGCGTGGTCATTCAGAACCTGTGCGAGATCACCGTGCTGGCTGAAAAAGCCGGTATCCCGCGTCACATCTTTTTGGAGAGCATCAACGACTCCGTGCTCGGCTCGATGTACACCAAGTACAAAACGCCGATGCTGACCAACCTGACGTTTGACCAAGTGACGTTCACGCCCAAACTGTTGTTGAAAGACATGGACTTGGGCTTGGCTGCAGCACGCGCTTACGGCGTCGCTATGCCGGCAGCGGCGGCCACCCGCGAGTCGGTGTCGCGCATGGTCGGGCGTGGCCACGACGACATTGATTTTGCGGTGCTGTTGCAAGAAACCGCCGCTGACGCCGGCTTGGTGCTGACGTCTGAAAACGTGAAGATGAGCGACGGCCTGGAGTTCTGAGCCATGGCCGCGCAGCCAACACACACAAAGCGAAGCCTGATCCGCGGCGCCTCCATCATCACGATGGATGCGCAGGGCGATTTGCCGCAGGGCGACATTCTGATCACCGGCGAGACGCTCACTGAGATTGCGCCGCGCATCCATGTGGATGACGCAGAGCTGATTGACGGCAGCGGTTACATCGTCATTCCCGGGCTGGTGAATGCGCACATGCACACTTGGCAGACGGCGCTGCGGGGGCTGGCATCCAACTGGACTCTGCTCGAATATTTCCGCAAGATGCACGCTGGTCTGGCGACGGTTTTCGAGCCGCAAGATTTGTACATCGCCACGCTGGTTGGGGCCTTGAACCAGATCAACTGCGGCACCACCACGCTGGCTGACTGGTGTCACAACAACCCGACGCCGCAGTCGAATGACGCGGCGATTGCCGGTTTGCTGGCCTCGGGAATTCGGGCTGCATTTTTTCATGGCACGCCCAAGCCGGACCCACTGCCCGGGCAGACGCCATTTTGGGAAGTGCCACATCCACGCGCTGAAATCGAACGTTTGCTCAAGGTGCATCAGGGCCGCTCGCTGCTGAGTGTTCAGGGTGCGGTGCTAGGCCCGCACTATTCAACCTTGAACGTTGCCATGCACGACTTCGCCATGGCCAAGGAGCTCGGGCTGATCGCTTCGCTGCACCAAGGCGGCGGGCCCGCCCGCACGCCGGACGGCTGGGAAAAATTAGAAGCCGCCGGACTGCTCGGCGACCACATCAACATCGTTCATGGCCATGCTTTGAGTGACGATCAACTGAAGCGATTCTGCGACCTTGGCATGAGCTTTTCGGCGGCACCTGAAAGTGAAATGACGCAAGGGCATGGCTACCCGATCACCGGGCGGCTGCGCGCTTTTGGCCGTGCGCCATCACTGGGTGTTGATCTTGAAAGCGCCATCAGTGGCGAGATGTTGGTGCAGGCCCGCGTGGCCCTCGGCATGCAGCGCTCACTCGACAACGCCGCTCACCGCGAGCATCACGGCAGCATTCCGAACACGTCCACCGTGACCACGCGAGAAGCCCTGTCGTGGGTCACCATCGAAGGTGCGCGCATGCTCAAGCAGGCAGACCGCATCGGTTCGCTGGCCAGCGGAAAGCAGGCTGATCTGGTGATGATCCGCGCGACCGACTTGAACATGCAGCCGGTGCACGACGCCGTGAACTCCGTCGTGATGCAAACCTCTCTGGCCAATATAGACAGCGTGATGGTGGCGGGACAGTGGAAGAAACGCGCAGGTCAGTTGGTGGGTGTCGACCTGCAACCGCATTTACGCGCCTTGCAGCAGTCGGGCGAGAAGATCGCTTTGGCACTTGGCTTAGCGCATTGAGACCTTCACGGTTTTATTCAAGCGGCGCAGACCGCAGGTCCTTCAACCTTCAGGAGACACATCCATGAAACACTTTTTAGTCGCCATTGCAGCAGTCTTGTCCGTAGCCGCCGTCAGTGCCCAGACCACAGCTGCCGCCTACCCAAGCAAGACCATCAAAATCGTTGTGCCGTTCACAGCCGGCAGTGCCACCGACATCATGGCGCGCGTCGTGGGTGAAAGATTAAGTGCCAGCCTGGGTCAGGCCGTGATGGTGGAAAACCGGCCCGGTGCTGGCGGCACCTTGGGTTCCGCGCAAGTGGCCAAAAGCGAGCCCGATGGCTACACCTTGCTGGTGGTCTCCACAGGCCACGTGGTGAACCCGACTTTGTACCCCGGCCTGAGTTACGACACGGTGGCCGACTTTGCCGGGGTCTCGCCGCTGGCGGCATTGCCGAGCGTGCTGGTGGTCGGTGCCGCAAGCCCTTTCAAGTCTGTGAAGGACCTGATCGCTGCCGCCAAGGCCAAACCAGACTCGCTCAACTACGCTTCGGCGGGGGTCGGCAGCGCGACGCACGTGAATGCCGAAAAATTTCGCAGCGTGGCTGGTATTCAGCTCACGCATATTCCGTTCAAGGGCACGCCGGAGACCATTGTTGAAACCAGCTCGGGCCGGGTTGATTTCATGTTCACGCCGGTGCTGGCCTCCATCCCGTCGATCCGGGACAACCGCATGCGCGCACTCGCGGTCAGCACCGCCAAGCGTTCGAGCGCTTTGCCTGACGTGCCAACCGTGGCCGAAGCCGGCCTACCGGGTTTTGTGTTTGATTTCTGGATCGGTTTGTTGGCACCCGCCAAGACACCGCGCGCGGTGGTCAACAAGCTCAATGCGGAAATTGCGCTGATCCTTGCGCAGCCTGAAGTCAAGGAACGCATGGCCAAGATGGGCGCAGAATCAATGCCCATGAAACCTGAACAATTCGACGCCTACATCAAAGAAGAATTCATCACTCTGGGCGCTGTGATGAAGGGCGCACCGAAGTGAGCCGCAATCCTCTGCTGAGGTATGCGCTGCGCCGTTTTGTAAAGCTGGCGCTCTGATGGCGCTGCGCTCAGTCAACCTGAATATCAACGGCCAGCTGACGTCAGTCGAGGCTGACGACAACATGCCGTTGGTCTACGCCTTGCGCGAAGAACTCGGCCTCAAAGGCACGCGACTGGGCTGCGGACAATCGCAGTGCGGCGCTTGCCATGTGATGTTGGACGGCGTGTCTGTGCCGTCTTGCGACACACCGCTGTGGGCCGCCGAAAACAAAGCCGTGGTCACCATTGAAGGCTTGGGGCAGCCAGATGCCTTGCACGCTTTGCAGCAGGCCTTCATTGACGAGCAAGCCGCGCAGTGCGGCTATTGCGTGTCGGGCATTCTTGTCAGCGCTGCGGCTTTGTTAGCCAAGTGCCCGCAGCCGAGCGAGGCGCAGGTGCGTGAAGCGCTGGATGTGCATCTGTGCCGTTGCGGCGCGCACAACCGCATGGTGCGTGCGGTGCTCAAGGCTGCCGCTGCCGGAGTCCAGGCATGAGTGACAACGTCTTGAAGAATCCGCCCGTGTTGCCGGGCAGCTTGCAGACCAACCGCCGTTTGTCGCAGTGGCTGGCTTTTCACGCCGATGGCTGTGTGACCGTGCGCACCGGCAAGGTCGATCTGGGGCAGGGCATCAGTACCGTGCTGGCACAAATGGCCGCCGAAGAACTGGACGTCTCCGTGGCGCGCATTCGCATGGAGCGCGCCAGCACCGTGCAGGGCCCGAACGAAGGCATGACAGCCGGCAGCATGTCCGTGCAAGACTCAGGCAGCGCTTTGCGCCAAGCCTGCGCCGAAGCGCGTGCGATTTATTTGGACTTGGCGGCGCAGCAGCTCGGCTTGACGCCGGGCCAACGTGCGGAACTCCGCGTGCTGGACGGCGAGTTCGTCAACAGTGCGGGTGAGCGCATTGGAAGTTATGCGGGCTTGGCTGACGACGCTTTGCTGGCGCTTGAGGCCACTGGCAACGCCAAGCCAAAGTCTGTTGCCGACCACACCTTGAGCGGCCAGACCGTGCCGCGTTTGGACATGCCTGGCAAGGTGCTGGGGCAGCCGGATTTCATTCATGACATGGTCTTGCCCGGCCAGTTGTATGGCCGCGTGGCGCATCCGCCGTCGCCGGGTGCGGTCTTGCGTGAGGTCGCGCTGGACGCCATCAATGCACTGCCGGGGGTGGTCACCACCGTGCGTGATGGCAGCTTTATCGGCGTCATTGCCCGCAGCGAGTACGCGGTAGTGCAGGCCTTGAAAAAGCTCGCCGCAGCGGCTCGTTGGGACGAGCCTGCGACCTTGCCTGATAGGCATGCATTGCCTGAATTTTTGCGTGCGCAGCCGGTGGACACCACGGTGGCTGGCGAGAAAACAGCCGATACGCCAGGCCCGGGTCTGGCGACTTCAGAGGCTTTAAGAACGGCTGCGGGCGCGCAGTATTTCAAGGCTTCGTACGCACGGCCATTTTTGGCGCATGCCTCGATCGGCCCGTCGTGCGCGCTGGCGCGTTGCGAGGCCAATGCCAGCGGTGAGATCACCCGCGTGGAAGTTTGGACTCACAGCCAAGGGATTTACAACCTGCGCCCTGATCTGGCCTTGGTGCTCGGTTTGCCAGCCGCCAATATAGTGCTGCAGCACGTGCCCGGTGCTGGTTGCTACGGTCACAACGGTGCGGACGATGCAGCCTGTGACGCCGTCTTGTTGGCGCGTGCCGTGCCGGGCTGTCCGGTGCAACTGCAATGGACCCGCGAAGACGACTTGACGTGCGCGCCTTTCGGTGCCGCCATGGCGGTCGACTTGCAGGCCGTGGTCGACGCTGACGGCTGCATCAGCGACTGGCAGCACGACGTTTGGTCCAACGGTCACAGCATGCGACCCGGCCGTTCCAGCACGCCCGTGTTGCATGCAGCGGCCTTGCTGGAGAAGCCATTTGCACGACAAGTCGCCATCAACATGCCGCTGGCCAATGGTGGTGGCGCTGAGCGCAATGCGCTGCCGTCGTATGACTTCGCGCAGTGGCGCACGCACTCGCATCGTGCGCTGACCATGCCGCTGCGCACATCTTCGTTACGTTCTCTGGGCGCACATTGCAATGTCTTCGCGGTCGAATCATTTCTGGACGAAATAGCTGAACAACTGGGCGTTGATCCGCTGGTGTTTCGCCTGCGCCAGCTCAGTGATGAACGTGGCCGTGCCGTGCTGAATGCGGCGGCGGTCATGGCCGACTGGCCGAATCGCCATGCCGGGGAACGCCGCGAAGGGTCCGGTACAGGCATCGGCTTTGCCCGCTACAAAAACACCGGCG
Organism: Comamonadaceae bacterium; assembly: GCA_947450765.1. Taxonomy (GTDB): domain Bacteria; phylum Pseudomonadota; class Gammaproteobacteria; order Burkholderiales; family Burkholderiaceae_C; genus Polaromonas. The sequence continues at coordinate 72,084 of CANFXC010000001.1, read as the reverse complement.
CTTACTGCGCTGTGGTGGCGGCGGTGCATGTGGCGGCTGAGGTGCGGGTTGAACAGTTGTGGATAGCCGCCGACGTTGGTTTGGTAGTCAATCCCGATGGAGTCCGCAACCAGATCGAAGGCGGTGCTGTTCAGACCGTCAGCTGGGTGCTCAAAGAAGCGGTGCAGTTTGACCGCACGCGGGTCACCAGCCGCAGCTGGGAGGACTATCCGATTTTGCGTTTTTCTGAGGTGCCGAAAGTCGACGTGCAACTTCTCAGCCGGCCGGGTGACAAATCGCTGGGTGCTGGCGAAGCCACGCATGGCCCGGTGGCTGCAGCGATTGCCAACGCCGTGGCCGACGCGCTGGGTTTGCGCATGCGTCAAATGCCGCTGAGTGCTGACGCTTTGCTGCAGGCTGCACTGGCTGATCCTAGCTGAAAGCCCTCAAGCATGTCTGTCAAACCATCGCCGTCAGTTGAGCCGACGCTGCTGCGCGTCAACATCTTCAACACCTCCAGCAATCTGCCGCTGATGGCGGCCATGGCCGAGGGTTATTTCGCCCGCCGCCAATTGACGATCGAGGTGCAGAACACGCCCAACTCCGACGCACAACGGGCCGGTCTGGCTGCGGGTCAATTTGAGATCGCACACGCGGCGGTGGACAACGCCGTGGCCATGGTCGAGTCGGCCGGGCAAGACGTGGTGATTGTGTGTGGCGGCGATGCCGGCATGAACGACTTGATGGTGCGTGCAGAAATCAACACGATCGACGACTTGCGCGGCAAGCTGCTGGCGGTGGATGCACCGGGCACTGCTTACGCGCTGGCGGCCAAGAAAATTTTGAAGAACCACGGGCTGCTCGAAAATCGTGATTACGGCGTCAAGCTGGCAGGTGGCACCGGACCGCGTTCTGCGGCCATGGTGGCCGACCCGCAACTCGCAGCCGGCATGATCAACCCGCCGTTTTCGTTCACGGTGCGTGAACAAGGTTTGAAAAGTCTGGGCAGTCAGTTCAGTCTGCTCGGACCTTACCAAGCGACGGGCGCATTTGTTCTGCGTCCCTGGGCTGCCGAGCATGCCGACGCGCTCAAGCGTTATCTGGCCGCCTACATCGAAGGCCAGCGCCACGTGATGAACCCGGCCAACAAGGCCGAGATGATGGCGCTGTTGCAAGCCAAATTTCAATTGACGGCTGCTGCAGCGCAGGGTACCTATGACGCGCTGGTGGCGCCAGGTTCCGGACTCGCGCCTGACGCTGCATTCAGTCGCCCGGGTTTTCAGACGGTGCTGTCGATTCGAGCCGAAATGGAAGGCATGTGGGGTGGCGTTCCGCCGCCACTCGATCGCTACCTGGACCTCTCCCACTACGACGCGGCCATGCAGATGGCGGCAGTCTGAGTTCGACAACCAACACAGGAGTTTTCGATGAGTTCGTCACCGCGTATCCCTTACATCGACCCGGCCGCGATCACCGATCCGGCCATGCTGGCAGAATTTCAGCGTGCCGCTAGGGACGGTGCGCCACGACCGGAAAGTCATGCCATTCGGGCCAACGTACCCAAAGTATTTTGGGCCTTCACCAACGCCTGGAACGACACTTTTGTCAATGGCGTGTGTGAGCACGCCATCAAAGAATTGTGTCGCTTGTACGTGTCGCAGGCGGTGAATTGCAACTACTGCGGCAACCAGCGATCGGTCAAGGCGCAGGCGGAAGGTTTGCTGGAAGACCACGTCAAAGACTTGCTGGACTTCGACAAGGCGACGCGCTTTTCACCCCGACAAAAAGCCGCGTTGCGCTTGGCCGAAGCCATCACCTGGGGGCTTGAGCCGACGGATGACTTGTGGCAAGGCCTGTATGACCATTTCAAAAAAGATGAGATTGTCGAGCTGGGTTTTTTCATCGGCTTGACCATGGGGCAACAACGTTGGAATCGCTTGCTTGGGATGGAGCACAGCCAGTTCATGGCCGGTGCGCTAGGCGGGTTGGCGCCGGCGGTGCAAGGCGCCGCATGAGCACCGTCATTCAAAAACTCGCGGTTCACTTTCTGGGCGTCGGCAAGATGGGTTTGCCGATGGCTGGGCATCTACATACTGCGGGACACGCCGTGACGGTCAGTGACCCGAGTGCTGAGCGCCAGCAATTGGCCAGCGCACAAGGGCTGCGCGTGGCGACAGATGCTGCGCAAGCCTTGGCTGCAGCTGACGTGATTTTTTCTTCGTTGCCGAACGATGCTGCTTTGCTGGCCGTGAGCGCACAGGTGGCGGCACAGGCGCGCAAGGCTTGCATTTACGTCGACACCAGCACGGTCTCTCAGCAGGCCTCTGCGCAGGTTGCCAACGTGTGCGTTGCTGCGGGTATCACTTATCTGCGGGTGACGGTCTCTGGCAACAACAAGATGGCTGAAGCGGCGCAGCTCACTGTCATGGCGTCTGGTCCAAGGGCGGCTTACGACCATGTGTTGCCCTTGCTGCAGCGGCTGGGCCCACATCATTTTTATCTGGGTCAAGCTGAGGAATCCCGGCTCATGAAGCTGGTCGTCAACCTGATGATTGCGCAGACCAGTGCCATGCTGTCTGAAGGGTTGACGCTGGGTCAAAAAGGCGGTTTGCAATGGCAAGACATGTGGCAAGTCTTGAGTGCCAGCGCTGTTGCATCGCCGATTCTCAAGGCCAAGTCGGTTCAGTTGGGCGTGCGTGACTTCACACCCACCTTCACCGTCGAGCAGATGACCAAGGATCTTGATCTGATTCTGGAGGCGGGTGCGGCCGTGCATGCGCCTTTGCCGCAAACCTCACTCACTTACCAGCTGATGCACGCCGCGATGGCGCAAGGTGACGGCTTGCTCGACTATGCAGCCATTATTCGAACGGTCGAGCGCAGTGCCGGCCTGAATCCTCAAGACTGAAAGATGCCATGAAAAATTTTATCTACCGCGGCCAGGCCGGTAAGGTAGTTTTTGGACCCGGCTCGCTGAGCCAACTCGGTGCCGAAATCGAAGCGCTGGGTGCGCACAAAGCCTTGGTGCTGTGCACCCCTGAGCAACGCGCTTCGGCTGAGCTCGTCGCCGACTTGCTGGGTCCGCGCGCAGCGGGCATTTTTGACCGCGCCGTGATGCATGTGCCGATCGAGACGGTGCGTGAGGTCAGGGCCTTGGCTCGCCAGTTGGGCGCTGATTGCGCGGTCGCCATCGGTGGTGGCTCAACCACCGGACTGGGCAAAGCCATTGCGCTGGACTCTGGCTTGCCGATTCTGGCCATCCCGACGACCTATGCCGGCTCGGAGATGACCGAGGTCTACGGCATCACGGAAGACGGCATGAAGAAAACCGGCCGCGATCCCCGTGTCTTGCCGCGCACCGTTATTTACGACTCAGAGCTCACGCTCACGCTGCCCGTGAGTCTGAGCGTGACCAGCGGTATCAACGCCATTGCGCATGCGGCTGAAGGTTTGTACGGCATTGACAGCAACCCGGTGATGGACCTGATGGCGCGTGAAGGGATTGCCGCGCTCGCCCGTGCGCTGCCCTTGATCCGCCAGTCGGCGACAGACCGTGCGGCCCGTAGTGATGCCTTGTACGGTGCTTGGTTGTGTGGTCTGGTGATGAACAACGTCGGCATGGCGCTGCACCACAAGCTGTGCCACACGCTGGGCGGCACCTTCAATTTGCCACACGCTGAAACCCACACCGTGGTGCTGCCGCATGCGCTGGCCTACAACGCGCCGAATGCAGCGCAGGCGATGGTGGTCATTGCCGAGGCTTTGAATGGTGCTGGCTCAGCGAGTGGGACTCAACGGGGTGTGCGCAGTGCAGCGGCTGCGGTCTTCGACCTGGCGCAAGACAACGGTGCAGCGGTCTCTTTGAGCGCCCTCGGGATGCACGAGTCTGATCTCGACAAGGCTTGTGAAATGGCGCTGCAGAACCAGTACCAAAATCCGCGGCCACTTGAACGAGTGGCCCTGAGGCAATTGCTGCAAAACGCCTTTGACGGCCGGCGACCTGACTAAAACCGGCCAGTCCACTTGCGTTCATAGTCCATCTTGGCGAAGTGCTCAACCATGAAGTCGATGAAGGTGCGGACCTTGGCGGACAGATGCTTGCGGCTCGGATAGGCTAGGTTGATGTTCAGATGCGGCAAGTCCCAGTCATCGAGTACCGGCACCAGCCGGCCGGCGACGATGTCTTCGTAAAGAATGTAGGTGGGCTGCACCAGAATTCCCATCCCGTCCAGCGCTGCAGCCCGCAAAATTTGGCCGTCGTTCGACTCCAGCAGTCCCTTGACTGTGACCGTGCGTGTCTCGTCGCCACGTGTGAAGCGCAACTCGTTGGGGTTGTTGGCGTAGGTGTACATCAGCATCTTGTGCTGATGCAAATCGTCAAGGGTTTTGGGGAAACCATGCTGCGATAAGTAGCGCGGCGAGGCCGCCATGATGCGCCGGGTCTCGGCCACGCGGCGAATGGTGATGTTCGAATCCGGCTCAGACTCGCGCGTGCGAATGGCCACATCGATGTTGTTGTCGATGATGTCGAGGTATCGGTTCGCTGACTCCACATGCACCTGCACCTTGGGGTAGCGCTGGGTGTATTCACGCAGCAGCGGCGCCACATGGTGAACTGAAAACGACAGGGAGGCCGTGATGCGCAGCACACCGCTCGGGTCTAGCGCGGTAGCGTTGACGGCTGACTCAGCGTCTTTGAGTTCCATCAAAATGGTTTTGGCACGGCGGAAAAATTCCTGGCCAGTGTCGGTCAGGTACAGCCGGCGCGTATTGCGCTCAACCAAGCGCGCGCCTAGCCGCTCTTCGAGTGCTGACAAATGCCGACTGGCCGCAGCGTTGGACAATTCCAACGCTTCGGCCGCACGACTCAGGCTGCCAGTTTCGGCGACCTGCACAAAAAGTTCTATTTCAGTCCAGCGATCCACGCTGTGTCTCCGTTGTCACCGACCCCTCGGTTCTTGGCCTGCATTGTGGCGCAGACCGCCGAGCTTTCTTCCGCGGCATGAAAAAGTCATTTGCGCCAGTCTGCTTTCAGATCGGGCGCTGGCCCACTATATTCTTCAAAAGCCCAGCCAACCTGACGGAGACCGCGTGCGCAATTTGAATCAGGACACCATTACCCAAGCCGTGATTGCCCGGTTTGCGCAGACCCCTGAGCCAAGGCTCAAGGAGGTGGTGACCAGTCTGGTTCAGCATCTGCACGCTTTTGCCCGTGAGACCCGCCTGACCGAAGCAGAGTGGGCGCAAGGAATTGAGTTCCTCACAAGGACTGGCCAAAAATGCGACGAACAACGGCAAGAGTTCATCTTGCTCAGTGATGTGCTGGGCCTGTCGATGTTGACGGTGGCTATGAACAACGACAAGCCGCTGGGTTGCACCGAAGCCACGGTGGTCGGTCCCTTTCATGTGGAGGGTGCGCCGCACTACGCGCTGGGCGCTGATGTGGCCAATGGCGCGACTGGCCAGCCGTGTTGGGTGCGCGGTCGCGTGCTGGGGCTGGGAGGCGAGACGGTGCCCAATGCCGTGATTGAGGTCTGGCAGGCCGATGCCGCGGGGAACTACGACGTGCAATATGCCGATCTGGGTGCGCATCGGGCGCGTGGCGTGTTGCGCTCCGACGCTGAGGGTGGTTTTCACTTTCGCTGCATCGTGGCAGAGCCTTACCCGATTCCGAATGACGGCCCGGTCGGCGATTTGCTGAAAGCCACGCGGCGGCATCCATGGCGCCCGGCACATTTGCACTTCATGGTCAAAGCCGAGGGCTACGAAACGCTCACCACGCACGTCTTTCGCAATGGTGATCCTTACTTGGATTCGGATGCCGTGTTTGGCGTCAGGCAGTCGCTGGTGGCTGATTGGGTGCAGCAGCCTGACGGCCTGTTCAGTCTTGATTTTGATTTCGTTTTAAACCCCTCGACAGCATGATTTACCTCTTTCACCTGCTCGACAAAGCTGATGGCGCCGCGCTCCGACAGCGCGTTCGACCCGAGCACAAAATTTACCTCGCCGCGGTGGCGGATCGCATCGCTTTTGCCGGCCCACTGCTGGCAGGCGACGGTCAAACCATGTTGGGCAGTTTGTTGGCGATTGAGTTTGAATCGCGCTCGGCAGCCGATGCCTGGTTGGCCAGCGAACCTTTCAATCTGGCGGGTTTGTATGCGCGCCGCGAGGTCCATGGTTTTACCAATCTGTGGCCTCAGCGCGTTGGCTTCCCGCCAGAAGCCTAAGTGCATTGACTCTGGAGAATTCTTTGATTAAACACATTGTCATGTGGAACCTCCGCGGCGATACGCCTGCCGAAAAACGCGATTGCATCGCGCAGCTACAGCGCAGCTTCGAGTCGCTTCGTGGTCGGATTCCCGGTTTGTTGCACCTCGAAATTGGCGTCGATTCAAGTCGCATTGACTACGCTTGCGACGTTGTGTTGTATTCGGAATTCGAAAGTCAGGCGGCGCTTGACGGCTACGCAGTGCATCCGGAGCACCAGCGCGTCAAGCGCGAATTGGCTGACTTGCGCACGGCGCGGCACCAAGTTGATTTCGTCAGTCCAGCAGTGCTTGTCATTGCGGCTGTCCCCTCAATTGAAAAAACGGAGAATTGAATGAACGACAACATGAAGAGTGAGTTGGAGATACGCCAGATGGTGGAGCGTTGGGCGCTGTGGCGCGATGCCGGTGACTGGGCCCGTTTCGCAACCGTCTGGCATCCGGACGGCGTCATGATGGCGACCTGGTTTCAGGGCTCGTTTCAGGAGTTCATTCGCGTCACGCAAGAGGGCTGGAGCAAGGGTGTCAGCATTCTGCATTTTTTGGGTGGCTCGGCCGTCGAAGTGGTGGGTGATCGCGCTATTGCACAAACCAAAATGACGATCTCCCAGCGCGGCATGGTGGAGGGCGCCCATGGCCCGGTGCTTTGCGATGTGGTGTGCACCGGCCGCTTTTATGACTTTGTGACGCGCCACGAAGGGCAGTGGAAGCTGCTGCACCGCCAACCCATTTATGAGAAAGATCGTATCGATCCTGTCGATTCATCGGCCACCTTGACCTTGGACCAAGAAGCGTTGGCAGGTTTTCCCGAAGGCTACCGACACCTCGCCTATATCCAGACGCGGATTGGTTACACCGTCAAGCTCGACATGCCGATGTTGAAGGGCCCGGTGGTGCAAGAGCTGTATCAGCGCGGCGCACGTTGGTTGGCTGGCGGTGCGCTCGAGCGCTGAGCCTTTCCGCACCGTGTCGACATAAAAATAAACCGGAGACATAGACATGACCCGTACAACCTTGAAGGGCCGCGTCAGCTTGGCCGTGGCCAAGACGCTGCTGACGGCGCTGGCCTTGACCGCACTGGCCGCCGTGCCAGCGACTGCAGAGGTGTTCCCCAACAAGCCTTTGAGGGTGGTGGTGCCGCAGCCGCCTGGTGGTGGCTTCGACTTTGTGGGTCGCCTGCTGGCCGACCGGCTGAGCAAGCAGCTGACGCAACCGGTGGTGGTCGAGAATCGTCCCGGCTCAGGCACCTTGATTGGTACCGACGCCGTGGCCAAGGCGACGCCCGACGGCTACACGCTGCTGGTCGGCTCAGTCTCGAACCTTGCTATCAACCCGGGTTTGTACCGCAACTTGCCCTATGACAGTCTGCGTGATTTCGAGCCGGTCGGTTTGGCTGTTGCCTACAGCTACACCTTGATGGCGCGCAAGGACCTGCCCTTCAATTCCCTGAAGGACTTGGTGGCGTATGCCAAGACCAACCCCGGCAAGTTGACCTACGCCTCGGCGGGTAATGGCTCCGGCCAACATGTGCTGGCCGCCGCTCTCTGGCACCTCGCCGGTGTCGAGCTGGTGCATGTGCCTTACCGCGGCGCACAGGCGGCCTACCAAGATTTGCTGGGTGGCCGGGTTGATGTTTTTTTTGACCTGTCACCGACCGCCCGTGTGCAGGTTGACGCAGGCAATGTGAAAGCGCTGGCGGTCTCTGGCAGTGCCCGTTTGGCGGGCCACCCGGACGTACCCACCCTGAATGAAACCGGTGTGGCTGCACTTGAATTGGAGTCTTGGTTCGGCCTTTTCATGCCTGCTAAAACCCCGGCTGATGTCGCCGCACGTTTGCGCGTTGAATTGGCCAAGGTCATTGCAGCCCCCGATGTGATCGATATTTTCCGCAAAGCCGGCGGTCGGCCGCTGGCGCTGAACCCGACCGACACGCGGGCGCTGGTCAAACGCGACGTCGACCGCTGGACCAAGTTGACACGCGAACTTGACATCAAGCCCGAGTAATTCTGTAAGCTTCATCCCTCTTCAACTTTTTAAAGAAAAATACCATGCGAATTTCCGACGCTTGTCTCGACCAACTTTTTTTCAAAGCCCGAACCGCCAACGGCTTCATCGACAAGCCCGTGCCTGCGGAACTGCTGCAGCAGGTCTATGACATCGCCAAAATGGGCGCGACATCCATGAACACGCAACCGACGCGCTACGTTTTCCTGAACACGCCAGAGTCGCGAGCACGCCTGATTCCTGCACTGTCGCCCGGCAATGTCGACAAAACCAAGACCGCTCCGGTGACCGTCATCGTCGCCACTGACACGCGTTTTTACGAGCACATGCCCGTGGTTTGGCACAACCCAGGCGCCAAGGAAATGTTTGAAGGTAACAAACCATTGGCTGATGGCACGGCCAATCGCAACGGCACCCTGGGCGGCGCCTATTTCATGATCGCTGCACGCGCGGTCGGTCTCGATTGCGGTCCGATGAGTGGTGTCGATCTGGCCAAAGTCAATGCCGAGTTTTTCCCCGACGGACGCTTGCAAGCCAATTTCCTGATCAACCTGGGTTTTGGCGACAACAGCAAGCTGTTTGACCGCAATCCGCGTCTCAGCTTTGAACAAGCCTGCAGCGTTCTTTGACGCCTCGCGTCATTCGGCTGGGCCTGCAGCCCGCCGGATGATGTCGGTGAAATGTTTGAGCATCGGCGAGCGGTTGCTGCCCTTGTTCCAGAGCATGCCCGGCGTGCGCATCGGCGTCGGGTCTTGTAGCGGCACGATGCGCAAATCGTCGGCCGGTGAGATGGCGGTTTCGGTGATGATGCCGGCCAGGTCAGTTTGGCGAATCAACTCAATGCTGGATGCAATCGTATTGAGTTCAGCCACCACGTGCGGTTGGCTGCCCGCCGCTTCAAAGCAGTCTTCCAGCAACTGTCGCGTGAAAAATTGCCGCGGCAGCAACACCATACGCAGATGATGCAGCTCGACCATCCGCACACGTTTGCGTTTTGCCAGCGGGTGGTTGGCCGCCACCACCAGTCGCAATTGCTCGTTGTAAAGCGGTTCAAACCAAAGTTCCGGACGGTTGTCGGGTCGGTAAGAAACACCGATGTCCAGATGACCCGAGACCAGACGCTTGGCGATCATGCTGGCACCCAGTTCTTCTACGGTGACCTGGACTCCCGGGTAATGCTGCAGCAAGGTACTCACGCAGAGGGGTGCCATCCGGGCGTTGAAGCTGGGCGTGGTCCCCAGGCGAATGTGGCCGGTCGAGGTTTGGGCGTCAGCGCGGAGCGCCTGCAGACCCCTGTCGATATGTTCCAGCGCCGGCGTCAGGTGGCTGCGCAATATTTCACCAGCCTCCGTCATCCGGACTTTCTTGGCGCTGCGGTCAAACAGCTGCACGCCAACCTCTTCTTCGAGCTGACGTATCTGATGCGAGAGCGTCGATTGTGTGACATGCAGCCGCTCAGCCGCACGCGTGAAATTCAGTGTCTCGGCGATGGCGTCAAAGTAGCGAACATGGCGAAGTTCCATGGGAAAACCCTCGGTCATTTGTCGAATTTATCATCGATGGCATCGATCATAACGGTGAAAATTAATCACTTCCAGTCGTGAGTATGACTGCCTAAACTGCAGGGCTGATGCAGTAGATACGCCTAACAAAAAGAGGCGATTAATAAACGGAGACAAGGCATGGCTGAACTTGAAGTTAAAGACTTGGCGCAAGCGGTGATTGAGCGCATGACGGAGTGCAAGGACCCGCGCTTCAAGCAGGTCATGACATCGCTTGTCAAACACGTCCACTCTTTCGTGCAGGAGGTCCAGCTGACGCCTGACGAATGGATGGGGACGATTGAATTTTTGACGGCCGCTGGTCAGATGTGCGACGAGAAACGCCAAGAATTCATCTTGCTGTCAGATACGCTGGGTGTCTCCATGGCGGTGGTCGGCATCGAGCAAGCCAAGGGTGCGGCTGCCGCGCTAAAGGCCAAGCCGACCGCGCTGAAGGCCACTGAAGCCACAGTGCTCGGCCCGTTTTTCTGGGAAGGTGCACCCGAACTGGCTTTGGGTTCTGACATCACCGGCGTTAGCTCGGGCACACCGGCTTATTACCACGGCCGTGTCACCGACACTGCTGGCCAGCCGATCGCCAATTGCACGCTTGACGTCTGGTCAGGTGACGGTGATGGCTTTTACGATTTGCAAAAAGGGCCTGATGCGCCGATGGCCCTGCGCGCGCGCTTTCACACCGATGCGGACGGCAACTACCGCTTTTGGTCAATCAAGCCAGCTTACTACCCGGTGCCGGACGACGGTCCGGTCGGCGGCATGTTGCGCCGTATGGGTCGTCACCCGAACCGGCCCGGCCACATGCACACCATGCTCAGCGCTCCCGGCTATGAACGTCTGATCACGCACCTGTTTGTGTCTGACAGCCCGTTCCTAGATTCTGATGCGGTCTTCGGCGTGCGCAACAGCCTGATCGTTGACTTTCAAGCGCATCCGGCTGGCACGGCGCCGGATGGTCGCGTCATGGGCACGCCTTTTCATACGGCGTATTACGACTTCAAGCTCGTGCCCTCGGCTTGAGCATTTTCCATTCCATCTCAGGAGTTTCATTTTGAAAATTGGCAAGGCCACACAGCCCCGCTCCGCTATTTGCACCTCGAACGCCGACACCATCGTGGTGCGCGGCGCGGACTTGTCCCGGGACCTGATCGGGCACATTAATTTTGGTGATTACTTCTTCTTGTTGGTCACGGGTCGCCGCGCTGACGCTGCCACCAGTGCGGTGCTGAATGCCACCTTGGTGGCGATTGCCGAGCACGGTTTGGTGCCCAGCGTGCAAGCGGCCCGTATGACGCTAGCGGCTGCACCTGATGCGATGCAGGGCGCTGTGGCTGCGGGTCTGCTGGGTTCCGGTTCGGTGATCTTGGGCGCTTCGGAAACGGCTGGACGCTTGTATTTGGCGGTAGAAAAAGAAGCTGAAAAGCACGCTGGTGATTTGCATGCAGCGGCACGTGCGGTGGTGGCTGATTTGCGCTCCCGTAAATTGCCAATTGCAGGTTACGGTCATCCCGAACACAAGCAACGCGATCCGCGCGTCGGCCGGTTGTTTGAAGTTTCAGCCGAGGCCGGTGCGGGCCAGCGCTATGTTGAAATTGCAAAAATAGTGGAGGCCGTCATTCCCGAGGTCGTTGGAAAAGAACTCAAGCTGAATGTTTCCGGTGCGATTCCGGCTGTACTGCTGGGCGTGGGTTTTCCGGTCAATGCACTCAAAGGCGTGCCAATGCTGGCGCGCACGGCCAGTCTGATCGCACACCTGAATGAAGAGTTGGAAGACCCGATTGGCTTTGCGTTGTCGTACCAAGCCACGCAAGGCCTGCAGTACACCGGCGACATGCCGACAGCGGGCTGACGAGTTATGGCCAATGTTCTCGCCAACGTCAAGGTGGTCGAGCACGGCACCTTCATCACGGGGCCCGCGGCCTCTATGCTGCTGGCTGACTTGGGTGCTGATGTCGTCAAGGTTGAACTGCCGGTCACGGGCGACCCGTTCCGGGCCTTCAAAGGCGAGTTGTACAGCCCGCACTTTCAGACCTACAACCGCAACAAACGCAGCATCACGCTGAACACCAAAGACGCGGCAGACTTGGCGCGTTTTGATGATTTGATCCGTGAAGCCGATGTCTACATCCAGAACTTTCGGCCTGGCGTGGCCGAGCAGATTGGGGCGGGACAAGAGCGCTTGCAAAAGATCAATCCGCGTTTGATTTATTGCGCTATCAGCGGTTTTGGGCCGACCGGTCCGTATGCGGGGCGGCCGAGTTATGACACCGTGGCGCAAGCTGTTAGCGGATTTCTGGGGCTGTTGATCAACCCGGAAAATCCGCGCGTGGTGGGCCCGGCGCTGGCCGATGCATTGACCGGGTTTTACGCGGCCTACGGTGTGCTGGGCGCTTTGCACGAAAGACATGCCACCGGCATCGGCCGCAAGGTCGAGGTGTCCATGATGGAGGCCATGACCCACTTCAACCTGGACGCGTTCACGCATTTGTTTTCAGCCGATGAAGTCATGGGCCCGTTCAGCCGGCCCAGCGTGTCGCAGTCGTATGTGATGCAGTGCAGCGACAACCTGTGGTTGGCGCTGCACATGTCTTCGCCGCCAAAATTCTGGCAAGGTCTGGCCACCGTGATGGAGCGTCACGATATTTTCGAAGACCCGCGCTTTGCCACGCGGCAAGCGCGTATCGAGAATCAGGAAGCACTGATGCATGTGTTGGCCGCCATCTTCAAGCTGCGGACGCGGGCTGAGTGGTGCGCCCGTCTGGCGGCCGAAGATGTGCCGCATGCACCGGTCTACACCACCGCCGAGGTGCCGCAAGACCCGCAGGCAGAGCACCTGCAGTTGTTTGTCGAGGCGCCGCACCCGGTGGCCGGCACCTTCAAGACTGTGCGCTCGCCGGTGTCCTTTGACGGCGAGCGTGCACTCGACGTCACCGCACCGCCGCTGCTAGGTCAGCACAACGCCGAGTTTGCGCGCGGCTGGGCTGCTCGCGCGGCTTACCAGAAAACGCCTACTGCCAACGAAAGCAAAGCATGAGTTCAAGCGCCAACGGCCGTGCACTGGCCGCCAGACTTTTAACCGCTGTCAGCCTAGGTTTTAGTGTGCTTCTTGCGCAAGCGCAAGACTACCCGCTGCGCCCTATCAAGCTGATTGTTCCTTTCGGCGCCGGTACGACCACCGACATCATTTCGCGCGTGATCGCAGAAGGTTTGAGCAAACCACTGGGGCAGCCTGTGGTGGTTGAAAACCGTGCGGGTGCTGGTGGTGTCATTGGCTCAGACCTGGTGGCCAAAGGGCCGGCAGATGGCTACACCATCGTCATGGGAACGGTTGGTACGCACGCGATCAACGCCACGCTGTTCAAGAAGCTGCCCTACGACCCGCTGAAGGACTTTGCACCAGTGGCGTTTGCCGGTTACACGCCGACCTTGCTGGTGGTCGCCGCCAATTCGCAGCTGAAGACGGTGAAAGATTTGGCCGTGCTGGCGAACCGTCCAGGCAGCAAGGTGAGCTATGCATCTGCGGGCAACGGCACGTCAGGGCATCTGGCGGGCGAACTGTTGAAAGCCCGCATTGGCGGTGACATGGTTCATGCCCCCTACAAAGAAGGCGGTCTGGCCTTGACCGATGTGATGGGCGGGCAGGTGCAATTCATGTTCTATCACCCGGCGGCCGTGCTGCCGCACATCAAGTCGGGCAAGCTGCGTGCGCTCGGTGCGTCCAGCGCCAAACGCAGTACTGCCGCCCCTGATGTGCCGACTTTGTTGGAGCAAGGCGTGACCGACTTTGACTTGGTGGCTTGGTTCATGATGTATGCCCCTGCCGCGACACCAGCGCCGGTGTTGGCTCGCCTCAGAGAGGCCGCTGCACAGGCTATGGCCAGCCCGGAGGTCACCTCCAAACTCGGTGCTCAAGGCCTTGAATTGCGCAATATGAAGTCCGACGAACTGGTCAGCTTCGGGCGGACTGAAATCACCAAATGGGCCGACTTGGTCAAGCGCTCTGGTGCGCAGGTCGACTGAGATTTTTTCGAATTCGTTTTTCCGCGTTCCAACTTATAAATAAACAGGAGACAAACCATGAAAATGACAAGAAGAAAATTGTCCGCCGTGACGGCGGTGGGTGCAGCGTTGGCATGGGCGGGTGCCGCGCAAGCGCAGGCGCCTGGTCCGATACGGATTGGCAGCACGCTGGCGCTGACCGGCCCTTTGTCATCAACCGCCTTGACGCACAAGCTGGTGGGCGAAATTTATATCGAGCAGCTCAACGCCCGCGGTGGTTTGCTCGGCCGCAAGGTCGAATGGACGGTGAAGGACGATCAGTCCAAGCCTGAGTTGGCGCGTACGCTGTATGAGCAGTTGGTGACGTCTGACAAAGTCGACTTGTTGATGGGACCTTACGCCACGGGTGCCATTTTGTCGGCCATGGGTGTGGCTCAACGCTACAACAAGGTGCTGGTCCACCACACCTTCGGCATTCCTTCTTTGGCCAAGTACGACATGCAGTTTCCGGCCTGGTCGATTGGTGCTGACCCTGGCACTACCGTGCCCAACACGCTGTTTGATGCGCTGGCGGCATCGCCAAAGCCTCCTAAGACAATCGCCATCGTCACCAGTAAGTTCCCTTCAATTCACTTCATGTCGCTGGGCGGTCGTGAAGTGGCTAAAAAACGCGGTCTGACCGAAGTTCTGTTTTTGGAATGGGACTTTGGTAACCGGGATTTCGGACCCATTGCTGCACGCGTGAAAGACGCTAAGCCTGATCTGGTCTGGATGGGTGACATCGGCCTTGAAGGCAACATGCTGCTCGATGCCATGAAGAAAATTGATTACACCCCGCCGCTGCACTTTCACCTCTACCCGGCGCCAGGTCCGATGAGCAAAGCTGCGGACGGCAACAACGCGCTGGCCGTGACGATTTTTGAAGAACACGCGCCGTTCACCAACAACCCGACGGCCGCCCAGTTCGTCAAGGTCTTCAACGAGCGTGCGGCCAAATTGAACCTGCCTGACACCAGCGTTGAGGTTCAAGCCGCCGCATCGTACTCAGCGTGGCAAATTCTGGAAGCTGGTGTGCGCGGTGCCAACAGCCTTGACGACAAAGCCATTGCGGCGTGGCTGCGCAAGAACCGCGTGGACACCATTCATGGTCGTCTGCGTTTTGACGGCCCCGGCAATTACGGTGACGACCTGATGAAGATCAAGCAGGTGCAAAACGGCAAGTGGGCTGTGGTCTACCCGCCGCAGTTCGCACCGCCCGGCGTCAAGCTCCAAATCAAGTAATCAGGAAAGGGGCTGCAGATGAGTTTCCCGAGTTTTAATTTATTGGCGCAATCTATCCTCTCGGGGATTTTCATCGGCGGTCTCTACGGTCTGATCGGGCTCGGCTTGGGTCTGACTTGGGGTCTGCTGCGGCAGATCAACCTGTCCCATTTTGGGCTGGTGTTTCTGGCGGCTTACTTGAGCTTTCACATGGCCACGGTGTGGCATGTGGATCCCTTGTTGGGGCTGCTGATATTGCCGCCACTGTTTTTTCTGATCGGTGTGGGTATGCAGTGGATGTTGGCCCGATTTCAGATATCGCCTTTTAATTCACTGCTGGTGACCTTCGGTATTGCGGTGGTGATTGAAAGCGGTATTCAGGCGGTGTGGACGGCCGATTACCGGCGGCTTGAAACGCATTACAACGATATGAAATTCACCGTCGGATCGCTTTATATTCCGGTGCCCGAACTGGTCACGCTGGTGTTGTCTGTCTCTATCGCGTTCATGATTTGGGCGGGCATGCGCTACACGGACATCGGCAAGGCGCTGCGGGCGATGGCTGAAGACGGCCAGATTGCCGCTGCTTTTGGCATCAACCAAAAGGGCATGTCGCTGATGCTGGCCGGCGTTTGTGCCGCATTGGCGGCAGTCGCTGGCATTTGTCTGGCGCTGACTTTCACACTGACGCCTTCGCAAATTTTTGCATGGATCGGTGTGATCTTCGCTGCGGTGATGTTGGG
Source organism: Comamonadaceae bacterium (assembly GCA_947450765.1). Taxonomy (GTDB): domain Bacteria; phylum Pseudomonadota; class Gammaproteobacteria; order Burkholderiales; family Burkholderiaceae_C; genus Polaromonas. The sequence continues at coordinate 56,274 of CANFXC010000001.1, read as the reverse complement.
TGGTCTGGGCAGTGCCATCGGTCCCTTGGTGGCGGGCATCATCATTGGTGTCAGTGAGGCCATCACCATGGCTGTGGCTTCGCCTTCGTGGGCGCCTATCGTGTCTTTTTCGTTGCTGATCTTGATGCTGTTGCTGCGCCCCGGAAAGATCTGAAAAATGAATAAAACAGTCATCGGCATTTTGGCTGCCGGAGCGACGCTTGCGAGCGTGCCTTGGCTCGGTTTGCCCGCTTTCTATGAATCCTTTCTTTACCTGATCTGTCACTGGATGATCCTGGCTTTGTCTTGGAACATTCTGTCGGGCTACTCGGGTTATTTTTCATTTGGTCATGGTGCCTTTTTTGGCGTGGGCATGTACACCTCTGCCGGTCTGGCGGCCAATCTGAACTGGCCATTTTTGTGGACCTTGCCTGCTGCGGCCCTGTTGGCTGCGCTGCTCGGACTGGCTTTGGGGGCCGTGGTGTTCCGGGTGAAAGCAGTGCGGGGTGAGTTGTTTGCGCTGCTGACGCTGGCTATCACTTTTGTGGTAGGCACGATTGTGTTGAATACCCGCATCGATGGCGGACCCGGCATTTCCCTGAATGCGACGCCGGTGCCGGCCATCGGTCCAACGGCTTCGGCGTCCATTTATTTGATGGCGCTGGTCGCTGCGGTGTTGACGCTGTTGATCGCTTACAAGGTGCAGTCGTCCAAACTGGGTGTCGGTCTGTTTGCCATTCATGACGACGAAGATGCGGCCGAAGTCATGGGCGTACCGACCTTTCGCTACAAGCTATTGGCTTTTGGTTTGTCGTCTGCGCTGGCGGGATTGGCCGGCGGCATTCACGCGCTTTTTGTGTCTTATGTGACGGCTGGCGAGACCTTCACCATCGTCGTGCCACTGACCGTGGTGCTGATGAGTGTGTTGGGTGGTACGCGGCATTGGGCCGGTCCGGCGGTCGGTGCGACGGTCATCACTTGCCTGCTGTATTTCTTCACCGCCGGCAACCATCCGTTGGCAGGCAAGGCCGCCGTGGGTGTGATTTTGATCGTGGTGATTCTCTTCATGCCGAACGGTATCTTGGGTTACTTTTTCAAGCGCCGTGCGGCAAAGCAAGGTCTGGCCGAGGTCACCCCTCCAAGGGATACTTTGCCCGAGCTGCCAACGGATGTTTCAGCTCAAGCGACCCCCAAAGTCAGCGAACCGGCTGCCGCCCCCAAGATCTTGCTGGACGTGCGCGATCTGTCTAAAGCGTTCAAAGGTGTGCAGGCGCTCGACAGGGTCAGTTTGCAGGTTCACGAAGGGGAAATTCTCGGACTGCTCGGCCCCAACGGCTCTGGCAAGTCGACCTTCATCAATGTGGTGAGTGGTCATTACCCGACCAGCGGCGGTCGTATTTTCTTTGCAGGTCAGCAACTCGCGGGCTTGCCTGCACACCGTATCGCGCAAGCTGGCATCGCGCGCACCTACCAAATCCCTCGGCCCTTTGCGCACATGAGCGTGTTGCAAAACGTGGCGCTGGTCGCCATGTTTGGCGGTGCTGCATTGGATCAGCGTCAAGCCACACATGAGGCCTGGACCTGGTTGGAATTCACCGGCCTCAAGGACAAGGCGAATGCTTTGCCCGATGACCTGAATTTGCATCAGCGCAAGTTTTTGGAGTTGACGCGTGCACTGGCTTCCAGACCGCGTCTGGTCTTGCTCGACGAGGTGCTGTCGGGCCTGACGCCGGGCGAGATCAATGAGGCGATTGAATTGATTCGCAAGATCCGTAACCGTGGCGCAACCATCGTTTTTGTCGAGCATGTGATGCGTGCGGTGATGGCGCTGGCCGACCGCGTGGCGGTGCTTAACCATGGCCAGTTGATCGCCATTGGATCAGCCCACGATGTCATGCGCAATCCTGAAGTCGTCAGCGCTTACCTGGGAACGCCACATGCTTGAAGTCAACAATATTTTGGTCAATTACGGCGCAGCCCCGGCTTTGTGGGGCGTCAGCCTTGAAGTGAAAACGGGCGAGATGGTCTGCGTGGTCGGCCCCAACGGGGCAGGTAAAACCACGCTGATCAACGCGATTGCAGGTATGCATCGCGTGCGTGGTGGCACGCTGAGTTTCAATGGTCGCGACATCACGCAGTTAGAGAGCCACCGATTTTGCGAGGCCGGTATCGCCATCGTTCCCGAAGGTCGACGTTTGTTTACACAGATGACGGTTTATGACAACTTGGAATTGGGTAGTTTCATCGCGCCGGCCAAAGCCAAACGGCAAGAGTCGCTCGAGTACGTCTTGTCGCTGTTTCCGGCTCTCAAGGTCAAGCTGCAAAGTCCGGCAGGTGCGCTCTCTGGCGGCCAGCAACAGATGGTGGCGATTGGTCGCGCCTTGATGGCTAGGCCCGGTTTGCTGTTGATGGACGAGCCTTCACTAGGCTTGGCACCGGCCATTGTGCTGGACATGTTTGGCGCCATTCGCCAGATCAATGCGCAGGGAACGTCGGTGCTGCTGGTCGAGCAAAACGTCGCCATGGCGATGGCGCTGGCGCACCGTGCTTATGTGATGGAGGAAGGGCGCATCGTGGCAGAAGGCTTGGCCAGTGAGTTGCTGACGCGGCCTGAAATCCAGAAAGCCTATCTGGGTCTGGATGTACCGGTTTGAACAACGCAGGGCACAGCTGGTAGGTTGATAATCGGGCGCTTGATTGTTGCGTTCCTTTATTAGCTTTGAACTTGCCCCTCATCACCGATCCGTTTTTTTACCTGTGCGCTGTCCCGGCCGTGCTCTTGTTGGGCATCAGCAAGAGCGGTTTTGGTATTGGCATTGGCTCGTTGGCGGTGCCGCTGATGGCCTTAACAGTGTCGGTGCCGCAAGCCGCTGCGATCATGATGCCGGTGCTGCTGTTCGTTGATTTACTTGGGCTGGCCGCTTTTCGAAAAAATATCGACGTCAAGCTGCTGCGGTTTTTGATTCCTTTCGGTCTGCTCGGAACGCTGTTGGGCGCGCTGTTGTTCAAGTCGCTGGACGCCCAGCTGGTGGCCGGCATTGTGGGGGGCTTGACGCTTCTTTTTCTGGCGCAACGCTTGGTTTTCCCGCCGCGCGCCGACAGCTTGCCGCCAGCGCGTTGGGTCGGTCGGATTCTGACCACCGTCTCAGGTTTCACGAGTTTTATCGCGCACTCAGGGGGGCCGCCGCTCAGCGTTTACGTGATTCCCTTGCGCTTGAGTCCGCTGAACTTTGCCGCTACCATGGCTTATTTTTTCTTCGCGATCAATCTGTCCAAGTGGCTCCCGTTCGCTTATTTGGGATTGTTGGACGGGCGGAACATGGCGACATCATTGGTGCTGCTGCCTTTGGTGCCCGTGGGGGTTTTTGTGGGCTTTAACCTGGCCAAACGCATCAGTCCACTGTTGTTCAACCGCTTGATCTACTGGGGCATGGGGCTGACCGGAAGCAAGTTGCTTTGGGATGCCTTGCGCTAGAAACAGCCCAGCGTTGAGCCAGCGCTTACAGTTTCACGCCGTGATCGCAGTGTCTCTGAATCCAGCTGCCGCAAATGACACGAGCTTGGTCAGCGCTGCCGCGCTGTCCGAGGTGTCGAGCGCTCCGTCCGTGATCGACTCAATCCGGCCCGGCGCCGCCATCGTGTAGACCATCGCCCCCAGCAGAAAGTGAAAGCGCCAGTGCAGGTCGTCGGCACTGAGCTCTGGTAAGGCTTCACGCAGGGTGCGCAGAAACTCGCGATTCGAGACATCGAAAGCTTTGCCAATGACCGCTCGCCGGACCTCAGCTTGCTCAAACGCCAAGCGGGCGCGCAACAACACAAATGAAGCGCCGCCCGGATCTGCCGGCGCTTCAAGGGCCGGCTTTAAGAACGCCCGCAAAACATCTTCAAGAACGGGTTTGCCGTGTGGATCGCGTCGGATCTGGCTGAGCAACTGCAGTCGGCGGTCTGCTATGGGCCTGCCCCGGATGGCAAAGAGTTCTTCCAGAACGACTTTTTTGGAGCCGAAGTGGTAGTGGACTGCGGCGATGTTGACGCCGGCAGCGGCGGTGATTTCACGCAGGCTGACGGCATCTATGCCTTTTTCGGCGAACAGCTGCTCAGCCGTTTGCAGGATGCGTTCACGCGTGCTGACCGTGAGCTCGGGAGTCTTTAAATCGTTCATGTGGCCTTGATCATAAATCGAGGGATTTATTTTAATCAAACGATTGATTCAATCAAGTGTTTGATTTAAAGTTCAACAAGGCAAGTAATTCCAGCCGATGTGTATGCGTTATTAATTCAAGAAAGATGGACATGACCCTCGTTAGCAAGCTCCCCCCAGTGACCCGCCAAGATGTTGATGACGCTGCCGCACGGTTAAAGAACTGGGGTCGTTGGGGCCCGGATGACGAAATCGGGACGCTGAACTTCACCAGCCCCGATGACATCGTCAAGGCGGCGAGTTTGGTTAAAAAGGGTCGCGTGATGTCTTTGGCCTTGGCTTTTGACAACACCGGCCCCCAAGGCGGCAAGACCAAGTTTCCGCCAGTGGGTCGCTTCAACCCAATTCACCTGATGCTGCGAACCGGAACCGATGCGTACTCCGGCGTACTCGATAAACGTGGCATTCGTTCGGCTGACGACATCGTCATCATGCCGATGCAGTGCGGCACGCAGTGGGACGGACTGGGCCACATCTTTTTCGACAACTACATGTGGAACGGCTATGACTGCCGCCTCGTCAGCTCATTTGGTGCAGCCAAGTGCGGCATTGAAAAAACGCGCGAAAAAATGGTTGGCCGTGGTGTTTTGCTGGACATCGCTCGCCATTACAAAGTTGACACGCTGCCCGATGGTTTTGGTATCACTGCGGCCATCTTGGATGAAGTAGAAAAAGCCCAAGGCGTCAAAGTTGGGCGGGGTGATTACCTCTTGATTCGCACCGGACAGATGGAGGCCAAGATGGCCGAAGGAAACTGGGATTTTTACTCCGGTGGCGATGCGCCAGGTCTGGCTTTCGACACGTTGGATTGGCTGCACGCCAAGCAGGTTGCTGCCGTCGCCACGGATACCTGGGGTGTCGAGGTGCGGCCCAACCAATCGGAAGCGGCAGGCGTGAACCAGCCATGGCACTGGCTGTGTATTCCGATACTCGGGCTGACCATGGGCGAAATTTTCTTCTTGAAAGAACTCGCCAAGGATTGCGACGAAGACCATGTTTATGAGTTCATGTTCGTTGCGCCAGCTTTGCCTGTCACTGGTGCCGTGGGTTCACCCGCCAATCCATTGGCCATCAAATAATTCGGCGCTGTTGAAGCGTTGATTCAAACCCATATCAAGGAATAACATGAGTAACCCGACCATCATCAGCTGCGCAGTTACCGGCAACATCACCAACATCAAGCAGTACCCCGGCCTGCCATGCTCGCCGGAACAAATAGCCAATGCCTGCATCAGCGCAGCGCAAGCTGGCGCAGCCATCGCCCACATTCATGTGCGCTTCCCTGACGGTCGCCCGAGCATGGAGCTAGAGCATTACCGCGAGGTGGTGGAACGCGTTCGCGCCAGCGACACCGACGTCATCATCAACTTGACAACCGGCCCTGGGCAACGCTTTATCCCCAGCGAAGACGACCCGAAAGTGGCAGCCCCTGGCACCACCCTGACCACACCAGAGCGGCGCATGGAACATGTGGTGGCTTTGCGTCCGGAGATTTGCAGTTTGGACCTGAACACCATGTTTTCGGGTTCGTCGGTGGTGATCAATACACCTCGCAACGTTCGCATCATGGCAAACCTGGCGCAAGAGGCCGGTACCTTGCCTGAGCTCGAAGTCTTCGACAGCGGTGACATTCACTTGGCGACCGACCTGATTGCTGACGGCACTCTGCCTTCGCCTTCGCTGTTTCAGATCGTGCTGGGCGTTAAATATGGCGCCAATGCGACACCGGCCACCTTGGCTTATTTGCGCTCGATCTTGCCAGCCGGTTCCAACTGGGCCGCCTTTGGTACGGGCCGTTGGGAGTTCCCGATGTTGATGCAGGCTTGGTTGATGGGCGGTCATGTGCGTGTCGGCTTGGAAGACAACATTTACATCCGCAAGGGCGTTTTGGCACCGGACAACGCGGCGTTGGTGAAAAAGGCCGTGGGTCTGTTGACCGAGATGGATGCGCAGATTGCAACGCCGGCGCAGGCTAGAGAAATTCTCGGACTGAAAAAGCGCGCACCACGCTAAGGATAAGTCTTGCCCCTGCCTGGCGCAGGGGCGTTCTAGCCCACTCACTGGAGCCACACATGCTGAACGTACCGCCTGCTTTTATAAACGCGGATCAAAGATGGTCTGTGAGCATGGCAGCGAAGCGACGAAATACTTATTGGTGTGTGGCGCTAGCCGCACCTTTGTTGCTGGCGGGCTTGAGTACTGCCTTTGCACAAAGCACAGGTGGCGACAAAGACAAGTGGCCATCACGTCCGATTCGCATGGTCATTCCGTTCACGGCCGGTGGCCCGATTGATGTGGTGGGACGCCAGCTCGGGCAAAAGATGGCTGAAGCACTCAACACCACCATCGTCTACGACAACCGGGCAGGCGCCAACGGCATCATCGGCATTGACGCCGTGGCCAAGGCACCACCTGACGGCTACACGATGTTGATCACAACGGGATCGTTTGCGGCCAATAGCGTGCTTTACAAAAAGCTGCCACATGACCCGCTCAAGGACTTCGCTCCAATCACGCAAATTTACCGGACATACGGCAATGTCTTGGTGGTCAACCCTGATGTGCCGGCAAAATCGCTTAAAGAGTTGATCACGCTGGCACAAGCCAAACCCGAGAAAATGAGTTTCAGTTCTGCTGGTTACGGCAACTTGAATCACTTGAACGGTGAACTGTTCAATTCACTGGCACAAACCAAAATCCTTCATGTGCCCTACAAGGGCGCAGGTCCGGCCTTCAATGAAGTGGTCGCTAAGCAGATTGACATGACATTCGCTTCAACAGCTGGTTCTGCTGCTGGCATCAAGGATGGGCGAGTTCGTGCTTTGGCCATCAGCGGGACACAGCGCGCACCGATCTTGCCCGATGTTCCGACTTACGCGGAGCAGGGGATCCAAGGCATGGAGAAAGTCTATGGCTGGGGCGGTTTGTGGTTCCCAGCGGGTACGCCTCAAGACAAGGTTGATCGAATTCAACAGGTGGTTCAGCAGGCCATACAACAACCCGACCTGAAGGTGCAGTTGGATCGCCTGGGCTTGATCACGGTCGGGTCAAGCTCGATGGAGTTCTCTAAATTCGTCGTTGACGACATGGTCTTTCAGGCCCAGCTGTTCAAGCTGGCCAACATCCAGCCGCAGTGAAGCTATCAATGCTCAAACCATCCGCAAGTCGCTCTATTTAATCTTTTAAAGCACCGCCGCCATGTTCAACCAGATCAAACGTTTGCCTGACAGTTTCAGATGGCCGGGCGGCAAGCGCGTCGCCGTGATTTTTAACATTGCTTACGAGGCTTGGTCTGATGGTCAGGCGCCGGGAATTGGTCCTATGGGTAACGTGTTGAAGCCGGGATTTTTTGACACCAACGCCCATTCGTGGGCCAGCTTCGGGATGGTGCGCGGCATACATCGGCTCTTGAACATTGCCGAAAAACATCAGATCAAAACCAGCATCATGGTCAACGGTGTGCTTTGCGAGCGTGACCCGGATACTGTGCGGCGCTTGGCTGATCTGGGCCACGAGATCATCAACCATTCGTGGGGCATGGATGTGATTCCAGTCTACTTTGATGAAGCCGCCGAGCGTGCCAATCTCCAGCGCAACCACGACCTGCTGGTACGTACGGCTGGCGTCACACCGACCGGCTGGATCAGCCCGCGCGGCACGGGCAGTCAGATCACTTCACGCCTGCTGGCCGAAGCCGGTTACACACACCACGGTGACGTGAATGATGACGACCGGCCTTATGTGATGGAGTTCGACGGCCAGCGCATTGTGGGGATCCCTCTGACCATGGATGTCAATGATCTGCCGACCTGTATTCGCTACGGACACGGACCACGCCACATGCTGGAAGCGTTCAAGGACACCTTTGCCGCCATGCGCGAACACGAGAGCGTGCCGCTGATGCTCGATGTCACGGCGCACACGCATGTGCTGGGTCGTCCCGCTGGCGCTTGGGTCTATGACGAGATCATGGGGCTGGTCAAAGCGGCACCGGATGTCTGGATCTGCACCCGCGCGGAAATGGCGCGCTACGTGTTGGACAACACGCCGGCATAACAAAACAAAAACAAAAGAGGTAATCATGAGTTTTCAACCTCAATCTCGACTTGACGGAAAGGTCGTGGTCATCACCGGCGGCAAAGGGGCGATTGGTTTTGCCACGGCCCTGCGGCTGGCCGCGTTGGGCGCACGCATTGTTTCGCTGGACCGCCAGGGGCAGGAAGCGGTGCAGTTACGGCTTGACACCCTGCCGAATGCGGCCACAGCCAAGCATTACGCCCTGACCGCATCAATCACTGATTCAGCTTCTCTGATGGTGGCGGCTGAGCAGGTCAAAACGCGCGCTGGACGCTGCGACATCCTGATCAACAGCGCGGGTTTCACTCAATCCATTGCGCCGAAAGACATGGAGGTGCTGAACGACGAATTGTTCGACAGCATCATGGTGACCACGCTGCGCGGCGTGTACTCAACCATCCGCAGTTTTTCGCCTTTGCTCAAAGCCAGTGGCGACGGTCTGATCGTCAACGTGTCCTCCATTGCCGCCTTCACGGGCACCGGTAGCAATCTAGCTTATGTTGCGGCCAAAGCCGGCTTGGATGTGCTGACCAAGTCGTTGGCCAAATCCCTAGCCCCTGAGGTGCGGGTATTGGCGGTGTCGCCGGGCGTAGTTGACTCGGGCTTTGTGCCGGGCCGTGGCGCTGATTTCAATGCGAAGGCCGCCGCCACCATTCCGCTCGGACGCGTCGGTCAGGTCGAAGACATTGCGTCAGCCATCGAGGCCTGCGCGACCACCTTGCGTTTTGCGACTGGTGCCCGCTTTGTCATTGACGGCGGGCGCAGTCTTTGACGCACCAGCTTGGATGCTTTGCATAAAGAGAGTCAAGAGCGGATCGTCGCCGATCTGCTGCATTCAATAACTAAAGGAGACACGATGACTATCACGCAAAAACTCATTCCCCTTTTGGTACTGGCCTGCGGCTTGGGTGCTGCCCATGCCGCACCGGGCGACTACCCCGTCAAACCTATCAAGGTAATCATTTCATTTCCGCCGGGCGGACCGACCGACAGCAGCATCCGGATCATCTCGGAAAAGCTGAGTGAACTGATGAAGCAGACGGTCTACATTGACAACAAAGCCGGCGCGGGCGGCAACGTGGGAACGCAGTTGGCGGCACGCGCTGAGCCGGATGGCTACACTTTTTTGGCTTCTTCGTCCGCCTTTGCGGTCAACCCGAGCATGTACGCTGGTAAGGCCGGCTACGACCCGATCAAGGACTTTATTCCCGTGGTTGTGGTGTCGACGCAACCCAACGTCATCTCAGTGAACGATAAGGTTCCGGTGAAAAATTTCGCTGAACTGAAGGAGTTGGCAAAGACCGGAAAACTGTCTTTCTCATCACCTGGCAGTGGTACTACGCCACACCTGACTTGTGAAAATATTTTCCGGGTGAACTGGAAGTCAGACATCGTTCACATCCCCTATAAGGGCGCGGGTCCGGCGTCACTCGCTGTGGTTGCCGGCGACACACCGGTGGCTTGTACTGCGGCGTTTGGAGTGCTGCAGTTTCACAGGCAAGGGCGTGTGAAGATCCTCGGAATCTCGAGCGACAAGCGACTGCCAAGCTTGCCAGATGTGCCGACCTTTGCCGAACTGGGCTACCCCGATATCAATGATTACACCTGGACCACTATCTTTGCGCCTGCAGGAACACCCGCAGCTATTGTTCAAAAGATGAATCATGCGGTCAATCAAATTTTGTTGATGCCAGAGTTCAAAGAAAAGCTCGACAAAGGCGGCCTGATTCCGGTCGGCGGTACACAGCAGGAAACTGCCGCCTACATTGCGTCCGAGGTCAAGCGTTGGAGCCAGGTTGTCAAGATGACTGGCGCCAAAGCAGAGTAAGGAGAGATAAATCTTGAAAATAGCGGCCATCAGGGAAGTCGCCATACCGCTTCGCTCAAGCCTGCGTAATTCGGCCTTCGACTTCAGCGAAATGACGACGTCCGTCGTCGCGGTGGTGACGGATGTAATGAGGGGCGGCAAGCCGGTGGTGGGTTATGCCTTTAACTCCACCGGCCGTTACGCCTGCGGTGCACAGATGCGCGACCGGCTGATTTCGCGCATCATGAATGCCGCGCCTGAGACTTTGCTGGATGCCAACGGCAGTAACTTTGCACCCGAGAAGTTTCTCGCCTGCATGATGCAGCGCGAAAAACCGGGTGGTCACACCGAGCGCTCCGTTGCCGTTGGCACCATTGAGGTGGCGGTCTGGGATGCTGTTGCCAAGATTGACGACAAGCCCTTGCATGTGGTGCTGGCTGAACGCTTCAGTCAAGGACTGTTGGCTAAGAAGGTGGCTTGCTACGTCGGTGGCGGCTGGTATGCGCCTGGCAAAGGCATTTTTCAGCTGGAGGACGAAATTCGTGCGCGCTTGGCTGAAGGTTATACGACCATGAAGATCAAGGTCGGTGGCGCCAGTCTGACGGATGACCTGACGCGTCTGGAGGCGGCTCTGCGTCTGGTGGGGGGCGGCCAACATCTGGCCGTTGACGCCAATGCCACTTTTGACAGAAGCCGTGCCATGACCTATGCGAACGCACTGGCGCCCTATGCACTGCGTTGGCTTGAAGAGCCGACCGATCCACTGGACTTTGCCTTACTGGCGGAGCTGACGGAAACTTATGCGCCGCCGATGGCGACAGGTGAAAATCTTTTCTCGACGCAGGACATCTCTAATCTGGTGCGCTTTGGACGCCTGCGGCCTGATCGCGATATTTTGCAAATGGACATTCCGCAGTCCTACGGCATTGTTCAGTTCTCTCGCACGCTGGAGATGCTTGAAGCGCAAGGATGGCAACGGAGGTCTATTTTTCCGCACGGCGGCAACCTCATGACGCTGGCGGTAGTCGCTGGTTTTGGCTTGGGCGGATGCGAAGCCTACCCGGATGTGTTTGGCATCTTTGCCGGCTTCAACGATGACTCACGGGTCGCTGACGGCATGATCAAGCTTTCGGATCGACCGGGCATCGGCTTTGAGGGGCAGCATGCCCTCTATGAGGTGATGCGCGCGTTGGCTTGAGGATGTTTGTGGGCGCTTAGACTGGCGCCACTGGCGTGTCGCTGATGGTTGTGGCAAAGCCGTTTTGTCGCCAAGCTTCAAACACCGTCACGGCCACGGCATTGGACAAGTTCAGGCTGCGTTGACCGGCTAGCATCGGCAGGCGCAGTCGTTGCGTTGGTGCGAAGGTGTCGCGTAACGCGGGCTGAAGCCCTTGGGTTTCTGAGCCAAAAACCAACCAGTCACCGGCTTCAAAATGCGCGTCGTAGACACTGCCGCTGCCGCGCGTGGTCATGGCAAACATGCGCTCGGGCCGCGGTTTTTCGCTGTCTAATAGCGCCTGCCAGTTGGCGTGGATCAGGACGCGGGTGTACTCGTGGTAGTCCAGTCCGGCGCGGCGCATGTGCTTGTCCTCCATCGAGAAACCCAGCGGCTCGACTAAATGCAGCGTGCAGCCGGTGTTGGCCGCGAGGCGGATGACGTTGCCCGTGTTGGGTGGAATTTCGGGGGCGACCAGAACAATATGAAACATGCGCGCCATTATGTCGGGGCTGTGCGCGTCAGCACCACAGCGCTGACCTGACTGGCGCCGGCTTGGCGGAGAACGCTCGCCGCGGTCAGCAGCGAGGCGCCGCTGGTCATCACATCGTCGACCAGCACCACGCGCCGGCCTTTGACCTCGGCGGCGCGCAGCGGCTCTACCGCAAAGGCGCCTTTTAAGTTGTCTAGTCGAGCGCTGCGCTTGAGCTCGCTTTGCGGCCGAGTGTGGCGAATGCGCAGCAGCAGTGATGCGTCTGCGGTGGCGCGGCAAGTGCTTTGGCGCTGTAGTGCACGGGTCAGTTCCCAGGCCTGGTTGAAGCCGCGCCAAGCCAGCCGTTCGGTTGACAGTGGCAGCGGTAGCAGCCAATCTTCGGGCGTTAACTGACCTAGAAAATCTCGCATGGCCGTCTGACCCACGAGCGTGCTGGCCATGAAAGTGGCCCAGCCGGTCTGACTGTCAAACTTGTAGCGTGACACCAGCTCTGACCATGGAAAGGCGTAGGGCAGCGCGGCAAAGCAGGCGTCGAGTCCAAAAGGTTCATGTGCGCATCTGTTGCATTGCGTGCGCGGGTGCTCCGCAGGCAACTCGAGCGCGCATGTGCGGCAGCGTCTGACTGGCTGGCCGAAACGCACCATACAGGCTTGACATACCGGGGCACTCGGCCAGCGACGGCAAACCGCGCACTGGCTTGGGATGTGGTTCGTGAGCAGACCGTGCAGGGTGCTGAAATTCATCGGGTCAATATACTCGTCACTTGCTAAAAGAGCATCAACTCTTCATTGTCTTCACCTTCAACGTCCCTATGAGCCCGAACGAACGTCCTCCAACGCTAGACCCCATCGCCGTTGAGCGCTGGCACCGCATGGCGCCCGGGGTCACGCCGTGGCTGCACGCTGAGGTGGCGCAACGCATGCTAGACCGTCTGCAGTGGATCAAGCTGCAGCCTGCCGTCTGGGCGCATTGGGGCGCCGTTCGCGGTGGTCTGCAAGTGCATGCAGCGCTCCTGAAGCAATATGCCGGATCCCAAAGCTTCGTCATTGAATCCTCAGAACGGCGAAAGGCATTGGCCCGTGAAGCGCTGGTACCACCTTGGTGGAAAAAAATGGGACGGCGATGGTTTGGTGGTGGATCGGTCACGCACTTTGCCCCCCCTGTGCCAGGCAGTGTCGACATGCTTTGGGCCAACATGGCGCTGCATGAAGCGGCTGATCCGCAAGCGTTGTTGGGGATGTGGCACCGTTTGTTGGCGGTCGACGGCTTTGTCATGTTTTCCAGTCTCGGCCCCGATACGGCGCGTGAAGTCCGCGATTTATATGAGGCCTTGGGCTGGCCGCCAGCCGGCCATCAGCTGACCGACATGCACGACTGGGGGGACATGCTGGTGCAGACCGGCTTTGCCGAACCCGTGATGGACATGGAGCGCATCACGCTGACCTATGAAACACCGGCTCGCCTGTTGCAAGAGCTGACCGAGCTGGGGCGCAATTTTCATCCCCAGCGTTTCGGTGCCTTGCGCGGACGGCAGTGGAAGGCAAAACTAGAGCAATTGATCAGTGAGCGTTTACCGCGCGGACCGGATGGACGCCTGTCGCTGACCTTTGAGGTGATTTACGGTCACGCTTTGAAAGCGCGACCTAAAGTCAAAATGTCGGCGTTGAGTGCGGTTTCTGTCGAAGACATGCGCCGCATGTTGCAAGATCCACGCGGGTCGTCCGGCAAGGCTTGAGCTTGCCGCGCGCAGCACCTGCTCACACAGGACGGTTTCAATGGTCATTGCCGGAAAAATAGGAGCTCAGCTGAAGGCTTGTGTCTACAATTACCAGCGAGTTTTAGGCAAGTTTCCGCGCTTTTTTGCGTTGTCGACAGGGCATGCATTGGGGCGAGAGCCAAGCCAAATAGCGCTGATGATTCACCGAACGAGGTGTCGGCTCTGGGGCGACCGGTGGTCACAGGGCTGTATTCACGTTCGGAAATGCGTTGTGCAATGGCCTGTGAAATTTGTTTTCCCCAGCGGAAACGCCGATAAATATCATTGAATTCCTGCCTCGGGGTGATCTGTTGAAATTAGCTGGCTGAGCTAACTTTATAATCACCGAGTTAAATTAGTCCGTAATTGAATCCATAAAAGTGATGACGATGAACGCAAGCAAAACCACAAGGTCTGGCATGACACACGCAGGGGCGATTTTGGAGTCATTGAAAAAGGCTCCTTTGGCTGTGTACTGCAAGGCAGTCACCACGGTCGCCGTGCTGACCTCTTCAGCCACTTTGAGCAGTGCCGCGTTAGCTCGCGTGCAAGACTTGCCCGGCGGTCCTGGGGTCAATCAGCTCAATCTGCCGATGCCGGCCACCCGTATCGCCGCCGAGCAAATTTGGCTGCACTGGTTCATGATGATTATCTGCACGGTGATCTTTGTGGCGGTGTTCGGTGTCATGTTCTATTCCATTTGGAAGCACCGCAAGTCAGTCGGTCACAAGGCCGCTAACTTCCACGAGTCCACCGCTGTAGAGATCGCTTGGACCGTGATCCCATTCCTGATCGTCATCGGCATGGCCCTGCCGGCCACGAAAGTGCTGGTCGCTTCCAAAGACACCACCAATGCCGATTTGACCATCAAGGCCACCGGCATTCAGTGGAAATGGGGCTATGAATACATCAACGGCGAAGGCGCTGGTATTGGTTTTGTCTCCACGCTCGACTCTACCCAGCGCCAAATGTCCAATGACGGCGGCCCTAAAAAGGGCGAAGAAATTGACAATTACTTGCTAAAGGTGGACAACCCGCTGGTTGTGCCTGTCAATCAGAAAATCCGTATCATCACCACCGCTAACGACGTAATTCACGCTTTTGCAGTGCCTGCTTTCGGTATCAAGCAGGATGCGATTCCTGGTTTTGTGCGGGACACTTGGTTTCGTGCTGAAAAAACGGGTGATTTTTATGGTCAGTGCCAAGAGCTCTGCGGTAAAGAGCATGCGTACATGCCGATTCACGTCAAGGTGGTCACGGCCGAGCAATACTCGGAATGGGTGGGTGTCAAGCTGAAAGAAGTCGCAGCCAAGGCGGATGATCCGACGAAAGTCTGGACCCAGACTGATCTGATCGCCCGTGGCGAAAAAGTGTACGCAGCCAATTGCGCCGCTTGCCATCAGGCCAATGGTAAGGGCGCAGGCCCGGTCAAGCCTCTGGATGGCTCGGCCATCGTGTTGGATGCAGATCACCTCAAGCAAATCAACATTTTGCTCAATGGTGCGAACAACGGTGCCATGCCATCGTGGAAAGCGCTCAGCGACACCGAGCTCGCCGCTGTCGCGACTTACACCAAGAACAATTGGTCTAACAAGACCGGTCAAATCGTCCAGCCGTCAGAGGTTGTGGCTGCTCGTAAGTAATCCGTTATCCGCTCTCAATCATCAGTAGTCGGGTCATCCGGCTCATGCCAAGTTAAGCTATCAAAGGAAGTCAGATGAGTGCAGTTCTAGACCATCACGATCATGCTCATGACCACGAGCATCACGCCCCTACGGGCTGGCGCCGCTGGGTCTATGCGACCAATCACAAGGACATCGGGACGCTGTACCTGCTGTTCGCTTTCACGATGTTGATGGTCGGTGGCTTGTTGGCAATGGCCATTCGGGCCGAGTTGTACCAGCCGGGTCTGCAACTGGTGAACCCGGAACTTTTCAATCAGCTCACCACCATGCATGGTTTGATCATGGTGTTCGGCGCCATCATGCCGGCTTTCGTTGGCTTTGCAAACTGGATGATTCCATTGCAAATCGGTGCTTCTGACATGGCTTTTGCCCGCATGAACAACTTCAGCTTTTGGCTGATGATTCCGGCTGGCGTGACGCTGATGTTGTCATTCTTCATGCCCGGTGGCGCTCCTGCCGCTGGCTGGACGTTGTATGCACCACTGACCTTGCAGATGGGTCCGTCGATGGACGCTGGCATTTTTGCCATGCACCTGCTGGGTGCGTCTTCCATCATGGGCTCGATCAACATCATCGTCACCATCTTGAACATGCGCGCCCCCGGCATGACACTGATGAAGATGCCGATGTTCTGCTGGACTTGGTTGATCACTGCTTACCTGTTGATCGCTGTCATGCCTGTTTTGGCCGGTGCCATCACGATGACGTTGACGGATCGCCATTTCGGCACCAGCTTTTTTAACCCGGCTGGCGGCGGCGACCCAGTGATGTACCAGCACATTTTCTGGTTCTTTGGTCACCCCGAGGTGTACATCATGATCTTGCCGGCTTTCGGCATCGTCAGTCACATCATTCCTGCTTTCTCGCGCAAGCGCCTGTTTGGTTACGCCTCGATGGTTTACGCCACGGGTTCTATCGCAATCTTGAGCTTTGTCGTTTGGGCTCACCACATGTTCACCACCGGCATGCCGGTGACAGGTCAGTTGTTCTTCATGTACTCGACCATGTTGATCGCTATACCTACGGGCGTGAAGGTTTTCAACTGGATCGCCACCATGTGGAAGGGATCCATGACCTTTGAGACGCCGATGTTGTTTGCTGTCGGTTTTCTATTCGTCTTCACGATGGGCGGTTTCACCGGCCTGATCCTTTCTGTCGCTCCAATTGACATTCAGCTGCAAGACACCTACTACGTGGTGGCTCACTTCCACTACGTGCTGGTGGCGGGGTCCCTGTACGCCATGTTTGCTGGCTTTTACTACTGGTGCCCTAAGTGGACGGGTGTGATGTACAACGAGTCCCGCGGCAAGATCCACTTTTGGTGGTCGCTGATCTCTTTCAATGTGACGTTCTTCCCGATGCACTTCTTGGGTTTGGCTGGTATGCCACGTCGCTACGCAGACTACCCAATGCAGTTCGCTGACTTCAATGCCTTGGCCAGCGTGGGCGCTTTGTTCTTCGGTTTGGCACAGGTTTACTTCTTCTTGTTTGTTGCGATCCCTGCCATGCGCGGCATCGGTCCTAAGGCCGTCGCCAGCCCATGGGAAGGCGCAGAGGGCCTCGAGTGGGAAGTGCCATCACCAGCACCTTTCCATACTTTCGAGACACCCCCTAAGCTGAACGCAGCTGCCAACAAGGTGATCGGCTGATCGATGACTCACCCAGCCGTAAAGACTTCATGACACCGGAACAAAAAAAGAACAACCGCCGTTTGGGTCTGATCCTGGCGACGGTCGCTATCGTGTTTTTCGTCGGCTTCATGGCGCGCTCGATCCTGTTCGGTCGCGTTTAAGGTCGAAAGCCATGGCGAACACACGCGAAAACTCGAAAATGTTGGGCAAGCTGGGCGTCATCGTGCTCGGCATGTTCGCTTTCGGTTATGCGTTGGTGCCGCTGTACAACGCCATCTGCGAAATGACCGGGATCAACATCCTGGCCTTGAGTGATAAGCAGATTCCTGGCGCAACGTCATCGCAAGCCGCCAACACGCAAGTCGACAAAACACGCAGTATCACCGTCGAGTTTGATGCCAACTCGCGTGGCCCTTGGCACTTCAAGCCGGCCATGCGCAGCGTGCAGGTGCATCCGGGCGAACTCACCACGGTCATGTACGAGTTTCAAAACGTTCAAAACCGGACGATGTCGGCGCAGGCTATTCCGAGCTACGCGCCGCGGCAGTCTGCTGCACATTTCAATAAGTTAGAGTGTTTTTGCTTTAACCAGTACACGTTGGAGCCAGGTGAGAAAAAAGAATGGCCAGTGGCCTTTGTGATTGACACCAAGCTGCCAAAAGACGTGACCACGATCACGCTGTCGTACACCTTCTTTGAAGTCGGTGGCAAAACACCATCAGCACCAGCGGGTTTTAAGGATAAATCAGCTTTGAAACCTGTCGCCGCTGCCACTGTTACGAAGCCTGAGGTTCTCGGCTTATGAGCGCACATTCGACAGCGCTAACCATCTTGAATACTGTCAAGGCAGTCGCTTGGTCTTTTATCGGCTTGCGTGGAAGTAAGGATTCTGAGCAAAATGCCAAGAAGCTCAACCCCTTGCATGTCGTTGCGGTTGCGCTGGTGTTTATATTCATGTTTGTTGGTGCGTTGGTTTTGTTGGTGAATTGGGTTGTGCCGAAATAAGCCAAGATGGCCGGTATTTGAAAGGGACCCTACTGACAAACAGTGGCGGTGCCACAAGATTTTTCGAAAATTAGAGAATTTAGAGAGAACAGAGGAATAGAGATGTCTTCAGCTACACACGGGTCCACCCCTTATTACTTCGTGCCGGGTCCATCCCGTCATCCTGCCATGGCTGCTTTGGGCCTGTTTTTTGTGATCCTGGGTGCCGGGCAGTGGGTCAATGGTGTGGGTTGGGGCGCTTACGCGCTGACCTTTGGTTTGATCGTTTGGCTCGGTGTGCTGTACCAGTGGTTCAGTGAAGCTGTCAGCGAAAGTGAAGGCGGCATGTATGGTCGCAAGATTGACATGTCTTTTCGCTGGAGCATGAGCTGGTTCATTTTTTCTGAAGTGATGTTTTTTGGTGCCTTTTTCACCGCACTGTGGTGGGCCCGCTCGCATTCTGTCCCGACCTTGGGTAGTTTGGAAAATGCACTGCTCTGGCCAGACTTCAAAGCGGTTTGGCCCAGTATGGCTGCAGGCATCACGGCATCCCCCGCCGGCATCATTGAGCCCTTCAGCACCGTCGGCCCCTTCTGGTTGCCGACCATCAACACGGCTTTGTTGCTCAGCTCCGGTGTGACCTTGACGATTGCCCACCATGCGCTGCGTGACGGTAACCGTGCGCGCACCATTGGCTTCATGTGGGCAACTGTGCTGTTGGGTCTTGTCTTCCTGTTCGTGCAGGGCTATGAATATGCTCATCTCTACAACGACCTCAACCTCAAGATGACCTCTGGCATTTACGGCTCAACTTTCTACATGCTGACTGGTTTTCACGGTTTCCATGTGTTTGTTGGTATGTTGATGTTGCTGTTCATCACGCTGCGTCTTGGCAAGGGCCATTTCACAGCTGAAAGTCACTTCGGTTTTGAAGGTGCCGCTTGGTACTGGCACTTTGTGGACGTGGTGTGGCTCGGTCTTTACATCTTGGTTTACTGGCTCTGAGGAGTCGTCTGCAAGGCGTTGCGAAGCAGCGTTAGTGCAGGCGAGCTTGGCATGTCATAAGTCATCAAAAAGGCCGCATCAGCGGCCTTTTTTTATGCACTCAGGGTTGTTTCTGATTCGGGTTTAATTCATCCGCCCGACGGGAGCCCCGTCGGTTGGATAAAGCCAAGTTTCCATGCGAGCAGGATGCAGACAAACAGTAAAACTGACAAGCCGACACGAATGGCCAATGCGCGCGCCATGTGGCTGGTCTTGGCTTTGCCGTCTGTACCGTCCTTCATCATGAAGTAAAGGGCGCAAGCCAAGCTGCCCAAAATAGCGAGAAAAGCGAATGCAATGAGATACGACATATGTCTGATTATCCGTCCATGAGAGCATCCATACATTCAGGCCGGTTCTGGGTCGTCACAGCAGCCGCGTTGATGACGGCGGCACTGACCTTTTCGCTCGGCCAGTGGCAGCTCGGCCGCGCTGCGCAGAAGCTAGCGCTGCAAGCCTCACTCGACCAGAAAAAAACCTTACCGCCTCTGGTCAATGCAGACATTGTTGCCGTTGCCAATGATGTCGGCCCATGGGTGGATCGACGAATTGAGCTCTCTGGACGCTGGTTGGCAGGGAAGTCGATCTACCTTGACAACCGCCCGATGAATGCCAAGCCTGGTTTTTGGGTCGTGACTCCCTTGCTACTGACCGGATCGGACAAGGTTGTGTTGGTTCAGCGCGGTTGGATTCCCCGAAACTTTCAGGACCGAACAGTTTTAGCGCCGATTGAAACGCCGACACAAACTGTCACGCTGCTGGGGCGAATGGCCCCCGCTCCCGCCAAGTTATATGCATTCAAGGGTGCTGATACCGGCAGCATCCGGCAAAATCTAGACATTCCTTTTTTCACTGCAGAAACCGGCTTGCCGTTGATCCATGCGCTGGTGATTCAACTGGACCCTGCCAGTGAAGGGCTGCAGCGTGATTGGGCCGCTCCCAATACAGGTGTCGACAAGCACTACGGCTACGCTTTTCAATGGTTTGGGCTATGTCTTTTGGTTGTCGGTCTGTACGCCTGGTTTCAACTGATTTTGCCCTACCGGCAAAGCCGGTCGACGCTTCAATTCAACAACAAAGTCTGATGATCCGCCATGTCCATTGAGCCGCCTTCACCACGAACCACAGAGCAGAATCGCCCCGATCAGGACCAGCCGCTGGGGCTCACGGTGCACGAACTGCCGCGAGTCGACCCAACCGCCCAAGTCAATACCAACGGGCGCCTGAAGATGCTGATCATCTTGCTGGTCTGCGCCGCTCCTGTGATTGCCTCTTACTTCATGTATTACGTGGTGCGGCCTGAAGGCCGGCGCAATTATGGTGAGCTCATCACGCCTCAGCGGTCCTTGCCGTCATTCAATGTCACATCACCAGACGGATCAAGTGTGCCTTTGAGTGCGCTCAAAGACCAATGGTTGTTGATCAGCGTGGCCAGTGGTGCCTGTGATGCGCTGTGTCAACAGAATTTGTACTTTCAAAGGCAGTTGCGTGAGTCTTTAGGACGTGAAAAAGACCGGCTTGATTGGGTCTGGCTGGTCAGTGACGACGCGCCGATTCCGCTTGCACTCGAGCCGGCACTCAAAGGTGCTACGGTGCTGCGCGTGAGCCCCGCTGATCTGGCGCAATGGTTAGAAGCCGCGCCCGGCCAAGGCCTGGCCGACCATTTGTACCTGGTCGATCCGATGGGCAATTGGATGATGCGTTTTCCGGCGGCGATGGATGCTGGCGGCGCGGCCAAAGCCAAGACCGATCTTGAACGCCTGCTGCGTGCTTCCAGTAGTTGGGACAATGAAGGTCGCCCAACGGCTGTTCAAGCCAGCAGCCAAGCAGCCAAACCCTGAACGCCCTACCCAATGACACATTCTTAGCCGCAACCATGACGGAACAAGCACTTTACGACCTCAGCCCGGCCATTCGCCTGATGCTGATGGGCCTGACAGTGGCGCTCGGCCCGCTGGCTTGGGTCTGGCTGCGCAGCCGCAACGCACCGTTGCCGCATCGGTTGCGCATGCTGACGCTGGTGACCCTGTTTTTGACCTTTGACTTGGTGCTGTTTGGCGCCTTCACCCGGCTGACTGATTCTGGTCTTGGGTGTCCGGACTGGCCGGGTTGTTACGGCAATGCCAGTCCGCTGGGCGCACACGCCGACATCACGCAAGCACAAGCGGCCATGCCGACAGGGCCGGTGACGCATCCGAAAGCCTGGATCGAGATGATTCACCGCTACTTGGCGACTGGCGTTGGCGTGCTGATATTGACGTTGACCGCCGTCACTTGGATGGCACGTCGGCAAGCTCGTTTGCAGCGCGAACCGGTGGCCTCGTCTGCCGGGTCTAGCGCGTCCGATGTGTTGCAACCGTGGTGGCCGACGCTGACTTTGGTTTGGGTTTGTCTGCAGGGCGCTTTTGGCGCGCTGACAGTCACCATGAAACTCTTTCCAGCCATCGTCACGCTGCATTTGCTTGGCGGCATGGTCTTGCTGGCTTTGTTGCGCGCGCAGTCGGCACGCTTTGCAGTGGCCGCTGGCGATGTGCCGGTGGTGACTGTGCCGCGCAGCACGTGGTGGTGGTTGGTCGTGGGTTTTGCACTGCTGTGGCTACAGATCGCTTTGGGCGGCTGGGTCAGCACTAATTACGCTGTTCTGGCCTGCACTGAATTTCCGTCTTGCCAAGGTTCCTTCTGGCCGGCCATGGATTTCCGGCTGGGCTTCACGCTCTGGCGTGAACTC
Source organism: Comamonadaceae bacterium (assembly GCA_947450765.1). Lineage (GTDB taxonomy): Bacteria > Pseudomonadota > Gammaproteobacteria > Burkholderiales > Burkholderiaceae_C > Polaromonas. Next base: position 34,673 of record CANFXC010000001.1, on the reverse strand, counting down.
GGCGCGGGCCATGGCGATGCTAACTTCACTTTTGAGGCGTTGACCGCTATTCACTACGTGCACCGGCTGTCGGCTTACTTGGTGTTTGCGGCGCTGTTGCTGCTGGCGCGTCAGTTGTACCGCGCGCCCGGTATGCGCATGCATGCCCATTGGATGGTGGCGTTGGTGTTGTGGCAACTGGTGACTGGCGTCAGCAATGTGGTGCTTGGCTGGCCCTTGATGGCCGCTGTCTCGCACACCGGTGGCGCTGCGGCCTTGGTGGTGGTGATGACCGGCGCTTTGTTTTCTTGCCGCCGTGCCGCGCGGCCAGTTATGCGCGAAAATTGAATGCTTCACGATTGTCCGCATGAATCCTACTGAACCTTCCCCTGCTCCGAGTGCACCGCTCCCTTTTCTAGTCTCCCGCTGGGCGCAGTTTTATGCGCTGACCAAACCACGTGTGGTGCAGCTGATTGTGTTTTGCGCGCTCATCGGCATGGTCTTGGCCGTGCCGGGGGTGCCGAGCTTGGCCGACGTGCAGCTGGCCCTGATCGCCTGTGCCGGAATCTGGCTGGTGGCCGGTGCGGCGGCAGCGTTCAACTGTCTGGTTGAGCAACAAATTGACTCGAAGATGCGGCGCACTGCATGGCGTCCTACCGCTCAGGGGCAGCTGAACAACGCCTTGACGCTGGGTTTTTCGGCGCTGCTGTGTGCGGTTGGCTCATGGATTTTGTATGTCTGGGTGAACCCCTTGACCATGTGGCTGACGTTTGCCACCTTTGTCGGCTATGCCGTGGTGTACACCGTCATCTTGAAGCCGCTGACGCCACAAAACATCGTCATTGGCGGTGCTTCTGGTGCCATGCCGCCGGTGCTGGGTTGGTCGGCCATGACCGGCAATGTCGGGCCTGAAGCGCTGATTTTGTTCCTCATCATCTTTTTGTGGACGCCGCCGCATTTTTGGGCGCTGGCACTGTACCGCGTCGAGGAATACCGCAAGTCGGGACTGCCGATGTTGCCGGTGACGCATGGCAATGAGTTCACACGATTGCAAATTTTTCTCTACACGCTGGTGCTGTTCGCGGCCTGCTTGATGCCCTTTGTGTTTCAGATGAGCGGCTGGTTTTATCTGGCAGCCGCAGTGATTCTGAGCATCGGCTTCAGCTGGTATGCCTGGCGGCTCTTACGCGAATATTCTGACGCGTTGGCGCGCAAAACCTTCCGGTTTTCCCTGATCCATTTGTCCTTGCTGTTTGCCGCCTTGCTGGTAGACCACTACCTCATATGACCATCATCAACTTGGCTACTTTGAGCCGCCGTCGGACGCTTCTGAAATCTGTGACCGCCGTGTTGGCAGTTGCAGCGCTGAGCGCCTGCAGCCCTGACAAACCGCAGTTCAAAAGCATCGACATCACCGGTGCCGACTACGCCAGTGGCTTCAGCTTAAGTGATCACAACGGCGTGCAGCGCAGCTTGCAAGACTTCAAGGGCAAGGTCGTGGTGGTGTTCTTCGGGTTCACCCAATGCCCAGATGTGTGCCCGACTGCATTGACCGAATTGGCGGAAGTGAAGCGCAAACTTGGCAGCCAAGGTGATCGCTTGCAGGGCATCTTCATCACGGTCGACCCCGAGCGTGACACCGAAGAAGTGCTCAAGGCCTACATGGCTAATTTCGACCCGACTTTTGTCGCCCTGCGGCCAACGCTGGAACAATTACCCGAGGTCGCCAAAGCATTCAAGATTTACTACAAGAAGAGCGAAGGCAAGACCGCTGGCAGTTACACCATGGACCACTCAGCGGGCAGCTACGTTTTTGACCCGGAAGGCCGTGTGCGGCTTTACACGCGCTACGGATCGGGTGCCGAGGCGCTGGCTTCAGACGTCGCGCTGCTGCTGAAGTAAAGCGTGGGGTCTCAAGCGTAAACCGCCAAGACTTTTTTCATCTTCTTCATGGCGGCCACTTCAATCTGGCGAATACGCTCAGCGCTGACTTGGTATTCAGACGCCAGATCATGCAGCGTCATGCCGCCTGAGCCATCGTCGTTCACATTCAACCACCGCTCTTCGACAATTCGGCGTGAGCGGGGGTCGAGCTCTTGCAGCGCCGCCGTGATGCCGTCGGTGGCCAGTACGTCGCGCTGATATGACTCGATCAAGGCCGTCGGTTCATGGCTGGCGTCAGACAGATAGGCGATAGGGCCGAAGGCGTCCTCACCGTCATCGCTCGGGCTAGGGTCTAGCAGCGTGTCGCCGCCCGACATGCGCTGCTCCATTTCAATGACTTCTTCACGCTTGACGTTCAGCGTCTTGGCCATCGAATCAATCTGCGCCGAGGTCAAAGTATCGCGGTGCGTGGCCGTGCCGGCATCGTCTTTGAAACCTTGCTTCATGGAGCGCAAATTGAAAAACAGCTTGCGCTGCGCCTTGGTCGTGGCCATTTTGACCATGCGCCAATTCTTCAGAATGTACTCATGGATCTCGGCTCTGATCCAGTGCAAAGCGTAGCTCACCAGCCGGACATTTTGGTCTGGGTCAAAGCGTTTGACGGCTTTCATCAGGCCGATGTTGCCCTCTTGAATCAGGTCGCCGTGGGGCAGGCCGTAACCCAAGTATTTGCGCGACACAGACACCACAAGGCGTAAGTGAGAGAGCACTAACTTACTGGCGGACTCAAGGTCGTTCTCTTCCTTGAGCTTGCGGCCAAATTCCTGCTCTTCTGCCAAAGTCAGCATGGGCAGGCGGTTCACCGCCGAAATATAAGCATCCAAATTGCCAAGCGGGGGCAGCAGGCTTGAAGCGCTGGCCCAAGGGGTGGTCAGCGCCATGGCGCTTGTACTGGTGTCAGTTTGACCGGTTGCGAGTGTCATCAGAGACTCCTTTCGTCAAGCATAAATGTTAGCACTCTCTATAGCGGAGTGCTAAAGATCAGCGGGTATGACCCTTGTGTGTTCACGCCATCATCATGCGGCTCTGGGCCCTGAACATGCCTGTAGGCGTTTTTAAGCAGTTTCAAGTAAAAAATGCCCGAAGACTTTGATGTTCATCACCTTCCACGTGAATAAGACAGGATGGAAGAGCTGGGTCAGTGCTGGCCGCAGTCCGCCTGGTGATATGGCCTTTTCTTGATGTAGATCTAATTGGCGGCAAGGCATCGGCCTAGGATTGTCCTCATTCAACATGAGGAGCAGTTCTTTGAAATCTCAACAAGACCTTCAGGCTTACCGCCAGCAGTTGCAGGCGCTGCGCTCTGCTTTGCTGGCACAAATCGCAGACCAACGCGGTGGCAGTCGAAGCCGTGCTGATGTGGCGGCCGATCATTTCATGAGTGCGGAAGATTCACACGCGCAAGTCACCTCGGCGCGTGACTTGGAGTTCGCCATCAACGAGCATGAAACGGCCGAACTCGCCGAACTCGAATTGGCGTTGCTGCGCTTGGACGCCGGCACGTACGGTGTCTGCATTGATTGCGCAGCGGTTATTCCAGAGGCCCGACTCAAGGCCAAGCCTGAAGTTCAGCGTTGCTTGCCATGCCAAGAAAAAATTGAACACATTCATCTTTAAGGACTCGATAAATGACAACTTTTCACGCCGTAGTTTGGATTGACCAGCAGGAAGCGCATGTGCTGATGTTTGACCGGGAGCACGTTGAAAGCCAACGCATCAAGTCACGCAGCCACCATCAACACCAAGGCAAGGCCACCGATTTGTCGGGCTTGTTCGCGGACGTCGCGAAGGCTCTGCAGGGCGTGCACGAGGTCTTGCTGACCGGCCCCGGTCTGACGCATGGCCAGTTTCGGGAATGGTGTTTGCAGCAGCAGCCCAGCATCGGTACGCTCATCGTGGGCAGTGTCGCCAGCGACCATCCGACAGACCCGCAGTTGGTGAGTTTGGCGCGTGAGTATTTCAAAAAGTTTGACCGGATGGGCGCTAACCCATCCGCTTTGTAAACATCTGCCTTCTGCTCATCAGGCCGTTAGCACACGCACCAGCGGTTTCTCGGCCAGCCAAGCTTCTAGGCACTCGGTGACGCCGTCTGCAAAGCGTTGAAACACCGGCTCAGCAACAAAGCCAAGGTGCGGCGTCAGCAGCACATTGGGCAACTCACGCAGCGGGTCGTTCAGGGGCAGGGGCTCGACGTCAAAGACGTCCAGCGCTGCAAACCCCGGACGGCCTTTTTCCAGCGCTTTGACCAAGGCTGCGCTGTCAATCAGTGCCGAGCGTGAGGTGTTGACGAGCAGGCTGTCGGGTCGCATCAGCGCCAGCCGTTCAGCGTTCAGCAAGTGGCGCGTGGCCGGGATGACCACCAGATGCAAACTGACCACCTGCGAGCGCGTCAGCAGGTCTTCCAGCGAGACCGCCGTGACGCCTTGTGCGGCAGCCCGCTCGGCGGTCATGCGTGGGCTCCAGGTGATAACGTCCATGCCCAGTGCTTGTCCGACTTTGGCGACCCGACCACCGATCTCACCCAGACCAATCAAACCGAGTGTTTGGCCGTGCAGCACGCGGGCCAAAGGCTCGGCGGTGCCAGCGCGCCATTGACCCTGGCGCAGCAAGGCGGTTTGCTGTTCGAGCTGACGGGCGGCGCCCAGAATCAGCGCCCAGGTCATCTCACACGTGCTGTCTTTGGATGGCCCCCACTCGGTGTAACTCACCGGAATGCCGCGGGCGGCCAAGGCGGGCAGGTCAATCGTGTTGTTCCGTGAGCCGGTGAAGATGACGTAACGCAAATTAGGCAACTGCGCCAGCAGCGCCGCGTCAAACGGCGTGCGGTCGCGCAGCAGCACCACGGCGTCAGCGTCTTCCAATGCATCGACCAAGGGCTGGCCACTCAAGGGCCCAGTGTGCATGCTGACCTGTGCTTGGCCTTCAATGGTTTCCCAATGGCCGAGCCGGCGCAGCGCCTGCTCGGTGTCGCCAACCACCACAATGCGCGGCACGCCGCCGTGTGATGTGCTCAGGCTCATGCTGCGGTCGTGGCAAGCTTGATCAAGGCCGACACATTGGCCGCTTGTCCGATGGCCCAGCTGGCTTTCAGCAAGGCGGCGGTTTGCTCAGCGCCCAACACTGCGTCCGACAGGCCGTGAAACTTGGCTTCCAGAAGGCTGTCAGTCATCGGGTTTTGCAGCGAGCCGATGGCGTGCTCCACAAACACATGCACGCGGCGGCCATCGTTCAACACGGCGGTGACATCGGCACTGGCTTCATCGATCGAATCATCCACCGTGGCGATGACCTTGCGGCGCAAAGCCACCATGTCGGCGCGGTTGACGATCTCGTCGGAGAACTCGTCTTCAGCGGCGTAGCCAAAGGTCAGGCCGGCGGCGCAGCCGTGGTAGACGCTGAACTTGGCTTGCAGGCCGTCAGCAGGTTCTTTTTTGCCGGTCAGCTCCAGCACCAGCGAATGCACTTTGAGTTCGATGCTTTGCACTTGGTCGGGCGTGACGCCTTGGGCGCGCAGCTGAGAGCAGGCGTCGATGCTGGGGTGGATCACGATGCCGCAAGCGAAGGGCTTGAAGGAGTTGAAGGAGATTTCAAAGCGCTCGCCGAGTTCGCCGGTGATTTCGTTCCAGTCGTTCTTGGTTGACACGGTTTGCATCATGCCGCGCGGTGCTTCTATAGCTTTCGGGCTGGCGGTGAAACCTTTGCTGGCCAGCAGCGCTGACATCATGCCGGCGCGGGCTGCACCGCCTGGATGGAAAGGCTTGGTCATGGTGCCGAACTGCTCGCGCATGCCGACTGGTTGCGACGCTGCAATGCCCAGCGCCATGGCGGTTTGTTGGGTGTCCAGCTTGAGCAGGCGGGCGCAAGCGGCAGCTGCACCCAGCGTGCCGGTCGAGCCGGTGATGTGCCAGCCGCGGTCGTAATGGTCGGGGTACATGGCGTTGCCAACGCGGCAAGAGACATCGATGCCGATGACCAGTGCGTCGATGCATTCGCGGCCCGTGGAGCGAATGTGTTCCGCCAGCGCCAAAATGGCCGAGGCCACCGGGCCGGCCGGGTGGATGATGGTTTTCAGGTGCGTGTCGTCAAAGTCAAAGGTGTGTGAGGTGATGCCGTTGATCAGCGCTGCGCTGCCCATGTCGACTTTTTCGCTGCGGCCCAGCACGCTGGCTTGCGCTGCGGGCTGGAACATTTGTGCAGCGGCCAGCGCAGCGTCAGCGGCTTCGTGGTGAGCGGCGCCGACAGCGCAGCCGAGCCAGTTGGTGAAGGTCCGGTGCGCGTCATGGTCGACGGCATCGCTCCAGCCGCGGGACGGATGGGTGGCGACAAATTTAGCCAAAATTTGCGTGATAGGAGGGGCGTTGTGGTCGGCGGCGACCTGGGTATTACGGGCCATGGTGTCTTTCGGCAGAAGCTGCCAGAGGTTGTGAAAAAAGGTTGCTTGTCAGCGCGGGTGAGTAGGCCACCTCCGTCATTGCGAGCGCAGCGCGGCAATCTAGGGGTTATGGACTGCCGCGCTGCGCTCGCAGTGACGACGGTATTGGGTTATTTAAAGGAATTAGAAGGAATCTTAATTGTCGAGCTGAATACCGCGTTCTTTGGCCAACTTGGTCCAGCGAGCGATGTCCGTGCGGATGTACTCACCGAACTGTTCGGGCGACATGACGGTCGGTTCGATCGCTTCAACCGAGAGCTTTTCCCGCATGTCGGGCGCTCGCAAGACGGTTGCCAAGGATTCGTTGAGCAGCTTCACAATGGGGGCTGGCATGCCTGCCGGGCCGACCACGCCGTACCACTGCTGTGCGTCAAAGCCTTTGAAGCCGGACTCGTCCAGGGTCGGGACGTCCTTGAACAGCGGGTGGCGTTTCATGCCAGTGACCGCCAGCGGACGCACGCGGCCAGAACGAATATGTGGAATAGCGGCGGCCAAACCAGGGAACATGGCTTGCGTCTGGCCACCGATCAAGTCGTTGAAGGCCGGTGCAATGCCGCGGTAGGGAATGTGCACCATGAAGGAGTCCACTTGTTGCTTGAACAGCTCCATGGTCATGTGCGTCAGCGAGCCGGCGCCGGCCGAGCCGTAGCTGACCTTGCCAGGATTTTTCTTCAAGTAGGCAATGAACTCTTTGATGTTTTTCACTGGCAACGCGGCGTTGACCACCAGCACGTTGGGCGTGCCGCCGATCATGCCAATCGGTGTGAAGTCTTTGATGGCGTCGTAGGGTAGCTTGCGTGTGGCCGGGCTGGTGCCGTGCGTGGCGACGTAGCCTTGCATCAGTGTGTAGCCGTCTGGTGCGGCGCGTGCGGTGGTTTGGCTGGCGATCACACCGCCACCGCCGGCCTGGTTGTCAACGATGAAGGGTTGTTTGAGCAAGTTACCCCAGCGTTCGGAAACGGTGCGGCCAACCATGTCGCTGCCGCCGCCGGCGGCCACCGGCACGATGTAGCGAATCGGTTTGGCTGGAAAAGCCGGTTGCGCCCAGCTCAGGGCGGGAGCGCCCAGCAGGGCAGGTGTGGCGAGGATGAGGTTGCGTCGTTTCATGAATGTCTCCGGTGATGTCATTTTTTATCTTCTAAAAAGTCTGGGCGTTTTAAATGAGCCCAGCTAACGGCAATGTTCAGCTTAAGGCCGCTGGCGGCGATGTGGTTGTCAATCGACTGTGCGCATCGTCCACGTGCTCAGCCAGCAATTGGTTACAGCGTTCGGGGTCACCTTGGCGTAGGGCGCTGGCGATATCCATGTGTTCGTTGATGGATGCTTGCATACCGATGTCGTGGGCTAAGTTTTTCAGACGAGACAGATGCAGTTTTTGCACGATACCGCGGTAGGTCTCGGTCAAAGATTGGTTTCCTGCGGCCTCCACTATGGCCCAGTGAAAGCGCAGGTTTTCACCGTAATAGCGTTGCACGTCATGCTGGCTGGCGGCGTCTTGCATGGCGGCAATGGAGTCGTCGAGCAGGCGCAGCAGCGCGACGTTATCTAGGCTGGTGTGCTGGGCGACTTGGCGGCCGGCAAAGCCATCCAGCAGGGCGCGCATTTGGTACAGGTCACGAATTTCCGGTGCGGCCAGTTGCCGTACGAAGACGCCGGCGTGTTTGCGCGCCACCACCAGCCCGGAGCTTTCAAGCTCGCGCAGGGCTTCACGCACCGGCACCCGTGACACGCCCAGACGAGCCGCCACATCGGGCTCGTTGATGCGTTGACCGGGGATCAGCACGCCTTTTAAAATCAATCCGAGCATGTCGTCACGCACGAGCTTTGCCAAGGACGTGTCGCGCACATCGTTGAAGCGATCAGCAGAGGGTTCAGTGAGCCAAGGGAGCATGGTTATTCCGTAGAAGATATATCGTATACGAAAAATACCGAGTTCAATGGGAGGGTAAACGCTTAGCCGCTTAGTTTGTCAGCGGGAAATCTCAAGGGTGCAGGCGCGCGCTCAGGTGGGGGGGGGGTGTCGGGCGTGATGTCGCGGACTTCAACGTCCACCACATCGCCACTGGCGACGCGGGGACGCTCGTCAGGGTGGCGGCCGCGCTCAGCCAGAGGACTGGCTGGTGGGCTGTTGGGGGCTGGCGGCGGTTTGGCGCCCGGCCAGATGCCCTGCATGCCCTTGCTGGAAAACTGCTGAAAACGCCCAAAGACCATCGGCCCCGTAGGACGCTTGCCGGTGATCAATGCCCGCAACAGGCTCAGCACCACCAGCACCAAGGCCACAGCCAGCAAGCTGGCCAGTGCGATAGCGGCAAACAGCCAGAACACGATGCGCATCACGAGCTGAAAAAGACGGGTCATGAAAGCAGGCAAACGAATTCCTTGATCGACGTGTAAGAGAAACCACAAGCCGACTAGCTTAGCAAAGCTTGAGCAAACTCGCGTGCGTTGAAGGTTTCAAGGTCATTAACTTGCTCGCCCACACCGATGAAGTAAACCGGCACTGTGCGCCAAGTGGGATGGGCTTTGGCCCGCTCTCGCGCCCACAACGCAATGGCGGCTAGCACGCCGCCCTTGGCAGTGCCGTCGAGCTTGGTGACGATGAGGCCGGTGAGTTGCAAGGCCTCGTCGAAAGATTTGACCTGCGACAGTGCGTTTTGCCCGGTGTTGCCGTCGATGACCAGCAAGATTTCATGCGGCGGCATGCCAATGCCAGGGCCGTTAGCCGTGCCGATGGACTCAGCTCCGGTGCCGGCTTTGGCGATGGTGCGCTTGATTTTTTTCAGCTCTTCCATCAAATGCAGCTGGGTCGGCAGCCGTCCGGCGGTGTCGACCAGCACCACATCACGGCCGCGCGCCTTGCCGGCAGTGACGGCGTCAAAGCTCACAGACGCCGGGTCGCCGCCTTCCTGACTGATGATCTCGACCGTGTTGCGGTCGGCCCAGACCGTGAGCTGCTCACGCGCCGCGGCCCGGAAGGTGTCGGCGGCGGCCAGCAGCACAGAGGCGCCGTGCTCAGCCAGATGCCGCGTGAGTTTGCCAATGGAGGTTGTCTTGCCTGCGCCATTGACCCCGGCGACCATGATCACCGTGGGCAAAAATTCGCCGATGACCAGCGGCTTTTCAAGCGGTTTGAGCAGCAGCGTGATGGATTCGATTAGCACGTTCTTGACCGCGATCGGGTGCGTCACGCCACCTTCTTTGACGCGGCGCTTGACGTCGTCCAGCAGGTATTGCGTTGCGCCCACGCCGGCATCAGCCATCAACAAAGCAGACTCCAGGTCTTCGTAAAGCGCCTCGTTGATTTGTGTGCCTGTGAAGACGCTTGAAATGCTGCTGCCGGTCTTTCGCAGGCCGTCGGAGAGTTTGCTCAGCCAGCGTTGCCGCTCTGGCGCGACAGCGCCGGGGGCCGGAATGTCGATGGGCGTGACCAGCGCGCTGCCAATGAGGCCGCCGGACTGGCTGGTGCTGGCAGGCAAGCTGACTGGCGCTGCGGGTGTTGGCGGTGCCGGCGTTGGCTCGGTGGCTGGTGCAGAAGGCTTGAGGATTTTCTTGAAGAAGCTGAACATGAGTGGTCTTTGGAGTCAGGGTATTCTATGAAACACACTCAGCTAGGTAAATTTGTTCCAACCATGATGATGCACCGCCTGCCTATGCCCTTACTTTCTCTCAAGTCAGATCCTTCGCTGCTGGCATGGCGGGTGATGCTCGCGGTCAGCGCCTTGTCGGCTTTTTGCGCCTTCAGCAGTGCTTCAGCCGACACGCTGTCGACGACCCATCCATCAACGCCAGCCAATGCACTCAGCCCTGCGGCCTCCGCAGAACAAGCGCAACAGTTCACGCTGGCCAACGGCCTGACGCTCATCGTCAAGCCAGACCACCGCGCCCCGACCGTGGCGCACATGCTGTGGGTGCGTGTTGGTTCGATGGACGAGGTCGACGGCACCTCGGGTGTAGCGCACGCGCTGGAGCACATGATGTTCAAAGGCACGCCCACCCTCAAACCAGGGGAGTTCTCTCGCCGCATCGCCGCTCTGGGCGGCCGCGACAACGCCTTCACCAGCCGCGACGCCACGGCCTATCACCAGCAGATTCCCGCCAACCGGCTCGAAGAGGTGATGCAACTCGAAGCTGACCGTTTTGCCAACACGCAATGGGATGATGACGAGTTCAAGCGCGAAATTGAAGTGGTCAAAGAAGAGCGCCGGATGCGCACTGAAGATTCGCCGCGCGCCCAACTCTATGAAGTCGCGAATGCAGTCACCTTCGCGGCCGCACCGTACCGCCGTCCCATCATCGGTTGGATGAGTGACCTCGACGCCCTGACGCCGGATGATGTGCGCAGTTTTTACCGCAAGTGGTATGTGCCCAGCAATGCTGCTGTGGTCATCGCTGGTGACGTGGATGTCGCGCAGGTCAAAGCGCTGGCCGAAAAATATTACGGCGTGATACCCGGTGGGGCCACACCGTTGCGCAAACCGCGCCTTGAACCGGTTCAAGCCGGCGTCAGACGCCTTGATCACAAGGCCAGCGCCAGCCAAGCGTATGTCAGCCTGATGTTCAAGGTGCCGCAACTGGACGCCAGTGGATTGACCAATGTGTCCCCCGGCACGTCAGGGCCAAGCGCCAGTCAAGACGCGCTGGCGCTGACGGTGTTGTCGGCCGTGCTCGATGGCTACAGCGGCGCTCGCCTCGACCGAGCATTGACCCAGGGCGAAGGCCGCGTGGCAGACAGTGCCGGTGCGCACAACGGCTTGCTCGGCCGTGGACCGCAGGTTTTTACGCTGGACGGCGTGCCGGCCAAAGAAAAAACTGCACAGCAGGTGATTGATGCGCTGCGCCAGCAGGTCACAAAGATCGCCCTTGAGGGCGTCAACGAGGCTGAACTCAACCGTGTCAAAACGCAGTGGGTGGCGTCCGAAATTTACAAACTGGACGCCATCTTCAGCCAAGCCCGTGAACTGGGCAGCAACTGGCTGAATGGTTTGCCGTTGGACGCGAGTGCCCGCTTGGTGGCGCAGTTGCGCAACATCAGCGCCGCTGAAGTGCAGTCCGTGGCTGCGCGTTATTTTGGCGATGACCAGATGACGCAAGCGGTGCTGGTGCCGCAGCCGCTAGACCCGAACCGCAAACCCCGCGTGCCAGCTGCAGGCGCACGTCACTGAACCCCGACATCGAAAGAGTGAACATGTTGATTTCAAAATTCAGCGGCCCGGCGACGCGTGTTGTCTTGGCCGTCTTCGTCGGACTGGCAGCGTTGCTGCAGAGCCAGACTGCGCTGGCTGCCTTGCCGATTCAGCACTGGACGCAAGCCAGCGGTGCCAAGGTTTATCTGGTTGAAAGCCACGGCATTCCGATGCTCGATGTGCAGATTGACTTTGACGCCGGCGACCGTCGTGACCCGGCTGACAACGCTGGCTTGGCGACCATGGTCGCGGCCATGAGCGCGAAGGGCATTGCAGCAAAGAGCGGCTCACCAGCATTGGACGAAAACCAACTCAGCGAAGCTTGGGCTGATCTGGGTGCTGCTTTTTCCGCTGGCTCGGGCAGAGACCGCATGAGCTTTGCGCTGCGCACTTTGAGCTACCCTGATCTTTTGCCCAAAGCCGTCGCGCTGGCTTCACGCGAGATCGGTGAGCCGGCTTTTCCAGAGGCGATCTGGCTGCGCGAACGCGAGCGCATCGGTGCTTCGATTCGCGAGGCCAATACCCGCCCCGCCACGCTGGCTGCCAAAGCTTTTGCGGCTGCAGTGTATGGCAATCACCCCTATGGTTTTGATGTCACTGAGGAGACGCTGGCACGCATCTCCGTGGCCGATATGCGTCAGTTTTACACGCGTTTTATCCAGCCGTGTCGGGCCAAAGTCAGCGTCGTCGGTGACGTCACGCGGGCCCAAGCGGATGTGTTGGTGAAAGCTTTGCTGGCACGTTTGCCGCAGAGCGATGCAGCGCGTTGCGAAGCTTTGCCGCCAGTGGCCGAAGTGGCAGCGCTGACCGCGCCTGTCACCGAAAACATTGCCTTTGAATCGGCGCAGGCGCATGTCTTGATCGGCCAGCCCGGCTACAAACGCTCAGACCCTGATTTTTTTGCGCTCACGGTGGGCAACTACACCCTTGGCGGCGGCGGTTTTGTGTCGCGCCTGACCCATGAAGTGCGTGAAAAACGCGGCCTCACGTACGGCGTCTACAGCTACTTCTCGCCGGGCCTTCACGCGGGTGCTTTCACCATCGGTTTGCAGACCCGACCTGACCAAGCCGCACTGGCTGTTCAAGTCGCACGCGAGGTGCTGGCAAAATTCGTCACTGAAGGTCCTAGCGAAGCCGAACTCAAGGCCGCCAAGGACAACCTGATGGGTGGCTTCCCGCTGCTCATTGACAGCAATGCGAAACTCATCACCAACGTCGCCAACATCGCCTGGAATAACTTGCCACTCAATTACCTAGACACCTGGACCGCCCAGGTTGAAAAAATCACTGCGGCCGACATCAGGGCAGCATTTGCCCGCAAGCTGCAGCCAGACCGCATGGTCACCGTGGTGCTGGGAGCCGGCGCATGAGGCCGCGTTCCGAACAGGCCAAAGCGGCGCCAGCGGCCAAGCCACAAAGCAAAGCCAAGGGCAAGCCCGGCCCGCGCCACAACAAGCCGCTGCCAGGCGAGGTCCGCATCATTGGCGGCCTTTACAAGCGCACCAAGCTGCCGGTGTCCGACAAGCCCGGCCTGCGCCCGACGCCAGACCGTGTGCGGGAAACCTTGTTCAACTGGCTGGGCCAAGACCTGACCGGCTGGCGTTGCATGGATATTTTTGCCGGTACTGGTGTGCTCGGTTTTGAAGCAGCTTCGCGCGGTGCGGCGGAGGTGGTCTTGTGCGAACAGGATGCCCAGTTGGTGCTTAAGCTCAAGGCCTTGCAAGAACGCCTGAAGGCCGATGTAGTGCGAGTCGAGCGCGGTGATGGCGTCGGCTTGCTCAGGCGCCAAAGCCCCGGTTCAATTCAGCTGGTCTTCATCGATCCGCCATTCGATTCAATCTTGTTTGAGCCAGCGTTGAAGGCGGCTGCCGAGGTGATTTCAGACAAAGGTCTGGTCTACCTTGAAGCACCGCGCACTTGGACCGCCGACGAGCTGACCCCGTTGGGGCTGGAGATTTACCGCAGCAGCAAGGCTGGGGCGGTGCATTTCCATTTGCTGGCGCGCTTAGGGGCCTTCACGGCTTGATGTCACTCTCGTCGTCAAGGCCTTGGACACCGGGGGCATAATTCTGGATATGGCTACTTCGTCCCAGTTTTCCCCTCAGACCGTGCCCCGGATTGCGGTTTATTCCGGCACTTTTGACCCGTTCACGCTCGGTCACGAAGATGTCGTGCGCCGCGCCGCTGGGTTGTTTGACCAATTGATCATCGCGGTGGCCGTGGCGCACCACAAGAAAACGCTGTTCAGCTTGGCTGAGCGCGTGCGCCAGGTGGAGCAGGCCGTGCTGGGCATGGCCCAACCAGAGCGCATCAAGGTCCTGCCGTTTGACGGCCTCATCATGGATTTTTGTGGGCAGCAACAAGCCACGGCGGTAGTGCGTGGCGTGCGCAACTTGACCGACTTTGATTACGAAGCCCAGATGGCCGCCATGAACCGCAAACTCCGGCCCAACGTCGAGACGGTTTTTTTGTTGCCTGACGCGCCTTTGCAGTGCATCAGCAGCACGCTGGTGCGCGAGATCAGCAAGTTGGGTGGCGACGTCAGCCAGATGGTCAACCCGGTGGTGGCCACTGCGCTCAAAGTCGCTCATTCGGCGGCACTGAAAGGCGGCTGAACATGGCGCTGATCATCACGGACGAGTGCATCAACTGCGATGTGTGTGAGCCCGAATGCCCAAATCAAGCGATTTTCATGGGCATTGAGATTTACGAAATTGACCCGCACAAATGCACCGAATGCGTCGGTCATTTTGACGAACCGCAGTGCGTGCAAGTGTGCCCTGTGGCGTGCATTCCGATCAACCCGCAGCACATTGAAAGCCAAGAGTCGCTGTGGGAAAAATACCGGCGTTTGCAGGCTGAGGCCGCAGCGGTATCGGCATCGGTCTGACGCTGCCTTGACGGCTTAATCTCTCCGCTTATTCTTTGACGCCTTCGTCGGCTGCTTTGTCAGCCATCTTGTCTGCAGCCGTTTTTTCCGCTTCTGGCTTGCGCGGCGGTTTTGGCCGAACAAGCGCGTGCGTGTGAATCACCATGGTGGCTTTTTCCATCTCGCCGTCTATCAGCATCGGCACCGCCTTCAAGCTGCGCGTCACAGCTTCTTCAATCGCAAAGCGATGCTCTTGTGACGGCTTTTGCAGCACCCAGTTGATGACCTCTGACTTGACGCCCGGATGGCCGACGCCGATGCGCAGGCGCCAATAGTCTGCGCTGCCAAGTTGCGCGTGGATGTCGCGCAGGCCGTTGTGCCCCGCATGGCTACCACCAAACTTCAGTTTGAGTTGGCCCGGCACGATGTCGAGTTCGTCATGCGCGACCAATATTTCCTCGGGCTTGATCTTGAAAAAGCGGGCGAGGGCGCCGACTGATTTACCAGAGAGGTTCATGAACGTGCGCGGCTCCAGCAGCCAAAGCGTCTGGCCTTTCACAGTTGTTCTTGCCACCACGCCGTGATAGCTTTTGACGAGCACAAGACTGACTTTCAGTTCGCGCGCCAAAGCGTCGATCCACCAGAAACCTGCGTTGTGCCGCGTGGCTTCGTATTCAGGACCTGGGTTGCCTAAGCCAACAAAGAGTTTGATCATGTCGTGATAGATATGCTGTGTGCGGATGGTGCTTGGCACGACTGTAACGCGCCTAGGCTCCATGAAAACGGCCCATACCCTCTTGCGAGGATATGGGCCGTAGCCGTGAGGCAGGACTCGGTGAAGAGTTTACTTCTTGGCTGCTGGCTTGGCTGCAGGCTTGCCTTTGCCGCCTTTGGCGTCTTTGGCATCAGCTGCTGGTGCTTCTTCAGCCGGGGCTTCTTCAACGATAGCCGTGACCGAAGCCAGCACTGGGTTGACTTGGCCCTTGGCCACAAACTTCACGCCTTTTGGCAGCGTGATGTCTTTGACGTGCAGTGGCGAACCTTTTTTCATCGCGCTCAAATCGACGGCGATGAATTCAGGGATGTCAGCTGGGAAGCAGGAAACAGTCAGCTCGGTCACAACGTGGTTGACCAAGCAGTTTTCGGCTTTGACAGCTGGAGAATTCTCTTCACCGCTGTAATGCACTGGCACTTTGATCGTCATGCGGGTCGTAGCTTCAACGCGCTGAAAGTCAATGTGCAGAATTTGCTGTTTGAAAGGGTGCATTTGCAAATTGCGCAGCAAAACCTTGTGGACATTTCCGGCCAATTCCATCTCGAGGATAGATGCGTGGAAAGCTTCTTTTTTGATGGCGTGGAAGAGTGCGTTGTGATCGAGCTCGATCATTGTTGCAGCGCCAGTGCCACCATAAACAATACCGGGCGTGCGGCCGGTGATGCGGAGACGGCGGCTCGCACCCGTACCCTGCAATGCGCGCTCAAAAGCGGTGAATTTCATACTATTTCTCCTGAAGAGGCAGGCCGCGACCAGCTCGCCTCGTAACGTAAAAGACGGCCGCTGAAAGGGCCGCCCACTTTTTGTCCTGGATCAGAACAGGTTGTCTTGATCCGAGAACAAACTCATGACCGACTCACCCTTGGCAATACGCTGAATTGTTTCGGCAATCAGCGGTGCAACAGAGAGTTGGCGAATTTTTTTGCAGGCCAAGGCGCTGTCAGTCAGCGCGATGGTGTTGGTCACCACGACTTCGTCGAGGGCATCACTTTTTGCAATGCGGTCGATGGCGGGGCCGGAAAAAATAGGGTGCGTGCAGTAGGCGTAAACTTTTTTGGCACCGCGTTCTTTCAGTACTTCGGCGGCTTTGAGCAAGGTGCCAGCGGTGTCAATCATGTCGTCCATGATGACGCAGTTGCGGCCATCAATATCACCGATCACGTGCATGACTTCAGACACATTGGCCTTCGGACGGCGCTTGTCAATGATGGCCATGTCGCAACCCAGTTGCTTGGCCAGCGCACGGGCGCGGACCACGCCGCCGACGTCTGGCGAGACAACCATCAGGTCGTTGTAGTTTTGCTGGCGCAGGTCACCCAACAAGACCGGTGAGGCGTAAATATTGTCGACAGGAATATCGAAGAATCCTTGAATCTGGTCAGCGTGCAAGTCCATCGTCAGAACCCGTGAGACGCCGACAGCTTGCAGCATATTGGCCACCACTTTGGCCGTGATGGGCACACGTGCTGAACGCGGACGGCGGTCTTGACGGGCGTAACCAAAGTAGGGGATGACAGCGGAAATGCGCTCGGCAGAGGCACGCTTCAGTGCGTCGACCATGATCAGCAGTTCCATCAGGTTGTCGTTGGTGGGTGCGCAGGTTGACTGCACCACAAAGACTTCGCGGGCCCGTACGTTTTGTTGTATCTCAACGGTGACTTCACCATCAGAGAATCGTCCAACATGGGCTGCACCCAATGCAATACCGAGGTTCTGGGCAATTTCCTGGGCTAAGCCCGGATTGGCATTGCCAGTAAAAACCATGAATTCAGGGTTGTGCGGAAGCATGTGGAGTCCAGCGGTGTTTGGCAGTGAAACGATGAAGAGGCAGAAGACGCACTAAAACACTGGGTGCTTAGTGTTCACGCGGTGCTATTTCACCATCAATCGAACACACTAAGCAAAAAGCCGATGCCCGGACTTTGATTCAAAGTCCGCGGCAAAGGCCCATAAATTTGGCAGGGGTGGAAGGAGTCGAACCTGCGAATGCTGGAATCAAAATCCAGTGCCTTAACCAACTTGGCGACACCCCTACACAGGTCCACTGTTGAAATGTGGCTGCCTTTCGGCAACCCTTAACTTCAGCAATCAACCTATAAACTTAACTAATCGCTTCTAGAAAACCTGTCCTAAAACCGGCATTCTACCAACCGGCTAGAGGATGAACCTCTAAATTTTTGCATTTTTTAACGATCCAGCCGCTTGGCGCTAACGGAATCATCGAGTCTTGCAAAATTTGCGCAAAAACAGCACTACCAGAGCCGGTCATTCTGCCTTGTAGTCCGTGTGTTGCGAGCCAATCAAGAGACTGAACAAGCGGCGCACAGAGCTTCTCGGCAACCGGCTGCAAGTCGTTCCGGCCAAATCCGTAAATACGGCCGTTGTCATTTGCAGCGAAGCCTAGCATTGTAGCAGTTTGCGTGTCCCGTTTTAGCTCCGACGCGCCAAAAATTGCGGGTGTTGAGAGTCCGACAGGTGGTTTAACCACCAAAAATTGAGCTGGCGGCAATTGAATTGGCGTCAGTACTTCGCCGATACCCTCGACCCAAGCATGGCCCGCACCAAGGAAAAACGGCACATCGGCACCCAAGGTCAAGGCAATGGCCTGTATTTCTTTTGGGGGCAAATGAACCCCCCAGAGCCGTTGCAGCGCGCGCAGGCAACTCGCTGCGTCTGACGATCCACCGCCCATGCCGGCCTGCGATGGAATGCGTTTTTCAAGGCTGATGTTCACGCCGAGTGAGGTTCCGGTGGCGGCTTGCAAGGCGCGAGCGGCACGGACGGTCAGATCTTCTGCAGGCAGCAAGTCAGGTGATGTTGACCCCAAGTCGGTGCGCGAAATAATACCGTCGTGACGCAACTCGAAATGCAGCGTGTCGCACCAGTCAATGAGCATGAAAACAGACTGCAGCAAGTGGAAGCCGTCAGGGCGGCGTCCGGTGATGTGCAGAAATAAATTCAGTTTGGCCGGTGCCAGTACGTCATAGATAGCCTTCAGCGGGGCGGCTCTGTAAACGGCGGGTGGAGAGGATTCAGAAAATGTCATCAGGCTCATCGCAAGATACTTTAATGCCGTGGCGCGTCCAGCACGATTCGCAGTTCCGATTGGGGCAGTGGAACGATGCGGCGGGCTTGGATACGACCTTCTGGCTGGCGTGTGAGGTCTGCCGTCCAGCCGTTCGACTGGGTGTCTTTGCCGGCGAGCCAGTCGAACAGGGCTGCGATTGGCAGTGCGGCCCCCGTGGATTGCTCGATCAGTGCGTCAATAGAGGTGTAATGGCGCGTTTCGCTGCCAGAGTAGAGCGTTGCTTGCTGCTGCGACCATCTGGCCGCCAGCACGGTATTTCCGAGTGGACTGTTCAGCATCAGTTCTCCTTGACTCGGGCTGCCTTTGATTTCAAAGCCGCCAGAAAAAGATTGAGGCGGCTCAGATTGCACTTGAAGGCTCAGCCGCCCGGACCAGACTTCTGGCATGACCGCGTCAGTAGGCATGCGCGGCATCTGAACGCAGCCTCCAAGCACCATCAGGCCCGCAGCTGCGAACCCTAAAAATCCGGAACGCAATACCGTCCGTATCGGCGTCGTATTGGACGCGAGTGTGGCGGGACTGCTGAGCAAAAGAAGCGCTGATCGCATGCGGTCAGATTTTGACGCGCAGGCGCTTGAGCGTTTCCAGCAGCGTTTCGTTTTCTGGGTTCAGCGATCGGCCTTCTTTCCAAATCGCTTGTGCACGTTCGTGATGGCCCATGCTCCAAAGCACTTCACCCAAGTGAGCCGCAATTTCAGGGTCGGGTCGGGTCTTGAAGGCGGCTTCGAGAATACGCAAGGCTTCCGGTTGATTACCCAATCGAAATTCGACCCATCCCAAGCTGTCCTTGATGAACGGGTCTGTAGGGGCTAAAGCAACTGCTTTTTGTATTAGTTCTTTGGCCTCGGTCAAGCGCAGATTGCGATCGGCTAGCGAATAGCCAAGGGCGTTGTACGCCGCATGGTAGTCGGGTTTGAGGGTGATCACGCGGCGTAGCAGTTGCTCCATCGCGTCAAGCCTGTTGAGCTTTTCTGCGGTCATGGCTTGCTCATAAATGAGCTCGATATCGGTGGGGGATTGGGTGATGGCTTGAGCCACCACCTCATAGGCTGGCAGGTATTGCTTAAATTCTTTGAGCAGTGCGACCTGGGCCAGCAATTTACTGCGCTCATCGCCTTCCTTGAGTTCCGGTAGGTCGCGAATGAGTTGAAGTCCGTCTTGTAATTTACCCTGTTGGCCCAGCAGGCTGGCCCTGCGCATTTGGGCTTGCATGAGCATGTCTGGATTTTCAATCCGCTTGAGCCAAGTTTCAGCACCGGCTAAGTCTTTGCGCTTTTCGGCGATTTGTGCGAGCGCAAAAAAAGCCTGGGCCAAGCCGCGTGAGCTTTCATCGCTTGGGGTTTGCTGCTCCGCCAATTCAACGTAACGCTTCAGTGAGGTTTCGGCCACTGTGGCCTGATTCTCCTGCAACTGCAGTGAGCCCAAGACCAACCAGCCTTGGGCGAAATCAGGTTTTTCCTTCAGCAGGATTTCGATTTGAGCCAATGCGTTTGTATAGCGTTCGGCACTGAGCAAACTACGCACATAAGCCATGCGGAGTTCGGGCGAACCAGCCGTCGCACCGGTGAAGTATTGGCGGACCAGTGATTCGGCTTGCGGACGTTTCGGGTCCATCAAGTCGAGCGCGATGAGGATCGGCCCCTCCGCCTGAACGTCAGCCGCATGACCGCGGCGTGCTGCTTCCATGGCGCCGGCCATGTCACCTGCGGCCAGTCGAAGCCGTCCGGCCATCGACCAGGCTGGTGCGGCTGTGCCAGGCTGTGAGAAGTAAGGCGCTAAAGCTTGTTCCACTAATGTTGCAGCGAGTTTTTTGTCGCCAGCGCGGGCATACAGACGAGGCACTGCGGCGAATGTTTGAGGGCGCTCCATGATGGGTGTCAATTCGACCAACGCTTTGAGTGGTTCTACAGACTCTGTCACGCGGTTCAATGCCAGCAAAATTTGCAGCATGTAGCGACTGGCCTCGATCGAGGTAGGGTGCGCCTGCTTCCAAGCACGTGCTGCTTGCAGAGCGGCCTCGCCTGAGCGCGACTGCAGGGCGAGTTCGGTCGCGCGCTGGTAGAGCTGGGAATCGTTGGTTTTTTGGGCCGCGTCAAGAATCAACGAAACAGCCGGTGCCGGTTCGCCAGCATTGGCACTGATTTCGCCAATCAGCAGCTGATAAAAGAGTTGAGCATCCAGCGACGAAGACGGGTTCTCGGTTTCTTTGGCTTGATGTTCTTGCAGTGTCGCTGCTGGGCTGGTGGCCGTGCTTTTCGTCGATGTCGGCGCGGCAGGTGCTGTTTGACCTGCCGCCGGTGCCAGCGCCAGCCACAATCCAGCGAGAGTGCAAAGAAGTTGTTTCATCAAGCCATGATAATTGATGACCATGCCAGAACTCCCCGAAGTTGAAGTCACCCGCCTGAGCTTTGCCGATCGCATTGCAGGGGCAACGATCGTCTCTATAACGATGGGTAAGCCCTTGCGTTGGGCGCTGGGTTGTTCTCCGGAGAGTTTGTGCGGGCGTCAGGTATTACAGGTGCGCCGGCGCGGTAAATATCTGTTACTTGACCTTAGCAACGGCTTGCTGCTGGTACATCTGGGCATGTCGGGCAGCGTGGTCTTCGCAGAGCATTTGCCGGCGCTCGGCAAGCACGACCATTTTGAGATGCAAACCACACTGGGTACCTTGCGTTTGAACGATCCACGCCGCTTTGGGGCGGTGGTTTATGCGCCCAGTGAGTCAGACCCGCTAGCGCAAAAGCTGTTGGGGCACTTGGGTGTGGAGCCTCTCGGCGACGGGTTTGATTTCACCGCGTTTCATCTCGCACTCAAGGCCCGTCAAACGGCCATCAAACAAGTGCTGCTAGGTGGCGAGATCGTAGTGGGTGTGGGCAATATTTATGCATCTGAAGCCTTGTTTTTGGCGGGTATCCGGCCCACAGTCCGGGCGGCCAACATCAGCAAACCGCGCGCCGCGTTGTTGCACACCGCTATCCGGCAGGTGCTGGCTGACGCTGTTGCCAAAGGTGGCAGCACGTTGCGTGATTTTTCAAATGCACACGGTGAGCAAGGCCACTTCCAGTTGGAGGCCATGGTTTACGACCGAGCGGGCTTGCCCTGCAGGCGCTGCGAAGCGCTCATCCGCCGCATCGTGCAAGGGCAGCGCTCCACCTTTTTTTGCGCCAACTGCCAAAAACCCTGAACCCTCTGATTCCTTGCACATGACCAAAACACTTTCCGCCGAACCTTCGGCTGCAACACCACCTCGTGCTTTGCCGCTGCGCTTCGCCACTGATTTAGTGGCCTGGCAAAAGCAGCACGGGCGCAGCAGCCTGCCTTGGCAAAACACGCGCGATCCTTACCGCGTCTGGTTGTCTGAAATCATGTTGCAGCAAACGCAAGTGAGCACGGTGCTTGACTATTACGAGCGGTTTTTGCAGCGCTTTCCAGACGTCCTCACCTTGGCTGCAGCCGAGCTTGACGAGGTGCTGGGGTTCTGGAGCGGCTTGGGTTATTACAGCCGCGCACGTAATTTGCACCGTTGCGCACAGCAAGTGGTAAGCGAGCACGGGGGTATTTTTCCGGCGTCAGCGTTGACGCTGCAAACCTTGCCCGGCATCGGCCGATCGACCGCTGCGGCTGTTGCCTCGTTTTGTTTCAGCGAACGCGTGGCTATTTTGGACGGCAATGTCAAACGCGTGCTGACGCGCTTGCTGGCGTACTCGGCTGATCTGGCTCAAGCGTCTGCCGAACGCACTCTGTGGGACTTGGCGGGTGAGTTGCTGCCGCCAGCCGAGCACATGCCGGCATACACGCAGGGCGTGATGGACTTAGGCGCGTCGGTCTGTTCCACGCGGCAACCTCAATGCCTGACTTGCCCAGTGCAAAGCTTGTGCGCTGCGCACCGCGAAGGCCGGCCCGAAAGTTACCCAGTCAAGACGCGAAAACTCAAACGCAGCTCGCACGCGTTGTGGCTGCTGTGGGCGCAGCGCACCGATGGTGCTGTGTGGTTAGAGCGACGTCCGACGCGCGGCATTTGGGGCGGCTTGTACTGCTTGCCGGTGTTTGACAGTGAAGAGGCCTTGAGCGATGCCGTGCCCGCGGCTGCACGTGCCAAACTGTTGCCGCAAACGCCTTTTGTGCATGTGCTGACGCACAAGGATTTGCACCTGAAACCGTTCGTCAGCCAGCTGACTGCACGCCAGACACTGGCCGATGAACTGACTACACAAGATCGCGGAGGTGCTTGGTTTGACCCGTCTGCTTGGCCGGCACTTGGGTTGCCAGCGCCAGTGCGAAAACTGCTTGAAGCTGGCGCTGCAACCGGACGTCCTCTGTAAACATCCGGCACGAGTGAATGCCTCCGATGAGATGATGTCCTATCTTTTTGTATTGGCCGTTGGGCTTGCCGCGGGTTGCCTGAGCGGCATCGTCGGGACGGGGTCGTCCTTGATGTTGCTGCCTGTTCTTGTTTACACCTATGGACCCAAACAGGCCGTGCCCATCATGGCCGTCGCCGCCGTCATGGGCAACATGGCGCGCGTGGCCGCTTGGTGGCGGCTCGTCGATTGGAAAGCGGTTGCGGCCTATACGGTCCCCGGCGTTCCAGCTGCAGCCCTCGGCGCGCGCACGCTACTCGCCTTGCCGCCCAGTGCCATCGAGGCGGTGCTTGGCTTGTTCTTCTTGGCCATGATTCCTATCAGACGCTGGCATGTCCGTAGCGGTCGACGCTTGAACTTATGGGCGGTTTCAGTTGCGGGGGCTTTTATTGGTTTCCTCACCGGCCTTGTACTTTCAACGGGGCCGCTCAGCGTCCCCGTTTTTACCTCCTATGGCCTGACCGGAGGTGCCTTTCTGTCGACCGAGGCAGCCAGTTCCTTGGCGCTTTACGTCAGCAAAGTGGCGACTTTTTGGCAGCTGGGCGCGATGCCTTTCAGTACCCTGTTGCAGGGCCTGATCGTAGGCGCATCTTTGATGCTGGGAACCTACGCAGGGAAAGTGATGGTGCTGCGGCTACATCCCAGCGCGTTTGCCTGGATTCTGGATGCGCTGATGCTTTTTTCGGGCCTGTCGCTGCTGTGGGCGGCTTGGCGCTGAAGACTATCGGCTAACGCAAGGCGTCGAGTTCGCGGTGTCGCTTGAGTGTTTGCCATTGCTGACTGAACGCCAGCGTCAGCGCTTCCACCAAGTAGACCGACCGGTGTTGGCCACCCGTGCAGCCAATGGCCACCGTGACATAGCTCCGGTGGTCGCGCACCAGCGCTTGCAACCAGCGTTGGATGAACTGCTCAATGCTGGTGAACATTTCAGCTACTTCAGCGTGCAACAAAAGGTAGTCGGCCACTGGCTGATCGCGGCCCGTGAGGTCGCGCAACTCGCTTTCGTAATGCGGATTCGGCAGCATCCGGACGTCAAAGACAAAGTCTGCGTCCAGCGGCACGCCGCGTTTGAAGGCGAAGGATTCAAACACCAGCGTGAGGCGGTCTGCCGGCGCTGAAATCAGCGTCTTGACATAAGCCTGCAGCTGCGACGAACGGATGATGCTGGTGTCCAGCACCAGCGCTTGTTCACGCATGTCACCCAGCAATTCGCGTTCGAGTTCAATCGCCTCGACCAGCGCTCGGTGCTGGTCCGCAACGCCGACGCGTGACAGCGGATGCATGCGCCGCGTCTCTGAAAACCGGCGTACCAGCGTGTCGGTGCTGGCATCCAGAAAAATAGATTTGACGGCAATGCCTTGCTCGCGCAGCGCACGCAGCTGCTGCGGCACTTGTGGCAGCGAGGCGGCGCTGCGAACGTCCATGGCGATCGCCACTCGGCTCGCGCCATGCTTCAGCTCAAGCTCGACAAAGCTGTTCAGCAATTCTGGCGGCAGGTTGTCGACGCAGTAGTAGCCGGCGTCTTCGAGTGCGTTCAGTGCGACAGATTTGCCGGAGCCAGACATGCCGGTGATCAGCACCATTTCCATGGCTTGCGCCTTGCTATCAGGGTTGCTTGCTTCGGGCCTCATGTTGGCGTTCATTGGCCGAGCATTTCTTTGGCGTGCGCCAGTGTGGTGCCGGAGAGTTTTTCGCCGCCCAGCATGCGGGCGATTTCGGCGATACGTTGCTCGCTGTCGACAGCACTCACGGTGCTGGCGGTACCAGTTTTATCGCTGCGTTTGGCCACGACCAAATGCTGGTCGGCACAGGCGGCGACTTGCGGCAGGTGGGTCACAGCCATCACTTGCCTGTCTTTGCCGAGTTGCTTCATGAGCCTGCCAACCGTTTCGGCGACTGCACCGCCGACGCCAGAATCCACCTCGTCAAAAATCAGTGTTTCTGCTTGGCCGAGTTGACTGGTGGTCACAGCAATGGCCAGCGCGATGCGCGACAGCTCACCGCCCGAAGCCACTTTGCCTACCGGTCTTGGCGTGCTGCCACTGTGGCCCGCAACTAAAAATTCGGCTTGCTCCAGACCGTGCGCTGCAGCTTGCTCCAGCTTGTTGAGCGTGACTTGAAATTGGCCGCCCTGCATGCCCAAACCTTGCATGGCGGCGGTGATGGCTTTGCCCAGCGCCGGCGCAGCTTTGGTGCGCGCAACGGTGATGGTCTTAGCCTCCGCCAGATACGCTGATTGAGCGCTGCTGACAGCTCGCTCCAATGCCGCCAAATCGGTGGCTGCGTCCAGCTTTTTCAGTTCTTGCCGCCAGCTGACCAGTAATTCGGGCAACTCGGCGGGCGGGCGTTTGTAGCGGCGCGCCAAGCTGACCCAACTGGCGAGTCGTTCATCTAACTCATTGAGGCGCTGCGGCTCTAATTCGGAATGTCGGGCGTAGCCATTCAGGGAATGCACGGCGTCTTCAGCTTGTGCCAAGGCGCTCTGCAGAACTTCCAGTGGGCCGGAAAATTGCGGCTCAATGTGCGCTTGCGCTTGCAATGCCGAAATAGCCCGGCCCAGCTGGCTGGTCGCGTTGTCATCGGCATCTTGCAAGGCATTTAGCGCTGATTCAACGGCGTCTCGCAAGGCCTGCGCGTTTGACAGGCGGCTGTGCTGCGTGTTGAGCTCATCCCACTCGTCGGCAGCCGGCGCCAGTTTGTCCAGCTCGCCAATTTGCCAGGCCAGCCGCTCTTGTTCGCGTTGCAGGCTGTCTTGTGCGCTGCGGGCTTCGTCGAGTGTTTTTTTGGCGGCGCGCCAAGCTTGCCAACAGGGGTTTAGTTTGTTCAGCGAGACGCCCGCGTAGGCGTCCAGCAGGCCGCGGACTGAATCGGGCCGGGTTAGGCTTTGCCATGCGTGCTGGCCGTGGATGTCGACCAGCTGGTCGGCAATTTCTTTGAGTTGCGTTGCGGTAGCCGGGCTGCCATTGATCCATGCGCGGCTCTTGCCCTGCACGTCAATCGTGCGCCGTAGTAACAAGTCATCTTCAATTGGCAGACCTTTGTCCTCAAGCCACGTCAGCAGTTGCGCAGTGCAGTTGAAGGTCACGCTGATCTCACAGCGCTCAGCACCTTCCCGCACCACGGCGGCGTCTGCGCGGGCACCCAGTGCGAGTTGTAAGGCGTCAATCAAGATCGACTTGCCGGCGCCGGTTTCACCCGTGAGCACGGTGAAGCCGCTGGCGAGTTCGAGCTCCAGCTCGCGAACGATGACAAAGTCCCGGAGGTAAATGCGTTTCAGGCTCATGGCTCAGGCGAGGCCTTCATTCCAGTGCAGTTTTTTGCGCAAGGTGTCAAAGTAGCTCCAGCCGACCGGGTGCAAAAAGCGCACCTGATGCTCAGAGCGCCGAACGATGATGCGGTCGCCATGCAACAGGCTGGTCAGGGTTTGCATGTCGAAGTTGGCGCTGGCGTCGCGGCCGGCCACAATTTCAACGGCCACTTCGCCTTGGTCTGACAACACGATGGGTCGGTTCGACAAGTTGTGTGGCGCGATGGGCACCAAAATCCAGCCGCCAATCGACGGGTGTAGCAAAGGCCCACCCGCCGATAAAGAGTAAGCCGTGGAACCGGTGGGGGACGCGATGATCAAACCGTCAGCGCGCTGGTTGGCCACAAAGCGGCCGTCGACTTCAACGCGCAACTCCACCATGCCGGCCGAGGCACCGCGGTTCACCACCACGTCGTTCATGGCGGTGGCATTGAAGACACAGTGCCCGTCGCGCACAACTTTGGCCTGCATCATCCAGCGTGGGTCTTCGTCGTAATGGCCCTGCAAAATGGGCGCCAGCGTGGTTTGGTATTCCTCAAAAGCGATGTCGGTGATGAATCCCAGCCGGCCTTGGTTGATGCCGACCAAGGGCACGCCAAACTGCGCCAGTAGCCGACCAATCCCGAGCATGGTGCCGTCGCCGCCGACCACCAAGCCCAAGTCGCATTGAGCGCCAATTTGCGCGACATTGAGGATGGGATAGCTGGTGATGCCGGCGTTGCTGGCGGTGTCTTCTTCAATCGCCACCTCGCAACCCTGCGCGCCCAAATACTGCGCGATGCCTTCAAGCGCCGACCGCGAGCCTTGGGCGTGGTACTTGCCAATCAGGGCAACGTGGCGAAATTTTGACTTCATTTTTAAATTACATCACAACCGGACAGCTTGGCTCCGTAGAATCGCCAGCATGCTTGATGATCGTGCGAAGTTATTGCTGAAGGCGCTGGTTGAGCGCTACATTGCCGACGGCCAGCCGGTGGGCTCGCGCACGCTGTCCAAGGCGTCGGGAGTGGAACTCTCGCCCGCCACTATCCGCAACGTGATGAGTGACTTGGAAGAGCAAGGGCTGATCATCAGCCCGCACACTTCCGCAGGTCGGGTGCCCACGGCCAGAGGTTACCGGCTGTTTGTCGACACCATGCTCACGCTGCAACCGGGGCCGCTTGGCTCGGGCTTGATGGGTGGCCATCAGTTGGCGCCGGACCAGCCGCAAAAAGTACTGACCAACGCCGCCCACATGCTTTCCAACCTGTCGCAGTTCGTTGGCGTGGTGATGGCGCCCAAGCGCACGTCGGTGTTTCGGCACATTGAATTCCTTCGGCTCTCAGACCGGCGGGTGTTGGTGATCATCGTGTCGCCCGACGGCGATGTGCAAAACCGCGTGATCTTCACGGAAACCGATTTTTCGCAAAGCCAGCTGATTGAAGCCGCCAATTTTTTGAATTCGCACTACGCCGGCATGGCCATGGAAGTCGTGCGCGAGCGGCTTAAAAATGAGGTCGAAGCCCTGCGTGGCGAAATTGCCAGCCTGATGCAGGCTGCCGTCAAAGTCAGCGCTGAAGTGATCGAGTCCAGCGAAGAGGTGGTGGTCTCGGGTGAGCGCAACCTGCTGGCTGTCAGTGACTTTTCTGGCGACATGAGCAGCCTGCGCAAACTGTTTGACTTGTTTGAGCAAAAAGCGCAACTCATGCGGCTGCTGGATGTTTCCAGCCGAGCCGAAGGCGTGCGTATTTACATTGGCGGCGAGAGCCAAGTCATCCCCTACCAAGAGCTGTCCGTGGTGACCGCGCCTTATGAGGTTGATGGTCAAGTCGTCGGTACGCTGGGCGTCATCGGCCCGATGCGCATGCCTTACGAAAAAATGATTCAAATCGTCGATATCACGTCTAAATTAGTCAGCACGGCTCTGAGCCATAGCAAATAGAATTCGGCTTCTAGGAGGTCTTGCATCGGCTTTGAATGCCTCCACCTTGCAACGGTCTGGTTTCAACTCTTCAAAGGTCATGTCATGTTCAATGCTTTCACGCAACGCTTAGGCAAGTGGTTTGCCATTGCCGCCATGCTGAGCTTCGGCTTGGCTTTCGCCCAGTCAGAACCGACCTTGAATCAGGTCTACGAGGCTGCCCAATCAGGAAAGATGGACCAGGCGCAGACCATGATTCAGCAAGTTCTGGTGGCTCACCCGAACAGTGCTAAAGCGCACTTTGTACAGGCGGAGCTGTTTGCTAAGCAGGGTCTGAACGGGCGTGCCAGCGACATGCTAGCCACCGCAGAAAAGCTGGCACCCGGCTTGCCATTTGCCAAGGCGGAAGCGGTCCAGAGCTTGCGGGCCAAGATTTCGGCCCGGCCTGTTCAGCAGGCGTCAGGAAATAATGGCGGTAATGGAAGTGGAAATTCAGCGTCCGGCCACTTCAGCAACTCAGTCATTCCGGCTGCGTCCGCATCCACTTTTTCTTGGGGCATGCCTTTGTTGTTGGCTGGTGGCGTGATGCTGATCGGTTACTTCATGTTTCGCCGTAAAGATTCTGCCGTCGAGTTCCATCCGCAACCCCCTTATGCCAATCAGGCCAATCAGACACCGATGGGCAACGCGGCGCCGACGTCTGGCGGTTTGAGTGGTCCACAAACATTTGGCATGGGTGGCGCGCCTGCTGCTCCCGTCTACGGTCAGCCGCCTGCCAGCGGACTGGGTAGCAATATTGCCGGTGGTTTAGCCACAGGTTTGGCGGTGGGAGCGGGCATGATGGCCGCCCAAGCTATCGGCAAAAGTCTGATGGGTAATAACGAAGCCAGTCACGATACATCGTCCCGTCTGGCCAATAACAACAGCAACAACTACGAACCGATTGCCGACAACAACAGCAACATGGGGGGCCAAAATTTTGGCGTCACGGACAACGGCTCTTGGGATGATGGCGGCTGCGCAGACGTGGGTGGTGGTGACTGGGATAGCTAAGCGGTATGTCGGTGTGAGCTGACCGTTTAGGGGGACGTATGGACATCTTTAAACGTAGATCACTGCTTGCGCTGTTGGCGCTTCCCACGGGCTGCGCGATTCAATACCTTCCGCCGCTGGCAACATCCAGCTTGACCAGCGGTGGACCAGCCGGGTCGGTCCGAAAGCCAGCGATTGGACAAAGTTGGACCTACAGCCAATTCAACTTCTATAACAGCCAACGGCTTGACACCGTCAAAGAAGAAGTTGTCAGCGTGGCTAACGGCATTCTGATCAGCCGGCGGTCACAGAAAAATCTGGATTTGGGTGATGAGTTTCAGCCTGTGTGGGGCCAAGTTAAACAAGATCCGTATTGGGATTTGTTGCAAACTTACGAAGCGCCCATGCCTTTGTGGTTGGATAATTTTTCAGTCGGCAACGCTCAGGCGAACTATACATATTATCAATCTGGGACGTCGTCGTTTCGCTATTGGATCAGTGCAAAAACAACGGTGACGGGGTGGGAAAAGGTTCAGCTTCCAAGTGGAACTTTTGAAACGGTGCGTATTGAAAAGTTCATACGGTTGAACCATCATGACTTCAGCAGACTTGAAACTGTGCGACGCGAAACACTTTGGCTCGCCCCCGAGATGGGTCGTTGGGTGGCAAGAGAAACAAACGGTGAATTCAGACTATCGGGCAGAAGAGGCGGCTGGGTCGGTCGCGAAGACCACTTCCGTTGGCAACTGGAGAGTTGGACTTAAGCGTCCTGCCTGCGTCTGTCCCTTACAATCCATCTTGGTATGGGGCGTTAGCTCAGTTGGTTAGAGCAGAGGACTCATGAAAATTGTGCACCGAGGTAGGAAACTCTTCGTGTGAATGGCGTCAAATTCGGTGAAAGCTAAGTGCAGTCATGCATACGCCAATGCCGAGCCAAGCTCAGTGAGAAATCACTTTGAAGGTGTAGAGACTAGACGGCGCCCGTCTAAGGCGAAAGCTACGATGAAGGCATAGTCCAGGGAGTAGTGAAAGCTACACAAACCAGAATCCTTTGGTCGAGTGTTCAAGTCACTCACGCCCTACCACTTATAAAAGCGACTGTTCAAAAGACAGTCGCTTTTTCTTTGGTAGGGCCTCTCACCTAGATTGACATTGCGCTAGCAGGCAGCCTGTCAGTTCCTGACCATGACGACGCGATAGCAGTTGCAGTTGGCATCTAAGATTTGCTCCCAGTGAAAGCCCATAGGCGCTTGTTGGGGTCTGCTGGGCTCGACAGGGTAATACTGTTGTTGTGGCTGTTGTTGCAAAATGACGGGCGGTCGTGGTTGGCTGTTGATCGCGCCATAGACCAATGCACCACCAATGATCGCCGGTAACAACCAGCCGGCATCGTTGTTCCAACGAGCGTCCGGATGAGGACGACGGTCGAATTCATCCCTGCGCTCACCGCGATCTCTGTCGGCAAACGCACTAGACGCGAAAGTAATCGTTAATAGTAATAACAGAATAATTTTCTTCATAAATCCTTCAAATCTATTCAATCGTTCAATGTAGCATCGATTCTTTCAGCGATAGCGCTGATAGCGCTGATAGCGCGCTATGCCGGCTATACCGATCCTGCATCGGTGTTCATGCAAATTTAATGCAGATGCTCCCAGCGCTGTTTGGGTTAGGTGGCACGATCTGACGAGTCTCAACAGATTTATTCAATGACGATAAATTTATTTGGCATGATATCGACCTATGACTTTTCGACAACTACGACAACCCACTGTTTCCTGCGTGTTGCCCGCCTTCAATGAGGCTGGCAATCTACCCAATGTTGTCCCCGACATTTTGAAGGCCTTGCACGGACTTTTCACGGCCATTGAACTGATCATTATTGACGATGGCAGTCGTGACAACACGCTGAAGGTTGCACGCCGTTTGAGCGAGATTCACCCTGAGGTTGTGGTCTTGGAGTTGTCACGAAATTTCGGCAAGGAATCTGCCTTGACGGCTGGTTTGCAAGCTGCGCGGGGTGATGTGGTTGTATTGATGGATGCCGATGGTCAGCATCCGGTGTCGCTGTTGCCTGAGATGCTGGTGCAGTGGCAGAACGGCATGGATGTGGTTTACGCTGTACGGCGCTCGCGCCTTGATCAGTCACCTTTGCAGCGTCATCTCACCGGCTTGTTTTATGAACTGGTGAACTTCGGCAATCGCGTGCAGATTCCAGCCCATGCCGGAGATTTTCGGCTGATGGACCGCGCGGTGGTGAGTGCGCTGAATGCCTTGCCTGAGCGCAATCGTTTCATGAAGGGTTTGTATGCATGGGTTGGTTTTCCGAGCATAGCGATTGACTACGAACCATTGTTGCGTCAAGAAGGAAAGAGTAATTTCGGGCTGATAGGGTCCGTGAAATTGGCCTTGACCGGCTTCACCGCATTTTCAATTGCGCCCTTGCGCTTGTTAGCTTTGCTGGGGCTGGCGATGGCTGTGTTGTCTATTGCTTACGGTTTTTGGATAACGATTGATTATTTCGCTTGGGGTATTGAGGTGCCAGGCTACGCCACCATCATGGTGAGCACGATGTTTTTGAGCGGCGTTCAAATGTTGGGCCTTGGCATCGTGGCCGAATATGTCGGGCGCATTTATGAAGAGGTGAAACAGCGGCCGACCTTTCTGGTGCGCCAACGTGACGGTGCCGGTCTGCCAGTGCAACGCACTCAGCAGACCGACGCGCCCTTGCTCTAAAGCCGGCTTATGGCGTCGCGTCTTGTCGGTGTGTGGTTCTTGTTGGTGGGTGCCAGTGCGGCACTGACGCATGTACTGGTGTTTGCTTTGACCAAGGCCCTGATGCTGCCAGAGCTGGCCAATGCCGTTGGTTTTGCGGTCGCTTTTTGCGTCAGCTTTGTCGGGCATCGTCGCCTGAGTTTTCAGGATACGACGATCACCTTACTGCAAAGTCTGCGACGCTTCTCTGTGACTGCTGTGGCCGGTTTTGTCTGCAATGAGCTGATCTTCATGCTGATGCTGCGTGGTTTTGGCTGGTCAGACATGCCGGCCCTGTTGTTGGCCTTAGTGCTTGCAGCCGGCCAAACCTTTTTGTTGAGCCGCTTCTGGGCTTTTGCCCGCTGAGCGTAGTAGCGCCCAGTTGAGGCCTTCCTGCACGGACGTCCAGCCCGGAGGGCGACCTTGGCTTGGCGTGGCACTTGGCAACAGCAACCAGTTGCCGGCGCCTTGGCTCGCTGCTGCCAGCACCTCTGACCCTTGCAAGATGCTGCCAGCTGTCGCATCGAAATGGGCACCTTCGAAGAGTTCGCGCTGCCAGTTGTCGCCTGCGCTGCGGCGGACTTTATCCCAGTCCTGAATGATGATCATGGGTTTTGTCGCACCGGTATAAAACGGCAAGTCGTACGGAAATCCGTCCAGCGCATAGACCCTGTCTTGCGGGGACGCTTCGCAGGCCAAGGTCTGGGCCACGTCGGCGCTCGTTTGCTTCTGGCTGAAGTGCCCGGCAACCACTGTCGCACCCACCGCCGTGAGCGTGGCCAACAACGCCAAGCTGGGCAGCAATCGGCGGCTGATGT
Organism: Comamonadaceae bacterium; assembly: GCA_947450765.1. Lineage (GTDB taxonomy): Bacteria > Pseudomonadota > Gammaproteobacteria > Burkholderiales > Burkholderiaceae_C > Polaromonas. Next base: position 2,231 of record CANFXC010000001.1, on the reverse strand, counting down.
GCGGTTTGTTTTTTAACCATTCACCGTAGCCGATGGCTGATAGCAAGGCCAACGCAGGCATGACCGGCAACACATAACCGATGATCTTAGAGGTTGGAATGGAGAAAAATCCGACGATGGCTATTGTCCAAATCCACAGCAAAGAAAGCCAGGCTTTCTCACGGGCCTCTAGCGCTGCAAAGCGCGTTGGGCGAACAAATAAGACCCAAGGAAACAGCAGCAGTAACAAGCACAAGAGGTAAAACCACCAAGCTCTGCCGTTGTTGAATGTTGTCCCAGTGAAGCGACTGAACTGCTGCGTGCCGAACATATAGTTCAGTACGTCTGGGAATTGTTGATGTACCAGCACAAACCACGGCAGCGCCAGCACGCCAAACACCGTCAGTCCGCGCAGCCAAGGTAGTCGCGGGATCTTGCGCAGTTGACGCGTCCAGAACAGCCAGATCAACAAGACCAAGCCGGGCAGAGCAAAGCCGATCATGCCTTTGCTGAGGACGCCCAAGGCGCAGGCCGCAAAACCGATCAGCGCCAAGCGCACGTCGGGCCGTTCGCCCTGCATGAATGCCGCAGCAAACGACCAGATGGCGACACCGATCCAGCAGGCTACCAACATGTCGTGGTTGATGTATTGCCCGCCGATCAAAAATGACAAGCTGGTTCCGAGCATCAACGTGGCACGTCGCGCCAAGAGTTCATCGCCGATGTTTCGTGAAGCGATATACAGGGTGGTCAACATCAAGCCGGCATGCAGTGCCGGCACCAACCGCGCAGCCCAAGCATGAACGCCGAAGATGCCCATGGATATGGCTTCAAGCCAGTAGAGTAGCGGCGGCTTGTGAAAAAAAGGAATGCCGTTCAGGCGTGGCGTGAGCCAATCGCCGGAGACCAGCATCCAGCGGCCAACCTCGGCGTAGCGACCTTCATCGGGTAGCGCCAAAGGACGCCAAGCTGCCAGTAGCAGCAAAACGCACCACAGCACGGCAAGCAGAAACCAGGACGTCGATGCGGCGTGTGAGGCGGCCAGAGAAGTCGAAGATGCGGTTGGTTTTTCCACGTGATTTATTTTTCGTACAGGCGTGAACCGCGAACCAGTTGGATGCCGCGTGCTTTGAGTTGTTTCTGAAATTCGGCGCCAGCCAGGTAGTGGTATTCGTTCAGCCGGGCGCGACCAATCTCGTCATGGTCGTCCACGCCTTCTGCGGGGTGGCACATCACTATGGATCCTTCTGGGCTGGTTCTCAGCCAGCCGCTCATCCGTTGGCCGTAGCTGAGAGGTCTGTCGCTGAAGTCATAAACACCGGACAAAGCCGGGGCGCAAGGTACGCCGCTCACGCCCGCCAGGCGGCGCAGCGATTCGGCCCCCATCGCTGCAATAACGCGGGCCTTGAAGTCAGCTTGCAATGCGGGTAACTTGGAAATTCGCAGATAGGGCCGTGTGCTGGCGCTGCCATAGCGCTCGGCAAGTGCCTGGACCAACGCTTCGCGTATGCCCTGAAATTGCTGCACATGCTGGTGCCCATCGACGAAGTCGGGTGGCGCTTGCCAGACTTTCTCAAAGTCATTCAGCTGGCGATCAATCACTGGCATGGCCTGTGCGGGCTTGATTTGCCTCAAGCAAGCTGACAACATGGTCCGCGACAGACGCATGCCGTGGCCGGCGCTGACTGCAAATTCGCTGGTCCAGTCCAAGTGCAGCCCAACGTCGATATGCCCTCTGAGGGGCTCGATCAAGCTGACATCCGAGGGCCAGCGCGGGGACAAGACCATGACACTGGTCGCGGTGATGCAGCCTTTTTGCGCAAGCCTCGCAATGCCCTTCGAGGCAGGGCCATGCAATGCAAAATCGTCGGCACATAAGACCAGTTTTTTCATCTGAAAAGTTCTGAGTTGCAAGAACGGCCGTACTTCAGAGACCTGACCACTGCTTGATTTGGCTGAAATTATAGTGACGGGCTATTGCACTCGATTGTCACTTGATGGAAGATGGTTTTTCTTCTATTGGCAATATAAAGGCGTCTATGTCTGGAAGCTTCTTCGATGCAGGGTTTGCGTTTGATTTGTTCAATTCTCTCGGATAGCGCATTATTTAGGCTAGAATACGAGGCTTAGCGGCTGTAGCTCAGTTGGATAGAGTACTTGGCTACGAACCAAGGGGTCGTGGGTTCAATTCCTGCCAGCCGCACCAAACGTAAAGCCTGCAACGAAAGTTGCAGGCTTTTTCGTTTCTGGTG